>JBQTIQ010000017.1:0-76916 GCA_052387955.1 Acidimicrobiia bacterium | reverse complement strand
CGCTGTCGCGGCCGCCAGGCCGCCAGCGACAGTCTGCGGAGGCAGGAGCGAAGCGACGCCCGCAGCAGACCATTAACAGGGCAGGCCGCGGCGGCGGATCAGCTCACGCATCACGACGTTCTGTTGGATCTCGTTGGTACCCTCGCCCACGATCATGAGCGGGGCGTCGCGGTAGAACCGCTCGACGTCGAACTCCTGGGAGTAGCCCATGCCACCGTGCACCCGGATGGCGTCGAGGGTGACCTTGGCGCACATCTCCGAGGCGTGCAGCTTGGCCATCCCCGCCTCCAGGTTGGCGTGGCCGTTGCGGTCGAGCTGGTCGGCGGCGAAGGTGAGCAACCGGCGCGAGGCGGTGATCTCGGTGGCCATGCCGACGAGCAGGTTCCCGACCGACTGGTGCTGCCAGATGGGCACACCGAACGCCTCACGCTCCTGGGCGTAGGCGAAGGCGGCGTCGAAGGCGGCCCGGGCGACCCCGGTGGCCCGGGCTGCGACCTGGATCCGGCCGACCTCGAGACCTTGCATCATCTGCCTCCAGCCCTGGCCCTCGACACCGCCGAGAAGGGCGTCGGCCGGTACCCGGCAGTCGCTGAGGAAGACCTCGCAGCTCTCGAGGCCCTTGTAGCCGAGCTTGGGGAGTGCCCTCCCGACCTCGTAA
This sequence comes from Acidimicrobiia bacterium, assembly GCA_052387955.1. Taxonomy (GTDB): domain Bacteria; phylum Actinomycetota; class Acidimicrobiia; order Acidimicrobiales; family JACDCH01; genus JBQTIQ01. The sequence goes on along the minus strand of JBQTIQ010000017.1, from coordinate 76,258 downwards.
CCGGGCACCTTTTCGACCAGCAGCAGGCTGATCCCGTGGTGGGCGGGCTGGGCATCGGGGTCGGTCTTGCACATCAGGGCGCACACGCCAGCCCGCTCGGCGCTGCTGATCCAGGTCTTGGAGCCGTTGATCACGTAGCCGTCGCCGTCGGCGCGGGCCACCGTCCGCATGGCCTGGAGGTCGGACCCGCCTCCGGGCTCGGTCAGGGCCATGGTGGCCCGCATCTCGCCGGTGGCCAGGACCGGCAGGTACCTCTCCTGTTGGGCGGGCGTGCCGTAGCGGCGCAGCAGCGTGACCACCACCGAGTGGCCGCCCATGGCACCGGCGAGGGACATCCACCCTCGGGCCAGCTCTTCGGTGACCAGGGCGAAGCACCGGGTGGAGACGTCGGCGCCCCCGTGCTCCTCGGGCACCAACAGCCCGTACACACCCATCTCCTTCATCTGTTCGACGAGCTTCTCGGGATAGGTGTTGTCGTGCTCGAGGTCGCGGGCGACGGGCTGGACCTCGCGGTCGACCCACTGGGCCACGGCGTCGACGATCATCGCCTCGATCTCGGTGAGCCCCTCGGTGGTGGTCTCGTTCATGCCTGGCCCCTCTCGGCTTCTCGTGGCGACCGCCGGCCCGGTGTCGGGGTGGCGACGGTCCAGTCTGCGCTGGGCTCGCGGGCGGTGTCGGGCAGATCGCTGCCGACGCCGATTGACGTCGGTCCGAGGCTAGTCCTAGTCTTCGCAGTATCGAATCTTGTTCCGTATTCTCGAATTGCCCCGGGAGCGATCAAGGAGGCCGGAGGTGAACGCGGTCCGGATCGAGCGGATCTTCGACGTCCTCACCTATCTCGGCTCACACCCCGAAGGTCGGTCGTTGTCACAGGTTGCGGCCGACCTCGATCTGCCGGTGAGCAGCTCGCACGACCTCCTCCGCTCCTTGACCGAGGCCGGCGGCGCAGTCCTGGCCGGCGACAAGCGCTACTCACTCGGGTTCCGGGCGGTGTCGCTGGCGTTGTCGATCGTCGATGCCATCGATGTCCGTTCGGTCGCCCGGCCCCACCTCGAGCGCCTGCGTGACACCCTCGACGAGACCGTGTACCTCGCCGTCCGCGAGGGCGACCAGGTCGTCTACGCCGACCGACTTCCCGGCGGCCAGCGGGTCTCGTTCTCCATCGGGCTCGGCCAGGTGCGGGCGCTGCACGGGTCGAGCGTCGGCAAGTTGATGGCCGCCAACGACGCCGCCCTCGAAGCCGCCGTCCTGGCCGGGCCCGAACTCGAGGCGTTCACCCCCGCGACCATTGTCGACCCTCGCCGCCTCCGGCGCGAGTTCGCCGCCATCCGCGACCGGGGCTACAGCATCAGCTTGGGAGAAGGCATCGCCGGCGTGGTCGGCCTCGCCGCGCCCATCGTCGACCCCAACGGGGCCGTGCGGGCCGCGGCCATGGTGGCCGTCCCCGAGGCCAGGCTTCCGAACGAGCGGATCGCGGACTTCGTGGCGGCCATGCGCGAATGCACGCAGGCGGTGTCCCGTCAGCTCGGCGGTGCCGATCGGGAGGCCGCGACCGGTTGACGAACCCGACCGACCGAACCCGCTGGCGCTCCCGCAGTGAGCGGGAACTCGGCGGCCGACCACGCGGCGCCAGGACCGCCACCACCGACCGACAATGACTGCCGTCGTCACGCCGCGGCCCGGCCGCTCCGCTTCTCGCCTCGGCACCATGGGCCGCTACCTCCACGACATCGGGGCCCATCCGCTCCTGACGGCAGCCGACGAGGCCCGGCTGGGCGCCCGGGTGCAGGCCGGCGAACAGGCCCGTCGCCGGCTCGCCGGCTTGGCCCGCTCGGTCGAGGTCGTCGAACTGGAGCGGGTGGTCACCGACGGCGACGAGGCCGTCGAAGCGTTCGTGCGGGCGAACCTGCGCGTGGTGGTATCCATCGCCAAGCGCTACGCCAGGAACGGCGACGACCTGGCCGACCTCGTGCAGGAGGGGAACCTCGGCCTCATCCAGGCGGTCAAGGGTTTCGACTTCCGCAAGGGGTTCAGGTTCTCGACCTATGCCACCTGGTCCATCCGCCAGGCCGTCGAGCGGGGCCGCGACGGCACACGGGCAACGATCCACATCCCGACCGGCATCAGTTACCGGAGCCGGCTGATTGCCGCGGCCCACGGCACCCTATTGGCCCGGCTGGCCCGGCCCCCCACCGATGACGAGATGGTCTCCGAGACCGGCCTCACCCTCGAGCAGGTGCGGGCCACCCAGCGCATCCCCAAGCTGGCGCATGTCCAGGGAGGCGAGCCGCCGACCGGCGCCAGCGGCCCGGAGGACCTGGCCGCTGACGGCACCGACGTCGAGAGCGAGGTGATGGCCACGCTGCTGCGCGCCGAGATCGACGGTCTGCTCTCGTACCTGGAACCCCGGGAGCAACAGGTCCTCAGCCTTCGCTTCGGGCTCGACCGCGGTGAGCCCCGCACCCTTGACGAGGTCGCCGAGCTCATGCCCCTCTGCAGCGAGCGGATCCGCCAGATCGAGCGACGGGCGTTGGCGAAGCTGCGCCACCCCGCCACCGGCCACCCCGGCGCGACCTCCTAGCTGCGTTCCCCGGCCTCACAGGCCGCTCTCGACCGCGCCTCCGCTGGCGCTGCGGCGCTCTCGTCTCGCGACGGGTGCACCTCGTGTTAGCTGTCGGGGTTGGCTTCGAGCGACGAGGGGTGCAGGGCCAGGGGCACGACCTGGATGTCCATGTAGGGGAACAAGGGCAGGCCGCTGAGGAGCCGGTGGAGCTCGTCGTTGGACTCGCAGTCGTACAACGTGAAGTTGGCGTAGCGGCCGACGACGCGCCAGATCCCTTTGACCTTGCCGTCGCGCTGGTAGCCGAGCGATGTCGCCTGCTCCCGGGCCACGAGGTCGGCCTTGGCGCCCGCGTCCATGTCGGAGGGGAAGTCGATCTCGGTGTTGATCATGTAGAGCACGGGGTCAGGCCTTCTTGGCCAGCTTGCGGAGGTCGACGTCGTCGTTGGCGAGATCGGCGGCGTCGAGGTCGACCTGGCCCTGCAGCAGCTTGCGCGAGCGCATGATGTCACGGCCACGGTTCACCGAGAGGACGCCGGTGAGACGGCCCTCCTTCAGGTGGAAGACCGTGAACTCGCCCGATTCGAGGCTTCCCCGCATGACCGTCTGGTCGGAGTCGTCGAGAACGCCCAGCGACTGGATGCTGTGCTCGTACTGGTCGGACCAGAACCAATGACAGTCGTCGAAGGCGACCTCTTCCCCGAGCATGTTCTTGGCCGCCGCCGCACCCTGGCGCGAGGCATTGTCGTCGTGTTCGACCCGCATGTGCCGGCCGAAGAGCGGGTGCCAGTGCTTGGCCACGTCGCCGGCGGCGAACACATCGACGACCGAGGTGCGACAGCAGTCGTCGACGACGATGCCGCCGTCGACGTCGAGGCCGGAGCCGTCGAGGAACTCGGTGTTGGTGGCGGTGCCGATCCCGACCACCACCGCGGCCGCCTCGATCGGCCCCTCGGTCGTCTCGACGGTCACGCCGTCGGCCCGTTCGGTCACGCCGGTCACGGCCTGACCGGTGCGGACGTCCACGCCCTCGGTGCGGTGGAACTCGGCGATGATGCTGCCGATCTCGCCGCCCAGGACCCGCTCCAGGGGCTGGGCCAAGGCTTCGAGCACGATCACCTCGAGGCCGGCCCGGCGGGCGCAGGCCGCGACCTCGCAACCGATGAAACCGCCGCCGATGATCACGAGCTTGCCGCCCGAGCCGATGACGCCGAGCAGGCGGTTGGCGTCATCGATCGTGCGCAGGTAGCAGACTCGCTCCCCCGGCGGGGCGAAGGGCAACACCCGGGGCCGTACGCCGGTGGCCACCAGCACCTTGTCGTAGGCCAGCCGCTCGTCGCCGTCGAGCACCAGCTCGTGGGCCTCGGGATCGAGGCTGAGAACCTGACGGCCCAGCATCATCTCGACCTTGTTCTCGTCGTACCAGGCCTGGCCCTTGATCACGATGTTCTCGGGCGTGCGCTCGCCGACGAGCAGCTCCTTGGACAGCGGCGGCCGTTCGTAGGGCAAGTGGACCTCGTCGCCGATGATGACCAGGCGACCGTCGAAGCCGGATTCTCGCAGTGTCACCGCGGCTGCCGCCGCAGCGCGGCCCGCTCCAACGATCACGAAAGTCTGACTCATCAACCGGTACCTCCCGTGGCCCGACTGACCGACAGGGGTACGACGCCGCTCTGCAGCGATGCGTACCCACCGGGGGTCACGCCGAAGTGTCGTTTGAACTCATTGATGAAGTGGGACAGGCTCGCATAGCCGACGGCGGCGGCCGTCTCGCTCACGCTGCGGCCCTCCTCGACCAGCATCGCCCGGGCCCGGTCGAGGCGGAGCCGCTTGATGAACTGGTACGGCGACACGCCGGCAACCGACTTGAACAGGTGGGCGAAGGCCGACTGGCTCATCGCCACCACTTCGGCCAGCTCGGCCACCGTGACCGGACGGGACAGGTCCTCGCGCATGTAGCTGATGGCGGCCGTGATCGGGTTGCTCTCGGACTCCTTGACCGCGGCGTTGGCCAGGCGGGCGCACTGCTCGGACTGCATCACCCGGTACACCATCTCGTGGAGGTAGATGGGCGCCAGCACGCGCCGGTCGCTCTCGGTCTCGAGCCCCACGAGGAAGCGCAACAGGGCGTCGGTGAAGTTGCGGTCGGCAGCTGCGACGTAAGCCGCCGGCGCCGCCGGCAAGGGTCGCTGGAAAAGGGCCATCGTGGGCTCGCGCATGTCGGCGATGACCCGTTGTACGACCTCGGGCGGGACCTGCAGGACGAGCGACAGGAACGGTTGGCCCGGGCTGCCTTCGAGGATCTCGGCCTCGAAGCGCATCCCTCGGCTCAACACGAAGTAGTCGAAGGGGTCGTAGAAGTAGTCCTGGCCCGCGACCCGCACCCGTTTGCGGCCCTGCACCACGACGCACAAGGCCAGGGAGACGACGTCGTCCCACTGGGGCGCCTCGGGTGATTCGAACCGGTAGAAGGTGAGGCCCGGCCACACGCTCGGGTTGCGGCCCACGACCGGCGTGTGGCGGGCCACCGCCTCGACCAGAGCGCCACCGGGGCGGCCCTCGTCGAGCAGGAGCTCGAAATCCGCTTCCATCCCCCTCGTTCCCTCGCTCGTCAGGCCATGAGCATATGCATCTCCCGGCCGGAGGGCTCACGGCGCCCGGGCGCAGGACGGCGGAGGCTCGAGACCCCGCCGTCCTGGCCGGTCGACGGAGAAGCGGCGCGCTACCAGACCCGGCGGCGGCCCATCCGGCCGCGGCCGAACCCGTGCCCCACACGTCGGCGCCCTACTCCGCGGCCCATCCCGCCGTAGCGGTTGGCCCGGCGGTAGACGAGCAGGGCGACTACGGCACCGATGACCGATCCGAACAGGTCGGACCCCTGGATGGGCCCCTCGGTGGGGTCATGGCCGAAGAGGACGTAACCCAGGAACCCGCCGACGAAGGAGCCGACGATGCCGAGCAGGATCGTTCCTCCCAGGCCCATCGGGTCGGGCCCGGGGACGATCGCCCGAGCCAGGTAGCCCGCCACGATTCCGACGAAGAGCAGGACGATGATCAGTGTGCCGAGCACGGGGGACCCCCTTGGTGTCGCTGCCGTAGGGCAGCCCTCTGGAGGATGCCCGCCCCTGCGGCCGGGGAAACCACGCCACCGGGCGGGCGCCCCGTCGGCTCCCGAACCCAAGCAGGCCCGATGCGGGTAGGTATGACCCATGACCGAGGTGACGCCCCCGGCTCCACGCCGAGGGCCAGACCGCCGGGGTCGACCTGGTACGAGGGGCGGCCGGGCGGCGCCACACCCGACTGCGGCAGCAGCGAGAATGAACGACATGAGCATTGCCGCCGGCACCAGGGTGGTGGAGGTCGTCGAGGTGTCGCCGCGCGACGGGCTGCAGGCCGAAGCCGTCGTGGTCAGCACCGCCATCAAGGTCGAGCTCGTCGGCCGGGCGGTAGCCGCCGGCGTCCGCCGCATCGAGGTGGCTTCGTTCGTCGACCCCGAGCGCGTGCCCCAGATGGCCGACGCCGAAGCGGTGCTGGCAGCCCTGAGCGGGCGCGACGACGTCACCTATGTGGGCCTCGTACTCAATCGGCGAGGCTTCGAGCGGGCCCGGGCCGCGGGGGTACGCGAGGTCAATGCCGTGGTGGCCTGCACCGACAGCTTCGCCGAGCACAACCAGGGCACCTCCGTCGAGGGCACCCTGGCCCGGTTCGCCGACATCGCCGCCACCGCTCACGCCGCCGGCGTCCGCCCCACGGCCACGCTGTCGGTCGCGTTCGGGTGCCCCTACGAGGGCGAGGTACCGCTGCCGCGAGTGGCGGCGCTGGCCCGGCGCTGCGCCGAGGCCGGCGCAGTCGAGATCGCCATTGCCGACACCATCGGGGTCGCGGTGCCCACCGACGTGAGCGAACGCCTGGCGGCCCTGTCCGATGCTGCTCCCGGCGTGGCCCGCCGAGCGCATTTCCACAACACCCGCAACACCGGGCTGGCGAACGCATGGGCAGCCGTGCTCGGCGGTGTCGACGCACTCGACGCCAGCATCGGTGGGATCGGTGGATGCCCGTTCGCGCCGGGGGCCACCGGCAACATCGCCACCGAGGACCTCGCCTACCTCCTGGCCCGGGCCGGGATCGTCACCGGCCTCGACCTGGCCGCGCTGGCCGAGATCCCGTCGTGGATCGAGACCTGGCTCGGCCACCCCATGGCCGGCCAACTGAGCAAGGCCGGTCTCTTCCCGCCGCGCCCGACGGTGGGCGACGGGGGCGGCCGCCGACCGGCCAAGGGTGTACCGCCGGACCGCTGAAGCCTTCTTGTCGCGTTCCCCGGCCACGCCGGCTGGGGCTCGACCGTTTCATGCTCGGGGGCTGCGCCCGCGGGCCCCATCGTCGCCGGGCTCGCTGGCGCTCGCCTCGGCGACAGGCCCGAACGGCCGCTATCGTCCGTCGCGATGAGCAGCCCGGCCCACGTCGACATCAAGACCTTGGTCGAAGGTGACCAAGCGGTTGTGCGACTCGACGGCGAGCTCGACCTCGACGGGGTCGGCGCCCTGACCGAGGTGCTCGCCTCGCTGGCCGCCCAGCGGGTCACCACCGTCAGCGTCGACGCCGGCCTGGTGACGTTCATCGATTCGTCGGGTCTCAGGGCGCTGCTGCAGGGCCGCGAGCGGCTGGTCAACGCCGGCATCGCGTTCCAGGTCTCCCCAGCCAGCGCGGCGGTCACCCGCGTGCTCGACATGACCGGCACCCGCGACCTGCTCACCGGCGCCTGACCCCCATGGCGGGCGCCGACGACGCCCTCGCCGCGGCCGAAGGACGACTAGCCGCTCTCCTTGCCGTCGTCGTCCCCGGTCCCGAGTACCTGAGCGGGCTGGCCGTCGCTCTCGGCGAACTGGACCAGTGCCACGACCGCGTCGGCCGAACCGGTGGGGCCGACGCGGCCTGGGACGCCGCCCTTGCCGCGATGCCACGGGCCGGCATGCGCCTGGAGCTGACCGTCCTGCGCGCCCTCGCCCGTCCTGGGGCCGCCGAAGCTGCCGCCGACCTGCGCCGGGCCACCGCCCTGATCGACGGACCAGGCACGCCGTTGAAGCCGAGGGCCCGGCTGCGCGCCGCGGCAAGAACGTGCCGGGCGCGGCACCCGAGCGATTTCGACCACGGCTGGAGGGCTGACGATGACGGCCTGCCGGAATGGCTCACCCTCGATGCCGACCACCTCGATGTCGTGACCCGATGGGTCATGACCGAGACGCTGGCCGACGCCGCCCGCTTCGCCGCCGGGCACAGCGACGAGCTGTTGGCCGCCGCCACCGAGGCGGCTCTGGTCGAAGTCGCCCTGGCAACAGGCGACGAGCGGGCCACGGACCATGAGCGCGAAGTGCTGGCCGCCGCTCGGGTCGTCGGGTTCGCCGACGCCTACGCACCGATGCTCCAAGCCCGGGCCCTGGCCGACTTCCTCGACGCCAGCCTCGAGCAACAGGCCCGGACGGTCGAGGACGACGGGGTCGCTTTGCGCACCGCGGCTGGCGCCCGGGAGGACCTCGTCGACCCTCGCCAGGCCTCCCACCGCTCGGGTATGGCCCTGCTGGCCCTGGCCGACGGCGGGCTGCTCGACCGAGCCGTATCGGTGCTCGGCCGGGCGGACGAGGTCGTGTCGCTGTGCGAGGAGCTCGTCATCGCCGGCAACGCCCGTGGCCTCGCCGCCTTCACCGAAGTCATCGACCGGGCGGCCACCGACTGGCCGGGGCGGGCGCTCTCGCTGTTCTACGGGGCCATGTCGTCGACGCTGGCCGGCAACCTGGCCATGGGCCACGAGGCGATGGAGGCGGCCGAGAAGCTGTCAGCCGGCACGGTCGCCGATCTGGCGTCGTCGCTACCACGCCTCGTCGCCGCCCAACCGGCGCTCGTCGCCCTCGTCCGGCCCGCCGCCGACAGCAGTGAAACCGTCACGGGTGATTGACGGGCCGAGGCTGCGATTGGGCCCGTGGCCCATCGATGACCCGACGGGACAGGTCAGGCGAAAAGAGAATCGAGCCCGGTGACCTCGAGGATGCGCACGGTCCGGGGCGTCGGGTTGAGCAGGCGGAAGGCGGCGCCGGCAGCCCGACAGGCCCGGCGGCCAGCCACCAGGGCACGCAGCCCCGACGAATCGATGAAGCGCACCTGGCCCAGGTCGACGTCGACCTCCGCCGGGCCCGCCTGAAGGGCACGGCGGACAGTTCTCTCGAATGCGCCCACCGCTGACGCGTCGAGGCTCCCGGTGGCGAAGATGCCGCACAGGCCTCCGCCGCCGGGCGAGTCGGGGAGGTTGACCCTCAACCCGAACGTGGCTTCGTCGGCTTCGTCGTCCTCAGCCGCCGGCGAGGGCGGCAGGTACGGCGAGCGACCGGTGACAGCCATGCGCCTGACTGCTTACCCGTCTGACCGACTACCAGACGGTGATGGTCGTCCGCAGGCTTGCGGCCCGGGGCACCGAACCGGCCCCAACCGGGCCGGCCACGGCGCAATCCGCGCTCAGTCGTCGTCGCCAGATGCCCCGGCGGCGCCGGTCTGTCGGGCCAGCGCCCGCTGGAGGGTGGCGAGGCTCGCTCGCAACAACCTCGACACGTGCACCTGGGACACGCCCACCCGGGCCGCTATCTGGCTCTGGCTGAGGCCGCCGAAGAAGCGCAGCTCGACGATCTGGCGCTCCCGCTCGGGGAGTCGGTCGAGGAGCCCCCGCACCACCATGCGGTCGTCGGCACCTTCGAGGTTGACGTCGTCCTGACGTAGCACAGAACCCTCGAGGGTCCCCTCCCGGTCGCCTGACATCAGCGGGGCCAGCGAGGCGCTGCGATAGCCGGCGCCGGCCTCGAGCGCCTCGAGCACGGCGTCGACGGTGATGCCGAGGTGGGCGGCGAGCTCGTCGGGACGGGGCGGACGACCGTTCTCGGCCGAGAGGAACTCGACCGCGCCGGACAGGTCGACATGGAGGTCCTTGATACGGCGAGGGACCTTCATGGCCCACGTCGTGTCCCGGAAGTGGCGCCGGAGCTCGCCCATCACGGTCGGTATGGCGTAGCTGGCGAACGACACGCCCACGTCGGGGTCGAATCGGCCCACCGCCTTGAGCAGGCCGAGCTGGCCGACCTGGATGAGGTCGTCGAGTGGTTCGCCCCGGTTGGCGAACCGGCGGGCGCAGTGCACCGCCACCCACCGGTGCTCCTCGATCAGATGGTTGCGGAGGTCGCGGTCTCCCGAGAGGCGGAAGGCGACGAAACGCGCCATCACCTCCTCGCGGTCGGTACGAGCGGGGGCCCGCGAGCCCGAGCCCGAAGGCCCGGAGCTGACCGCGCTGTCAGCCATCGGCGGTCGTCGGTGGACGGCGCTTCAGGAGCCGGACGCTGATCTGTCCATGATCGGCGCTGATCGTGTGCTCGTCGACGACGACGTCGAGGATCTGGTGCGAGAGCACCAGGCGCTCGTCCTCGAACGCGCCGGCGCCGGCCGGCGTCGTCCCCACGATCGAGACCCCTGCCTCGTGCAACTCGAACCCGACCAGCATCGACTCACCGTCGCCGCCCTCGATCAGGGCGGCGCACAGCTCGTCGACGGCGATGCGGAGGTCCTCGACCTCGTCGACGTCGAACCCGGCGGTGGTGGCGATGCCGCTCGCCACCAGGCGCGCCACCCGGACCAGGCGGGTATCAGCCGGCAGCACCAGCTCGATCGGGCCGTGCACGTGGTCCTCCAACGGTGCTCCTCAGAATGGCGACAGCGGGACTGCCGGGCCACGATACCCATGGGCCCATGATGGTGACCCTGCCTGCCGGGGCAGGCGCCGGGAGATGGCGGGCCGGGCGAGCGCCCGGTCCAGCCCGACGGGCAGGGCCCGGCCGTCAGGATGGCCCCTTCCTGCATCGGAGCGGGCTCAACCCCTCACCCGTAGTTCCACCTCGGTCCCATCTTCGGACCGCTCGACGGCGACGACGTCGACCAGGGCTCGCATCAGCCCGAGCCCGCGACCCCGATTGGGGGTCGATCGAGGGGGGCTCCACCGGCCCTCGTCGCGCACCCGGACCACGAGGTCGCCGCCCTCGCCCACCTCGCCGTCGACCCGAATGAGCCCCTTGGCCGGGCCGGGATAGGCGTGCTCGACGGCGTTGGCAGCCGCCTCGCTGACCGCCAGCACGATGTCGTCGACGCGGCGGACGTCGACGTCACAGAAGGAAAGCCAGGCCCGGACGTCGCGGCGCACGGCCACCAGCCCCGAGGCATCGGCGGCGAACACGAGGGCGAGACGCCGCCCCGCCACCGTGAACCGGGCAACCAGGACGGCTACGTCGTCGTCGGCGCCGCCGGCGGGGACCAACCGGTTCGTGACCCGCTCGACGATCGCCCCGGGAGCGGCGGGAGGACCGGCCGACTCGGCCACGAGGCGGGCAAGGCCGTCGTCGAGGACCTCGCCCCGCCGTTCGACCAACCCGTCGGTGTAGAGGACGACGACGCTGCCGGGCCCCACCGGCAGGTCCCACTGGCGGTACCGGGCGTCGGCGTCGACGCAGAGCGGGAGCCCGGGGGGCACGTTCGTCACCGTGACCTCGCCGTCCGGCCCGATCAGCACCGGGGGCAGGTGGCCGGCGCTGGCGGCGACGGCGACACCGGTCGCCGGTTGGTAGCGGACCACGCACAGCGTCGCCATCTCCGAGCGGAACGCAGCCGACATGAACTCGTTGATGCGCTGCAGCACGCCGGCCGGTTCGGTCGTCTGGGTGGCGGCGAACTGCAGCACCGTCCGGAAGCGGCCCATCGATACGGCGGCGTCGATCCCGTGCCCGGCGACATCACCGATGGCCAACAGCACGCCGGCCGGTCCGCCGTCGACCATGTCGAACCAGTCGCCGCCGACCCGTAGCCCGACGGTGCCGGGGAGATAGCGCGACGCGCTCCACACGCCGGGGACCTCGACCATCGCTTGCGGGAGAAGGCTGCGCTGGAGGACCTCGCCGGTGCGGACCTCGCGCTGGTAGCGGACCGCGTTGGCGATGGCGGGCGCGCCCAGACGGGCCAGCTCCTCGGCCAGGCCGACGTCGGCGGGCCCGTACGGCGTGTCGTCGCGGCCCTGTCCGAGGTACAGCACGCCGATGGCCAGGCCCCCGTTCTCCAACGGCACCGCCATGCTCGTCCCCGACGCCAGCGCCTCGGCGATCTCGGGCGCGTCGTCGGCCAGGGCCCGGGCCAAGGCGTACTCCTGCTGGAAGGGGCGCACGGTTGTGGTACCCCGACGAAAGGCAGTGGCCGGCGCGCTGGGGCCCTGCGCGTCCACGGCACGGCCGGCGAGCGCGCCCATGGCGCTGTCGAGGCCGGCGTCGACGTGGGCGGCGGCGACGACCTCGAGGACGTCGCCGGCCCGATCATGCAGGAACACCAGAGCGTGGTCGCCCAGTACCGGCACCGCGGTGCGGGCCAGGTACCGGGCCCGGGCGACGGGGTCCAGGTCGCCCTCGAACACCGTGCCCATCGACGCCAGCAACTCGCGGCGGGCCAACGCCCGGGCCGGGTCGGCTTCGTCGAGGCCCGCGCCGGCGAGCACGGCGTCGGCGGTGGCGATGACCACGCCGACGGCCACCACCGCACCCTGGCCTCCCGAGACGGGGAAGAGGTCGATCCGTCCCGTCCCCCCGAGGCCGGCGGCACCGTCCCTCAGGGCAACCGGGGCCACAGTGGCGACGACGGCAGCGAAGGCAGCGGCGCAGGTGGCCACCGCCGAGGGCACCAGCTCGGCCAGGTGCCGGCCCCGATGGTCAGCGGTACCGAGCCCGGCCATTCGGACGAATGCGGGGTTGACGCACAGCGCCCGTTGGTCGAGGTCGAAGACGCCGAACCCCACGGGCGCGTGGGCCACCATCGCCGCCAGCTGTGCGACGGCGGCGTCGACGTCGAACGGGGGCGGTCGATCGTGGGATGGGCCGGGTTGGTCCAGAGGCCAGAACGTAGGCGAGCGGTCGCAGCGCGGCCAGCACCGACGGGCGGCTGGTCGCTACCGTCGAGCGCCGGCCGGAGGGGCGGTACCGTGCCCGCGTGCTGCGATGGTGCACGTGGTTGGCCCCCGGGCTCCCGCTCGGGCTCTTCGAGCTGGTGACGACGCGGGTCGCCGCCGTGCTGGGGAGGCCGTCGACGCTCACCTTCGACGCCTCGGTGTCGGGCCCGGCACCGGGAGTAGGAGACCCGTTCTCCGGAGGCACCGTCGACCTGGGCTTCCTGTGCTCGCCCTCGTTCCAGGCGCTGGCGGCGGGGGACGCACCGTCGGTGGTCCTCGTGGGTGCGGCACCCCTGTGGGCCGACTCCAGGAACCGGGGCGAACCGGTGTACTTCGCCGAGCTGGTGGTGGGGGCGGACGGCCCCTGGGCCGGCGCCGCCGGGCTCGCCGAGCTGGCCGGAGCACGCTTCGGCTACAACGACCCGGCCTCCCTGACGGGATGGTTGTCGCTCAACCAGCGCGTCGAGGCGCTCGGCCTGGGCCCCGGGTTCCTGGGCCGGGCCCGTTGCACCGGTGGCCACCTGCAGTCGCTGGCGCAGCTCGTCAGCGGGTCCATCGACGCCGCCGCCATCGACTCGAACACGATCCTCGGCTACGGCGGGCTGCCCGGGGGCCTGACCATCGTCGACACCTTCGGCCCCTACCCGGTGCCGCCGGTGGCCGCAGCGGCGTTGCTGGCCGCGCCGGTGGTGGCGGCCGTGACCGAGGCCTTGCTCGGCCTGCACCACGACGACGCCACCGCCGCCGCACTGGCTGGTTTCGGCGTCAACCGCTTCGTCCCGGTCTCGGAGGGCGACTACTGACCAGGGCCCGGCGGCCGTTCTCGGCGACGCCCGGCGCGGCGCGGCTCGTTTAGCCTCCGGCGATGGCTGCAGGGGGAGGCACCAAGGCGATCGTGGCGGCCTTCTTCGCCAACACCGGCATCGCCATCAGCAAGTTCGTCGGCTTCCTGATCACCGGGTCGGGGTCGATGTTGGCGGAGAGCGTGCACTCGGTGGCTGACGCCGGCAATCAGGGCCTGTTGTTGCTGGGCCACCGGCGGGGCCGCCTACAGGAGACGGTCGAGCGCCAGTTCGGCTACGGGCGGGAACGGTTCTTCTGGGCGTTCGTCGTGGCCGTCGTCCTCTTCACCGTGGGCGCGGTCTTCTCCCTGTTGGACGGGGTCGAGAAGCTCCTGCACCCCCACGAGATCGAATCGGTCGCGGTGGCCATCGGCATCCTCGCCGCCGCCATCGTCATGGAGATCTTCTCCTTCCGCACGGCGATCCACGAAGCCCGCCCCCTCAAGGGCGACGGCTCGTGGTGGCGCTTCATCCGGCTGTCGAAGAACCCCGAACTGCCCGTCGTCCTGCTCGAGGACCTCGCCGCCCTGGTCGGCCTGGTGCTCGCCTTGGCCGCCGTCGCCCTGAGCGACCTCACCGGGGACCCTGTGTGGGACGCCATCGGCACGCTCGCCATCGGCGTGCTGCTCGCGGTGGTCGCCATCATCCTGGCCATCGAGATGCGCAGCCTGCTCATCGGCGAACCGGCGACGCCCGAGGCCCAGGCCATCATCGAGCGGACGATCGCAGCCCATCCCGCCGTGGTCCGGCTCATCAACCTGCGTACCGAGCACATCGGCCCCGACGACGTCCTGGTGGCAGCCAAGGTCCACTTCGACCGCGAGCTCACGATGCAGGGCCTGGCCGGTGTGGTCGACGCCATCGAAGGGGCGGTGCGGGCCCAGGTCCCCCAGGCCACCCGCATGTACCTCGAGCCCGACGTGACCCATCGTCCGGTGCCCGCCGCCGACGCCGTCGTTAATCCCGACTAGATGTGTCAGGTTTCGGCGGGCAGATGCCTATACTCTCCCGGTCCGCACCACCAAGGAGTTCCCGATGGCACTGCGCCTGGGCGACGAGGCCCCGAATTTCACCGCCGAGACCACCGAAGGCACGATCGACTTCCACGACTGGAAGGGCGACAGCTGGGCGGTGCTGTTCTCGCACCCCAAGGACTACACGCCCGTGTGCACCACCGAACTGGGCTACACGGCCAAGCTCAAGCCCGAGTTCGACAAGCGCGGCGTCAAGGTCATCGGCCTGTCGGTCGACCCGCTCGATGCCCACAGCGGATGGGCCAAGGACATCGAGGAGACGCAGGGCTACGCTCCGAACTTCCCCATGATCGCCGACGCCGATCGTGCCGTATCGACCCTCTACGACATGATCCACCCGAACGCCAGCGAGACGACCACGGTCCGTTCGGTGTTCATCGTCGGCCCCGACAACAAGGTGAAGCTCTCGCTCACCTATCCGGCGTCGACCGGGCGGAACTTCGACGAGATCCTGCGGGTCATCGACTCGCTCCAGTTGACGGCCAACTACAGCGTTGCCACTCCGGTCAACTGGCAGGACGGTGACGACGTGATCATCGTCCCTGCCGTCAGCGACGAGGACGCCAAGACCAAGTTCCCCGCCGGCTGGACCGCGGTGAGGCCCTACCTGCGCGTCACCCCGCAACCGGGCCGCTGACCCCAGAGCCCGCCGAGCGGGCCGGGGCAAGCACGGCGGCGCAAGAGTTGCTGCGCCCGGCCGAGGCCCGATATCGCGAAGCGCCGGTTGCCCGGCGACGCCCCCCACCAGGCCAGCCCTGCCCGGCAAGGTCGGCGTCGCGACCGCCAGGGAGCAGCCGACACGTGAGCGAAGGGCCCCCAGCCCGCAGCGAACCAGCGTCGGCGTCGCGACCGCCAGCGAGCAGCCGACACATGAGCGAAGGGCCCCCAGCCCGCAGCGAACCAGCAATAGGGTGCCGTGCATGAGTTCTCAATCCCCGTCGACCGTGTCGGCCCCCGCGTCCACCGTGGCCCGGGCCGAAGCGGCGAGCAAGGTCTACGGGTCGGGCCCGACCGCGGTCCATGCCCTCGACGACGTGACCGTCGACATCCCCGGCAGCCGGTTCACGGCCATCATGGGCCCTTCGGGCTCGGGCAAGTCCACCTTGATGCACTGCCTGGCCGGGCTCGACTCGCTCACGTCGGGCCGGATCCTGCTCGGCGGCGTCGAGCTCGGGACGCTGTCGGACAAGGAGCTGACGGTGCTACGGCGGGAGCAGGTCGGCTTCGTGTTCCAGTCGTTCAACCTGGTGCCGACGCTCAACGCCCTCGAGAACATCACCCTGCCGGCGGCGTTGGCGGGCAAGAAGGGCGACCAGGACTGGCTCGACGAGGTCATCGGCACGGTCGGGCTGCGGGAACGGCTCGGGCACCGACCGGCCGAGCTGTCGGGGGGCGAGCAGCAACGGGTGGCGGTGGCCCGGGCGCTGGCGTCGAAGCCCAGCATCATCTTCGCCGACGAGCCCACCGGCAACCTCGACTCCCGCTCCGGCGCCGAGATCCTGGACTTCATGCGCCGGGCGGTGCGCGACCTGGGCCAGACCATCGCCATGGTCACCCACGACCCGGTGGCGGCCGGCTACGCCGACCATGCCCTGTTCCTGGCCGACGGCCACATCGTGGCCGACATGGCCGACCCCACCCCCGAAAAGGTCCTCGACCGGATGAAAGCCTTGGGGGACTGAGGTGCGAGCGAAGCGAGCGCTTCAGGCCGACGGCGCCGCCGTCAGCCCGCCTGGCGACGATGGGCGTGGGGCGCGGCCCCACCGGGGAAGATAGTGCGCCGGGTCACGCTCAAGAACCTGTTGGCCCACAAGCGCCGGCTGGCCTCGACGCTGCTGGCGGTGGTACTCGGAGTCGGGTTCCTGAGTGGGGTGCTCACGCTCACCGCCACGCTGGAGGAAACCTTCGACGAGCTGTTCACCAACGCCAACGCCGGCGTCGACAGTTACGTGAGAGCGGACAGCCGCCTCGAGGTCGACGGCTTCGTGGCCCGGGGCCGGATCGACGCGTCGTTGTTCGACGCCGTCGCCGGCGTCGACGGCGTCGCCGAAGCCAGCGTGTACATCACCGGCAACGGCCGCATCGTCAACACCGAGGGCGAGGCGCTGGGCTCGCCCGGGCAGGGCCCGCCCACGCTGGCCGAGAACTGGATCGACCAGCCCGGGCTCAACCCCTACCGCATCGTCGAGGGCCGTCCCCCCGCCACCGAGGGCGAGGTGGTGATCAACAAGGGCGCCGCCGACGAAGGTGATGTTGCCCTCGGTGAGCGCGTGACCATCCAGCTCAGCCGCACCGTGGGGGCCACCGTCGTGGGCATCGCCACCTATGGCGAGGAGGACAGCGCCGGGGGCGTCACCTACGCCGCCTTCACCACCGAGGTGGCCGAGCGCGAGATCGCCGGCCAGGCCGGCCGGGTCGACGCCATCATCGCCGCCGCCGCCCCGGGCGTACCGGAGCAGGAGCTCACCGATCGGATCAGCGCCCTCCTGCCGGCGGGTACCGAGGCCATCACGGGCGAGGCCCTGACCACCGAACAGCTCGACGACATCCAGTCGCAGTTCCTGTCGTTCTTCAACGTGTTCCTCACCATCTTCGCCGGCATCGCCGTGGCGGTAGCTGTGTTCAGCATCTACAACACCTTCTCGATCATCGTCTCCCAACGGGCGCGGGAGATGGCCCTGCTACGGGCGCTGGGAGCGTCGCGGCGCCAGGTCATGGGTTCCGTGCTGGCCGA
The DNA here is from genome assembly GCA_052387955.1 of Acidimicrobiia bacterium. Classification (GTDB taxonomy): domain Bacteria; phylum Actinomycetota; class Acidimicrobiia; order Acidimicrobiales; family JACDCH01; genus JBQTIQ01. The sequence continues at coordinate 59,079 of JBQTIQ010000017.1, read as the reverse complement.
GGCCCTCGCCGTGGGCGTGATCGGGTCCGCCCTCGGCATCGTGGCCGGGTTCGGCATCGCGGTCGGGCTCAAGGCAATGCTGGCCGGGTTCGGCCTCGGCCTCCCCGCGTCAGGCCTGGCCTTCGGGCCCCGTATCGCCGTCATCTCCATGCTGGTCGGGGTCGTGGTGACGCTGGTGGCGGGGGTGGCGCCGGCGCTCAAGGCAACCCGCATCCCGCCCATCGCCGCCATCGGCGACGTCGCCTTCGAGAGGGCCGTGGCGTCGAAGGGCCGCATCATCGTCGGCCTGGTGGTTGTGGCCCTGGGCGTCGGCAACGTGTTGGTGGCGGTGATCGGCAAGGGCGACAACGCCGTGCTCGGCGCCGGAGCCGGCGCGGTGCTGACGCTGCTCGGTGTGGTGGTACTGGGGCCGGTCGCCGCCGGCCCGGTGAGCCGCCTGCTCGGGTCTCCCCTACCCCGGCTCAAGGGCGTGACCGGTTCCCTGGCCCGCGAGAACGCGGTGCGCAACCCCCGGCGGACGTCAGGAACCGCCGCCGCGCTCATGGTCGGCGTCGGTGTCGCCGCGCTGTTCACCGTGTTCGCGGCGTCGCTCAAGACGACCATCAACGAGGCCATCGACCGTTCGTTCGCCGGCGACCTGGTGGTGGACTCGGGCACGTTCGGCATCGGCGGCATCACCCCCGAGCTGGCGGCCCGGACCCGACAGGTCCCCGGGGTTGCGGCAGTCTCGGGGCTGCGATTCGGGCTCATGGAGGTCGACGGCGAGCCCAAGGGCGTAGCCATCGCCGACCCGGCGTCGCTGGGCCAGGTCTTCGACCTCGGCTTCTCGGCCGGCGCCGGCACGCTCGGCCCCACCGACCTGGCCGTCAATTGTGACGTGGCCGACGACAAGGGCTGGCCCGTCGGCACCAAGCTCCCGGTGCGCTTCGTCGACGGGGCCACGGCGACGTTCACGGTGGCGGCCCACTACGACAACGACGACATCGTCGGCAACTACGTGCTCGGCCTGTCGGCATGGGAGCCCCATTCCCAGGAGAACCTGGACACGTTCGTGTCGGTAAAGGTCGCCGAGGGCACCGACGTCGACACGGTCCGAGCGTCGATCAAGCCGCTGGTCGACCAGCTGGCCGCCGGCTCCGAGCTGCAGGACCGCGAGGAGTTCCGGACCACCCAGTCGAACTCGATCAATCAGGTCCTGGGCCTGGTCTATGCCATGCTCGCCCTGGCCATCGTGATCTCGCTGATGGGCATCGCCAACACGCTGTCGTTGTCGATCAACGAACGCACCCGCGAGCTCGGCCTCCTGCGGGCGGTCGGTATGGCCCGCCGGCAGGTGCGCTCGTCGATCCGATGGGAGTCGGTGATCATCGCCCTGTTCGGCACCCTCGGCGGCGTGTTCATCGGCCTGTTCTTCAGTTGGGCGCTGGTGCAGGCGGCGTCCAGCGAGGGGGTGCAGTACACGCTGCCCTTCGGCGGCCTCATCGGTCTGGTCGTCGCCGGTGCCGTTGCCGGCATCCTGGCCGCGGTGCGCCCTGCCCGTCGGGCGGCCCGGCTCGACATCCTCCAGGCCATCCAGGCCGACTAGGGCCGTCTGTTTCTGCTCGACGGCAGAATGCGGCGGTGCTGTTTGCCGAGGTGGTGGCGACGTCGGCGGCGGTGGCGGCCACCCGGTCACGGTCGGCCAAGGTCGCCCTTCTCGCTGAGCTCCTGCGCCGGCTGGGCCCCGACGAGGTGGTGCCGGCGGTGGCGATCCTGGCCGGCGAGGCCCGACAGGGGCGGGTGGGGGTGGGGTGGGCCGCGCTCGGTGGCCTCGATGTCGAGCCTGCCGCCGAGCCGAGCGTGACGGTCGGCGACGTGGACGGGGCCCTCGACCGGCTGGCAACGACGACGGGACCGGGCTCCGCCGCGGCGCGCGCCGTGCTGTTGGCCGCCGTGATGGGGCAGATGACCGACGCCGAGGCCGGTTTCCTGCGCCGGCTGCTGATAGGCGAGCTCCGCCAGGGGGCGCTGGCAGGGATCATGGCCGACGCCGTGGCCTCGGCCGCTGGGCTGCCCGGGGCGGTGGTGCGCCGAGCGGCGATGTTCGCCGGCGACCTCCCCGGCGTAGCCGCGCTGGGGCTGCACGGAGGGGGCGAGGCGGCCCTGGCCGCGGTCGGGCTACGGGTCCTGCAGCCGGTCCAGCCGATGCTGGCGGCGACGTCGGCCACGGTCGCCGATGCGCTCGCCGCCTGCGGTGGGCCGGCGGTGGTGGAGTGGAAGCTCGACGGCGCTCGAGTCCAGGCCCACCGGGCCGGCGACGAGGTCCGTCTCTTCACCCGCAACCTCAACGACGTGACCGAGCGCCTGCCGGCCGTGGCCGCCGTGATCGGAGCCCTGCCGGTGGCGTCGGTGGTGCTCGACGGCGAGGTCATCGGCCTCGGCGACCACGACCGGGCCTGGGCCTTCCAGGACACGATGAGCCGGTTCGGCCGATCGGCGACGTCGAGCGGAGACGACGAGACGTTGGGGGCGCGCTTCTTCGACATCCTCCACCTCGACGGTGGGGACCTCGTGGACCGGCCCCTGTCCCAGCGGCTGACCGTGCTGGAGAGGGTCGCCGGACCGTGGCGGATGCCCGGGATCGTCGACGCCGACGCCGGCCAGGCGGCCGCCTTCCTCGACGAGGCCCTCGCCGCCGGCCACGAGGGCGTGATGGTCAAGGCGCTGGGCTCGGCCTACGAGGCTGGGCGGGGCGTGGCGCAAGGTGAAGCCGGTCCACACCTTCGACCTGGTGGTCCTGGGCGCCGAATGGGGCCACGGGCGACGCGCCGGCTGGCTCTCCAACCTGCACCGTGGCACCCGGGGGGCGGACGGTGGGTTCGTCATGGTCGGCAAGACGTTCAAGGGGTTCACCGACCAGCTGCTGGCCTGGCAGACCGAGGCACTGCGCGCCATCGTCAGCGAGGAGCACGGCTACGGGGTGCGCGTCCGGCCCGAGCTGGTCGTCGAGATCGCCATCGACGGGGTACAGGCCTCGACCCGCTACCCGGGCGGGGTCGCCCTGCGCTTCGCCCGGGCCCGGCGCTACCGGCCCGACAAGGCCGCCGCCGAGGCCGACACCATCGACGCGCTCCGCTCGCTTCTCCCCGGTCGCCGCCGGCCCGATGACGGGTGACGCCGTGGGCACATGGACGCCCCTGCCGGCGTCCCGGACGACAGCGAGCTCACCCCCGCGGTGGTGGCCGGCGATGAGTTGTCGCCGAGCACCGCGTCCCACCGGTATGGCCACGTTCGTCCTCGTCCCCGGCGCCGTCGGGAGGGGCGGGACACGACGTGGTCTCCAGCGCCCCGCCGGCGGCGTGGAGGCGTACACTTTTCGACGATGGCGGAAAACCGTGCTCAGGAGTGGCACCCGGCCTTCGAGGAGTACTGCGAGACGATCTTCGAGCTCCGCGAGGACGAGGTCGACGTCATCCAGGCGCGGATCGCCGAGCGGCTCGAGGTTTCCCGTCCTGCCGTCTCCGAGATGATGCGGCGCATGGAGTCGGAGGGGCTGGTCGGCGTCAAGGGCGGCAAGATCGTCCTCACCGCCGGCGGCACCCGGTTGGCGGAGCAGGTCGTGCGCCGCCACCGGCTGGCCGAACGCCTGCTCACCGACATCCTCGGCCTCTCGTGGGCCGACGCCCACAAGGAGGCGGGCAAGTGGGAGCACGTCATCTCCGACCCGGTCGAAGCCGCCATCGTACGGGTCCTGGGCGACCCGACCACCTGCCCGCACGGCAACCCCATTCCCGGGAGCGACTACGCCGCACCCGACACCGTGGCTCTGGCCGAGCTGGCGGTGGGCTCCGAGTTCACCGTGAGCCGCATCCCCGAAGAGCTCGAGTTCGCCCCCGGGCTGCTCGAGTTCCTGGAGGACGCCTCGGTGGTCCCCGGCCGGCGGGGCACGGTCACTGCCGCGTCCCCTGACGGCACCACCACCGTCGAGATCGAAGGTCGCCACGTCGGCATAGGCGCCTTCGCCAGCCAACGCATCCTCGCCCTACTGGTCCGCTGACAGCCCTGCGCCGGCGGGACGCCGGAGCCCTTTCGTCGGCTCGAGGCGGGCGGAGCGGAGCTCACGCCACACCGCCGGCACCACGTGGGCGAGGTAGGGCAACAGGTGCACGAACGAGCGCCCGACGGTGCGGTGGCGGTACGTGATCGGGACCTCGACGTAGTCGAATCCCTTGGCCAGCAGGTCGAGGGTGAGGACCTGGGCGTAGTTGTAGTCGTGGATGACCTCGGAATCGGCCGCCGCCTGCCGGGACAGGGCTCGGAAACCGCTCTGGCCGTCGGTGATGTGCTGTCGGGCCAGGACCGACAACGCCGCCGACAGCACCCGGTTGCCGGCCCAGCGCTGGGGCCGCATCCGCCGGGGCAGGCCCGCGACCCGGGAGCCCACGACGTAGTCGGCCCTGCCCTCCAGGATCGGGCCGAGCAGGGCCCCGAGCTCGGCCGGGTCGTACTCCTCGTCGGCATCGCAGAACGCCACCGCCACCGCACCGGCGTCGACCGCCGCCGCCAGCCCGCAGCGCACGGCCGCACCCAGGCCGCGGTTGGCCGGCAACGACAGGACCTCGGCGCCGGCGGCGGCGGCCACCACGGGGGTCGAGTCGGTCGAGCCGTCGTCGACCACCAGGCAGCGGACGGGGTGGCCCCCGACCATCGACGGCACCCGGGCGATCACCCCGGCGACGGTGGCCTCCTCGTTGTGCGCGGGCAGGAACAGGACCACCGGCGCCGGCTGGGTAGCGATCCCTCGTTCTGCTCGGCCCATAGTCATTGTTAGGGCAGATTTACACAGGTCACGCCGCTTCGCTACTGTCCGGCGCCAATGGGACTGCGCCCGGCGATGGTGGCGGTCGGTGCCGCCGTGGCTGGCTGGTGCGCGCTCGGCATCCCGGCCCGGGCCACCTACGGCGCCCGCACCACGGCCGATGAGCCCCAGTACCTCACCACCGCGCTGAGCCTGTGGGAGGACGGTTCGCTCGACATCGCCGACGAACTGAGCGCCGAGCGGTGGCGATCGTGGCACGAGGCTCGCCTGCCCCGCCAGACCGAGCCCCAGGCCGGAGGCGACGAGGTCAGCCCCCACGACCCGCTGCTGCCGGCCCTGCTCGCAGCCCCGGTGGGCGTGGGCGGATGGGCGGGGGCCAAGGCGGCCATGGCCGTGGTGGCCGGCATGCTGGCGGCGGCCCTGGTGTGGGTCGCCGCCCGGCGGTTCGCCACCCCGCCGGGGTGGGCGTCGGTCGTGGTCCTGGCCTTCGCCGCCGCCGCCCCCCTTGCCCCCTACGGGACCCAGATCTACCCCGAGCTGCCGGCGGCGCTGGCCGTGACCGCGGCGATCGGGGCTCTGACCGGGCCCCTGGGCCGGGGCGGCATGGCCGTGGTGGCCGGTTCGGTGGTGGCGCTGCCGTGGCTGGCGGTCAAGTACGCCCCCATCGCCGCCGTCGTGGCCGGGATCACCGTCGTGCGCCTGTGGCGGCGCGACGAGCCGGGTGACCGGTACCGCCTAGCCGTCGCCGCCGCCGCGGTGGGAGCCGCCGGCGCCGCCTTCGTCGGGCTGCACCTGGTGCGCTACGGCGGATGGACCTCCTACGCCTCGGGGGACCACTTCGTGGGGGGCGAGTTCACCGTCGTCGGTACCGAGGTCGACTACGGGGGCCGCTCGAACCGGCTCGTGGGTCTGCTGGTCGACCGCAGCTTCGGCCTGGCGGCGTGGGCGCCGGCATTCCTCTTCGCCGTCCCCGCCCTCGGCGCGTTGGCCCGGCGGCGCCCACCGGGCTGGGACACCCTCGCCCTGCCCCTGGCCGCGGGGTGGCTGGTCGCCACCTTCGTAGCCCTCACCATGCACGGCTGGTGGTGGCCGGGACGCCAGGTGGTGGTGGTCGTACCGGCAATGGTGCTGACCGTCGCCTGGTGGCTGCCCCAGGCCGGCGCCCGTGCCCGGGCCGGCTTCCTCGCCCTCGCTGCCGTCGGGGTGGCGACCTGGGCCTGGCTGCTGACCGAGGTGGTCACCGGGCGGCTCCGGCTCGTCATCGACTTCGACCGCACCGCCAACCCGCTGTACCAGCTATGGCGCGCTGCTCTGCCCGACGAACGCAGCCTCGCCGGCACCAACCTCGTCCTGCACGCGGCCTGGACCGTCGCGGTCGTCGCCCTCGCCGGCGCCGGCTGGCGATGGCGAGGAGCGGCGCCAGGAGCGACACCACCATCTGACCGGAGGAACACTGATGAAGACCCGTCCTTGGCCCGTCTTGGGCCTCTCCCTGCTACTCGCCCTGCTGCCGTTGGCGGTGGCGGCATGCGGTGACGATGACGGATCGACCGTGCGCGACATCGGTAGCTCGTCCGCCGGCGGTTCGGTCTCCGGGTCTGGGTCTGGGTCCGGGTCCGGGTCCGGCTCGGGTTCGGCGTCGGGATCGGGATCGGGGTCGACGGCGGCCGCCAGCTCCGAGGCGCCGGCGGGCTCGGGCTCGGGCTCGGCCAGCACCGCCACCGGGGCTGCCTGCAGCCCGGTCGGCACCGACCTCGAAGCGGGGGCGACGTCGAGCGTGGACGTCGTGTTGTCCAACTACGCCTTCGCCCCGGCGACCATCGAGGTGGCGGCCGGGACGGTCACGTTCAAAGCCCGCAACACCGGCGACGAGGACCACGAGCTGGCCTTCCTGCCCGGCGGGGGTGAGGTTCCGCTGACGTCCGAGGGCGCTCCCGACGAGGCCGCCCTCGCCGCCGCCGGCGCCTTCGAGCTCGAGGCCTTCGGCCCCGGGGAGAGCTGCAACGCGACCTATCAGCTGGCCGCCGGCAGCTACACGATGTTCTGCATCGTGGAAGCCGCCGACGGCCAGACCCACCTGCAGAAGGGCATGAAGGGCGTGCTCGCGGTCCAGTAGCGGACGGGATCCGCTCCGCCACGGCCGTGCATTAGAGGACCAGTGCGCTGGTCACCAGCATGCGGGAGCGATCGTCGACGCCGCCGGCGGCGGCGATCGCCTCCTGCAGGTCGTCGGTCGATTCGGCCCCCGCCACCAGCACCGTCAACAGCCCGGCCTGGTCGTCCCCGACGAGATAGCCGGCACTGGCCCCGAGCAGCCCGAGGCGGGCCGCCAGGGCCTGGGCCAGCCGGTACACCGCATCGGACGGCTCGGGGTCGTCGGGGCCGAACCGCACCAGCACCGCCGTGGCCGGGCCGACGAGGGCGGCGGCACCGATGGTCACCCGCCGCACCCCGACCGGTGGTACCAGCACCCGCAGGGGCCGGGCCAGCGGAGGCTGCGACAGCAGCCCCGCCAGCCGTTTGGCCTCGCTCTCGGCGAAGGGCCCCACGAGGGACAGTTCGGGCCGTTCGACCGAGCGAGGCCGGGCCACCGGGGCCGCCTCCACCAGGGCGTCGACCATGAAGGCGATGCGGCCCCCGGGACAGGAGGGGTCGGCTCGCACGCAGCGCGACGCCAACTCGCTCAGGGGCTCGACCGCACCGGGGGGGACGGTGACCGGCACCGACCAGCGACCGTCGGCGACGACGGCGTCGGCCTCGACGGTGGGGACCACGAGGCCGGGCCCGACCTGGAGGCAGCCCTGGGCCAGATCGCGGAACCAGACGACACCGTCGTCGTCGAGGGCGGGAGCGGCTGGCACGGTGGCGGTGAGCTCGCAGGCGGGGTCGACGGCGAGTACCGGCCGGGCCACGAGCTCACCGCGGGAACGGGCGAGGTCGAGGGCGTCGTCGGGTTCGAGGCCGCCGGCGTAGTGGACCATCAGGCGCTCGCCGGCAACGGCCACCATTGGCTGCACACCGGCGGCGATGAAGCGGTGACGGACCACATCGGCCGCCGCGCCGAGGTCGTCCGCGGCTTCGGTCGTGGCCGGCACCGCCGCGGTGGCGGCGCCGACCGCGGCGCTGGGCTCGACCGGAGGCGTCTCGGCGGGCGTGCCTGGGTCGGCGGCGGGGCCCGGGGCTGGGGCCGGCACCGGTGAAGGGGTGGCCGTCGGTCCGGCGGCGGCGCCGGCCGGCTCCGCGGCCGAGGGGACGGGCCCGGTGGTGAGCACCATCCCGGTCCCGTCGCCGGTGTCGACCGGGACCGTCGTGGTGGTGGTCGACGACGACGGCGTCGACGTGGCCAGCCCGCGCCCGGGGAGGGTGACGGTGGCAGCCGCCGGCCGGGCCCGGTCATCGCTGCACCCTGCCGCCAGGGCCAGGGCGAGCGCGACGCCGACCGCCCTCGCCGTGAGGGCGCGCCGCCGGGGGACTAGATCTGCTCGGTCCCGAGAAGGCATGACGTTGTCACAGGTCCCGGGGCCGAGCAGATACCGACCGAGCAACCGCCAGGGAGCCGGGCGGGGATGGGGGCCGGGGAGCGCAGCCCCCCAGCTAGATCTGCCGGGTGGCGGCACGGGGTGCCCCTCACCCGGCGAGGTACCCGGGCAGCGGCCGGTGGTGTACGACCGTGAGGCGCTGGGTGGCCCGGGTCAGGGCGACGTAGAGAGCCCGCAACCCTTGGGCCTCCTCGTCGACGATGGCCGCCGGCTCGACCACAACGGTGGCGTCCAGTTCGAGTCCCTTGACCAGGCTCACCGGCACCAGCGTCACCTGTTCGGCGAGGCCGTTGCGGGCCGCCGTCCCGAACGATGTGCCCGCCCGGGTCAGAGCGTCGGCCACCGGGTCGAGCAGCGACGCCGGCACGATCACGGCCACGTTGCCGGTGCCGGCGGCGGCGAGCTCCTCCGCCGCGGCGGCAGCCACCGCGGCGCCGATGTCGGCCTCGGCGGAGGCGTCCACGATGCGGGGGCCGGCCCCGGTGTGGCGGACCGACCGTGGCGGTCGGAGCTCGGGGAGGGCCACGGCCAGCACCCGGGCTGCCAGCTCCATGTTCGGGGCCGGGATGCGGTAGCCGATGGTGAGCTCGGCCCGCCGTGAGGGCCGGCGCCGGGGCAGGTTGTCCAGGATCTCGTCCCAGTCCGGGTGGGCCCACGCGCCGGTGGCCTGGGCGATGTCACCCACGACGGTCATCGACCCACTGAGCGAACGGCGTGACAGCATCCGCAGCTGCATGGGTGACAGGTCCTGCACCTCGTCCACCACGATGTGGCCGTACGTCCGCACGTCGTCGTCGCCGGGGCGCCCGTTCCGACGGGGACGCGCCCCCAGCAGCGCTCGGGCCTCGTCGAGCAACGGCACATCGTCGGTGGTGAACACGACGTCGGCGACGGAGGCCGAACGGTCCCGCTCCAGGGCGGCGAGGTCGTCATCGCCGAGCTGGCCTCGGCCCGCCGAGCGCAACAGCGCCCGCGACCCGTACAGGTCGTGGAGCAGCTCCGCCGGCGTAAGCACCGGCCACATCCAATCGAGCGCCTCACGGACCGCCACGGTATGGCGCAGGCCGGCCCTGACCGCGTCGCGGTCGGCATCGTTGTGGCTCGACTCCGCCAGCTGGTCGAACAGCGATTGCTCGACGAAACGCCGGCCGGCGTTGTGGGTCCGGGCACGACGCCGGGCGTCGGAGACGATCATCGCGCTCTGGGACACCGTCAGCCGCAGCGTCTCGGTCCCGAAGCCGACCCTCAGGTCGCGGCGCAGCGGCCGGCGCCGGTCGCGCACCGCCCGCGCCAGGACCTTGGCCATGCGCAGGTCGCCCTTGATCCGCGCCGCCGGGGGCCGGTCGGCCCCGGTCACCCCGACCCGCTCCTCGAGCAGGTCGGGGAGCACGGCGAGCTCGACACCGGCCTCGCCCAACGACGGGAGGACCTGTTCGATGTAGCCCAGGAACAGACGGTTGGGCCCCACCACCAGCACCCCCTGGCCCTCGAGGGGGAAGCGGTAGGTGTAGAGCAGATAGGCGGCCCGGTGCAGGGCGACGACCGTCTTGCCCGTCCCCGGCCCGCCCTGGACGACGAGCACGCCAGGCAGCTCGGAGCGGATGATCTCGTCCTGTTCGCCCTGGATGGTGGCGACGATGTCGCCGAGGCGCCCGGTCCGGGCCGTCTCGAGGGCGGCGATGAGCGTGCTGTAGCCCTGCAGGCCCTCGCCGTCGGCGCCAGCGCCGGCGCCGTTGCGGGCACCGCCGTTGGCGCCGATGAGCGGGGCACCGTCGGGGGCGGCGCCGAGGCGCGCCGCGGCGGCACCGAACAGCTCATCTTCGATGCCGAGCAGCTGGCGGCCCCGGGTGGCAAAGTGGCGGCGCAGGGCGAGCCCCATGGGCGCCCGGCCCGTCGCCCGGTAGAAGGGCTCGGCCACCGGTGCCCGCCAGTCGACCACCACCGGCTCCTGGTGGGAGTCGGCCACCGCCAGCCGGCCGATGTAGAAGCGCTCGCCGCCGTCGCCGGCGCCGCCTTCACCGGGGTCGCCCTCGCCGTCGTGCTCGGCCGGCGCCGCCAACTCGTCGGGGACGTCGCGGTCGATGCGCCCGAAGACGAGGGAGGCATCGCCGAGGTCGAGCTCGCGCAGGCGGGCGAGGATCGTGTCCCAGATGACGTCACGCTCGTAGCGGGCCTGTTCGGTGCCGCCGCGGCTGACCTCGACCATCGACTCGAGGCTGCTCGCCCGGCGGCGGGCGTCCTCGAGGCAGTCGTAGGCGTAGTCCAGGTAGGCCTGCTCGGCCTCGAGGTCTGGATGGATCGCCAAGCCACGTCCTTGTCGAGCGGGCAGATCATCCTAGTGCCGCGGTGCCCTCGCTCCGCTCGGCCGGCGCCGTCCGCACGCTGCCAGCAGCCCCGCTGCCCCTCCCGGACGCGGCATCGGCGCTCGCGGCGCTTGCCCGCCGACGGCGGCGGCGGTCGGGCCCGTCGCTTCTGCTGGTCGGATCGGGGCCTGCGGCCGTGCCCGGGGCCGGCGCCGCCGTCCTCCGATTTCGTGCCGGCCGGCTCGGGCCGCCACCATGGGGCCGTGCCGTACGTGGGGCTCGTACTCGGCGCCGGCGGCCTGGTCGGGGGTGCGTACCACGCCGGTGCGCTGGCCGCGTTGGCCGAGGTCACCGGCTGGGATGCCCGCGCCGCCGATCTGGTGGTGGGAACGTCGGCCGGCTCGGTGGCCGGGGCAGCCCTGCGCGCCGGCCTTTCCCCGGCCGACCACTTCGCCCGGGCCACCGGGACGCCGCTGTCGGCGGCGGGCCAGCGCCTCGTGGGGGACGACGAAGGCCCGTCCTGGTCCGACTACCCGCTGATCCCCCGGGCGTTGATGCCAGCTGCCCCCCAACTGGCAGCGGCCCTGTTCCCGCCGTGGAACCCTCGGCCGATGATCGCCCTGGCCGGGCTGATGCCGGCCGGGTCGGTGCCCACCGAGCCCATCGGCGAACGGGTGCGAGGGCTCTACGGAGGGCGCTCGTGGCCCGACGAGGCCTTGTGGATCTGCGCCCTGCGCCTGGGCGACGGCGCCCGGGTGGTCTTCGGCCGGGACACGCTCGACCCCGCCAGCACCCCCGACGTGGGCACCGCGGTGGAAGCCTCGTCGGCCATCCCCGGATTCTTCCGCCCGGTGGCCATCGGCGGCCGGACCTACGTCGACGGCGGCGCCCACTCCCCTTCAAACGCCGACCTCGTGGCCGGTATCGGGCTCGACCTGGCCGTGGTGGTGTCGACGATGTCGTCGGCTCGCTCGGCGTTGCGGCCGATCCCCAACATGGCCAGTCGGGCGCTGGCGTCGTGGGCCCTGGACCGGGAGCTCCGCCAGGTGCGGGCCTCGGGTACGCCGGTGCTGCTGCTCGAGCCGACCGCCGAGGACACGGTGGTGATGGGGGCCAACAGCATGAACCCCAAGCGGCGCCGGGTGGTGGCCGAACAGGCCCGGCGCAGCACGATCCAGCGCCTCGAGCACCCCGCCGCCGCCAACCTGGTGTCGCGGCTGGCGGCGTGAACGTGTTGTCGGTGTTCCCCGGCCCCGCAGGCGGGGTCTGGCCCCGCATGCGCTGGCGCTCCGGCGCTCGTACCGGTGGACGGGGAGGCCCGTGACCGAACGGCCGGGCTCCATCGAGCACGCGGTCACCGCACCGTTCCTGGCCGCTTGCCGGGGCGAGCCCCACGGGCGGGTGCCGGTGTGGTTCATGCGCCAGGCCGGCCGGGCGCTGCCCGAGTACCGGGCGGTGCGGGGCGACGGCTCGATCCTCGACGCCATCCGCAAACCGGAACTGGCAGCGGAGATCACCCTTCAGCCGGTACGGCGCTACGGCGTGGACGCCGCCATCGTCTATTCCGACATCGTGGTGCCGGTCGCCGCCATCGGCTTCGGGGTCGACATCGCCCCTGGCACCGGCCCGGTGGTGGAGGCGCCGTTCCGCTCGGCCGCCGACCTCGACCGGCTGCGGCCGCTCGACCCCGATGCCGACACTCCCTATGTGCTCGAGACGGTGTCACTGGTGGCCGAGTCGCTCGGCCCCGATGTAGCCCTGATCGGGTTCGCCGGAGCCCCCTTCACCGTGGCCTCGTACCTGATCGAGGGTGCCCCCTCACGGGTCTACGCCCGCACCAAGGCGCTGATGCGCACCGATCCGGGACTGTGGGAGAAGCTGCTCGACCGGTTGGCCGACCTGGCCATCGCCTCGCTGCGGTCCCAGGTCGACAGCGGCGCCCAGGCGGTGCAGCTGTTCGATTCCTGGGCGGGGGCGTTGACCCCGGCCGACTACCGGCGCCAGGTGCTGCCGGCGTCGGCCAAGGTGTTCGCCGCCGTGGCCGACCTTGGCGTGCCCCGGGCCCACTTCGGTGTCTGCACCGGTGAGCTGCTCGGGCTCTTCGCCGAGGCCGGCGCCGACGTCGTGGGCGTCGACTGGCGCACGCCGCTGTCACTCGCCCGCCAGCGGGTCGACGCCGTGCGTCCCGGCACCGCGCTGCAGGGCAACCTCGACCCGGCGGTGTGCCTGGCCCCGTGGGCGGCGGTCGAAGCGGCGGCCCGCGACGTGCTGGCCGAGGGCGGGGGGGAACCCAACTACGTGTTCAACCTCGGCCACGGCGTGCTGCCCGAGACCGACCCCGACACCCTCGCTCGGCTGGTCGATCTGGTACACACCGAAGGCCGCACGTCACGGTGAGCGTGGCGGCCGGGCCGGCATCGCCGAGGGCCGCGAGGCGGCCGTGACGACCGGCGTGGTGGTGATGGCCTACGGCTCGCCGGTCTCACCCGGCGACCTCGAGCGCTACTACACCCACATCCGCCGGGGCCGGCCCCCCACCGCCGAGCTGCTGGCCGAGCTGCGCTCGCGCTACGACGCCATCGGCGGTACCTCCCCCTTGCGCCGGATCACCGAAGCCCAGGCCGACCGTGTGGGCCAGGCCCTGGGCCCCGGGTTCGTGGTGGTCGCGGGCCAGAAGCACTCCCCGCCCTTCATCGAGGACGGCGTGGCCGTGGTGGCGGAGGCCGGCGCCGACCGGGTGATCGGCATCGTGCTCGCTCCCCACGACAGCCGAGGCTCGGTGGGCGAGTACGCCGGCCGCCTCGTGGCCGCCGCCGCCGAGCACGGGCTCGAGGCGGCCACGGTAGGCAGCTGGTGGGACCTGCCCGAGTGGCGCCGCTTCCAAGCCACGGCCGTCACCGAGGCCCGCGCCGAGCTCGCCAGGCGCACCGGCGGGAATGGGGCCGCCGGGCGGGTCAAGGTGCTCTTCACCGCCCACTCCCTGCCCGAGCGCGTCCTCGAGGGGGACCGCTATCCCGACGAGCTGGCGCGCTCGGCCGCCGCCATCGGCGCCGAAGCGGGCCTCGACCGCTGGGCCGACTGGGGGATCGCCTGGCAGTCGGCGGGACGCACCGGGGACGAGTGGCGCGGTCCCGACATCCTCGAGGTGATCACCGAGCTGGCCGCCACCGGCCGGGCCGACGGCGTCGTCGTCTGCCCCCAGGGGTTCACCGCCGACGGCCTCGAGCTCCTCTACGACCTCGACGTCGCCGCCGCCCGACGCGCCGACGAGGTCGGCCTCGGGTTCGCCCGCACCCGGGCCCTGAACACCGACCCGATCGTCCTCGACGCCCTCGCCGGGCGCCTGCGGATGGCGTGACCGTTCATGCCCCGGGCTGCGCCCGAGCGATGGTGCCACGGTGACCGTTCATGCTCGGGAGCTGCGCCCACAAGCGACGGGGTCCCGGTGACCGTTCATGTTCGGGGGCTGCGCCCCCGGGCCCCATCGTCGCCCGGCTCGCTGGCGCTCACCCGGTCGAGGGGTCACCGGGGGAGACCCCAAGCGACGGTGCCCCGGTGACCCGGCGGGTGGCGGTGGTCGGGGGCGGGGTCACGGGCCTGGCCGCCGCCTACGAGCTCGGCCGCCTGGCCCCCGACGTCGAGGTGGTCGTGCACGAGGCCGCCGGCCGGGTGGGGGGCAAGGTGCGCACCACCGCCTTCGCCGGACGGCCCGTGGACGAGGGGGCCGACGCCTTCCTCGCCCGGCTGCCGTGGGCCGTCGACCTGTGCCGGGAGCTCGGCCTCGCCGGCGACCTGGTGACACCGGCGCGACGTTCGGCCTACGTCTTCTGCGACGGTGCCCTGCGCCGGCTGCCCTCCGGGCTGGTCCTCGGGGTGCCCACCGACCTCGAGGCGGTGGCCGCCTCGGGCATCGTCCCAGGCCCGGTGGCGGCCCGGCCGGCGCCGGCACCCCTCGCTCCCGGTGCCGACATCACCATCGGCGCCCTGGTGCGCCAGCAGCTGGGCGACGACGTGCTGGAGCGGCTGGTCGACCCGCTCCTGGGCGGGATCAACGCCGGCGACTGCGACCGGCTGTCGGCCCGAGCGGCGGCGCCCCGGCTGGCCGAGGCCGCCGAGCGTAGCGCCGACCTCGTCGGCGCCCTGCGGGCCGAGCTGCCCTCCGATCCTGCTGCGCCGCTCTTCTACGCCCCCCGCGGCGGCATGGGCGCACTGGTCCACGCCCTCGTCGGGGCCCTGGCCGCCGCCGGCGCCCGGGTGTGCACAGGTTCCCCCGTCGTCGACCTGGGAGCGCTCGACGCCGACGCCGTGGTGGTGGCCCTGCCCGCCCACCTGGCCGCACCGCTGGCGGCCCGGGCCGGCGCCCGCTCCGCTGCCGACCGCCTGGCGAGCGTGCCCTATGCGTCGGTGGCGGTGGTGACCCTGGCCTACTCCGCCGAGGCGGTCGACCGTGCCCTCGACGCCAGCGGTTTCCTGGTGCCCCGCACCGAGGGCATGCTCGTCACCGCGGTGTCGTGGGCCACCAGCAAGTGGCCCCACCTCACACCCGACGACGGCCGGGTCATCGTACGGGCTTCGGCCGGGCGCCTGGGCGACGAACGCATCGCCGGCCTCGACGACCGCGCCCTGGTCGACGCCGTCCACCGCGAGCTCACCGCCACCATGGACGTGACCACCCGGCCCGACGAGGTGCGGGTGAGCCGCTGGGACCGGTCGTTCCCCCAGTACGGGCTGGGGCACCTCGACCTGGTGGACGAGGTCGAATCGGATGTCGCCGAACAGCTACCGACGGTGGTGCTGGCCGGCGCCGCATTCCGCGGCCTGGGGGTGCCGGCGTGCATCCGTGACGGTAGGAGGGGTGCACGCGCCGCGGTTCGGGCACTAGGTACCGTGACCGGGCCAGCACCGTGACGGGGATGGAAGGTAAGGAACACCATCGTGCAGGACGAGAACCGATCGAAGAGGGCTGGATCAGCCCTGCAGATGGGCGCGGCCCTCGTCGCCAGCCTGGCCCTGTTCACGGCCTGCGCCGGCCCCAAGATCTCCGGGCCGACGAGCGGGCTCCCCGGCGCCAACTCGCTGGCGCCGGGACTGCCCACCTCGACGAGCCTCAACCCGGACATCGAACAGACGGTGCCGGTCGTCATCGAGGGCGACACGCCGGTGATCGGCCATATGCGCATCCCCGCCCTCGAACTCGACACCGACATCTACGAGGGGATCGAGCTCCGCAACATCGCCCACGGCCCCAGCCATTGGCCGGGGACGGCCATGCCCGGCGAGAACGGCAACTTCGTGCTGGCCGGGCATCGGGTCACCCAGACCAAGCCCTTCCGCAACCTCGACCAGCTGAAACCGGGGGACGAGGCCATCGTGACCACGCCCCAGGGACGGTTCACCTACCGGTTGACCGGTACCGCAATCGTGTCCCCCGAGCAGACCGAGATCGTCGAGGACAAGCCGGGCCAGGCCACGGCGACGATGTTCGCCTGCCACCCGCCTGGCTCGGCCGTCGAGCGCATCGTGGCCTACTGGCGACTCGACGGCACCGCCCGCCCACGAGCCTGATTCGCCGTCACTGCTGGTCGCGTCGTTGTGCTCGTGCCGGCTCGGCGGCGTACGGGTGCGGGGCACTCCCACGACGAAGAGAGCGCCCTCGTAGGCTCCGGGCGGTGAGCCGCTGGCCCGACCTGCTCGCGTCGCGCGCCGGAGTGGCGGGGGTAGCGGTGGCGGGGGGAGGGCTGCTGGCACTGGCGCTGCCCCCATTCGGGTTCTGGCCGCTGGCCATCGGCGGCATGGCCATCCTGGACCGCCTCCTCGCCGACGCCCCGCCGTGGTCGCGGTTCCGCCGGGGGTTCCTGCTGGCGGCCGCCGTCCTCGTCCCCACGCTGGCGTGGATGGCGGTGTTCACGCCGCCCGGCTATGTCCTGGCGGTGCTGCTGTTCGCGGCGATGTACGGCACCGGCGCCGCTCTGGTGCCGGCGTCGGCGCCGGGACGGTGGTTGGCCCTTCCCGCCCTGTGGGCCCTGGTCGAGGCGGTCCGAGGACGATGGCCGTTCGGAGGCGTGCCGGTGTCCACGCTGGCCATCGGCCAGGCCGGCGGCCCCCTGGCCCCCGTCGTCCGGGTTGGGGGCACGGTGGGGCTGGCGCTGGTGGTGGGCGCCGCCGGCATCGCCCTCGGCGCGGCGACCGCCCGCCGGTGGCGTCCGGCTGCGACCGCCGCTACCGCGGTCGCGCTCGCACTGGCCCTGGCCGCCGTGGCGCCACGCGGCCACGCCGTCGACAGCCGCCGGGTGGCCGTGGTCCAGGGCGGGGGCCCCCAGGGCACCCGGGCCGAGGACACCGCGGGACGCGAGGTGCTCGAACGGCACCTCATCGCCAGCAGCCAGGTCACGTCGCCGGTGGACCTGGTGCTGTGGCCCGAGGACGTGGTCGACGTCGAGGGCCCGGTCGAGACCACCCCCGAGGGCGACGAGCTGGCCGCCCTGGCCCGCCGGCTGGGGACCACGGTCACCGCCGGCGTGGTCGAGGGGATCCCCGGTGACGACGACCACTTCCGCAACGCCCATGTGGCCATCGGCCCCGACGGCACCTTCATCGACCGCTACGACAAGGTGCGCCGGGTGCCCTTCGGCGAGTACGTCCCGTTCCGGTCGGTCCTGGAGCGGGTGGCCCCTGACACGCTGGTCGACCGCGACGCCGTGCCCGGCGACGAGCCGGCAGTCCTCACCACGCCGGCGGGCCGCTTCGGGGTGGCGATCTCGTGGGAGGTGTTCTTTCCCGACCGTGGCCGCGACGCCATCGGCAACGGCGGCCAGGTGTTGCTCAACCCCACCAACGGGGCCTCGTTCACCGGGACCCTGGTCCAGACCCAGCAAGTGGCCTCGTCACGGTTGCAGGCGCTGGCCACCGGCCGCTGGGTGCTGCAGGCGGCGCCCACCGGCTTCAGCGCGGTCATCGATCCCGGGGGGAACGTGCGCCAGCGCACCGGCATCGGCGAACAGCGAGTCCTGTTCGCCACCGTCGAACGCCGCGACGGCCAGACCTGGGCCACCCGGGCCGGCGACCGCGGCGCGCTGGGCGTCGCGGCCGTGCTGGCGGCCGGCGGATGGCTGTTCGACCTTCGCCGGGGGCCGAGGTCGAGGCCGGCGACGCCGGCGCACGACGTCCCGCCGCCTCCCAGTTGACCCCCGGGCCGGCCCCCCGCCAGGCTCTGCGCTCATGGCCGCGGGCGGGGACCGTTCCCTTCGCATCGCCTTCCTCGCCTACCGGGGCCAACCTCACGTCGGCGGCCAGGGCGTCTATACCCGCCACCTGACCGGGGCCTTGTCCGACCTGGGCCATCAGGTCGAGGTGCTGGGCGGCCAGCCCTACCCGGTACTCGACGACCGGGTGGTCCTGCGACGACTGCCCAGCCTCGACCTCTACAACGACGAGTCGCCGTTGCGCCTGCCGGGATGGCGCGCCCTGAAGCGCTGGACCGACTACGTCGAGGTGGCCGCCTTCTCCGCGGGCCAGTTCCCCGAGCCGTTGGCGTTCAGCCTCCGGGCCTGGGACCACCTGCGCCACCGCTACCGCGACTTCGATGTCGTGCACGACAACCAGTCGCTCGGCTACGGGTTGTTGCCCATCCAAGCCCGATTGCCGGTCCTGGGGACCATCCACCACCCCATCACCGTCGACCGTCGGCTGGAGATGGCCCACGCCCCCACCCGCTACCGCCGCCTCACGCTGCGACGGTGGTACGGGTTCACCGCCATGCAGGGCCGGGTCGCCCGGCGGCTGCACCGGATCGTGACCGTGTCCGAGTCATCCTTCGGCGACATCGTCACCGACCACCGCGTCGACCCCCGCCGACTGCACGTCGTGCCGGTCGGCGTCGATACGACGTCGTTCCGTCCCCGGCCCGAGGTCGCCCCGGTACCGGGCCGGCTGGTCACCACCGCCTCCGCCGACGTCAGCCTCAAAGGCCTGCGCTACCTGCTGGAGGCGGTGGCCAAGCTCCGCACCGAGCGCGACGACGTACACCTGGTCGTGATCGGCCGGCGCCGGCCGGGCGGCGCGAGCGATGCGACCATCGCCCGCCTGGGCCTCGAAGGCCGGGTGTCCTTCGTCACCGGCGTCCCCGAGGACCGCATCGTCGAGCTCTACGCCGAGGCCGAGGTGGCCGTGGTGCCGTCGCTCTACGAGGGTTTCTCGCTCCCCGCCATCGAGGCCATGGCCTGCGGCGTCCCGCTCGTAGCCACCACCGGGGGTGCCCTTCCCGAGGTCGTGGGCGGCGACGGCGACACCGCCCTGCTGGTGGCCCCCGGCGACAGCGAGGCTCTGGCCGGGGCGCTGCGCCAGGCCCTGGCTGACCATGCGCTGCGGGCCACCGTCGGGTTGCGAGGCCGGCGCCGCGTGATCGAGCGGTGGAGCTGGCGCACCACCGCCGATCGCACCGTCGAGCAGTACCGCGGCCTGCTGGAGGAGACGGCGGCGACAGCCCGGTGTTGACGGTCCGCTACGACCGTCTCGGCGTCGGCCCCGGCGACATCGTCCTCGACCTCGGTTGCGGGGCCGGCCGCCATGCCTTCGAAGCCCAGCGCCGGGGGGCTCGGGTGGTGGCCCTCGACCGTTCTGCGGCCGAACTGGCCGAGGTGGCGGCGGTGATGGCCGTCGTCCTAGAGGAGGAGGCAGGGCCACGGGGCCCCGTCGGCGCCGGTGCCGGCGTGAACGGCGACGCCGCCCGGCTCCCGTTCCCCGACGGCGCCTTCGACCGGGTCATCGCCGCCGAGGTGCTCGAGCACATCCCCGACGACGGCGCCGCGGTGGCGGAGCTGGCCCGGGTCCTGCGCCCCGGCGGCACCATGGCCGTGACCGTGCCGGCGTGGCTGTCCGAGACCGGCTGCTGGGCCCTGTCGCCCCGGTACCACGCCCCCTACGTCGCCGGCGGTCACGTCCGCATTTACACCGAGCCGGCGCTGCGGGCCAAGCTGCGGGCCGCCGGCCTACAGCCCGGGGCCTCCCATCACGCCCATGCCCTGCACACCCCCTACTGGTGGCTGAGGTGCACGGTCGGCGTCGAACGCCAGGGTCATCCCCTGGTGCGGGCGTACCACCAGCTCCTGGTGTGGGGCATCACCGGCACCGAGCCGGTGGCGACGGTCAGCCGGGTGATCGAGACACTGGCCAACCCCGTCCTGGGCAAGTCCCTCGTCGTCTACTCCGACAAGCCGTGCTAGACGCGTTGCTAGCTGGCGTTCCCCGGCCACGCAGGCCGCTCAGGGCCGCGCCTGGGCGCGACCGGTGACGACGTCTGGCGTATCGGCTGGGGTGCGTGGTGTGGTCTCCTCCGCCGAGCTGGCCCGAACGGTGGACGCCATCGCCGAGTGGCAGCTGCCCTCGGGCCTGGTCCCGTGGGTGCCGGGCGGGCACGCCGACCCCTGGAACCACGTCGAGGCGGCCATGGCCCTGGCGGTCGGCGGACGGCGGGCTGACGCCGAGCGGGCCTACGCCTGGCTCGCCGACCATCAGCGCCCGGACGGTGCCTGGCACCAGTACTACGTGGCCGACCGGGTCGAGCACGACCGGCTCGACGCCAACGTGTGCGCCTACGTCGCCACCGGGGTGTGGCATCACCTGCTGCTGTTCGACGATCCCGGCTTCGCCGCCGCCCTGTGGCCGGTGGTCGAGCGAGCCGTCGGGTTCGTGCTCGGCCTGCAGCGGCCGGCGGGCGAGGTCATCTGGGCCCGGCACGCCGACGGCACCCCATGGTCGTTCGCCCTGCTCACGGGGTCGTCGTCGATCTGCCACTCCCTGCGCTGCGCCGTGGCCCTCGCCCGCCGTCTCGGCCACGAGCGGCCCCACTGGGAGCAGGCCGCCGGCCGTCTGGCCGAAGCCATCGTCGGACGCCCCGACGCCTTTGCCCCCAAGCACCGGTGGGCCATGGACTGGTACTACCCCGTCCTGGCCGGCGTGATCGGCGACGACGACGGGCGGGCGCGGCTGGAGGGCCGCCACCACCGCTTCGTCATCGAGGGCCGGGGCGTGCGCTGTGTGTCCGACCGGCCCTGGGTCACGGTGGCCGAGACGTGCGAATGCGCCCTGGCCCACCTCGCCGTCGGCCGACGGGACGAGGCCGAGCGCCTGTTCTCGTGGACAGCTCAGTACCGCCACGACGACGACCGCTACTGGACCGGCACGGTGCTCCCCGACGGCGCCCGCTTCCCCCGAGAAGAGCGCTCGACCTATACCGCGGCCGCCGTGGTCCTGTGTGCCGACGCGCTGGCCGGCACGTCACCGGCCTCTGGCCTGTTCACCGACCACGGCTCGGTCCTTGCCCCATCGAACTCGCCGCCGCGGAGGGAGCGAAGTGAGGACGAAGATCAGCCGGCGGTGATGGCCACGGCCATGCCGCTCGGCTCGTGGAACACGCAGTAGAACTCATAGGTACCGGGGCCGGGCACGACGAAGGCGAAGCTCCGGTCGGCCTCTGGTGGGGGGGCGTCGACCGGTAAGGCCGGCCTCACCACCCCCGAGCTCGACAGCGCGGCCGGGTTGACGGCCAGCGGCGACGGCCCTGACGGGGACCTCACCGTCGGGTTGGCGGGGTCGATCAGCTTGGGGGTGTCGCCGAAGTAGGTGGCGGTGTGGGCCGTGGCCGAGTTGTTTACGAAGAGCACGGTGTCGCCGGGGGCGACGTTGAAGCTGTTCCCGAAGCTGAGGGAGTCGGTGAACGACGTCGACGCGCCCATGGGCACCTTCCAGGTCGTCGTGCCGTCGGCGTTCGGGACCTGCTCGCGGGGAGCGGCGTCGAAGGCGGTCTTGGCCGCACGCCCTTCGGCCAGATAGATGGCCCGTTCTGCTGTCCCCTTCTGGGTGGCCAGTACGGGGGTGTCGACCGCGCCGCTCTCGACGACGGACACCACCCCGATCATCTCGGGGTGGATGACGCAGTAGTACTCGAAGAGACCAGGCACCCTGAAGGTGACGTCGAAGGGCGCGGCCGGCGCACCGCCACGGGGCTGGAGGCCGCTGTTCACGACGTCGCCGCCGTCGAAGGCGCCTTCCGGCGGGGTCGGGGCGAACAGCCGGTCGGCCTCGAGCGGCGGAGGCCGTTCGGCGTCGTCGGGGAGGAACGTGACCGAGTGGGACTCGAGGGTCCCGTCCCACACCCATTCCACGGTCGCCCCGACCGGCACCTTGACCAGCGCCGGCATGTACTGGAGGACGGCGATCTGACGGTCGTCGGGGTGGTTGACGCCGACCTGCACGACGACCGGCCCGCCTGCGCCTCCACCGGTGTCGACACCCTGCGCCGGCTGCGGCTCACTGTCGCCGCTGCAGGCGGCGACGGTGAGCAGCGACGCCAGCAAGAGCGCCGACAACCGTCGTGATCGCGTTCGCATCTGTTCCCCCATAACGTCGGCGTTCCCCGGCCGCGCAGGCCGCGCCTGGCCGCACCTGCGCTGGCGCTCCGGCGCTCGCATCGGCGGCAGCGGCGGACATCCTGTCACGTTGACGGCATCCCCCGGCCCGCGCCCGTGGGCAACCCGGACCGCACGCGAGACTGTGGGGCGAGCCCCCACAGGAGGACCGTGACGGAGAACAGCCAGGACGCGGTCGACGACCTCGTGACGCTGCTCGACCTCGAGGCCATCGAGGTCGACCTCTTCCGGGGCTCGTCGTCGGCCGACAGCCGCCAGCGCACCTTCGGCGGCCAGGTCGCGGGCCAGGCCCTGGTGGCGGCGGCCCGCACCGTCGAGGCCGACCACGGGGTCCACTCGCTGCACTCCTACTTCCTGCGCCCCGGCGACGCTGCCGCCCCGATCATCTACCAGGTCGACCGCATCCGCGACGGCCGCTCCTTCAGCACCCGGCGGGTCATCGCCGTCCAGCACGGCCGGGCCATCTTCAACCTGGCGGCTTCGTTCCAGCGCCAAGAGGACGGCCTCGACCACCAGCTCGAGATGCCCGACGCTCCCGACCCCGAGTCGCTCCCCGACTTCTTCGAGCTGTGGCGGCCATGGAAGGAGCGGCTCGGCGACCTCTTCGACCGTCCCCGTCCCATCGACGCCCGGCCCGCCAGCTGGACGCCACCGGACCGCGCCGGACCGCTGCCCCCCCGCCAACTGGTGTGGCTGAAGGCGGCGGGCAAGCTCCCCGAAGACCCGTTGGTGCACACCTGCGTTCTGACCTATGCGTCCGACATGACGCTGCTCGACACGTCGCTGCTGCCGCACGGGGGCGAGTACGACTTCGGGCATCTCATGATGGCCAGCCTCGATCACGCCATGTGGTTCCATCGCCCGTTCCGAGCCGACGAATGGCTCCTCTACGCCCAGGACACTCCCTCGGCCACCGGGGCCCGGGGTCTCGCCCGGGGGACGATCTTCCGGCGCACCGGGGAGCTGGTGGTGTCGACCGTGCAAGAGGGGCTGATCCGGGTGATCGAGGAGTGAACGGGCTGTCGGCCGTCGCCGGCCGTCCGAGCCGGGACCGTTACGACGAAGGGACGAGCCCACCGATGAGAGTACCGACACCGCGGGGCCGACGCCGGGCCCGTCCGCGGGCCGCGGTGGTCCTCAGCGGCCTGATGCTGCTGACGGCGTGCGGCCGCGACGACCCCGCCACGGCGACCGCCTCGAGCAGCGCCGGCACGACCACGGTGCCCGCAACCGCCGGCACCGGGCCGGCGACGACGCCCGGTCAGACGCCGGCGCCAGGGGCCGAGCCGGACGCCTCCATCCCGCCGCCACCCTCGGGCCCGTTGCCGGCACTACGGCTCTCGTCGGTGGCGCAGTTGCGTTCGCCGACCGCCGCCGCGGTGCGGGCCGGTGAGCGCAGCCTGTACGTGACCGAGCAGGCCGGCCGGGTGCGGCGCATCCGCATCGAGGGCTCGGCCGCCGACCCGTCGTACTCCGTCGACGACGATCCCGTGCTCGACATCGGCGGCGACGTCGTCGCCGGCGGCGAACAGGGCCTTCTCGGCATCGCCTTCTCACCCGCCGGCGACCGGGTCTTCATCGCCTACACCAACCGCGACGAACAACAGGAGCTCGTCGGGCTGGCCGTCGACGGGGACGGGATCGACGCCGACAGCCGCCAACGTGTCCTCGTGGTGCCCGACTTCGCGTCGAACCACAACGGTGGCCAGCTTGCCTTCGGGCCCGACGGGTTCCTCTACTGGGCCATGGGTGACGGCGGCGGCGCCAACGACCCCGAGGGCAACGGTCAGAAGACCGATGACCTGCTGGGCAACATCCTCCGCATCGACCCGCTCGGCGGATCGCCCTACGCCATCCCGGCCGACAACCCCTTCGTCAACGGGGGCGGAGCGCCCGAGGTGTACGCCTTCGGGCTGCGCAACCCGTGGCGGTTCTCCTTCGACCGGGCCACCGGCGACCTGTGGATCGCCGACGTCGGCCAGGGCGACTGGGAGGAGATCGACTTCGTGCCCGCCGGCGCCGGCCGAGGTGCCAACTTCGGCTGGGACGCGGTCGAGGGCAGCCACCCCTTCGCCGCCGACGGCCCACCGGCCGGCGCCGTCGGGCCCCTCCACGAGTACGACCACGGCGACGGCAGCTGCTCGGTGACCGGCGGCTACGTGTACCGGGGCACCACCGTGCCGGGTCTGGTCGGCACCTATCTGTTCGCCGACTTCTGCCGGGGCCGGTTGATGGGGCTCCGGCGCACGGCCGAGGGCGTGGTGGTCGACGACATCGGCCTCGACGTCGACAACCCGTCGTCGTTCGGCGAGGGGCCCGACGGGGAGCTGTACGTGCTGTCCCTGGGAGGCGAGGTCGCCCGCCTCGACCCCGGATGAGCCCCGTAGCGGGCCCGCCCCCGGCCCGATCGGCCTGCCGGGCCCGGCGGCTGACCGGGACGCTGATGGGGATGGCGATCGCGGTCGCCGCCTGCGGCGCGGGGCCCGACGGTGCCACCACCCTCCCCCCTCCGGGGCCCGGCGCGGCCTCGGCCCCCCCGGCGCAGGTCGACGTCGGCGCCACCTCCTCGCCAGCCACGGCCGCCCCGACTGCCCCGGGTACCGACGACCACGACGGGGTTGCGCCGCCCGGCACCGCCATCCCCTCATCGGCTGGGGGTGAGGGCGCTGCGCCCCCGTCCCCCGCCGAGGCCGCGACGATCGCCCAGCAGCTGACGAACGCCGAACGAGCCGTACGCGACCCGGCCACGCCGGCCGACCAGCGCGTGGCCGCAGCCCGGGTACAACAGGTCGCCTACCGCACCCTGGGCCGCCATCAGGAATGGGACAACGAGGTGGACGCGGCGCTGCCCGAGGAGCTGCGGGCGGCGGTGCGGGCCAACGTCGCCGCCCGCCGCGACCTGGCCCGGCTCCTGCCGTCGCCGTTACGGGACACGGTGCCGGCCTGGAAGATCGTGGCACCGGCACCGGAAGCCGAGCTGCTGTCGGCCTATCACCAGGCCGAGGCCGCCACCGGCGTCGGATGGCAGTACCTGGCCGCCATCAACCTCGTCGAGTCGGGCATGGGCCGGATCCGCGGCCTCAGCACGGCCGGTGCCCAGGGCCCGATGCAGTTCCTGCCCTCGACGTTCGCCGAGTACGGCGAAGGCGGCGACATCGACGATCCCGGCGACTCGATCCTGGCGGCCGCCCGCCTGCTGGCCCGCAACGGGTTCGACCGCGGCGAGATCGACAACGCCCTCTACCGCTACAACAACAGCAACGCCTACGTGCGGGCGATCCGCGCCATCGCGGACGTGATCGCCGCCGATCCCGGCGCCTACTCCGGCTACTACCTGTGGGACGTCTACTACGCCACCAGCATCGGTGTCGCCTTGTTGCCCATCGGCTACGAGTCGTCCGAGCCGATCGCCGCCGCCGACTACTTCGCCGCCTACCCGCAGCGGCGGCTCGAGTAGCGACCGGCTCCGAATCGCCGGAGCGGGCCGACGGGAACATCGGCGACCGTCGCCCGGTTCAGTAGATGACGGATCAACCAATCAGGAGGTCCCGATGCCTGCCATCACCGCCGACACGCTCACCCTGCCCAAGGTCGACCGGCCCGGCCCCGAGGCCGCGACGCGGCCCGTCGTCGGCGTTCTCACCGCCCCTCGGGCCGTCGAGGGCGAGGGGTTCCCGGTGCGGAGGGCGTTCGCCGGCGTGTCGAAGGCCGACCTCGACCCCTTCATCCACATGGACCAGATGGGCGAGGTCGACTACGCCCCGGGCGAACCCAAGGGGACCGACTGGCACCCGCACCGCGGCTTCGAGACCGTCACCTACATGATCGACGGCACGTTCCAGCACCAGGATTCCCACGGCGGTGGCGGGCTCATCACCAACGGCGGCACGCAGTGGATGACCGCCGGCGGCGGGATCCTCCACATCGAGACGCCGCCCGAGGAACTGGTGCTGAGCGGAGGGCTGTTCCACGGCGTCCAGCTGTGGGTCAACCTGCCGGCCAGGGACAAGATGGCCGCCCCCCGCTACCAGAGCATCGAGGGCGACCAGGTCACCCTGCTGTCCTCAGCCGACGGCGGGGCCCTCGTCCGGCTCATCGCCGGCGACCTCGCCGGCCACATCGGCCCGGGCGCCACCCACACCCCCATCACCGTCGCCCATGCGACCGTCTCCCCCGGCGCCCGGCTGCGACTGCGGTGGCCGGCCAGCTTCAATGCCCTGGCCTATGCCCTGGCTGGCGACGGCACCGTCGGCACCGACGGGCAGCCGATCACGTCGGGCCAGCTGGCCCGCTTCGGCCCCGGCGACACCATCGAGGTCGGGGCGCACGCCACCGGCGCGCTCGAGGTGCTCCTGCTCGGGGGCCGGCGCATCGGCGAACCCGTCGCCGCCTACGGCCCGTTCGTGATGACCACCCGCGCCGAGCTGCAACAGGCGTTCGACGACTTCCACGCCGGCCGCCTCGGCCGTGTCCCCGTCGACGGGCTGCGCCCTTACCGAGGCTGAGCTCGATGCCGACCGAGCGACCGCTAGGGAGCCGGGCGGCGACGGGGGCCGGGGGGGCCCAGCCCCCCAGCTAGCTCGTCGTCGGCGATGGCAGCCAGGACCCGTTCGCTGAGGTCCCCCAGGATGGCCAGGTCACGCTGGCCGACCGGCTCGACGAACCAGCGACGGACGTCGGCGACATGGCCGGTGGCGGCGCCGGCCATGGCCCTCCGACCGGCGGCGGTGCACACGGTCCAGGCGCCGCGGCCATCGCTGTCGCACTGCTGACGACGGACCAGCCCGCGGCCTCGCATCCGGGCCAGGTGATGCGACAGCCGGCTCTTCTCCCACGCCATGAGGTCGGCCAGCTCGAAGGGGCGGAGGCGCTGACCGGGGGCCTCGGTGAGATGGACGAGTACCTCGTAGTCGGCCACCGACAGGCCGTCGGCCGCGACCAGGCGCCGGTTCAGCGCCGCCACCAACTCGGCGTGGGAGCGCAGATAGGCCCGCCACGCCCGCTGCTGGTCGGCGTCCAGCCAGTCGGGCTCTGCCATGAGGGGAGGGTACGGCTTCCTCGTTGACGCGTCACCGTGTCCCGGCCGGACGGCCTACCGGCGCTCCCCGGCGTCGTGACCGGGGTCGAGGTCGGTCAGCGCCGACAGGCGCAGCGGCACCGCAAGGGTGCCTGCCCACGCCGCCACCGGCTCCCCCACCACGCATACATGGTCGCCGCCGACGTCGATCAGGCCACGCCGGCGCAGCACCATCCGATCGGGGCACCGCTCCAGCAAGGGCACGCCGCCCGGGCCCGGCACCCATTCGCAGTGGCCGAACTTGTCGGTCTCGTCACCGGAGCGGGTACCGAAGAGGACGGCCAGGTCGCGCTCGCCGGCGCCGAGAACGTGCACGGCCAGGAACTCGGCCAGCAGGGCCACCGGGTAGGTGTGGTTGGCCTTCGAGAGCCACACCGCATAGCGGGCCGGCTCGATGCTGGCCTGGCAATGGAACCCGACCAGGCATCCAGCCCGTTGGTCGCCGTTGTCCACGGTGACCACCACCATGGCGCCGTCGGTGCCGGCCACCAGGCGGTCGAAGGCACCGGAGACGTCGGGCTCGCCGGTGCTCATCGGCCGGCACCGGCGGGAGCACGCTCGTAGCGCAGGAAGAGCGCTCCCTCGTCGTCGACCAGCACCGACTCCAGGCCGAAGGGCACCGCGGCGCAAGCGGACGGGCCCGCCACCGACAGGCCCAGCCCGTCGCCTCCCAGCACCGGGGCGATGGTGAGGCACAGTTCGTCGAGCAGCCCGGCGGCGACGAAGCGCCCGAGCAGGTGAGGGCCGCCCTCGCACAGCACAACCCGGGCGCCGAGGCTGGTGAGCGCATCGAGCAGGGCGCCCGGCTCCACGTCGACACCGTCGCCGACGAGGACGACCTCGGCCACCGCCGCGGCCCGCGCCAGCCGCTCGGGATCGGCTGCGCCTCCGGTGAGGACGATCGTCGTGGCCCCCTCTTGCACCGCGGCGAAGGCCGGCGCCGACCAGTCGAGATCGAGCGAACGGCTCACGATGGCCAGAGGAGGGACCGGGGTGCGGCCGGCGCTGGCCCGCTCGGCCTTCTGCTCGTCCGTGAGCCGGACCGGGCCGTAGCGCTCCCGGCGCACGGTCTCGGCGCCCACCAGGACCACGTCGGCCAACGACCGCAAGGCCCGGAAGAGCCGTTGGTCGGTCTCGTTGGTGAGCCTCCCGACGCGCCCTTCGATCGTCGCGGCCCCGTCGAGGCCGCCCACCATGTTGGCCATCAGCCAGCACCGCCCGTCGGGCCGGCCACGACCAACGGCACGGTAGGGATCGAGCGGGTCGTCGAAGGAGGCGCCGCGTACCAGTGGCCACATGGCGTCGGGACTACCCGGTCGGAGCCCCCACCGATGCAGGCACGGTCCCAACGGCCTGCGTGACCGGGGAGCGCGACTGGCACGGAATACCGACGGGGCCCAGGAGGTAGTACCCGGGGATGGCAGACCTCGACTTCTTCTGGGACCCGGTGTGCCCGTGGGCGTGGATCACGTCGCGTTGGGTCCTCAACGTTGCCGATGAGCGCCCACTCAGCGTCGACTGGAAGTTCATCTCGCTCCGAAAGCTCAATGCCGGCCGTGACTACGAGCGTGAGTTTCCCAAGGGCTACGCGCGCATCCACGAGCGGGGCCTCGAACTGCTCCGGGTGGCGGCCGCGGTCCGGGCCGAGTCCGGCCCGGCCGCGATGCTGCCGCTCTACACCGCCTACGGCCGTGTCATCCACAACCAGGACAACAGCACCCTCTTCGATGACCGGTCGGGTATCGCCGGCGTCCTGGCCGCACTCGACCACCCGACGGCGTTGGCCGAGGCCGCCTACTCGGACGAGTTCGACGACGTCATCGGGGAAGAGACCGATCAGGCCCTCGACCGCTGCGGTGGTTTCATCGGTACCCCGGTGCTCAGCTTCCTCCCCCCGGACGGGCCCAGCTTCTTCGGCCCGGTGATCTCCCAGGCGCCCACCGGCGCCGACGCCGTCCGCATGTGGGACGCGGTCCGGACGCTGGCCGAGAACCCGGACTTCAGCGAGCTGAAGCGTTCGGTCCGGGGCAAGCGTCGCTTCGACGACACCTGGTAGCGGAGCTGTCCAACCCGCCGCTGCCCCTTCGTTTCGTGCTCTCGGCCCCCGCGGTCGGTGAGCTGCCCCCGACCCGCGCCGAGGTGGCCGTAGTCGGGCGATCGAACGTGGGGAAGTCCTCGCTCCTCAACGCCCTCAGCAACCGCAAGGGCCTGGCCCAGGTGTCCAAGACCCCGGGGCGGACACGGTTGCTCAACTGCTTCGCCCTCGACGACGCCACCGTGGTCGACTGCCCCGGCTACGGCTTCGCGTCGGTGCCGGCGGCCCAGCGAGAATCGTGGCGGCACATGATGGAGGGATACCTCCGGGACCGCCGGGAGTTGCGCACCACCATGGTCGTGGTCGACGGCGAGATCGGACCGACCAAGCTCGACGAGACGATGCTGGACTGGCTGCGGGCTGCCGACCTGGCCTTCGCGGTGATCGCCACCAAGCACGACAAGGTGCCGGCGGCGCGGCGGGATCGACGCCGGAACGAGATGGCCGCCGGATGCGGCCTCCCTCGGGCCGAGGTGACCTGGGTCAGCTCGGCCAAGGGCACCGGCGTCGAGCATCTCCGCGGCCTGGTACGGGGCTGGCTCGGCGTCGACTAAGCGGACCGGGCCGGCGGGACGGTCACTTGGTCCACCATCGCTCGCTCCGCCCGCCAGTGACCGGTCGACCGGGCGAGCGCCAGCGAGCCGGGCGACGATGGGGCCCGGGGGCGCAGCCCCCGAGCAGGCGCGGTCATGGGTCCACCGTCGCTCGCTCCGCCCGCCAGTGACCGGTCGACCGGGCGAGCGCTAGCGAGCCGGGCGACGATGGGGCCCGGGGGCGCAGCCCCCGAGCATGAACGGCCTGGCCGCTCTGTCCACAGACGAGGCGGCACTGTCCACGGGATGGTCACACGTTGACCTACTGGTTGAGCACAGCCCCGTCTGCTTAGGGTCCTCGATGAGGAGGCGGCCGGGCTTCGACCCAGCCGCCGCCGTCACCGTCAGTTCGTCGCGTGGGGCCAGTCCCCCGGGCAGGGCCCTGGGTGAATGGCGTCGACCGGCCCGGTCGGCAGCGTTCTTGCCCGGAGGCCCTGCCCGGATCCCGGCGCCCCGGCACCTCGGTGGGCGGCCCACGCCCGGGCGAAGGCCATCCGCTCCGCCGCCGGCGGGTGGGTCCGGCCCAGGTACGCCAGGGGCCCGGGGTCGAGGTCGGCCAGGTTCTGCACGTGGAGCCGGCGGTGCATATCGACGAGGCCATCAGCGTCACCGAGCAGCACCAGGGCCTCTTCGTCGGCCTGTCGCTCGAAGGCACGGGACACGAAGGCGCTGGCGACGCCGGCCAGCCCGGCGCCCACCTGGGCCGCCAGCAACAGCAACGGCAGCGAGGCCGGGTCCCCGAGCCCGGCCTCGGGACCGAGGTCGGCCCGGGCCAGCAACCAGGCCCACTGCTCGACGGCGTAGAGCCCAACCGCCACGGCCAGGCCCCCAGCGGCGGCGACGAGCGCCTGAGCGCGAACGTGGTGCCGGCGCCAGTGGCCGATCTCGTGGGCCACGACCTGCTCCACGGCTCCCGGGGGCTCGGCCAGCAGCGTGTCGAACAGCACCATCCGACGGGTGGCACCGAGCCCGGCCACGTAAGCGTTGTGACGGGCCGACCGGCGGCTCTCGTCGGCCACCAACGTCCCGTCGAGGTCGACCCCGGCGGCGCTCGCCACCGCCGCCACCCGATCGGCCAGGTCTCCCGGCGCCAGCGGGGTGAAGCGGTTGAACAGCGGTGCGATCACGATCGGATGGAGATAGCCGAACGCGACGGCGACGGTCATCACCAACGCCCAACCCCACAGCCACCACAGTCCGGTGCCCCGGACCAGCGCGTACAGCGGCACCAGCAACACCACGTTGGTGACGGCGGTGAGCACGAAGCTGCGGGCCTGGTCGGAGACGAATCCCCGGCCGGTCTGGGTCGACACCCCCCACCGGCGGTCATGGACGAGATCGACCCAGGCGTCGAGGGGCACGTCGTAGGCCAGGGCCGCCACCTGCAGGGCCAGGGCAAGGACCAACAGCCGTTCGGTCCAGCCGTCGGCGCCGCTGGCCTCGACCACCGCCACGCCGACCCCGCCGAAGGCGAACACCGCCACCACTGCGGTGGCGACGGCGGTACGGAGCGCCCGCATCCTCCGCAGCGGCCGCTGGTAGCGGCGGGCGCGGTCGAGCTGCTCGGCCGGGAACCAGTCGGCCGGGTCATTGGGGGTCGGTCGCCAGGTAGACGGCGCCGGCCGGGGGTTCACCGGCGGCCCGGGGCCTGCCAGGTGTGGAGCACTTCGACGTCGCGTTCGTAGCTGAGCAGGGCGGCAGCCTCGTCGGGCCGGCACCACCGCAGCTCGTCGACCTCGTGGCCCGGCTGCCACGGCGTCTCGCCGACCACGGCCATCTGCCAGTACCGCACCAGCTTGTCGCGGCCCTTGCCGTCGATGTAGCGGGTGGGCAGAAGCTCCCGGCCCAGCCGGCACCGCAGCCCGGTCTCCTCCTCGACCTCCCGCACGGCGCACTGCTCGTCGGTCTCTCCGTGTTCCCGTTTGCCCTTGGGGAACGACCAGTCGTCGTAGCGGGGACGGTGCACGAGCAGCACCCGCTCGCCGCCGGGCCCGGTCACGATGCCACCCGAGGCCCGGACCGTCGGTGTCCTCATGCCGAGCAGTCGACGGGCGGAGCGCAACAGCCGCCGGGCCCACCCATCGGGCACCTTGCGGAGCAGCGCGCGCCCCCGGGCCACCGTGGTGCGCTCATCCCGCCGGCAGCTGCCGGCGGCCGACGACCCTCATCGCAACCAACCGGTGAGATCGCCGTGATCGACCACCGACCACGCCGCCGGCCACTTCTCGAGCGCCTCGGTGCCGGCCCGGCGTTCGGTCTCGACGAGGGCACCGATGGCGTGCACCACCGCCGGGCTCGACGCCTCGCCCTCGGCTCGACGCAACCATTCCTCGGCCACCACCGCGTCGTGGCGGTCACCGAGCACATCTTGGACCTGGGCCAGGGCCTTGCCCAGCTGGACCGCTTCGGGACCGACGAGGGGCGCGACGGCCTCGACCGCGTAGCGCGCCCGCTTGGCCCTGATCCGTACCCGGTGCAGGGCGTCGTCGTCGGGGGCCTCGCCGAGCGCAGCCACCTCCTGGCGTAGCTTGCGCCACGGCCGACGGGCCAGCGCCGGCACCACCTGCGACGCCGGCCGCCGTGCGTCGGGGCAGACCTCGGGCTGTCGGGCGCCTTCGACCAGGTCGTCGAGCAGGGCGAGGTAGCGGGCGGTGTCGAGCGCGTCGACCAGTTCGCCCTGGGCCCGGGCCCGTTCGCGGCCGCAACGGTCCATCACCCACTGGGCCGCCGCCTGGTCGGGCGGGGCCAGGACCTCGACGGCGGCCCGCAGACGGGCGCCGAGCACGTCGGCGTCCCGTACCTGGCCCAATTTGTCGGCCAACCACTTGAGCTCGCCCCGCAACGGGCCCGACCAATCGGGCCCGACGAGTGGACCGAAGGTCCGCAGGTCGGAGCGCAACTGTCGGGTGCCCACCCGGGCCTTGTGGACACCCTCGGGATCGGTGTCGAGGCGGATCACCGGGTCATGGACGATGATCCGCTCGACGGCACCGGCGACCGCGGCCCGCACGACGTCCACCGCCGGCGGGCGTTGGGCCGGGTCGTAGCCCTCGGCTACGACCTCCGGCGGCGCCTGGGCCGGCGGCCCCAGCGCCCGAGCCACCTTGGGCGTGGGTGTGCCCGATGCCGCTCCGGCGGCCTTCAGCCGTTCCACGACAGGGCGCAGGAGGTCGGCGTCGGCACCTTCTGCCAGTTCGACTTCGATCTCCCGGAACCAGCCCGCCGGCGAGCCGCCGCGGTCGAGCACCTCGACCCGGTCGTCGGCCACCTCGGCCAGCGGCTCCCCGGCAGCCGACCGCAGGGCGACGGTACGGCGGGTGGTGACGAGGCGCACGACCGGCACCAGGGCCTCGGCCCGCGCCCGGGACCGCACCAGGCGGACCTGCTCGTCAGGGGGGGTGCCGGGTGGGGCGTAGCTGTCGATCTCGTCGCGGGCCAACATCGCACCACCGCCGTTGCCGCCAGGATCGGGCAATTTGGTCGTCCACCGGTCGTTGCGGTGGCGCAGGCTGACGCCGTCGCGCACCAGGCGCAGGTCGTCGGTGTCGTAGTAGACGGCGTCGAGCACCTTCACCTCGGCGGCGCCGGCCGTCACCCCTGGCAGCACCCCGTCGAGGTCGGGGAGCTCGAAACCGGCGATGGCGCTGAGCTTCGCCTCCCGTTCGACGCTCAGGACGTCGACCCCCGGGCCATTGTCAGCTCCTGGAACACGAGTTGGCTCTCGACCCCGGTCGTCGTCGGCACCTTGGCCCACTCGCCATCGGGGCCGAGCGACCAGGCCAGCACGTCGTCGGCCAGGCTCACGTCGAGCACCTCGCGCAGCCGCCCCTGCAGTTCGGCGTCGTCCACCGGGGTCAGCACCTCGACCCGACGGTCGAGGTTGCGGGGCATCCAGTCAGCCGAGCCGATGTAGGCCGCCGCCCGCCCCTTGCCGGCGCCGTTGGCGAACTCGTAGACGCGGGAATGCTCGAGGTAGCGGCCCACGATGGAACGCACCCGGATCGTCTCGGACAGGCCGGGCACGCCCGGCCGCAGACAGCACATCCCCCGCACCACCAGGTCGATCTCGACCCCGGCCTGGGACGCGGCGTAGAGGGCGTCGATGAGGTCGGGGTCGACGAGGCTGTTCATCTTCGCCCGGATGCGCCCGGCGGCGGGCCCGCCGCCCCGGACCGCCGCCGCCTCGCCGTCGATCAGCCGGCGCAGCGCCGGCCGCAGCGAGTGCGGGGCCACCAGCAGCTTCCGGTAGCGCACGTCGCGCCCGTAGCCGGTGAGGTAGTTGAACAGCTGGGTCAGGTCGGCCCCGAGCTCCTCGTCGGAGGTCAACAGGCCGAGGTCCTCGTAGAGGGCGGCCGTCTTCGAGTTGTAGTTGCCGGTACCGATGTGGGCGTAGCGGCGGATGCCACCGGGTTCGTCGCGCACGACCAGGGCGGTCTTGGAGTGGGTCTTCAGCCCGACGAGCCCGTAGACCACATGGACACCGGCCTCTTCCAGCGCCCGGGCCCATTCGATGTTGGCCTGCTCGTCCCCCCGGGCCTTGAGCTCCACCAGAGCGGCCACCTGCTTGCCCCGCTCGGCCGCCCGGATCAGCGATCGCACGATCGGGCTGTCGCCCGAAGTGCGGTAGAGGGTGAGTTTGATCGCCTGGACCTGGGGATCGACCGAGGCCGCCCGCACGAACTCCTCCACGGTGGTGACGAAGCTGTCGTAGGGGTGGTGCACGAGCACGTCGGCCCGGCGCAGCACGGCGAAGAGGTCGGCCACGTCGGCGTCAGAGGGCGGCACCAACGGTTTGGGGGTGACCGGTGCGTAGGGGGGGTCCTTGATGTCAGGCCGGTCGAGGGCGTGCACGGCCCACAGGCCGCCGAGGTCGAGCGGGCCGGCGCACAGGTACACGTCCTCGTCGTCGACGTCGAGCTCACGCTGCAGGAGCTCGCGCACCTCCGTGGTGGTGCCGGTCTCGAGCTCGAGCCGCACCGCCCGGCGGAAGCGGCGCCGGCGCAGCTCGTACTCGACCGCCGCCAGCAGGTCGTCTGCTTCCTCCTCCTCGAGGGTGAGGTCGGCGTTGCGGGTGACCCGGAAGCTGTGGCTCTCGAGCACCTCCATGCCCAAGAAGAGCTGGCCGACGTGGGCGGCGATGACCTGCTCGAGGGGCACGAAGCGCTCGCCGTCGGGCAGGACAAGGAACCGAGGCAGCAGCGGCGGCACCTTGACCCGGGCGAAGCGGCGGCTGCGGGTGACCGGGTCGCGCACGATCACAGCCAGGTTCAGCGAAAGGTGGGAGATGTAGGGAAAGGGATGGCCAGGGTCGACGGCGAGCGGGGTGAGCACCGGGAACACCCGCTGTTCGAACACGGCGTCGAGGGTCTTGACGTCGTCGTCCTCGAGCTCGGCGTACGAGGAGAACACGATCCCGTTCTCGGCCAGACCGGGGGCCACTTCGTCGCGAAAGGCGCCCTCGGCCTCGGCCACCAGGACCTCGACCCGGTCCCGGATCTCGAGCAGGGCCTGGGCCGGCGTCCGCCCGTCCGGTGTCGGCACCTGGATACCGGCGGCGACTTGGTCCTTCAGGCCCGCTACCCGGACCTGGAAGAACTCGTCCAGGTTCTGGCTGAAGATGGCCAGGAACTTCGCCCGTTCGAGCAGCGGCACCGACTCCTTGCGGGCCAGGGCGAGCACCCGGGCGTCGAAATCGAGCCACGACAGCTCCCGGTTTAAGATGCGGCCTTCGACGAAGCTCTCGCCGACGACGACTGATCCGGGCTCGCCGGGCACCGCTACGAAGGTAGTGCGGGCGGGTGAACGGGGGCAGGCCCGCCGGCCAACGACCGGCTCACCCGGCGTCGTCTTCGGGGACGCCCAGGTCCCATTGCAGCATCAGGTTCTCGCGCTCGGCGTCACGGACCACCCGTTCACGGTTGCGCCGGAACTGAGGATCGTGCGGGGGCAGCAACTCGAGGCGGGCCAGCACCCGGGCGCGGAACTCCTCGATGAGGGTCCGGTCGCCGAAGTCAGCGTGGAGGTCCCAGTGCGGGGCCACCGGCCCCATGTAGACGACCCGGACGTGGCCGCGGGGCGGTTCGTGCTCGGTGCGCGCTTCGGCCATGGCCATGGCGGGGATCGTACCGGGTCGTTTCGTCACCGCAGATCCGCCCGCGGCCGGCCTCGGCCCGAGGCCTTGATCTTGGCCTTACCCGCGTTGATGTCTCCTGTGGCCGACATGACGAGTCGATGGTCCCGTACTCGTGGCCGTGGCCCGACGAATGTAACGAAAAGCGGAACGCCGAACATCAACTCAACGTCTCTATGGACCGACGAGCTAATCGGCACCGTAGATGCGTCGAGGAACGGAGCTCACATGGACACTGACTGGATGCACAAGGGCCTCTGTCGCGAGATCCCGCCGGCGACGTTCTTCCCCAGCGACGGTGTCGGTGTCGATGTCGCCCGCCGGATCTGCGCCACCTGCCCGGTCAAGGCGCCCTGCCTCGAGTACGCCCTCGAGAACCGCATCGATCACGGTGTCTGGGGCGGCTGCTCGGAGCGCGAACGCCGGCGCATCTTGAAGCGGCGCCGCAACCGGACGAACTCGCCGGTGGCCTCGCCGGCCTGAACTCGAGCCGAGTACCGGCGAAGCCGACCTGAGTACTCATGCCGGGCGGAGGTCCCGCGGTCGACGTCTGATGGGGCGAACCTCGGATGGACGCCGGCAGACGAAAGCAGGTCAGCGGGACAGGGGCGCGTCAAGACCTCGGGACGGCCCCAGCATCGAACTCGCGCTGGGCTCAGACGGTCTCGTCTTCGCCCTTCTTCTTCGTCTCCACCATGCCGTCCTTGAATTCCTTCTGGGCCTGGCCCAGCGATCGGGCCAGCTTGGGAAGCTTGGCCCCACCGAAGAGCAACAGCACGACCAGCAGGATGATGATGAGTTCCGGCGCTCCGAGGTTCACCGGGCCAGACTACCGTGCCCCGCCCTGCGGACGGCCCTCGGGGACGGTGGTCCCGAAGGAGGTCCCGGCCGGTGCTCGAGTGCGTGATCAACGTCAGCTGCGGTTCCGACGGCCCCGCGCTGACCGCCATCGCCGGAGCCGCCGGGCCGGCCCTTCTCGACTTGCATCGCGACGCCGGGCACAACCGGGCGGTGCTCACGATGGCCGGCCCCCACGTCGAGGCCGCCGCCCGATCGGTGGCCGCGACGGCCGTCGCCGTCCTCGACCTTCGCACCCACCGCGGTGCCCATCCCCGCATCGGCGTGCTCGACGTGGTGCCCTTCATCGCTCTCTCCGGCTCGACGGCGCAAGCGGCGGTCGTCGCCCGCGACGGGTTCGCCCGCTTCGCCGGCACCGAACTCGACCTTCCCTGCTTCCTCTACGGGCCGGAGCGCTCGCTGCCCGAGGTGCGGCGGTTGGCATTCGGTGCTCTCGCCCCTGACACCGGTCCTGCTCGGCCCCATCCGAGCGCCGGTGGGTGCGCCGTCGGGGCCCGGGGGGCCCTGGTGGCCTACAACCTCTGGCTCGCCGACGGCGAGCTGGGGCGGGCCCGGCAGGTGGCGAGATCACTGCGGGGGCCAGCGGTCCGGGCTTTGGGGCTGTCCGTCGGCGACGGGGTGCAGGTCTCGACCAACCTCATCGACCCTGCTGTGGTCGGGCCCGCCGATGTCTACGACGCGGTGGCCGCCGCCGTCCCCGTGGCCCGGGCCGAGCTCGTGGGCCTGGTGCCCCGCTGGGTGGCCGACACGGCACCCCGCCAGCGCTGGCCTGAACTCGACCTCGCCGAGGAACGCACGATCGAGTGGCGCTTGGCCCGGTCGGCCCGCTGAGCTCGGCTCGGGACGGCGGGGAACAGCCTCAGGCGCCGGCAGCGCGGCGCGACAGGGCCCGCTGGCGCCGGATGCGGCGCCGCTCGCGCTCGCTCATGCCTCCCCAGATGCCGAACTTCTCGCCGTTGACCAGGGCGTGTTCGAGGCAGTCCTCACGCACGACGCAGCCCCGGCACACCTCCTTGGCCTCTCGGGTCGACGCCCCCCGCTCCGGGAAGAAGAGGTCGGGATCGACCCCGAGACAGTTGGCCAGGTCCTGCCAACCGCGAGCGCCTGGTTCGTCTTCGACTGTGGCGATGGTGATGCGCATGTTGGCCTCCTCGACCCGGGCCGGCCCGGATGACGCCGTGGTTCGGGGCGCCCCTTCCCCGTCGGTCGTGTGGTCCTGGGCCCATACCACACTTGTAGTTACAGCATTGTGATCTTGCCTTCCGGTGCCCCGGCGCGCAAGGGGGACTTCCGTCAGAGGGCACAATGAGCCACGCACGGGCGCTCGACGAGGGGGTCAGGCCACGGGCAGGTACCGAGCGTCGGTCGTCACCGTCTCCGTGGCGCTGGTCGTCGCCATCGGCTGTGGGGGCTCCGGCGGCGGGGTCGAGGCGAGGGCGCCGTTCCCGTCCGGTGCGCCTGGGCCCGACCCCGGCCCGCGGTCCACGCTGGCCGCCGCCACCGCGCCGACGGCCAACGGCCTGGGGCCCGAGGCGATGACGGGGGCACTCGTCGAGGTGCGCTTCTCTGCCGGTCCGGGATGGACGGCGGCGCTCGACGGCCCCGGTGGTGAGCTACGGGCGGCGTTCGAGGACGGTTCCGCCAGCTTCGAGGCCGTGGCACCGGGCGCATACGAACTCACGGCCGAGTCCCTGGCCGACGCCCCCCGGACCACGACCGCCGAAGGCGTCACCCTGATCCCGGCCGGGACGATCCTCCGCCTCGGCACCGTCGACGTCGGGAGGGCCGGCCCGGTGATCGTCGACTGCACCCCCGAGGCCTCCTGCACCGGCGTCCGGTGAGGGCCGGGCCTCGGTTCACCCGGCCCCTGGCGTCAGCCCGCTGACGTCGGCCGACAGACGCTCGGCCATTGGCTGGGGGGCTGCGCCCCCCGGCCCCCATCGCCGCCCGGCTCCGTGGCGGTCGCTCGGTCGGCATCTGCTCGGTCCAGGAACTTGTCACGACGTCAAGCCTCCTCGGGACCGAGCAGATCTAGGAGGCTCGGCCCGAGCCCCGGCGGCTGGTGCGGTGCTCGACGAAGTCGACCAGGACGTAGTCGCCCAGGGTCTCGGGGGTGGTGAAAAAGGCGCGGCCGCCGTTCAGCTTCGAGAGCTTCTCGATGAAATCCTTGAGGTAGCTGGTGGCGTCGAGCATGAAGGTGTTGATGCGGATGCCGTCGCGGGTGCAGCGTGCCACCTCCCGCATGGTGGCGTCGACCGTCTCCTGCACCGGGGGATAGCAGAAGAACGGTTCGGCCATGCCCGGTTCGAAGTGGGCGGTGGGCTCGCCGTCGGTGATCATGATGATCTGGCGGGTCCCGCTCCGCCGCCCCAGCAGGTGGCGGCTCAACCGGAAACCGTGCTGCATGTTGGTGCCGTACACGAAGTCCCACGACACCTCGGGCAGGTTGTGCGGCTTGAGCTCGCGGGCGACCGACGAGAACCCCACGATCCCGAGGTAGTCCCGGGGGAACTGCGACGTGATGAGCGAGTGCAGGGCCATGGCCACCTTCTTGGCGGCGAGGAAGTTGTCCCGCATCGGCATCGACAACGACAGGTCGAGCATCAGCACCGTCGACGTCTGGGACAGCACCTCGGTGCGCTCGATCTCGAAGTCGTCAGGCCGGAGCCGCACCGGTGTCCCGGAGCCCTGGCGGCTGATGGCGTTGCGCACGGTCCGTTCGATGTCGAGGTTGAACGGGTCGCCGAACTCGTAGGGCTTGGTCTCGTAGGCCCGTTCGTGGCCGAGGCCGGCCCGGGCGATCACGTGGTTGCCGAGGCGGTCACGGTCGAGCTTGCGGAACAAGTCGGACAGCGCGTCGGACCCGATCTTGCGTATGCCTCGCGGCGTCAGCTCGTAGCGGCCCTCGCGGTGCTCGATGAGACCGGCTTCCTCCAGCATCTTGGCCAACTGGGCCATGCGCTCGAGGCTGTCGGCGGCCTCGTCGCCCAAGAGGTCCCGAGCCCGGTCGATGTCGACCTCGGCCAAGGCCCCCGGCGCACTGGCGCCCCGCATGAGGTTCTCGAGCTGGTCGATGTCGCCGAGGCGCTCCATCAGCGCCGCCGCTTCGGCCAGCGACAGAGGGTCCTGGCCGCTGAAGTCGTAACGGTCCCCCCACCCCATCTCCGGGAACAGCTGCTGAAGGTGGCCCGACAGCTGGTCGAGCTCCCACCGCAGGTCCATGTCGGCCAGGAGCCCCTCGGCCAGGCCCTGCAGCTGCGCCCGCTGCTCGGGCGTCATCGAGTTCAACATGCGCTGCATCGCCGCCAGGCGCTGGGCCAGGATCTCGAGCAGCTGGTCGAGGGTGCTGGGGCCTTCGGGGAACATGTCGCCGAAGCGGTCCATGAACCCCTCGAAGGCGCCCTGGGTGTCCTGGCCCTGGTCGCGGTGCGCCAGCATCTGGTTGAGCTCGGCGAACATGTCCTTCATGCGCTGGAGCTGGGCCGGATCGAGACCTTGCAGGCCATCGCTCATCTGTTTGAAGTAGCTCTGGGCCAGCTGTTGGCGGAGCCGGTCGAGCAGCACCTCGAAGCGCTGCCGAGCCTCGGCGGAGGTGAAGTCGTACTGCTGGAGGTCGCGCACCATGCCGGCGAGGTCGGGGGCGAGCATGTCGAGCTGGAGGTGGCGCTCGGCCGCCGACGCCTCGGCCAGCTCGCGGCGGCGTTCGTCGCCCGAGGTGCGGGCGGCCTCGGCCTGGGCGTCCACCGACCGGTGCTCGAGCTCGACCACGTCGCGCAGCTCCTGGGCGATATCGTCGTAGACCCCACCGAGGTCGTAACGCTCGAGCTCGTCGCGCCGGCGGCGGCGCAGCTGTTCCATGAGCTCGCGCAGGCCTTGGACGTGGTCGCCGTTGCGGTCGCGCAGGCCCGACTGCATGAGGCGGCGCAAGGCAGCGTTGAGGTCGCCGTGATAGAGGAGGTCGTCGTTGATCTCGGCGAAGACGGCGTCGGCGTCGAGGTCGAACCCGGTCTGCGAGCCGTCCCAACGGGAGAACCGGAACCGCGCTCTGCTGGGCCGGGCCATGGGTCGAGGGTACCGGCCCAGTCCTTCCTGTGAGGCTGTCCCCCGCACCCATCGCCACCGGGGGGTGAGGCTGCCGTGCCCTCGGACCGAAGCGGTCGCATCGCTCGCTCTTCAGGAACAGGGGAAGCCCGGCGGGCCGGGCATGCTGGCCCGATGGCATGGCCGCACCACGTCCTCGCCGGCACCGTCACTTCCTCGGTCGGCGCCGAGGGTGCGGCGCCGGCATCGGATTGGTACTCGTGGGAGGTCTCTGGCCGGGTGCCGCGGTCCGAGGAGGGCAACGGCGCCCGCGGCCGTTACGCCGAGGACTTCGTGGCCATGGCCGAGCACGGCATCCGGGCGCACCGGCTCACGCTGGAGTGGGCGCGCCTGGAGCCCCGACCGGGACGCCACGACCTCGCCGCGGTCGAGCACTACCGCGACGTGCTCCGAGCGGCGCGGGCCGTCGGGGTCGAGCCTTGGGCCTGCCTCCATCACCTCTCCCTCCCCGGATGGTTCAGCCAGGACGAGCGGGGGTTCCTCGACGAGAAGATGGCCCGCCTGGTGTGGCCCGCCCATGTCGACTGGGTGGCGGAGAGCTTCGGCGACCTGGTCCGGGGCTGGGTCCCGGTCCAGGAACCGTTGACCTACGCCCTGGCCGCCTACGGGGAAGGCCTGATCCCCCCGGGCCGCCGGGACGAGGACGACTTCTACACCGGCCGGGCCGCGCTCCTGCGGGCCACGCTGGAGGCGGCCGCAGTGCTGCGGGGGACGGCGCCGGTGGTGAGCGCCCACGGCTCGGCCCTGCTCCCCTCCGGCGACGAGTTGCGGGCCGAGGCCGAGGTGTTCGACGCCATCGGCATCACCCACGCCGCCGTCGACGACGGGACGCTACGGGTCGCCCTTCGCTCGGTCACCGAACGGCTGGAGGACGACGGCGTCGCCCTGGTGGTGGCGGCGTGCGGGGTGGGCACCGACGAAGAGGACGAGCGCGCCGACCGGCTGCGCTCGTCCCTCGACCAGGTGGCCGAAGCGGTCTCGCTCGACGGCCTCGATGTGCGGTCGTTCTGGTGGCGCACCGCCATCGACGGCTACGAGTGGCACGAGGGCTTCGCCCCCCACTGGGGCCTCTTCGACCGTGACCGCAACCCGCGGCTGGCCACCGAGATGTGGCCCGACCGCTGATCGCGTCCCGCGAGCGGACTGGTGTGCCGCGAGGCGCAGAGCAAGCCTGCTGTCACCGACCAGCGACGATCTACCGAGCGCGGTAGGTGGCCCGGGCGCCGACGGAGTCCTTGTTCAGGCGCTTCGACAGGTGAAGGCCTTCGAGGATCATCTCGACCGCGCTGGCCACCGCCGCGGGGGTCTCGTCGCCACCGGTGAGCGCGGCCACCGGTGCGCGCAGGGCGGGCACCTCGGCGACGAGGCGGGCCTCGTCGGCCGCGGCCACGTCGTCGCCGGTGTGGACCACGACGCCGCCGTCGAAGGCGGCCACCACGTCCCGGACGGTCTCGGCGCCGACCCGCGCCCGGAACACGGTCAGGACGGCGGCCCGCAGGAGGTGCTCGATGACCTGTTCGTCGCGGCCCTCTTCGAGCGCCTCGATCTCGATCTTGCCCGCCGTCGATGCCACCAGCGCCTCGAGGTCGCTCACCCGGGGCACGACGTCGATCTCGCCTTGGCGTACGGCCCGCCGGGTGGCGTTGGCCACCAGCGTCTCGGTGTTGGACACCGTGAGCCGCACCGACACCCCCGAACGCTGGTTGACATGAGGGTTCTGGCGGGCCAGGTGCGAGATCGTGGCCACCACCTCGGTCATGAAACCGGGGATGCTCACCCGTAGGCCCGGGGCGCTGAGCGGGCGGGCCTCCTGGGCCGCGATCTCCATCTCGGTCGCCACCTCGAGGGGGTAATGGGTCCGGATCTGGGCGCCGAAGCGGTCCTTGAGCGGGGTGATGATCCGCCCCCGGTTGGTGTAGTCCTCGGGGTTGGCCGACGCCACCAACAGCAGGTCGAGGGGTAGGCGCACCTTGTACCCACGGACCTGCACGTCGCGTTCCTCGAGCACGTTGAGCAGGCCGACCTGGATCCGCTCGGCCAGGTCGGGGAGCTCGTTGATGGCGAAGATGCCGCGGTTGGTGCGGGGCACCAGGCCGTAGTGCAGGGTCAGCTCGTCGGACAGGTATCGGCCCTCGGCCACCTTGATGGGGTCGACCTCGCCGA
Organism: Acidimicrobiia bacterium; assembly: GCA_052387955.1. GTDB lineage: Bacteria > Actinomycetota > Acidimicrobiia > Acidimicrobiales > JACDCH01 > JBQTIQ01. The sequence continues at coordinate 15,996 of JBQTIQ010000017.1, read as the reverse complement.
TGAGGTCGGCGATCGAGGTGTCGGGGGTGGCCAGCTTCTCGCCGAAGCGGCTGTCGCGCCCGATCCATTCGACTGGGGTGTCGTCCCCGTGCTCGCGGATGAGGTCGCGGGCGTGACGGGAGACGGGGTGGTACGGGTCGTCGTGGATCTCCGAACCGGCCACCACCGGCAGCATCTCGTCGAGCAGCTCGACCATCGAGCGGATCATTCGCGTCTTGGCCTGGCCCCGCTCGCCCAGGAAGATCACGTCGTGGCCGGCGAGCAGCGCGTTCTCGAGCTGGGGCAGGACGGTGTCGTCGTAGCCGAGGACTCCGGGGAACAGCGCCTGGCCGTCCCGGATGCGGGCGAGGGCGTTGCCGCGCACCTCTTCTTTGACCGGCACCGATGCCCAGCCCGACTCGCGCAGCTGGCCGAGAGTGGCGGGGCGGGACATGGCCGCCAAGCTACCGGTGGCCACCGCCGCTTTCCCCTTGCCGCCGGTAGCAGCCAACATCTGGGCCGATGAGCGAGCTTGCGAGCGAATCCAGTGGCAACGCGCTTTCGGCTCATCGGTTGCAACCTGGGCGACGACCACCGGGTCGTCGCCGGTACCAACCGGGTCGTCGCCAGTACCAGATGGGGTTGCGGGACCTATGAGCCGGCCCGCCGGCGACGCCGCCGCCTCCACCGAGGACCACGGGCCCGCGGTAGCCGGCAACGCCCGCCGGCTGGTGGCCGGCCTCGAGCCGGCGGAGGTGGCCCAGTACCTGGTGGGGCTGCTGGCGGCGTTGATCGTGGCGGCGGCGGTGACGACCATCGGCTACCGCAAGTGGCAGGACGACACCGCGAGGACCGGGAGCGCCGCCGGCGGTAGCGACAACCCCGGCCTCGGCCCCGACGTGCTGCCGGGCCGGAACCAGGTGATCGTCCGGGGCATGGCCACCGCCATCCATCTCGAGGGCGTGGCCGGCCTGCCGCCTCTGGCGACGCCGCTCGCCATCACCACACCCGAGCGCGGCGGCGGCTCCGGCGCCACCATCACCGGCGTCACCATCGACGAGAGCCCGGTGTCGATCGAGTGGGACGCCGGTGTGCCCTTCCAGCTCGAGGGCGACGGCGGAAAGCTCCTCGCCAACCAGGTCGTCATCGACATCAGCGCCGACGCCACCGTGCTCGGGTTCTTCAACCTCGACCCGGTGGCGTTCATCGCCGGCACCTACACGCTCAACACCCCGGTCGCCATCGGCGACGGCACCGCCACCAACGAGGCCGTCGACCAGGTGACCTTCGAGACCGGCGCCAACCCGACCGTGACCTTCCGGGGCGGCGCCAACACCGTGCTGAACGAGACCCCGGACCGCTTCGACGGCGTCGGCAACGCCGCCTTCGAAGGCGAGCTGGTAGTCGAGCAGCCCGACGGGACCGAAGCCCCCTTCGCCGGCGTGAACCTGCCCGACGGCCCGTACTCGATCCGCGTCACGCCGGTCGACGGCGGGTTCGAGATCGAAGGCACGCTCCAGGGCGACATCGGCACCCGCTGAGAGCGCTACGGCCGGCCCGTCGATCGCTCGTGCCCCGGTGCACGAACGGTGACCGAGCGGTCATCTGTCCGAGCGCTACGTCCCATCCGCAACTGGTATGTGTCGATTTTCTAACGATGCTGGCCCTGGCGGTAGTTTCGTGCGGTGAGCGCGACGCAACTGGACTTGAGCAGCGCGCCGACCCCGGTCGTGAACGGTCCGGTCCGCCACAGCCGGTGGTACGCGGTCGAGTTCTACCGCTCGGCCGTCGGCAAGAAGTGGGTCATGGCCATCAGCGGGCTGTTCCTGCTGCTGTTCGTGCTGTTCCACATGCTCGGCAACGCCAAGGCCCTCCTCGGCGCCGACGACCTCAATCACTACGGCGAGTGGCTGCGCAACCTGCTGGTCCCGTTCGCGCCCCGCACGTGGATCCTGTGGGGCATCCGCGGCCTGCTGATGATCGCCTTCGCCCTCCACATGATGTCGGCGTACCAGCTCACCAAGATGAACCACCGGGCCCGGCCCCAGCGCTACGTCAGCCAGCGCGACATGGTGGCGGCCAACTGGGCATCGCGGACGATGCGGTACACGGGCATCATCGTGATCCTCTACCTGGTGTTCCACCTGGCTGACCTGACGTGGGGGACGGCCAACGGCTCCTTCGTTCGGGGCGACCCCTTCAACAACATGGTGAACAGCTTCCGGCGGCCGGCCATCGCCGGGCTGTACCAGACGGCCAACATGGCCCTCGGCATCCACATGTTCCACGGGGCCTACTCGTTCCTACAGACGCTCGGGTGGAACCGGCCCCGCTTCAACCGTTGGCGGGTGTGGGTGGCCCGCCTCTTCGCCCTCGGCGTGGCCGGGGCGAACCTCGGGTTCCCGGCCGCGGTGCAGGTCCGCATCATCGACTTCGACTACGCCGAGCGGGTCAAGGTCTGCCAGGAGACCAACAACAACGGGGTGCCGTGCCAGAAGGCGGCAGCCATCGTGGCGGCAGAAGCTGAAGAAGACGATCGATGAGCGTCTTCGCTCGGGGGCTGCGCCCCCGTACCCCATCGCCGTCCGGCTCCCTGGCGGTCGCTCGGCCGGCCGGTCATCAGCGCAAGGAGCGCCGCAGATGACCGAAGCCGTGACCGAGGTGGACCGCGACGAGGCCGGGCCCGGCGCTGACCCCAAGCTCGACGCCAAGGTGCCCGCCGGGCCGGTCCAACAGCACTGGGACCAGCACAAGTTCGACATGCGCTTGGTGGCACCGCACAACCGGCGACGGTTCAAGGTCATCGTCGTCGGTACCGGCCTGGCCGGCGCCGCCGCCGCCGCCACCCTCGGCGAGCTCGGCTACGAGGTCCACGCGTTCACGTTCCACGACTCGCCCCGGCGAGCCCATTCGATCGCCGCCCAGGGCGGCATCAACGCGGCCAAGAACTACAAGGGCGACGGCGACTCGGTCTTCCGGCTGTTCTACGACACCGTGAAGGGAGGGGACTTCCGCGCCCGCGAGTCCAACGTCTACCGCCTGGCGCAGGTGTCGCTCGACATCATCGACCAGTGCGTGGCCCAGGGCGTCCCCTTCGCCCGGGAGTACGGCGGCCGGCTCGACAACCGCAGCTTCGGCGGCGCCCAGGTGTCGCGCACCTTCTACGCCCGGGGCCAGACCGGCCAGCAGCTGCTGCTCGGCGCCTACTCGGCCCTGGCCCGCCAGATCGGCCAGGGCTCGGTCACGCTGTACCCCCGGGCCGAGATGCTCGACCTGGTGCTGCACGAGGGGCGGGCCTGCGGCATCGTCGCCCGCCACCTGCACACCGGCGAGATCCGCAGCTACAACGCCCACGCCGTGGTCCTGGCCACCGGCGGGTACGGCAACGTCTTCTACCTGTCGACCAACGCCAAGGCGTGCAACACCACCGCCATCTGGCGGGCGCACCGCAAAGGCGCCTACTTCGGCAATCCCTGCTTCACCCAGATCCACCCCACCTGCATCCCGGCCAGCGACGACTTCCAGTCGAAGCTCACGCTCATGTCCGAGTCGTTGCGCAACGACGGCCGGGTGTGGGTGCCGACCGAGTTCGACGACCCCCGCCACCCGAGCCAGGTCCCTCCCGAGGAGCGCGACTACTTCCTCGAGCGCCGGTACCCGGCGTTCGGCAACCTCGTACCCCGTGACGTGGCGTCACGGGCGATCAAGGCCGAGGTCGACGCCGGCCGGGGAGTCGGATCGCTGAAGAACGGCGTCTACCTCGATTTCGGCGACTCCATCGAGCGGGTCGGCGCCAACGTCATCGGGGAGCGCTACGGCAACTTGTTCGAGATGTACGAGCGCATCACCGACGAGAACCCCTACGACGCTCCCATGCGCATTTACCCGGCCGTGCACTACACGATGGGCGGGCTGTGGGTCGACTACGAGCTGCAGTCGACGATCCCGGGGTGCTTCGTCGCCGGCGAGGCCAACTTCTCCGACCACGGTGCCAACCGTCTGGGCGCCTCGGCGCTGATGCAGGGGCTGTCGGACGGCTACTTCGTGCTGCCCTACACGGTGCCCAACTATCTCGCCGAGATGTTGGGGCAGCAGCCGGTGCCGGTCGACCATCCCGCCTTCGCGGCGGCCGAGTCCGAGGTCACCGAGCGCACCCAACGCCTCCTGTCGATCAAGGGCAGCCACTCCGTCGACTACTTCCACCGGGAGCTGGGACGGATCATGTGGGACAACTGCGGCATGGCCCGCTCGCAGGCGAGCCTCGACAAGGCACTGGGCGAGATCCCGGCCCTACGCCAGGAGTTCTACCGCGACCTGCGCATCCTGGGTACGGGGGACACCCTCAACCAGTCCCTCGAGAAGGCCGGCCGAGTGGCCGACTTCTTCGAGCTGGCCGAGCTCATGGTGCGCGACGCCCTGCACCGCGAGGAGTCCTGCGGCGGGCATTTCCGGGTCGAGCACCAGACCGATGACGGCGAGGCTCGGCGCGACGACGAGCGGTTCGCCTATGTGGCGGCGTGGGAATGGGCCGGCGGTGACTCGCCCGTGCTCCACAAGGAACCGCTGGCCTTCGACTACGTCCACCTCGCCCAACGCTCCTACAAGTAGGCAGACGCCCCCAATGCCCAACACGATCTCGGTCACCCTCTGCGTGTGGCGCCAGGAAGGCCCCGACACGGCCGGGCGCATGGTCAACTACCACGTCTCCGACATCAGCCCGGACATGTCGTTCCTGGAGATGCTCGACATCCTCAACGACCGGCTGGTCGACCGGGGCGACGAGCCGATCGCCTTCGAGCACGACTGCCGTGAGGGGATCTGTGGGTCGTGCGGGATGATGATCAACGGCCAGGCCCACGGCCCCCAGCGCGGCACCGCCGCCTGCCAGCTCCACATGCGCCACTTTCGCGACGGCGCCATCATCGACGTCGAACCGTGGCGGGCGGCGGCCTTCCCGGTGGTCAAGGACCTCGTCGTCAACCGTTCCGCCCTCGACCGCATCATCGAGTCGGGCGGGTACATCACGGTGTCGACCGGCGCCGCCCCCGAGGCCAACCTCACCCCGGTCCCCAAGGAGGTGGCCGACGCCGCCTTCGACGCCGCGGCCTGCATCGGCTGTGGCGCCTGCGTCGCCGCCTGCCCCAACAGCGCCGCCCAGCTGTTCACTGCGGCCAAGGTCTCCCATCTCAACCTGTTGCCCCAGGGCCAGGCCGAGCGCTATCCCCGGGTCGAGGCGATGGTCGACACCATGGAGGAGTTCTTCGGCTCCTGCACCAACCACGGCGAGTGCGAGGCGGCCTGCCCCAAGTCGATTTCCATCGACTACATCGCCCTGATGAACCGCGACTACATCCGGGCCAAGTTCAAGAACCGCCGCTACGCGGCTCGGAAGTAGCCCGTGCTCGGCCGGGGCCCAGTGGCAAGTTGCTCTCGGCGCAAGGTTCGTACTAGCAAAAGGGCAGATTTGCTGGTGCGAAACCCTGGGGGTATCGGGAGATCATGCTGCACGTACTCGCCGCGGAAGGCGGCTACCAGGAGTTCGAGCTAGGAGGCGCCGAGTGGTTCTGGCTCGGGTTCTCGGTGCTCTGTGCCCTGCTGGCCATCGCCGTCGGCTTCTACCTGATGCGGGGTGTGCTCGCCGCCGAGCAGGGCACGCCGAAGATGATCGAGATCGCCAAGGCCATCCAAGAGGGTGCCCTGGCCTACCTCAAACGCCAGTTCAAGACCATCGCCGTGATCCTGGTGCCGTTGGCGGTGGTCGTCTTCCTCACGTCCACCGCGGTGATCAAGCCCGGCGACGGCAGCGAGGCCCTGAGCTTCGGCGTCTCCGGCCTGGCTCGCACCATCGCCTTCATCGCCGGCTGCGTGCTCTCCGGTCTCACCGGCTACATCGGCATGACGCTGGCCACTCAGGGCAACGTCCGCACGGCTGCCGCCGCTCGCCGTAACTCGCTCCCCGACGCCCTCCAGGTCGCCTTCCGCACCGGCGGTGTCGCCGGGATGTTCACGGTCGGGCTCGGCCTGCTCGGCGCCACCTTGATCATCATGGCCTTCCAGAACACGGCCTCGGCCATCCTGGTCGGGTTCGGCTTCGGGGGCTCGCTGCTCGCCCTGTTCCTGAGGGTCGGCGGCGGCATCTTCACCAAGGCGGCTGACGTGGGCGCCGACCTCGTGGGCAAGGTCGAGGCCGGCATCCCCGAAGACGACCCCCGCAACCCGGCCACGATCGCCGACAACGTGGGCGACAACGTCGGCGACTGCGCCGGCATGGCCGCCGACCTCTTCGAGAGTTACGAGGTCACCCTGGTGGCGTCGATCATCCTGGGTGTCGCCGCCTTCCGTTCGATCTACCCCGACGACCCCCGCAAGTGGTCACTGGGCCTCATCTTCCCCCTGGTGGCCCGAGCGGTCGGTGTGCTGGCTTCGATCGTCGGCATCTTCGCGGTGAAGGCCAAGGAGGGCGAGACCAACGCCCTCAAGCCCATCAACCGCGGCTTTCTCGTGGCCGGCGTCCTCAGCGTGATCGGCACCCTCGGCGTGGCCCTCGGCTACGTCGGCAACGATCCCGGCACCATCTCCAACGTCGGCTGGCGGGTGTTCGCGGCGGTGGTCATCGGCCTCGTCCTGGCCCAGGCCTTGTCCCGCCTGACGGAGTACTTCACGTCGACCGAGACCACGCCGGTCCGCGAGATCGCCGAGGCGACCCGCACCGGACCGGCCACGACCGTGCTCTCCGGCATCAGCTCGGGCCTCGAGTCCTCGGTCTACGCCATCGTGCTCATCGCCATCGCCCTCGGTGCCGCCATCGGCCTGGGCGCCGGCAACCTGCAGTTCGCGCTCTACCTGGTCGCCCTCACCGGTATGGGCATGCTGGCCACCACCGGCGTGGTGGTGTCCGAGGACACCTTCGGGCCCGTCTCCGACAACGCCGCCGGCATCGCCGAGATGTCGGGCGAGTTCGACGGCGAGCCCCAGAAGATCATGGTGAGCCTCGACGCCGTGGGCAACACCACCAAGGCCGTGACCAAGGGCTTCGCCATCGGCTCCGCCGTCATCGCCGCGGTCGCCCTGTTCGCCAGCTTCATCGAGACGATCGGCTCCGAGCTCGACCTCCGCGACGCCGACGACGTGCTGCTGTCGGGGACCGCGCTGTTCCGCGACGCCGCCACCCAGATCAACGTGGCCGACCCCAAGATCTTCATCGGCCTGCTCATCGGCGGGGCGGTCCCGTTCCTGTTCTCGGCGCTCGCCATCCGCGCCGTCGGGCGCACCGCCGGCGTGGTGGTGCAGGAAGTCCGGCGCCAGTTCGCCGACGGCAAGATCATGAGCGGCGAGAAGCTGCCCGAGTACGGCCCCGTCATCGACATCTGCACGGCGGCGTCGCTGCGGGAGCTGGCCACACCGGCCCTGCTGGCGGTACTCACGCCGGTCATCATCGGGTTCGGCATCAACTACCTGGCCCTGGGTGCCTTCCTCGCCGCGGTCATCCTCACCGGCCAGCTGATGGCCAACTTCCTGTCGAACTCGGGTGGCGCCTGGGACAACGCCAAGAAGTACATCGAGGACGGCAACGAGGGGGGCAAGAGGTCCGAGTCCCACAAGGCGGCCGTCATCGGCGACACCGTCGGCGACCCTTTCAAGGACACGGCCGGCCCTGCCCTCAACCCACTGATCAAGGTCATGAACCTGGTCTCGCTGCTGGTCCTGCCCGCGGTCATCAGCCTTCAGGACAACAACGCCCGCTACGTCGTGGCCGGCATCGCGCTGCTCATCCTCATCGGCGCCATCGCCTTCTCGAAGCGCAAGACCCAGGCCCTCGACGCCGGCCCGTCCCTCTCTTCGGCCGCCTCGGCCGCCGGCGCCTGAGGCCGGGGACCGTCCTGAGCAACGTTGCCGGCGGCGGGCCACGCCGCCGGCACGAGTCTCCGCGGACCAGGGGGCTCAGTCGACCGGCCTCATGTCGTCGGGGTTGATGAAGGCCCGGACGCTGGTGAGTTTGCCTTCGTCGTCGAAGGTCATGCAGTCGGTGACCAACGTATGGCTGGTCGCGCCACCGGCCGTCGCCCGTAGGTCGATCACGAAGGCCGCCTCCCGGCCACAGATGATCAGTCCGACCTCCCGCAGCTCGAAGGAGTCGGCCTGGGCGTAGGCCGCGTCCCAGAAGGCCTCGATCTCCTCACGGCTGGCACGCCGGGGGCTACCGACGGGGTCCTCGGTCCAGGCCGTCGGGGCGAAGGTGTCGAGCCAACCTTCACGGTCGCCGGCGGTAAAGGTGTCACGGTAGCGGTCGACGCAAGCGCGGATTGCAGCGGGGTCAGTCACGAACCCGAACCTACCGCCGAGGTCACGGGCCCCCGCAGGCCCCGTCCCCGCCCGTCGCCGATTCAGGCGGGGGGCCCGACTCCTCAGCGCCGGCCCCACGCGGCCCAGCCGATGCCTTCGCCGCCGGCACCGTCGAGGAACCGGCACAGGGCCCGTACCTGGCCGTGGCCCTGGGCGGGACCGGGGGTACCCAGGAGCCCGGCGCCGACGGCCAGCGGCTCGAACCCGAGAGCCAGGTCGCCGACGACGACCGCCCCCGGTCCCGGGAGCCCGTCGGGACCACCGGCGGTGGTGACGTCGGCCACCGAGGTGACGGGTAGGCAGGCGCGCCCAGGGGGTTGCACCCATCCCCGACCGGCTTCGCCGGCCCGCAGCACGAGGAACGTGAGGCCGTCGTCGAGCCGGCCCGCCAGTGCGAGCTCACCGGGAGCCGTGGACCGGCTCCCCCAGCCGTGGCCCCGGCCGCCGAACCCGTCGAGGTCGATCCGCTCGGCCCCGACGGCGACCTCGCCGTGGACCCGACAGGGAAGGTCATAGGCGTCGCCGTCGAGGCCGACCGGCTCCCGGGAGACGGCGAGGCCGTCGGCCTCCCATTCCAGGTCGAAGGCCAACGGCACGAGGTCGCCCCGGGGTTCGGCGGCGAGGAGGTCGAGCGAGCCCTCGACCGCAACGGCAAAGGCCTCGTTGGCCACCTGCCAGTGCTCGAACGCGGTCCGGCAGCCGTGCTCGGCCCACAACCCCGGGGCCCGCACCTCGAGATCGGGGCCTCGGGGCAGCGGCGCCTCGGAACCGGCGATGGCCAGCGGGCGCCGGCCCGGGCCGATCAGCACGGCGTGGTACCACGCCCGCCGTCGGCCGGGATGGAGGGCGAGCTCGAGCCAGCCGCCGAGGGTGCCGTCGGCGGCGAAGAAGTCGAACCACCACGACTCCTGCCAGTCCGCCGCCCCGCCCGGCGGGTGCGGTCGCTCCTCGTCCGGGCCTGGCCGGCGACACCCGCTCACGGCCCGATAGTGGCATGGAGGCTGTGCAAGCGGCGTTCCCCGGCCACGCAGGCCGCCCGTGGCCGCTCCTGCGCTGGCGCTCCGTCGCTCGCGTTAGCGGCGTTGCGGCCGGCGCATGCTCACTCGCATCGGTGGGTTGGCCCGGCGCGCCGACCGGGTGCCGGAACGGCGCCACGATGCCGACCACAGCGCCGAAGCCAGAACCGTGGGCGCCGGCGGTAGCGTTGCCGCCATGGCCAATCCTGTCCTCAACGAAAGGTCGGTCGAGCGCGCCCGCTCCGAATCGTCCGCCGGTTGGGCAAGCCCGACCTCGGCCGACCCGTGGAACCCGCCCATCAACGATGGGCCCATCTCCCCTTACTCGGGGGCCCGCGACGGAGCCATGACCGTCCGGGGCACGGCGTGGGCGACCGCCTCCCTGTTCGCCGTCCTCCTGGTCAGCGCCGGCGTCGGCTGGGGCCTGGTCGATGCCGACGCCACCGGCGTGACCAGCTTCCCGGGCTGGCTGATCCTCCCCGTGCTCGCCGGCTTCGGCCTGGTCATCCTCAGCTCGTTCAAGCCGCACCTGGCCCGCTTCACCGCCCCGGCCTACGCCGTCCTCGAGGGCATCGTCGTCGGCGCCATCTCGCACGCCTACGACGCCACCTACAACGGCATCGTGCTGCAGGCAGTCGGCGCCACCGCCGGTGTGTTCGTGGTGATGCTGGCGCTCTACGGGCTGCGCATCATCCGGGTCACCGACCGGCTCCGCCGGACCGTGATCGGGGCCACCCTCGGCATCTGTGTGTTCTATGGCATCTCGCTGCTCTTCTCGCTGTTCGGCGCGACGCCCACGTTCTTCCGGGACGGCTCGGTGCTGGGGATCGTCATCTCGCTGGTCATCGCCGCGGTGGCCGCGTTCAACCTGGCCCTCGACTTCGACATGATCGACAAGAGCGCCCAGGCCGGCGCCCCTCGCTCGTTCGAGTGGTTCGGTGCCCTGGCCCTCACCGTGACCATCGTCTGGCTCTATCTCGAGATGCTGCGCCTCATCGGCCAGCTCCGGAACTAGGAGGCCGGACCGGGCCCGGGCCACGTGACCCGCTACCTCTCCGACGAATGGTTGGCCGCCCTCCAGGGGGCGGCCGACGCCAGCACCGATCTGGCCGAGTCGACCAGGGGCGTGACGCTGTGCGTACAGCAACTCGTCACCGATGCCCCCGGCGGCGACGCCGAGTACCACGTGTCGATCGACGACGGTGTGGTCGAGGTCAGGCCCGGCGCGGCCGACGCGCCGACGGTCACCTTCGAACAGGACTACGGCACCGCAGTGTCGATCGCCCGAGGCCAGATGTCAGCCCAGGGCGCGTTCATGCTCGGCTTGATCCGCGTCCGCGGCGAGCTGGCGATGCTGGTCACCCACAGCGACGCCTTGGCCGGGCTCGACGACGTCTTCGGAGCGGTCAGGGCCGAGACCCAGTATTGATACCTCGATCCGGTCCCGCCGGCCCCTGGACCGGCCCGACCTGCACAAGTTGGTGATCGAGGTTCACGAGCAACCCCTAACGTTCGTGGCGGGATGCCCGAACTACCCGAGATCCAGGCCCACGCCGAGCGGCTCGACGAGCGCTACCAGGGGGTGGCGCTGGCCCGGTTCTCGCCGCTGGCGTTCACCGCCCTCAAGACGGCGCGGCCGCCTCCCGACGACGCCTACGGGCACGGCCTCGTGTTCGTCGGGCGCCGGGGCAAGCACCTGCTGTTCGATTTCGGCACGCTCACCTTTGTCGTACACCTCATGCAGGGGGGGCGCCTGAAGGAGGAGCCGGTGGACAAGCAGCCGGCCAAGCCCCGGGGCGGCCAGGCCCGGTGGCGCTTCGAGGACGGGCGCGCCCTGTTGCTCACCGAGGCGGGCACCGAACGGAGGGCCGGCGTGTGGGCGGTCGCCGGCGACCCCGAAGCCCAGGTCCCGCTGCTCGGCCTCGGCCCCGACGCCGACACCGTCGACACGTCCACGCTGCGAGAGCTGCTGCGAGCCCATCCCATGCGCCTGCACGGGTTCCTGCGCGACCAGCACATCCTCGCCGGCCTCGGGCGGCGGCTGGCCAACGAGGTCTGTCACCGCGCCCGGCTCTCGCCGTTCGCCAACACCGCCAAGCTCACCGACGACGACGTCGAGGCGCTGGCCGAAGCGGTCCGGGCCTGCACCAACGAGTCGCTCGCCTACGAACGGGGCCGCAACGACATGTCGTCGTCGGCCGATCGACCGGGCGTTGTGCACCACCGGGTCGGCCAGCCCTGCACCGTGTGCGGCGAGGCGGTGCGCTCGGTCGAGTACCGGTCCTACACCGTGGCCTACTGCCCGGCGTGCCAGACGGCGGGGAAGGTCCTCGCCGACAACACGACGTCCAAGTTCCTCAAGTAGGAGGGCCCGTCAGGGGGCGATGAGGCCGAGCTCGACGACCGCGGCGCGCTCGTCGGCCAGCTCGGCCCAGGTGCGGTCGATGCGGGAGCGGCTGAAATCGTTCAGCTCGAGGTCGGGCACGATCGAGTACCGGCCGTCGCGGCACGTCACCGGGAACGACGTGATGAGCCCTTCGGGAGCGCCGTAGCTGCCGTCGCTGACGATGGCCATCGACGTCCAGTCACCCTGGGGCGTACCCGAGACCCACGTGCGCACGTGATCGATGGCGGCGTTGGCGGCCGAGGCGGCCGAGGACAGGCCCCGGGCCTTGATGACGGCCGCGCCCCGCTGCTGCACGGTGGGGATGAAGTCGTTCTCCAGCCAGGCCAGGTCGTCGACCACTTCGGCTGCCGGCTTGCCGGCGACCTCGGCATGGAAGATGTCGGGGTACTGGGTCGCCGAGTGGTTGCCCCAGATCGTCATCTTGACGATGTCGCTGGGATGGGAGCCGGCCTTGTCCGCCAGCTGGGCCAGCGCCCGGTTGTGGTCGAGGCGGGTCATGGCCGTGAACTGCCCGGGCTCGAGCCCAGGAGCGTTCTGCTGGGCGATGAGACAGTTGGTGTTGGCCGGGTTGCCCACCACCAGCACCTTGACCTGGCGGGAGGCGACGGCGGACAGCGCCTGGCCCTGGGGCTTGAAGATGCCGCCGTTGGCCGAGAGGAGGTCGGAACGTTCCATGCCCTGCTTGCGGGGCATCGCCCCGACCAGCAGGGCGTAGTCGGCGTCACCGAAGGCGACCTCGGCATCGTCGGTCTGGACGATGCCGGCCAGGGTCCCGAAGGAGCAGTCCTCGAGTTCCATGCACACGCCCCGCAACGCGTCGAGCGCCGGCGTGATCTCGAGCAGTTGGAGGACGACGGGCTGGTCGCCACCGAGCATGGCCCCGCTGGCGACCCGGAACAGGAGGCTGTAGCCGATCTGGCCAGCGGCCCCGGTGACGGCGACGCGGACGGGATCCTTCATGCGACCAAGCTCCTCGGGGCGGGCTGAAACGGGGCTTGAGCGACCTTAGTGGGACGCGACGAACCCGCTGGAATCAGCGCTCAGCGCTGCATCGCCTTGGTCTCGAGGAACTCCTCGAAGCCGTGGCGGCCGTACTCGCGGCCGATGCCCGACTGCTTGTAGCCACCGAAGGGGGCATTGGGGTTGAAGGCGCCGCCGTTGACCTCGACCTGGCCGGCCCGGAGCCGGCGGGCGACCCGTTCGGCCCGCTCGGGGTCGGCTGACCACACGGCGGCGGCCAACCCGAAGCTGGTGTCGTTGGCGATCCGCACGGCGTCCTCGTCGTCGTCGTAGGCCAGGATCGACAGGACGGGCCCGAAGATCTCCTCCCGGGCGATGGTCATGTCCGAGGTGACCTCGGAGAAGACCGTCGGCGTGACGTAGAAGCCGGTACCGAAACCCTCGGGGCGGTCGGCGCCGCCGGTGACCAGCTTCGCCCCCTCGTCGATGCCCGTCCGGACATAGCCCGTCACCCGTTCGACCTGGGCCACAGACGCCAGGGGGCCCAGCCGGGCGCGATCGGCGAACGGGTCGTTGGGCTGGAAGTTCATTTCGACCTCGTCGGCCGCGATGCGCTCGGCGTCGGCCAGCCGTGCCCGGGGCACGAGCATCCGGGTGAGCGCGGTGCAGGTCTGGCCCGAGTTGAGATAGCACTTTCCGACGCCGTCGCGGACGGCCTTCTCGAACTTGGTGTCGTCGAGGTCGTCGAGCAAGACATTGGGCGACTTGCCGCCGAGCTCGAGCGCCACCCGCTTCACCGTCTGCGACGCCAGTTCGGCGACCCGTCGGCCGGCCCGGGTCGAACCGGTGAAGGAGACCATGTCGACGTCGGGATGGGCGGCAATGGCTTCCCCGACTACCGGGCCGGTGCCGCTGACCAGGTTGAACACTCCCGGGGGCAAGCCGGTGTCGTCGATGACCTCGGCCAACAGGAAGGCGTCGAGGGGGGCGATCTCGCTCGGCTTGAGCACGACCGTGCACCCCGCCGCGATGGCGAACGCCACCTTGGCCGCGATCTGGTGCAGCGGGTAGTTCCAGGGCGTGATGGCCCCCACCACACCGATCGGCTCACGGACCACCAGGCTGTTGCCGATCTTCTCCTCGTAGGCGAACGTCTCGGCCTGCTTGGCCGCCTGGGAGAAGCTGTTGATGGGTAGCCCGACCTGGACCATCGTGCTCAGCCACTTGGGCATCCCCACCTCACGGGTGACGACGGTGGCGATCTCGTCCATCCTCGACCCGAGCCCCTGGGCGATGCGGGTACAGGCCTTGGCCCGCTCCTCCGGTGCCGTCGCCGACCACGTACCGAACGCCGCCCTCGCCGCCTTCACGGCCCGGTCGACGTCGTCGGCGGTGCCCTCCGGCACCCGGCCGAAGACCGATCCGTCGGTGGAGTCGAACACGTCGATGGTGCCGTCCCCGCGGCACGGCACCCACGCGCCGTCGATGTACACCTTGTCGCGGTTGTCCACTGGACCGTCCCCTGACGTCGTGTCGTACCGGGCCCGTCGGGGCCGGCGGCTAATTCCGGAGTGACCTCCCGGCCCGGACATCGTACGGTCCGTCGATGGCCCTCGAACCCACCCCCGGGAGCATCGTTACCGTGTTCCGCTCGCGCCTGCGGGCTGACGCCGACCGTGCCGGCTACCACGAGTGGGCGGCCCGCATGCTCGACGCGGCCCGGGAGATGCCGGGCTTCGTTGACTTCAAGACCTTCGTGGCCGAGGACGGCGAGCGCCTGTCGCTGGTCACCTTCAGCGATTGGCCGACGCACGAGGCATGGGCGTCGGACCCCCGTCATCAGGAGGCCCAACGCCAGGGCCGCGACCGCTTCTACGCCGACTACCTGATCACCGTCGGCGAGGTCTCACGGGCATACGCCTTCGTAGCGGCGTAGCGGCGAGCAGCCCTCAGAGGCGATCGACGATGGCCGAGGCGAACTCGGAGCACTTGACCTCGGTGGCGCCGTCCATCTGGCGGGCGAAGTCGTAGGTCACGATCTTGTCGGCGATCGTGCGCTCCAGGGCGGCGACGATGTCGTCGGCGGCGGCCTGCCACCCGAGGTGCTCGAACATCATCACGCCCGAGAGGAGCACCGAGCCGGGATTGACCTTGTCCTGGCCGGCGTACTTGGGGGCCGTGCCGTGGGTGGCCTCGAAGATCCCGTGGCCGGTGACGTAGTTGATGTTGCCGCCGGGGGCGATGCCGATGCCGCCGACCTGGGCCGCCAGCGCGTCGGAGAGATAGTCGCCGTTGAGGTTCATGGTGGCGATCACATCCCACTCGTCGGGACGGGTGAGCACCTGCTGGAGGGTGATGTCGGCGATGGCGTCGGTGACCAGGATCTTGTCGCCGGGGTCGCCGCCGCAGTCGTCCCAGCCGACGGCCACGTCGCTGAACTCCTCCCGCACCAGCTCGTAGCCCCAGGTCCGGAAGGCGCCCTCGGTGAACTTCATGATGTTGCCCTTGTGCACCAGCGAGACCTTCCTGCGACCCCGCCGGACGGCGTAGTCGAGGGCAGCCCTGATCAACCGGCGGGACCCGGTCTCGGAGACCGGCTTGATCCCGATGCCCGAGTCCTCCCGGATCTGCGCCCACTTACCGCCGAACTCGGCCAGCATCTCCCGCAGGCGCTTGTTCTCGGGCGTGCCGGCCTCGAACTCCAGGCCGGCATAGATGTCCTCGGTGTTCTCCCGGAAGATCACCATGTCGACCTTCTCGGGGTGGCGCACCGGCGAGGGCACGCCCTTGAAGTAGCGCACCGGGCGGAGGCAGACGTACAGGTCGAGGAGCTGGCGGAGGGCGACGTTGAGCGAGCGGATGCCGCCGCCCACCGGGGTCGTCAGGGGTCCCTTGATGCCGATGAGGTACTCGGAGAAGATCTCGACGGTCTCGTCCGGCAGCCAGCTGCCGGTGGCGTCGTACGCCTTCTGGCCCGCCAGCACCTCCTTCCATTCGATCGTGGTGCCGTGCTTGCCGGCAGCGGCGTCCAGGACGAGCCTGGCTGCAGGCCAGATGTCGACCCCGGTCCCGTCGCCCTCGATGAAGGGGATGATGGGGTTGCTGCTTACCTGGAGCGTCCCGTCAGACGACATCGTGATCTTGTCGGCCATAAGTCGCCGAGCCTAGCTACTTCGACCTGAAATAGTCGATCGTGAGTTGGGTCGTGACCTGCGTGTTCGCGGGTCGAGGGTGCTCGCGTTCGGGGCCGAATGATGTGACGATGCCTCCAGTCACGCTTGCGACGACAAC
>JBQTIQ010000016.1:0-41882 GCA_052387955.1 Acidimicrobiia bacterium | reverse complement strand
CGGCCTGCGTGGCCGGGGAACGCCAACGATGGTCGTGGGCGATGGGCCAGTTGACCGATGCGAGCACCGCAGCGCCAGCGGAGGTGCGGCTGAGCGCGGCCTGCGTGGCCGGGGAACGCCAACGATGAAGGTGTGGATCGATCAAGACCTGTGTACCGGCGACGGGCTGTGCACCGATCATGCTCCCGAGGTGTTCGCGCTGCTCGAAGACGGCATCGCCTACGTGAAGGAAGGCGGCTCGGTGCTCAACGACCCCGGTGGTGCCCGGAGCCTGGCCCGAGTCCGCAGGCTCCGAGAGGGTGACGTCGCCGCCGCCGCCGCCGACTGCCCCGGGGAGTGCATCTTCATCGAGTGGGCCTCGGCCCCTGCTGTCGTCGGGCGCTGAGCTCGCCTCGCTCCGCCCTCAGTAGGGTGCGGCGGTGCTGCAGCAGTTGGAGCCGCCGGTCGAGCTGATCGACGCCTGCGGCACCGATCCTTCGTGGGCCTGTCGCCGAGTGTTCGACGCGACCGACAACGACTTCGTCGCTGGTCTGGTCGACTTCGTGGTCGGGGCTCCTCTGCGGGTCGTGCTGGTGGTCGTGGTGGCGGCTGTCGTCAGCCGGCTGGTACGGCGGGCGGCGAGGCGATTCGCCGACGAACTGGCCGGCGTGAGCGGGACCAGGTCCTTGGGGCGGGGTGTGCTGCTCGGCGGCCTGCCCGGGCCGCGAGCAACGGCCCGGGCGGAGACGATCGGCTCGGTACTCGCCAGCACGGCCACCGCTATCGTGTGGGCCACCGCCGCCGTGACCGTCCTGGGTGAGCTGGGTGTCAACCTCGGCCCCATCATCGCCAGCGCCGGGATCGCCGGGGTCGCTCTCGGCTTCGGCGCTCAGAGCCTCGTGAAGGACTTCCTCTCCGGCGTGTTCATGCTGGCCGAGGACCAGTACGGGGTGGGCGACATCGTCGACGTGGGCGAGGCGGTGGGCACGGTGGAGGGGGTCTCGCTGCGCACGACCCGTATCCGTGATGTGAACGGCACCATGTGGCACGTCCCCAACGGGCAGATCGTCCGGGTCGGCAACAAGAGCCAGGAATGGGCCCGGGCCCTGCTCGACGTATCCGTCGGCTACGACACCGATCTGCGGCACGCGGAACGCGTGATCAAGCGGGTGGCCGATGCCATGTGGCACGACCCCGACTGGGACCACCGGCTGCTGGAGGAGCCCGAGGTATGGGGTGTCGAGAACCTGGGCGTCGACGGGGTCGACATCCGGTTGGTGATCAAGACCCAGCCCGCGGAGCAGTTCACGGTGATGCGCGAGCTGCGCATGCGCCTGAAGGAAGCGTTCGACGCCGACGGGATCGAGATGCCCTTCCCCCAGCGCACGGTGTGGGTACGCCGGCAGGAGGACGCATTCAGGGCCGACGGCGCCGGGACCGAGGCCGGTGGCGCGCTACCCGAGGCGGGCCCGACGGCTCCGGGGGCGCCGTCGGGCCCCTGAGGAGTGGTCGCCAGCGGGCCACGGGGATCGCCGACTTCGTCCGACTACTGGGTGGCGGCGTCCTTCACGTCCGTCGCCACGTCCCCGGCGGTGTCCTTGATGTCGGTGGCGGCGTCGCGAGCGGATCGTTCGATCTCGGCCCTGGCTCGCTGAGCCTCGTCGGTGGCGATGGCCACCGATTCGTTGACCTGGTCTTTCACCGTGCCCGCGGCCTGCTGGGCCTTGTCGCGCACGTCGGTCACGGCCGCTTGGGCCTGAGGCTTGAGCTCGGCGATGGCGGCCTGGGCCGCCGAGGACACTTCTCCGGCCGCCGACTCGAGCGCCGGCTGGAGCCGGCCCGCGGCCTGCTTCTCCCGACCGCTGCCCGGCAGTAGGGCGGCGGCGACCAAGCCGGCGCCGAACGCCATCAGGCCAACGGCCAGCGGGGCACCGTCGTCGGACGCGGGTGACGAGCCGTTGGCTCGGGCCTTCGCTTCATGGGCGAGATCGGTGGCCTTGCCCTTGGCTCCGTTGGAGGTGTCGGCGACAGCCTCCTTGGCGTGTTCGGCGAGGTCGCCGGCCTTGTCCTTGACGGCGTCGGCCGCATCGGACATCTTGCCCTTGGTTGTGGTCGCGCCGTCGGAGATGGCGGCCTTGGCTCCTTCGGCAGCCCCCAGGGCCGCTTGTTTCGCCTGTGTGATCGTGGCCCGGGCCCGGTCCTTCAGCCTCGATGGGCTCGTTTTGTACTTCAGGTCGGCCACGTCGTCGGTCAGGCGGGCTCGCTGACGCTCGATATCGGCCCTCAGCTCATCTGTTGTTTGGCCCACTGCACGTCCTCCTTCAAGGTCTGAATGGTCTGGGTCGGGCCGCTCAGGGTGGTCAGCTTTTCCGCCCCTGACTTGACCAGGACCACCGCGATCACCCCGTACACCACCGCCACGATCAGGAACGCCACCCCGGCCGGCATCACCGTTGCCAGCCCGAAGGCGGCCGCGAACGACAGCAACAACAGCGCGGTCGAGCCGACGTAAGCGCCTCCTCCCACCATGCCGGCGCCCTTGGCGGCCTGCACGGCCGTCTCTTTGATCTCCACCTTGGCCAGGGCCACCTCGTCACCCAACAGCCGGGAGAAGTCGGCCTTCAATTTGGCTACGACCTCGGGCAGCGGAGGTGCGGAGCCGGGGCCGGTCAGGTCTCCTTGGTCGATCGCCATCGTTGCTCCGATCAGCTCGTCGCCGGCGTCTGCCCGGCGACCGGCTTGGCCGCGGTGACCAGCGCCTGGGTGTCGGCGTTCTTGGCCAGGCGCCCCATGGCGAAACCGGCGCCGGCGGCGCCCAGCAGGAACAGCGCGGGCCGCGTCCGGGCCAGTTGCTTCACGTCCGACATCAGTTCGTCGACACCGCCTTGTTCGACGCGCCGGGCGACCCGTTGCGCCGCTTCCGCCGCTTGGCGGGCCAAGTCGACCATCGGACCTTCGGCCTGTCTTCCTTCGGCCATGGCCTGGAGCTGGTCACCCAGTAGGCCGATCTGGTTGGCGACGCTCACTGTCTGGTTCTCGGCTTGTTCCTTCAACTGCGAACGGGTCTCGACCACCAGGTCGCGGGCGTGCTGTTTGGCTCCCGTGGCCACCGCTCCCGCTTCCGCTTTCGAAGTGGCGACCACCGATCGCGCTTCGCTCAAGGAAGTGCCGGCGACCGCCTTGGCCTCCTCACCGACGACGGCCGCGACCTCTGCCCCTTGGGCCGCTGCGTCACCGACCGCGTCCTTGGCTTTGTCTCGCATGCCCTCGCTGCTGCCAACCCCGGGCGCCATGGCATCGCTCATCTCACAGGTCCTCCGCATCGCTGGCTTGGCCGTGGATACCCCCAATTGCCCGATTGCACCCAAAGTCATTCACGGAGGGGGAGCAAAGTGCCGCAGCAGGGAGGGCTGGATGCTCGGGCGCCCAGCCGGCGATGGGAGAGCTCAGTCGGCGAGTACGACCTTGACCGAGAACTCCTCGGCCGGCGAGGTGTCGATGAACGCGATCCGTCCCGCCTCGCGCAGGTCGTCGCCGGCCAGTGCCAGCGCTGCCAACTGGGCGTCATCCCCTCGCACCAGGACCCGTTCGACGTCGGCTCGTAGCGAACGCTTGGCCGTCGTCTTGGCCTTGCGCACCTCGGCCAGGACCGACGCCGCCATGTGCCCCACGGCCGGGTCGGCGTCGCCGGCGTGCGAGCGCAGCACGGTGGTATCGGGCCAGGGCGAACGGTGGACGGAGCCCGGCTGCCACCACGACCAGACCTCTTCGGTGACGAAGGGGAGGAAGGGGGCGAAGAGCCGCAGCAGGGTGTCGAGCGCGGCCCGCAGGGCGGCCTGGGCCGAGCCCTGGGCGCTGTCACCGGCGGCGCCGTAGGACCGGCCCTTCACCAACTCGAGATAGTCGTCGCAGAACGACCAGAAGAAGCCCTCGATCCGTTCGAGCGCCTTGGTGTAGTCGTAGCTCTCGAACGCCTCCGTGGCAGCCTCGACGGTGTCGGCCAACGACGCCAGCATCGAGCGGTCGAGCGGGCTGGTGATCGGGGCGGCGGTCGGCGGTTCGCCCAGCCCGAGGGCGAACCGGGAGGCGTTGAGGAGCTTGATGGCCAGGCGTCGGCCGACCTTGAACTGGTTGCGGTCGAACATCGTGTCCTGCCCAGGACGGCCCCCGGCGGCCCAGTAGCGCACCGCGTCGGCGCCGTAGTCGGCCAGCAGCACCGCAGGGTCGTCGGGCGCGTTGCCCTGGGACTTGGACAGCTTCTTGCGATCGGGGTCGGTGACGAACCCGGAGATGGCCGCGTTCTTCCACGGCAGGCCAGCGTGCTCGTAGTGGCTGCGGACCACCGTGTAGAAGAGCCATGTCCGGATGATCTCGTGGGCCTGCGGGCGAAGGTCCATCGGGAAGACCCGGGCATAGAGGTCGGGGTCGTCGATCCAGTGCCCGGCGATCTGGGGGGTCAACGACGACGTGGCCCACGTGTCCATGACGTCGGGATCGCCGGTGAAGCCACCGGGCTGATCACGCTGGTCGGCGTGGTAGCCGGTGGGCACGTCGGTCGACGGGTCGACGGGCAGGCGCGACTCGTCGGCGGTGAGGGGGCGGTCGTGCACGACGTTGCCGTCGCCGTCGACCGGGTACCACACCGGGAACGGCACGCCGAAGAACCGTTGCCGGGTGACGTTCCAGTCGCCGATCAGGCCGTTGACCCAGTTCTCGTAGCGCACCCGCATGAAGTCGGGCCACCAGTCGAGCTCGCGGCCGCGTGCGATCATCTCGTCCTTGGGCGGGTAGCGGACGAACCATTGGCGGTTGGAGACGATTTCGAGTGGCCGCGACCCGTTCTCCCAGAACTTCACCGGATGGGTGATCGGCCGACGGTCCCCTTCCATCTCGCCCGACTCGGCCAGCAGCTCGACGATGCGGCGCTGGGCCTGCTTCACGGTGCGGCCGGCGAGCTCGCCGTAAGCGGCCACACCCCG
The DNA here is from genome assembly GCA_052387955.1 of Acidimicrobiia bacterium. Classification (GTDB taxonomy): domain Bacteria; phylum Actinomycetota; class Acidimicrobiia; order Acidimicrobiales; family JACDCH01; genus JBQTIQ01. The sequence goes on along the minus strand of JBQTIQ010000016.1, from coordinate 36,924 downwards.
TTCGGAGGTGATGGCGTCGGGGGCAGTGGCGGCGATGCGGCCGTCCTTGCCGACGATGGCGCGGACCGGCAGCGACAGCTCGCGCCACCACGTCACGTCGGTGGTGTCACCGAACGTGCAGATCATGGCGATCCCCGAGCCCTTGTCCGGTTCAGCCAGCTCGTGGGCCAGGATCGGCACCCGTACGTCGAAGAGGGGTGTCACCGCGGCGGCGCCGAACCGGTCGCGGTAGCGCTCGTCGTCGGGATGGGCCACCAGGGCGACGCAGGCGGCCAACAGCTCGGGCCGGGTGGTCTCGATGTGGATCGGCGTACCGTCGTCGGCAGCGGTGAAGCGCAGCCGGTGGTAAGCGCCCTCGATCTCTTTGTCCTTCAGCTCGGCCTGGGCTACGGCGGTGCGGAAGTCGACGTCCCACAGGGTCGGGGACTCGGCCCGGTACACGAGGTCCCGGCCGAGGAGCCGCAGGAACCCGGCCTGGGAGGTGCGGGTGGCGTGGTCGCCGATGGTCGTGTAGGTCTGGGACCAGTCGACCGAGAGCCCCAGGTCCGACCACAGGTCGAAGTAGGCCTGCTCGAGCTGCTCGGTGACCTGTTCGCAACAGTGCACGAAGTTGGGCCGGCTGACCGGGACCGGGTCCTTGCCCGGCCGCTCGGGGGGCACGAAGTCGGCGTCGTAGGGCAGCGATGGGTCGCAGGTGATGCCGAGCGTGAGCTGGACCCGGCGCTCGGTGTTGAGGCCGTTGTCGTCCCACCCCATGGGGTAGAAGACCTCGAAGCCCCTCATCCGCCGGTAGCGGGCGATGAGGTCGGTGTGGGTGAACGAGCAGGCGTGGCCCGGGTGCAGCGACCCCGACACCGTCGGCGGCGGGGTGTCGATCGAGTAGACCCGTTCGCGGGGGGCCGTCCGGTCGAAGCGGTACGTGCCTTCTCGTTCCCACCGGGCACGCCACTTCGCTTCGAGCCCGTCGAGGACCGGCTTTTCGGGGACGCTGGCCATGGCGGCGCGAGGGTAGCGGCGCTGGGATCGGCCGCTCGAACCCGCACCACTACTGTCGGCGGGCATGTTGCGGCTGCACGACAGCGCGTCAGGGCAGGTCCGTCCGGTCGAACGGCGGGAGCCGGGCCGGCTGTCGATGTACGTCTGCGGGCCCACCGTGTACGGGCCGCCCCACCTCGGTCACGGCCGTTTCTCGCTGGTGTGGGACGTCGTGCGCCGCTACGTCGAATGGAGCGGCGACGAGGTGGTCTACGTCTCCAACATCACCGACATCGACGACAAGATCATCGACCGGGCGCAACGGGAGGGGCGTGCTCCGGCGGACGTGGCGACCGAGTTCGAGGCCCTGTGGTGGGACGTCATGGCGGCCATCGGCGTCAAGCGGCCGTCGGCCGAGCCCCACGCCACCGCTTACGTCGACCAGATGGTCGACCTGGTGGGCCGGCTGATCGGCGCCGGCGCGGCCTACGACACCCCCGACGGGGTGTACTTCCGCTCCGAGACGGTCGGCGACTACGGCCTGCTGGCCCGCCAGCCGCTCGCCTCGTTACGGGCCGGCGCTCGTGTCGACGCCAGCGACGACAAGGAGAGCCCAGTCGACTTCGCGCTGTGGAAGAAGGCCAAGCCCGACGAGCCCTCGTGGCCGGCGCCGTGGGGCGCGGGCCGCCCGGGTTGGCACACCGAGTGCGTCGTGATGGCCCTCGATCTGTTGGGTGAGGGATTCGACCTGCACTGCGGCGGCCAGGACCTGGCCTTCCCGCACCACGAGAACGAACGGGCACAGGCGGCCGCGCTGCACCGTCCCTTCGCCCAGTTCTGGGCGCACAACGGTTTCGTCGAGGTCGACGGCGAGAAGATGTCGAAATCGCTCGGCAACTTCACGACCCTCGTCGACCTCATCGCCGAGCACGATCCCCGGGCGTACCGGCTCCTGGTGCTGCGCTCGCACTATCGGGCGCCCATCGAGGTCACCAAGCAGACCATCGCCGATGCCGAACAGGCGCTCGAGCGCCTGGACTCCTTCGCCCGTCGCTTCGCCGCGGCGCGGGGCGCCGTCGGCGCCGACCCGGTGGCGTTGGCCCGCTTCCGCGAGCTCATGGACGACGACCTCGGCACGCCGGCAGCCATGGCCACGTTGTTCGACCTGGTACGGCGGGCCAACGCCGACGACGATCGGGCCGCGGCGGCGGCCGCATTCGAGATCGCCGGCGCCGTAGGTCTCGATCTGCGGGCGGAGGCTGGTCCCGTCGAGGCCGCTGCCGCCGCGCTGGCCGCCCGACGCGACGGCGCTCGGGCGGCGCGCCGTTGGGACGAAGCCGATGCCCTGCGCGACCAGCTCGAGCGGATGGGCTACGAGGTAGCCGACACGTCCGAGGGGACGAGGTTGCGACGACGGTAGCTCTGCTCGGTCCTGAGAACACTTGACGTTGTGACAAGTTCCGGGACCGAGCAGATGCCGACCGAGCGACCGCCAGGGAGCCGGGCGGCGATGGGGGCCGGGGGGGCGCAGCCCCCCAGCTAGCGATGGTCGCCGGCCTGCTGTGGGCGTCGCGTCGCTCCTGGCTCCCACGGGCCGTCGCCGGCAGGCTGGGCACCGCCACGGCCTGTCCTCTCGCCGGTGCGGACTTGACGGGGCGAGACGGCACCACCTTCGCTTGCCCGCCGTATGCCTCGATCGTCGCACCGTGCGGGGCGCCCTCCGCTCCCGCCGGGCTTCGGTGTCATCTGGACGACGGTCGCCCTCGATCTCGTGGGCTTCGGGATCATCCTGCCCGTGCTGGCCCGCTACGCCGAGGACAGTGGCGCCAGCGAGACGGTCGCCGGCCTGCTGGTCGCCTCGTTCTCGTTGGCCCAGCTGGTCTTCGCCCCCCTCTGGGGCCGGTTGTCGGACCGGGTCGGGCGCAAGCCGGTACTGGTGGCGTCCCTTTTCGGGACCGCCGTCGGCTCGTTGCTGACCGGTCTCGCCGGTGGCCTCGGGCTGCTCTTCGCCGGGCGCATCATCGACGGCATCTCGGGGGCGAGCGTGTCGGTGGCCCAGGCCGCCGTCATCGACGTCGCCTCTCGCGACCAGCGGCCGCGCCTGCTGGGGCTGTTGGGGGCGGCGTTCGGAGCCGGGTTCGTCCTCGGTCCAGCCATCGGCGGCTTGGCCGCGCTGGTCGACCATCGGCTGCCCTTCTTCATCGCCGCCGGCCTGGCCGCCGTCAATGCGCTGGTGGCGATCAGGCGTCTCCCCGAGACGAAGGGCACCGCGCCGGCTCCAGGCGCCCAGGCGGAGCCGGCCCTGGCGCCGTCGTCCGCCGTCGGTGCGAACAGCCGGCCCGACCTGGCTCGTCTCATCGCCGTCGGGTTCGTCGCCCTGGTGGCCTTCAGTGCCTTCGAGACCACGTTCTCACTGCTGGCCGAAGCCCGCTTCGGGCTGACCGAGAGCGCCACCTACGCCGTCTTCTTCGTCATCGGCATCGCCATCGTGGTCGTCCAGGGAGGGCTGGTCCACCCGGTCAACGCCCGCCTGGGGGAGGGGACGGTCATCCGCGCCGGCCTGGGCGTGAACGCGGTCGGCCTGGTGCTGATCGCCGTCGACGGGGGTTGGGCCACGTTGGCACCAGGCCTGGCGTTGCTGGTGTGCGGCCAGGGGCTGCTGGCCCCGACGCTGGCCGCCGCCGTCGCCGACCGGGGGAGCGAGAAACGCCGGGGGACGGTGCTCGGCCTACAGCAGTCGGCCGGGGGCGTGGCCCGGGTCGTGGGCCCCGCGGTCGGCGGCACGCTATTCGAGCACGTCGGCTCGGCCTCGCCGTACTGGGCCGGCGCCGCCATCGTCGCGGCCGCCGTGATGCTGGTCCCGCCTGTGGCGGGTGGCACATCGACGGGGATTGCCGAGGCGGCGACGGAGGGGTAAGTTACCGGTGGGTAACTTCTTTTTGGGGAGGACCGCCATGCCGGACTTCAACCTGTCCTTGAGCGAGGACCAGCTCCAGATCCGCAAGTGGGTGCACGACTTCGCCGAGAACGTCGTCCGCCCCGCAGGGCACGAATGGGACGAACGGGAAGAGTTCCCGCGCCCCCTGGTCGAGGAGGCCGCCCGGATCGGGCTGTACTCGTTCGACTTCTTCGCCCAGGCGTCGCTCGGTGACCCCAGCGGGCTCACCCTTCCGGTCGCCCTCGAGGAGTTGTTCTGGGGCGATGCCGGCATCGGCCTGTCGATCTTCGGCTCGGGCCTGGCCGCAGCCGGGATCGCCGGGTCGGGCACACCCGAGCAGATGATGGAGTGGGTGCCGCAGTGCTTCGGCACCGAGGACGACATCCGCCTGGGCGCCTACTGCGTGAGTGAACCCGACGCCGGGTCCGACGTGTCGTCCCTCATCACCCGGGCCCGCTACGACGAGGCCACCGACGAGTGGGTGCTGAACGGCACCAAGTCGTGGATCACCAACGGGGGCATCGCCGACATCCACGTGGTGGTGGCGGCGGTAGAACCCGCCCTCAAGGGACGGGGCCAGGCCGCCTTCGTGGTACCGCCAGGGACCCAGGGCCTGTCCCAGGGCCAGAAGTACAAGAAGCACGGTATCCGCGCCTCGCACACCGCCGAGGTCGTCCTCGACGACGTGCGGCTCCCGGGCCGCTGCCTCCTGGGGGGCAAGGAACGCCTCGACGCCAAGCTGGCCAAGGCCCGCGAAGGCGGCCACACGGGCGACAAGCAGCCGGCCATGTCCACCTTCGAGAGCACTCGCCCCGCCGTCGGGGCCATGGCCCTGGGCGTCGCCCGGGCCGCCTTCGAGTTCTCCCGTGACTACGCCCGGGAGAGGCGGGCGTTCGGGAGACCGATCATCCACAACCAGGCGATCGCTTTCATGCTCGCCGACATGCTCACCGAGATCGAGGCCACCCGCCTCCTCGTCTGGCGGGCGGCGTGGCTGGCCCGCAACGGCGGCTACACCAACGCCGAAGGTTCGATGTCCAAGCTCAAGGCCGGCCGCACCGCGGTGTGGGTCACCGAGCGGGCGATCCAGATCCTCGGCGGCTACGGCTACACCCGCGAGTACCCCGTCGAACGCTGGCACCGCGACGCCAAGATCTTCGACATCTTCGAAGGCACCGAACAGATCCAACAGCTGGTCATCGGCCGGGCCATCTCCGGCATGCGGATCGAGTAGCCGTTACCAAGAGCCTCTGACGTGACGGGACACAGCAGGACGATGGTCCGGGAACTGGCACCCGGGTCGGGCCCCTGGCGCCGGCGGCCAGGCCTCGCGGGCCGGCGCCGTCAGGCTCGTTCGACGAGGCGGTGCCCGAAGGCGTAAGCGGTCGCCGCCGAGCGCGACGCCACGCCGATCTTGGTGAAGATGTTCGACAGATGACGGGCGACGGTCTTCTCGCTCAGGTAGAGCTCGGCCGCGATCTCCCGGTTGGTGCGTCCTGACGCCACCAGTCGCAGCACCTGGACCTCCCGCTGGGTCAGGCCGCCGGGGAGCGGTCGGGGTGAGGTGAGGTCGTGGACGGCACGGGCGTCGAGGGTCGCCCCGAGATGTTCGAACGCCGACTGCGCGGCGGTGAAGGACTCCAGCGCACCGTCATGGTCGCCGAGGTCACGGCAGGCGAGGCCGAGCAGGGTGCGGGCGGTGGCCACCTCGTGGGGTACGTCCAGCTCCTGCCACCGCCGCAGCGCAGCCCGGAGCGTGGTATAAGCGGACGGGTCGCCCTGGGCGAGAGCCAGCCGGCCCCGCGCCGTCGCCGCCGCCGCCAACAGCAGCGGGCTCTGGTAGTCGGACGCGATCGCCTCCAGCTCGTCGACGGCGGCGACGGCCCCGGTGGTGTCGCCGGCGGCGATGGCGATCTGGGCTGCCGCCGACAGCAGCCGCGCCCGCGCCAGCCGGTTCCATGGTTCACCTTCGAGGGCGCCCCGGATGATGGCGGTGGCGGCGTCGTTGCGTCGTTGGGCCAGCCGCAACAGCGCCAACCCGGCCGGGGGGCGGCCACAGAGCGCCTCCGCCCGGGCGAAGGCCTCCTCGGCGCCGTCGAGGTCCCCGACCCGGCGCCGGATCTCGCCGATCTCCTCGAAGCCGGCGGCGGCGTTGGGAAGGTTGGTCTCGGCCAGCTGGTCGCAGGCCAGGGTCGCCTCGCGCTCGGCGTCGGCCCAGGAGCCGTGCCAGCGAAGGGCCGACGCCCGGTGGACCCGGCACAGCCCGGGGAAGACCGCGAACGGGTGGTGTCGGGACCAGCGGCTGGTGGCTTCGGTCCACTCAGTCGCCCGTCGCAGGTCGCCGAGCGCCTCACAGGCGCTGATGAGGCTGCAGTAGACCTTGCCGGTGGAGTACGGCCCGAGGCGGCCCTCGACGGCGAACAGCATCGCCTCGTCGAGAAAGGCCAGTCCGTCGGTGGCCTGTCCCTGGTCGATGAGCACCCGGCCCAGCGTCTGGAGCGCCTCGGCCTCGACATCGGGTGAGAGCAGGCGCCGGCCGAGCTCGACCACGGCGCGGGCGAGGCCGGCCGCTCGGTCGAGGTCTCCCGCGCCATGGGCGGCTTCGGCTTCGCGGAGGAGTACGGCGCCATGCTCGGCGCAGTCGGGGTCGTCGGCGAGGGCGCGTTGGGCGCGCCTCAGCCAGGCGCCGGCGATGGCGGGCCGGGCCTTGAAGCAGTGGTGCTCGTACAGCCACACCGCGCACTGCCCGGCTCGTCGACGGTCGTCGAGCTCGTGGTAGATCGCGTAGGCCTGCTCGCGGGCGTCGATGCAGCGATCCAGGTGGCCGAGCCACCATGCCGTGTCGGCCAGGAGGTCGAGCCGGTACGCCTCCTGGGCGGGCTCGTCGGCCTCACCGGCCGCGGTGGCGGCGTCGTAGGCGTCCTGCCACTGGTGGCGGGCGTGGGCGTCGCGGGCTGCCGCCACGGCGTCGGATAGCTTCACGCGTCCCCTCCGGCCGTCGCTAGGTGTTGCCGCGACGGTAGCGGAGCACCCCCATCGCGGCCCACGCGTCCTCCGGGGGCGAGGTCCATCCTCGGACGGACGCGTGGTGGCCGGCATCGACCGAACGACCCAACCTGGCACGACCCGCCGCCGGCGCCCCCCGAGGAGATGGGTGGTTCTGCCCATCGGGCCGCGATGCCGAATGGGTCTCCGGCCCGATGCCGCCGAGGAGCGGTTCGGCGACGATGGCGTCATGACCGCCTGGGACCGCGAGGTGCAACGGCTGGTGGAACACGGCCGAGACCGTGAAGCCGCCGCGTTGGCCGTGCGCCACCTGTCCGGCCTCACCCGACAAGGAGCCTCCATGGACGCACTCCAACAACTCGACCAACTCGTACCGGTGCTGGGCGGTGTGGTGGCCGGCATCGGCCCCGACCAGATCGACGCGCCGACGCCGTGCCGGGAGTTCACGGTGCGAGGTGTTCTCGAGCACATGACCCTCGGGGCGACGGCGTTCGCCGCCGGCTTCCGGGGCGAGGCCGCGCCGTCGGCCGGTGACGACGGTCCGGGTGACCCGGTCGCCCGTTTCGGCCAAGCGATGGCCGGGCTGGCCGAGGCGATGCACGCTCCGGGAGCGCTCGACCGGACGATCGTGGCCCCGATCGGGGAGGTTCCCGGCCAGGCCTTCGCTCGCTTCGTCGTGCTCGATGGCCTGGTCCACGGCTGGGACCTCGCCACCGCTACCGGTCAGGCCTATCTGCCGCCGGACGAACTGGTGGCCGCCGTCGACGCCTTCGCCCGGGACGCGATCTCGCCGGCCATGCGCGAGGCCGGCATGTTCGCGGCGGCGCAGGAGGCGCCGGCCGCCGCCACCCCGATCGAGGGGCTCGTCGCCTTCACCGGTCGGCCGGTGGCGGACCGCCACTGAGCACGAAGGCCGGGCTCGCCCTCGTCCCCGGATGCTGGGAACGATCGACGTCGATGCCGAAGGCTGCGAGGTCCTTTTCGACGGGCCCCGTCCTTGCTCTTGAGGCGGGCGACCCCGTCCGCCACGGCCCCCGGGACCAGCGAGGTGTCGGCCCATGCCGGCTCCCTCAGCGTGCTCGAGACGACGTGCTTGGGCATCGTGTTGAGCCTGTCGGCGAGGTCGCCAGCCGGCGCTTCACGACCGCACTCCCGGGAGGCTGGGCCGCCCCGGCATCGGTGCCCGGCGGCGCCGGCGGCGGGCACAACCCCACCAGGACACGGCGATGGCGATGGCGACAGCGACCCGCAGGTACGGCGTCAGCGCGCCGGGGTAGATGACGTCTTCGACGTAGCGGTCGATGAAGCCGTCGCCACCCGCCTGGCCGGCCCGTTCCCGCAACCACTCCTCGAGCGACGTCAGCGGACAGTCGTAGCCGACGAGGACGATCCCCGCGGCCCACGCCGCCGCCGCCACGTGCACCCACAGGACAGGCCACCACCGCCAGGCCAGGTAGCCACCGACGACCAGGAACGCCAGGTAGGCCACGTGGGCGAGGACCACGACATCGGCCAGTGCCCCGTACACCCCAGCCACCGTACGGGGGCGGGACGCCTCGGCGGTGGCGGGCCCTATAGTCCGCTCGTCCCCACCTCCTCGCCTCCGTCCCCCACCGATGGGCCTCCGGAAGCGGTGCTCGAAGGCTGGAGCGAGGTCACCTCCTCCCTCCTGGCCGCCAGCCCCCTCACCGTCGACGAGCTCGACGTCTACTACGGCGGCGGCGCGCCGGAGTGGCCGCACGCCGTGGCCGAGGAGTCGCGGGTGCCGCGCCGCGGGCATGTGGCCGGGGCGGTCGCCGCCCTGACCGCGGCCGAGGGACCGACCATGGTCCTGTTGGTGGGCCCGGCCGGCGGGGGCCAGAGCACGTCGTTGCGACAGGCGGTCGCTGATCTGGCGCGTTCCGGGCACCGGGTGCTGTTCCGCGGCCCGGACGCCGGCCTGGACCCGGACGCCGTCCCCCTGCTGCCTGATGGCCCCTTGGTGCTGGCCAGCGACGAGGTGGGGGAGATAGCCCGCGCTGTCGAGGCCGCGGCCCGGGCGGTGTCGGCTGCCGGCCGGCGAGACGTGCACTGGCTGCTGGCCGGGCGCGAGGGTGACCTCAAGGAAGCGTTCCGGGAACACCACCGGGCCGCGGAGCCGGCATGGGAGCAGATCGTGGCCCTGTGGCCGGGGCGAGGTGAGCGGGCGGCGACGATGGCCCTCACTCCCACCGACGCCGTCAAGGTGGTGGCCGCCTGGGACGCCCAGGGGCGCCTCGGTCTGCTCGAGTCGACGCCGGCGTCGGAACGGGCCGAGCTCCTGCGGGACCGGGCCTCGGCGCCTGAAGGGTCGCTCCTCGGCGCCACGATCGATCTCCGCATCGGCACCGCCGCCCTTCGGGCCCACGTCGCCGGCCGCATGGCCGGGCTCGGCACCGGCGCCCGCGATGCGTTCCTCTACGCCGCTGCCGCCGACGCCGCCGGGATCGACGGCGTCGACCTGACCGTCGTGGCCGACCTCGTGGGCGTGGGTCGCGCCGAACGCCATGGTCGCCTCCAGGCGCCGCTGCAGGCCGTCGGGCTGGCCACCGGCAGCGGCGACGCCTTCCGGGCCCGGCACCGTTCCCTCGCCGTGGCTGCTGTCACCCTCATCGCCGGCGGGGAGGTGGAGCGAGATCTCGAGACCGTGTACACCGATCTCGTCCACGCCACCGGCGCCGCGGGCTCCGACGCCGGCCTCCTCGTCTCGGAGGGCCCGGTCCTGAGCTGTGGCCCGGTGCTGGCCGGACGACTGCGCGGCCTCGGTGTCGAGGCGGCCGACGCCGACCGTGTCGCGGCGGCCGTAGCCCGCACCGCGGTGGCGGTTCGACCCGAACTGCTGGTGCTCACGCTGGCCCTCGGGCTCACCCACCGGAAGGCCGGCGACCTGGCCGCCGCCAGCGCCGTTCTGCGCGCCGCGCTGGCGACCGTAGAGGAGCGCAGGGACTGGCGTGACAACGGCCGCAACTACCTCGGCGAGATGAGCCTCGGCGAGGCGGCCGACGGCCGGCGTGCACCGGCCATCGTGCTCGCCGGCCTGTCCGTCGTCGACACGGGGACGCTGGGGCCCGTGTTCACCCTCGACGCCAAGCGGGCCATGGCGGCGATGGGGTCGGCTGCGATGGGCATGGACGAGCTGGCCACCGAGGCGGCCTTCCCCCGCCTGCTGCGGGCCTGTTCTGACCTCGGTGCGGCGGTGTCACCTCGGTGGGACGAGCGCACCCGGGCGGCCTTTCACCGTTTCGGTGTGCGCGCCGAGGAGGCCGGCGTCCCGTCGCCCTCGAGCGGGGTCGCGCTGGACTGGGTCCGTGACGCGATCGTCGCCGCCCGGCGGCTCGGGCCCGACCCCGAGGTGGACGCCCTCTGGCAGCGGCTCGTCGGCGTCGACGCGGTGGCGCGGTTCCGTCTGCTGGCGACGGCGCTGGGCCCCGGCATGCGACGGTGACGCTGGTGTCCCCCGCCGGGGCAGCGACGGCGTGCGGCGACCGACCGAGAGCCGCTCGGCCCATGACGGGCGAGCTCAGGCCTTGGCTGGGGTGGTGCCGGCGACGAAGCTCATGTCCGGGTAGCGGGTGCCGGCGAAGCCGCCCTCGGGTGCCACCGCCTCGATGGCGGCCAGATCGCCGGCGCTCAGCACGACATCGAGGGCGGCGATGTTCTCCTCCAGGTAGCGCACCCGTTTGGTGCCGGGGATGGCGGCGACGTCGGGGCCCTGGGCCAGCACCCACGCCAGCGCCAGCTGGGCTGGGGTCAGGTCCTTCTCGGCCGCCAGCGACCTGACCTCGTCCACGACGTCGAGGTTGCGCTGGAAGTTGTCGCCCTGGAAGCGGGGGTTGTTGCGCCGGAAGTCGCCTTCGGCCAGGTCGTCGGGACTGGTGATGCCGCCGGTCAGGAAACCTCGGCCCAACGGTGAGTAGGGGACGATACCGATGCCGAGCTCGCGGCAGGTCGGTACCACCTCGTCCTCGATGTCGCGGCTCCACAATGACCACTCCGACTGCAGGGCGGTGATGGGATGGACGGCGTGCGCCCGACGGATCGTGTCGGGCTGCGCCTCCGACAGGCCCAGGAACCGGGCCTTGCCCGTCGCGACCAGATCGGCCATGGCGCCCACGGTGTCCTCCACAGGCACGTTCGGGTCGGCGCGGTGCTGGTAGTAGAGGTCGATGACGTCGACGCCGAGCCGGCGCAGGGAGTCGTCGCAGGACTGGCGCACGTAGTCGGGGTCGCCCCGGAACCCCCGCTTGGCCGGGTCGTCGGGGTCACGCACGATGCCGAACTTGGTGGCCACCACGACCTGGTCGCGCACGCGGGGCAAGAACCGTGACAGGAGCTCCTCGTTGTGGCCCATGCCGTAGCGGTCGGCCGTGTCGTAGAGGGTGACCCCCAGGTCGAAGGCGCGATCGAGCACCGTCAGGGATTCCTCGTCGTCGGTCGGCCCGTAGAACTCGCTCATCCCCATGCAGCCCAGGCCGAGCGCCGAGACCTCCAACACACCGCCCAGAGTGACGGTCCTCATCGTGATCTCTCCTCGATAGCCGGGCCTGGTACACCACAGTCAATCGGATCGGGTGTCACAGTCCGTGCCTAGGGTGCGGCCATGGACATCCCCGGCCCCGCGATCCTCGGGCGGGGGGTGGTGGTCACGGCCGGCCAGGACGTGCCGGCGCCGTGGGCCGACTCCCCCGAGGTCGTGGTCGACGAGGCGGCACTGTCCGACCCGGCCAACGTGGTCCAGCGGCTGCATGAGGCATGGGCCACCCGCAGCCCGGTGGTGGTCGTGCTCGCCGTCGACCCGGCCCGTTTCCGCGCCCCGGTCGATTACGTCGGCGAGCCCTGGACGTTCGGGGCCGAGCACGAGGTGTGGTTCGATCGACTGCACTTCCTGGTGTGGGCCAACACCTACGACGCCCGCTCCGGTGAGCCCGTGTGGTGGTGGGCGCGCAAAGCGGTCGGGGCCGGCGCCGACGAACACGCCGGCGGCGCCGGTGACGTGGTCCTCGATGGTGCCCCGGCCTGGGTCGACGGGGGGCCGCGGGCGCCCCAGCCCGGGGATGTCGACGGCGCTGCCGTCGTGCACCGCGAGACGGTGGAGCTCGGACGGTCGGCCCTGCAGCGGGCACTGGCCAGGCCCGGCGGCGACGGCCGTGGCGGGGCACCGAGGGTCGCCGACACCGACCTGGCGCCGGACCAGTTGGCGGCGGTCGGCCACGGCGCCGGACCGGCCCGGGTCATCGCCCCCGCCGGCTCGGGCAAGACCCGGGTGCTGACCGAGAGGCTGCGCGAGCTGTTGGGCAGGCGTGGCTACGAGGTCGACGGGGTGCTTGCCGTCGCCTACAACAAGAAGGCCCAAGAAGAGATGGCGGCCCGTACCCCGGGCCTGGGCGCCCGGGTCCAGACCCTCAACGCCTGGGCCTATTCCCTGGTGGCCCGGTGGCTGGGGCGGCGCCCCGACGTGCTCGACGAGCGCGACGTCCGTCGCATCGTCGAAGGCCTCGTCCCCCGATCGCGGCGGCGGGTGAACACCGACCCGATCCGCCCCTATCTCGACGGGCTGTCGCTCATCCGTCTCGGCCTACGCGACCCCGCCGAGGTCGAGGGTTCGACCGACGACGTGGACGGACTGGCCGATGCGTTCCCCCGGTTCCGGGCCGAGCTGCGCCGTCAAGGGGTGGTGGACTTCGACGAACAGGTCTACCTGGCCGTCGAAGCGCTGCTGGCCGACGGCGAGTTCCGCCGATCGGTCCAGCGTGAGCACCGGCACCTGCTGATCGACGAAGTGCAGGACCTCACCCCGGCCCACGTGCTGTTGGCCCGGCTGGTGGCGGCACCCGGGTTCGACGTGTTCGGCGTCGGCGACGACGACCAGACCATCTATGGCCATGCCGGCGCCGACCCCCGTTTCCTCATCCGCTTCGCCGACTACTTCCCCGGGGCGCAGGCCCACGCGCTCGAGGTCAACTACCGCTGTCCCCAGGCGGTCACCTCCTCCGCCGCCACCTTGCTGAGCTACAACCGGCGCCGGGTCGACAAGCAGATCCGGCCCGGCCCCGACGTCGAGGCCGTCCCCGATGCCCTGGCCGTGCGCGTCCACGCCGCCACCGACGGGGCCAGCGCCCTCGTCGGGACCGTCGGCTCGTGGTTGGACGAGCCCGGTGCCGAGCCGGCTTCGGTGGCCGTTCTCGCTCGCGTCGGCTCGCTGCTGCTGGCCCCCCACGTCGCCCTGGCCGCGGCCGGCGTGCCCATCGACTCGATCCTCACCGAGGACGTGCTCGGGCGGCTCGGCGTGCGGGCCTCGCTGGCTTACGTGCGCATCGCGGTCGCCCCCGACCAGATCGTGCCCGCGGATCTCGTCGAGGTCCATCGTCGGCCCAGCCGGGGCCTGCCCAACTGGGCCGAGAAGTGGCTCGGCCGGTGCCGTTCGGTGGACGACGTCCGCCGCGCCGCCGAGCGCATCGACGACGACAAGGTGAGCGACAAGCTCGGGGCCCTGGGCGCCGACCTCGATCATCTGGTGGGCCTGGCCCGCGACGGTGCCACCAGCCGAGACCTCCTGCAGGCGGTGCGGGACGACATCGGCCTGGGTTCGGCCATGACCCTGCTCGATTCGACCGGTGGCGCCGGCGGGTCGCACCTCGACGATCTCGAGGCGCTGCTGCAAGTGGCCGACCTGCATCCCGACGCCGGCTCGTTCGAGCCCTGGTTGCGCGCCGCCTTCGGGCGCCAGCGGGCCGAGGGAGGCGTGACGCTGTCGACCGTGCACCGGGTCAAGGGCCGGGAGTGGGACCGGGTCGTCGTGTTCGGGGTGACCGAAGGGCTCGTGCCCCACCGGCTGGCCGACGACGTGGAGGAGGAGCGACGGGTGTTGCACGTGGCCATCACCCGGGGCCGGCGCCGGGTCGTCGTGCTGGGCGACGCCGGCCGGTCCTCCCCGTTCTTGGCCGAGCTCGACGGCTCGGCCCCGATGGGCCGGGTGATCGGGACCGGTGGGCGTCCCGGGGCCGGGGGCGGCGCTCGGGCGCGCCCGGGCCCCGCGGCCTCCGGCGCCGTCGCGCTCAGCCCCGCAGCGGCGGCCACCGCCGGCGCCCTACGGGCCTGGCGACGGGAACGGTCGAGCCGTGACCGGGTCCCCGCCTACGTGGTGCTGAGCGACAAGCACCTCGAGGCCATCGCCGCCCGGGCGCCGGGATCCCTCGTCGAGCTCCGAGCCTGTCCCGGGATCGGCCCGGCCCGCCTCGACCAGTACGGCGACGAGATCCTGGCCGTGGTGGCGGCGTCGGCCTCCTCCTAGCCCGGGCCCGGTCCCGTGCCGTGGTGGCGGCGCCCGAACGCACCGTTAGGGTGTTCGCTCAGTCGGCGCCCCGGTCCCCGGTCCCGGCTCCATGGTGAGCCGAAGGGGAGTGACGTGGTCGAGATGGTGCCGACAACTCCGGGCTCGACCCACCGGGCCAGGGTTCGCGGCCGCGTGCGGTACCGGCAACTTCGGCGTTCCTGGGGTGACGGTGCGGCCCACGCCTCCTCACCCGGACGGTACTGGTCGGCCGGCGGCGGTTGCCGGCCGCCCCAGCCCCATCTGTGCCGGCGCCGCGCCGGCGCAGCGGACCAGAGGGCAGGTGCCGACGTGGCCGGCGACCGCCTCCTGCGGATACTGAGCCTGCTGGATGTGGGGACGTCCGAGGGGACGGTCGCGGCCCGGCTGTGCGAGGTCTGTGCCGAGGTGATGGCCATCAGCGGAGCAGGCGTGATGCTCATGTCGGGTGGCGTCCAACGGGGCTCGATCTGCAGCTCCGACGCCGTCAGCTCCGCGCTCGAGGAACTTCACCACACGCTGGGAGAAGGGCCTTGCCACGACGCCCACGACCAGGGCCGCCCCGTCCTCGAGCCCGACCTGTCCGACCCGGCCCGGCCTCGATGGTTCGCCTTCAGCCCTGCCGCCGTTACGGCCGGCGCCGGCGCCGTGTTCGCGTTCCCACTCCAAGTCGGGACAGTGCGCCTGGGCGCGCTCCAGGTTTACCGAGACCGACCGGGCCCGCTCGACGACGACCAGCACGCCGACTCGCTGGTGATGGCCGGCGTGGCCGCCCGGGCCGTTCTGGTCATGCAGGCCAACGCTCCGCCCGGGCTCCTCGCGGCCGAGCTTGAGGTCGGCGCCGACTTCCACTTCGTCGTCCACCAGGCGTCGGGGGTCGTGGCCGTCCAGCTCGAGGTGACCATCGGCGAAGCGATGATCCGGCTGCGGGCCTACGCCTTCGCCAACAGCCGTCTCCTCAAGGACGTCGCCGCCGACGTGGTCGCCCACAGGACCCGCTTCACGACGTGATGCGCCCTCGTAGGATCGGTCCGAGGCTTTCGAGCGGAACGGGGGAGCCGATGCCCAGGGAAGCCCTACTGGCCCGCACCTTCGTGGAGCTGGCTGACACCTTGGTTGACGATTTCGACGTGGTCGAACTGTTGACCCTGCTCACCGACCGGTGCGTGGAGGTCCTCGACGCGTCCGCCGCCGGGCTGATGCTCGTGTCCCCGGAGGGGGACCTGAGGGTCGTCGCCTCCTCGAGCGAGGCCATGCGGATGCTCGAGCTCTTCGAGCTGCAGGCCCAGGAGGGCCCTTGCCTAGACTGCTACCGCACCGGCGAGCCTGTCATCAACGCCGACCTGCAGACCATCGACGGTCGGTGGCCCCGCTTCGCGCCCGAAGCCATCGATGCCGGTTTCCGGTCGGTCCACGCCCTTCCCATGCGCCTTCGGAGCGTGGTCATCGGCTCTCTCAACCTGTTCCGGGCCGAAGAGGGAGAGATGTCCGACGCCGACGTCCTCGCCGGCCAGGCGTTGGCCGACGTTGCCACCATCGCCCTGCTCCAGCATCGGGTGGTCCTCGAGGTCCAGACCGTGAACGAACAGCTGAACTACGCCCTGAACAGCCGGATCGTGATCGAACAGGCCAAGGGCATGCTCTCCGAACGCGCCGGGGTCAACCTGGAGGAGGCGTTCTCGCGGTTGCGCGGTTACGCCCGCCGCAACAACGCCCGGTTGCTGGACTGCGGCCAGCGGTTCATCGACGGCACCCTCACCGTTGTCGACATCGAACTTGCCGACCCCCCACGGGGCCGGCCCCGGCGACGCGCCTGAGCAGACCGAGCAGATCTAGGGCGCTCGCACGCCCCTGAGCCCGGCCCAGGCCAGGTGGGCGACGTGGTCGGACAGTTCGTCGACGTCGCCGTGGGCGCCGCTTGCCAGCCAGTGCCGGCTGGTGCCCTCGGCCAGACCGACGATGGCATGGGCCAACAGGCGCCGCCGGTCGCGATCGAGGCCGGGCACCTCGATGAGGGCGGCGACTATGTCGGCGATCGAGAGCTCGACGGCCCGCACGGTATCGGCGAACTCGGCGTCGCGGCGGGTGCCCCCCCCGAAGAGCAATTGGAAATCGGCGTGCTGTTCGGAGACGAACCGGAAATAGGCCCTGAACCCCGCCTCCACTTGCTGGCGCGGGGTCCCTGCGGCGGCCGCCGCCGCCCGGATCGACTCCCGCAGGCGACCGCCGACGTCCTCCAGCAGCTCGCGGTAGAGGTCGCGCTTGGACACGAAATGCTGGTACAGCACGGGCTTGGTGACACCGGCGGCCTCGGCCACGTCGTTCATCGACGTCTGGTGGAAGCCGTTCTCGGCGAAAACGACCACGGCCACATCCAGCAGCTGTCGGCGGCGACGGGCGGCGGGGAGGCGGTTCGTCAACGGACGGGCGGGCGGTCGAGCAGGAGTCCCGCCAGATGATGGCGAACCACGCGGTTGTGAGGCCAGCCCGGCAGACCCCCGCCGCCACCACCCGACGCCCGGCCGAGCCGTTCCGTCCGGTACCGGCCCGCAAGGTGGGGTTGTCGCTGCTCGCCTCCCAGGCCCGGCGCCGGCGCTATCGGGGCACGCTCCCGCCCCGTGCCGGCCAGTCCGGCTGGTAGACGCCGACCGGCAAGCTCAATAACAGATCACGGAGCGGGCCACCTCGCCCGCCTGCATCGCCCGGAAGGCGTCGTTGACGTCGTCGAGCGCGACCCGGCGGGAGATCAGGTCGGCGAGCGGGAGCTGGCCGTTGCGGTAGTACTCGATCAGTCGGGGCACGTCGTCCTGGACGTTGGACGACCCGTACCAGCACCCCTTGAGGGTCTTGGCCGACAGGACCGCACCGAGGAAGGCGGGCATCTCGATCATCACGTCCATCGACGGCACCCCGACCAGGATCGCCTGCCCGCCGCGACGGGTCATCCGGATGGTCTTGGCGATCGTCTCCTTGAGGCCGATCACCTCGAAGGCGACGTCGGCCCCGCGCTGGCCGGTCAGCTTCATGACCGTCTTGAGGGGGTCCCCTTCGCTGGCATCGATCGTCTGCGTGGCCCCGAAGCGGGCTGCCAGCTCCAGCTTGTCGGCCACCATGTCGACGGCCACGATCTCGGCTGCGCCGGCGATCTTGGCGCCCATGATCACGTTCAGCCCGACGCCGCCACAGCCCATGACCACGACGGTGTCGCCCTCGGCGATGTCGGCGGTGTTGAGCGCGGCCCCGACGCCGGTGAGCACGCCGCAACCGATGAGCGCGCCGATCTCCTGGGGCAGGTCGTCGTCGACCTTCACCGCGCTGATGGCGGGGATGACGGTGCGCTCGGCGAACGTGCCGGCGCACAGCATCTGGCGGACGGCCTTGCCCTCCCGGGAGAACCGGGTCGTGTTATCGAGCAGGCCGCCCGAAGCCATCGAGGCGGTGCCGACCTCGCACAGGTAGGCCTGGCCCCGCCGGCAGAAGAAGCACTTGCCGCACTGCGGGACCCAGGAGATCACGACGTGGTCGCCGGGCGCGAGCTCCTCGACCCCCTCGCCGACCTCCTCGATCACGCCCGCCCCCTCGTGGCCGAGGACCATCGGCATGGCGGCGAAGATCGTGCCGTTCTGCATCGACACGTCGGAATGGCACACCCCCGATGCCCCCAGGCGCACCAGCACCTCGCCCGCCCGGGGGGCGGCCAGGTCGAGGTCCATGACCTCGAGCGGTTGGTTGAGGGCGGTGCAGACTGCGGCTCTGGGCATGACGACGTTCCCCCTGATGGTTCGGGCCGACTCTGGCATCGTCCCGCGGCCAAGGCCAACTGACGGGGGTGCCGGGCGCATGTGCCGGCCGCACGTGTCAGCGGCCGAGCCGACGGTCCTCTCTCTCCGCGGCCTTGACGCCATAGCCAAAGACGATCGCCGGGGCCAGCACCGCCGAACCCACGCCCAGGGCGACGACGATGACGGTCACGAGCCCGGGCCGGTACTCGGTGGCGAAGCCCACGAAGAACAGGACGATGGCGAGGGCGAAGAGGGAGTAGCCGATGCGCTTGCCCGCCTGGACCAGCCGGCCGACCCGCGCCCGCCGCGCCCGGACCGGGTCCGGCCCATCGCTCATGAGAGGACACCGCCGATGCGAGCGCCGGAGCGCCAGCGCAGGCGCGGCCGGGGGCGGCCTGCGTGGCCGGGGAACGCCGACGACACGCTCAGGCACCGCCGACGCGAGCGCCGGAGCGCCAGCGCAGGCGCGGCCGGGCGCGGCCCGCGGGTGCCGGCACCACCCTCATCGGGTGCCCATGCCGGCGAGGAGGCGGGCGATGTCCTCGGTCATCTGTGACAACGAGAACCGTCGCCGGGCGAGGTCCCGGTTGGCGGCCAGCAGCGTCGGGTCCGGGTGCCGTAGGAAGGTGTCGAGGGCCACCGGCACGGCCGGGTCGAACCACCGGAACCCGAGGGCACGCAGCTCCTCGGCCACCGGGTAGCGGCCCACGGCCGCGGGCCGGGCGTACAGCGCCGCTTCGATCGGGGGGTTCCCGAACCCTTCCCAGCTCGACGGGAAGGCGACCACGTCGGAGGCGGCGTACACGTCAGCCATACCGGGCGGCCAGCCGTGGTGAAGCACCGGACAGCGAGCGCGGGCAAGGGCCGAGTCGAGCTCGGGGCCGTAGCCGTCCTCGGCCGGGCCGAGGAGCCAGTAGGTGGCGCCCAAGGCCTCGGCCAGCCGGAGCGCTTCGGGGACCCGCTTGCGGGCGATGGCCCGCACCGGGTGGGCCACGAGGCGGTCGTCGTCACCGAGGCCGAGAGCGGCCCGGGTACCGGCCCGGTCACCCGGGGCCGGGTCGGGGTCGAAGCCGTTGTAGATCAGCGTTGCCGCGATGCCGCGGGCCGCCATCTGGCGTCGGGTGAGGTCGTTGACCACGACGTGGCGCCAGGCCGGGTCGTCGGGCGGCAGCTCGGTGATGTGGGCGAAGCGGGCCCGTTGCCACGGCGGGTCGTGGTGGTGCAGGACCGCCGGGCGATCGCGAAGGACGGACCCCACCACCCGGGAGGCGGGGAGGTTCATCGGGATCGTGCACAGGTTCTCGACCACCACGAGATCGGCGTCGGCGAGCGCAGCGTCGATCTCGCCCGCTTCGGGCGGCGCCGGGGCGGCCCGGGCGAGGCCGGGGAGCAGGCGGTCCACGGGGCCCTCGCCGGCCACGGTCACCACCTTGAACCCCAGGCCGGCCAGTGCCTGCGCCCACGCCGAAGCGACCACCGACACCCCGTCGGAGAGCCCGAGGCGGAACGACACGATGGCGGCGATGGGCACGGCCTGATTCTGGCGGTCCCCGGCCACGCAGGCCGCTCTCGGCCGCGCCTGCGCTGGCGCTCCGGCGCTCGCATCGGTGGCCAGGTCCGGGGCTGCGCCGGGGTCGTGGCGACAGTTCGGCGTCCCCGGGGCCGCGCCGGTCGGCTCGGGCTAGACCTGCTCGGTCCCGAGAAGGCTTGACGTTGTGACAAGGTTCCGGGCCGAGCAGATGCCGACCGCGCGACCGCCAGGGAGCCGGGTGGCGATGGGGGTCGGGGGGGCGCAGCCCCCCGGCTAGCGACAGTACGGTGAGCGGGTTGGAAGATCTGGCGCTGCGGGCGCGGGCCCGGGCGGTGATGGAAGCGCACTGGCAGCCGGAAGGGTTCACGGTGCCCCACGCGTCGGTCTATCCCTACCGCTGGTTGTGGGACTCGTGCTTCCACGTCGTCGTCTGGGCCGAGCTCGGCGAGCTCGAGCGGGCCGCCGCCGAACTGGCGCACGTGTTCTGCGGCCAGGACGCCGACGGATTGGTGCCCCACATCGCCTACGGCGGCGTCGGTACCCACGACGCCTTCTGGGGCCGGACCGGCTACTCGACCATCAGCCAGCCGCCGATGTACGGCCACGCCGTGGCCGAGCTGGCCCGACGCGGTGGCGACGTCAACGACGAGACCGTCGAGCGGGCCCAGAGCGGGGTCCGCTACTTCCTGCGCCACCGCCGCCACCGGTCGGGGTTGATCGCCGCCCGGCACCCGTGGGAGACGGGCTGTGACGACAGCGCCCGCTTCGACCACTGGGGGGCGTCCGACCCGGCCCGCTGGTTCCAGATGAAGGGGGACCTGGTGGCCGGCCTGCCCGACAACGGCTTCGACTGCGCGCCGGTGTCGCTGTCCGCCCTGGTGGCATGGAACGCTCGCGAGCTGGGGATCGACGACGACGGCGTGGCCGAGGCGGTAGCGGCCCGCTGGGACGCGGGACGCAGGACGTGGGCCGACGCCGGCGCCGGAGCATCGTCCTCGGGCCGGGCCCGGGCCCTGGAGGCGATGCTGGGCCTGCTGGTCGACCCTCGGGCCGAGGCCCGGGCCGAACTGGCCGACCCGGGCGCGTACGCCGCCCCCTTCGGTCCCCGGGGGATGCACCGCGACGAGCCCGCCTACGATCCCCGCCGCTACTGGCGGGGGCCGGTGTGGCCCCAGCTCTCCTACCTGCTCTGGTGCGCCGGTTCGGCGGCGGTAGCGACGCCCACGGTGGAGGGGGCCCGGTCTTCGGGGCTCGCCGAGTACTGGGACCCCGAGGACGGCACCGGCCTGGGCGCCATACCCCAGTCGTGGGCGGCGCTGGCCCTCGTGCTGTCGGCCGCGGCCACGACCGGCGGACCGGGGGAGTAGCGCCGGCGCCGGCGGGCACCGTGGGCGGCGACGTCGGCGAGGCCGGCGCACAGCACCAGATCGCCCATCGACACCACCACGCCGAGCGGCACGATCGGGATGGCGTCGCCGAGGACCGTGAACCGGTCGTCGTCCCCCTCGAGGTGGCGGGGGCCCTCGGGGTCGGCCGCGTGGGCCGACGCCGGGCCCATGACGCCGGCCTCGATCAGAGCTTCGGGGCGCACGGGCATCCCCCCGTTCACGGCGATGACGAAGGCGTTGGCCGCGAGCCCGACCGTCACCACCCCCATCCCGGTCAGGGCCAGGTTGGCCACCGCCACCGCCACCAGGCCGGCGAAGCCGGCCAGCGCCACGGCGGCGGCCGCCCCACCCTCCAGCTGCGACGCCACTACCTGGGCCGTCACCGCCGCGGCCAACAGGGGTAGTGCCCTCACCTGTGGTTGGGCCCGATGGTGACGCCGGGAAGGGAGCGCCATGCCGACGGCGAGCCCGGCCACGACCGCGATCGCCAGCAGGACCACGCCGCGACCGTACCCACCCCTGGGGCCGACGGCCCGACGGCCGGCCGGCGACCGCGGCGCCGGACGAGAGCAGGTCACCGAAGGCGGCCGGGGCTACCTTGCCGGCGATGAAGCTGGAGGGTGTGCGCTACGAGGTCGACGGCGCTGTGGCAACCGTGACCATCGACCGTCCCCAACGGCGCAACGCGCTGACGTGGTCGACGGTGGGTGAGCTGCGCCGGGCGATGGCGGCGGCCAAGGCCGACGGTGACGTGAGGGCGGTCGTGCTCTCGGGTGCCGGCGACCGGGCCTTCTGCGCTGGCGCCGACCTGTCGGGGATGGCCGACGGTGCCGGGTGGCTCGACCTCCACGACGGCCGGGGTCAGCTCGCGGAGCTGTTCCGGGACCTGTGGGCCCTGGGCAAGCCGACGCTCGCCCGCGTCCGGGGCTACGCCGTCGGCGGCGGGTTCGGGCTCGCGCTGGCCTGTGACCTGGTGGTCGCCGGCGCTGACGCCGTGTTCGCCGCTCCCGAGGTCGACGTCGGACTGTGGCCGTACATGATCACGGTGCCGATGTTGCGTTCGATGCCGCCCAAGGTGGCGCTCGAGCTGATGATGACGGGACGGCGGGTCGGCGCCGACGAGGGATTGCGGATCGGGTTCGTCAACCAGGCCGTGGCCGTCGACGACCTCGACGCCGTCGTATCGGACCTCACCGAGGTCCTGGCGTCGAAGTCACCGTCGGTCATGCGGCTGGGCCGGGACTCGTTCTACGCCGTGTGCGATCTCGGCGCCGATGCCGCCCTCCGGGTCCTGCACCCGATGCTGGCAGTGGCGGCCAGCACCGACGACGCCGTCGAGGGGCGGGCGGCGTTCAAGGCCAAGCGTCCTCCCGAATGGACCGGGCGCTGACGCCTGGTCTGCTGCCGGGTCGCTTCGCTCCTGCCGCCACAGCCTGTCGCCAGCGGCCTAACGGCCGCGCTGGCTGGTCTGCTGCGGGCGTCGCTTCGCTCCTGCCTTCGCAGACTGTCGCCGGCGGCCTGGCGGCCGCGACGGCGACCTGCGTAGTCGGTGCGTGCGCCCGCTCTGACGCGAGCGTTCTGTCCGCGCCGGGGTCTTCAGGCAACGGCCGGCCCGGCTACTTCTTCTCCTGGCCGCGCACGCCGGTGAGAAGGACCTCGGTCATCCGCCGCGGCAGTTCGGCCAGCGCCGGCGCGGTGGCCGCCCGGCGGGGCAGACGGACGTGGCGATGGTCCTTGACCACGGCGTCGACCACCCGGTCGGCGACCTTCTCCGGCGGTACCTCCACCAGCAGGCCCAACCGTCGGAAGCGCCGGAAGCTGGCTGCCGTCGGCCGGTAGGCCTCGCTGCCGCGGAGCAGGGACGTGGGCACCGGGCCGATCTCGACCACCGTCGTCCGCACCGGCAGCCCCCGCAGGTCGGCCCGCAGGCCGGCGGTGAAATGGGTCAGGCCCGACTTGGTGGCCGAGTAGGTGGCCAGGCCGGGGAAGACGCTGCAACCGGCCATCGATGAGATGTTGACGACGTGGCCTCGGCCCCGGCGGAGCATGCGGGGAAGGGCCTGGCGGCACAGCTCGATCGGGGTGGTCAGGTTGACCCGCACCATCCGCTCGACGTCGTCGGGCGAGGCGTCGCCCAGCGCCATGGCCGAGAGGAAGCCGGCGTTGTTGACGAGGACATCGACCGGGCCGGCCACGTCCTCCACCCGGTTCACCAGCGTGGCCACCTGGGCGCCGTCGGCCAGGTCGGCAGGGTGGGCCGTCCCACCCAGCTCGGCGGCCAGCGCCTCGATGGCGTCGGCGCTCCGGGCCACGAGGGCAACGACGGCCCCGGCGGCGGCGAAGCGGCGGGCGAGGGCTTCGCCGATGCCCCGCGACGCGCCCGTGATCAACACCCGACTGCCGTTGAGCTCCACCTCGGGCCTCAGCTCGTCCTGTGGGGCTGCGCCCCACGCCCATCGCCGCCGGGTGAGCTGGCGCTGGCGCCGTCGGCCTGAAGCGCTCGCACTTCAGCCCGCCGGCGCCGTTGGCGCCGTTGGCGGCGGGGGGAGCAGCAGTTCGCTGGCGATGAACACCTGCACGACCTCCGGGCGGAGCCGGGAGTTGATCGCCAGGCGGTCCTCGAGGCTGAGCACCCCGTCACAGGTCGCGAACGGCACCAGTTCCGGGTGCTGGTCCTGGATGGCCCGCACCTGGGCCCGCAGCCCGATCTCCTCGTCGTCGTCGACGCCGTCGGCGATGTTGACGCCGGCGAGGTCGAGGCTGTTGTACTGCGCCACCGCGGTCTCGACACAGTCCGAAGCGGACAGGACGTCACCGCCCCCACCGCATGCGACGGTGACGAACACCGTCACCAGTACCGGAACCAGGGCCCCCCGTAACCTGCGCACCGAGGGAAGATAACGGCCCGGCCCGAACCCGTCCCGAATTCCCTCCCGCCTCGGCTTGCATGCCCGACCGGGCGGGGCCGACCCGTGGCCCAGGTGCGGCCGGGCGACGCCCGTCGTCGGGCCGGGCCGTCAGCGGGCGGAGGCCCGGGCCGAGCCGGTGAGGCCGGCGAAGTCGCCGTCGTAGAGGACGCACGACACCGACCGGTCGCCGGCCGTCCATGTCGCCTCGGTCGGCTGGACCGTGGTCTGGTCGAAGGCCGAGCGGTCGTAGGGCGTGCCCACATAGGGGGCGAAGGCGGCCAGGCAGCGGTCGTCGGCGAAGGCGTTCATCTGGAGCGCCTGCGGGTAGCCGATGGCGGCGCCGGCCGGATGGGTGAAGGTGGCGTAAACCTCGACCCGGTGGGGCGCTTCGCAGGGGACCGGGCCCAGGGTGCCGGGCGGGAGCACCTCGCCCGCCCGTAGCCCCTCGATGTCGGCGCAGCCGCCGATGCCCAGCGGGGGGTGAGGGCCCGGTGACCGCTCGACGGCCTCGACGGGCGGGGGAGCGGTCGGGACCACCGCCAAGGGGCTCGGCGTGGGCGGACCGGTCTCGCCGCCGGGGCGCGAGACGGTAGGGCTGGGCTCGCCGCTGCGGCATCCCCCGACGACGACCACGGCCACGAGACAGAGGGAGAGCCACCAGGCCCGTCGCAACCTGGTGTCAGCCGCGGACAGGCTGCGAGCGCGAGAGCGCCGGCGAGCTCGGGCTGGGTGTGGCTGAGCGTGGTCTGCGGGACCGGTGCGAGCGGCGGGGCGCCGGCGCAGGCGCGGCCGAGCGCGGCCTGCGTGGCCGGGGAACGCCGACAGCAACGCCATGGCGCACGATAGGCGCCGCCACCCTGGTCGCCGCTACCCTCGGGGCGTCGCCATGGAGCCCGTCGTCCACCTCCGCGCCGCTGTCGCGCTGCTCGGGCGGTTCCCTGCCCTCGCCGGCGCCGACCTCGACGTGGAGCGGGGCGAGATCGTCCTCCTCCAGGGGCCCAACGGAGCCGGCAAGACCACGTTGTTGCGGGTTTGCGCCGGCCTGGTGCCGGTGGTCGAGGGGGACGCCACCGTGCTCGGCTGCGATCTGCGCCGGCCCGAGGGCCGCCGGGCGGTGCGCCGGCGCGTCGGGCTGTTGGGCCATGGGTCGGGCCTGTACGACGACCTGACGGTGGCCGACAACGTCCTCTTCTGGGCCCGGGCGGCGGGGGCGGACCGTGACGACGCGCACGCCGCGATGGCGGCGCTGGGCCTTCGGGACCGGCTCGCCGACGTCACCGTGTCCCGGCTCTCGGCGGGCCAGCGCCGTCGTGCCGCCATCGCCTGCATGGTGGCCCGCCGCAGCGAACTGTGGCTGCTCGACGAGCCCCACGCCGGCCTCGACCAAGCCGGACGGGACGTCCTCGACGCCCTGGTGCGCCGGGCTGCCGCCGCCGGTGCCAGCGTCGTGGCGGTATCCCACGAGCTCGACCGGGCCGCGGCGTTGGCCGACCGGTCGCTCACGATCGCCGGCGGCACCACCCGTTCCCCTCGCTCGGACCTGCACCGGCCGCGGTCCGGGCCGCCAGCCGACCCCGGCCGCCCGGCGGTGGCCCCCCACCAGGAGATGGCCGCGCTTGCTCCGTGACGCCGCCCTCGTCGCCGCCAAGGACCTGCGCATCGAGTGGCGCAGCCGGGTCACGTCGAACCAGGTCACGCCCTTCGCCCTGCTGGTGCTGGTGCTCTTCGCCTTCGCCCTCGACCCCGACCGGGGCATCCTGGCCCGGGCGACCGGCGGCCTGTTCTGGATGGCGGTCCTGTTCTCGGCCCTGCTGGCGGTACAGCGGGCCTTCGCGGTGGAGGCGGCCGAAGGGGGCCGCGACGCGTTGCGGCTCTCGGGGCTCGACCCCGCCGGCATCTTCCTCGGGAAGTCGGGGGCGGTGGCAGCCCAGCTGCTGGCCCTCGAAGTGCTGTTGTTGGGTGGCGTGGCCGTTCTCTACGGCGCCCAGTTGCAGCGGGGGCCGTTGCTGGTCGCCACCTGTCTCCTGGCCACCGCCGGGCTGGCCTTCGCCGGCAACCTGTACGGCGCCATCGCCGCCGGCCTCCGGGTGCGCGAGACCGTGCTGCCCCTGCTGCTGCTGCCGGTGGTGGCCCCGGTGCTGATCGGCGCCACCCGGGCCTTCGAATCGGCCCTGGGCGAACGGGTGGCGGCCGACGGGTGGCCGTGGCTGGGGCTCCTGGCCGTTTTCGCCCTCTTCTACCTGCTGTTCGGGCTGGTGGCGTTCGGCTCGTTGTTGGAGGAGGAATGAGCCTGCGGTCGCCGGCCCACACCGGCTCGAAGGGCACCCGGGCGCTGGGCGTGATGGCGCTCGTCGGGCTGGCCACGCTGGGCCTGTTCGCCCTGGTCTTCAGTCCCGCCGACGATGTCCAGGGCGACGCCGTGCGGATCATGTACATCCATGTGCCGGCGGCCATCGGCATGTTCACGGGCTTCGTGGTGACGGCCGCCGCCAGCTTCATGTACCTGCGCAAACGGACCCGCGGGTGGGACACCCTGGCGGTCGCCTCGGCCGAGGTCGGTGTCGTCTACACCGGCCTCTGCCTGCTCACCGGGATGCTGTGGGGCCGTCCCATCTGGGGGGTCTACTGGACCTGGGACGCCCGGCTCACCAGCACCGCCCTGCTGTTCCTCCTCTACCTCGGGTACCTCACCGTGCGCCGCCTTCCCGGCGACACCGACGCCCGTAGCCGCCGGGCCGCCTGGGTGGCCCTGCTGGCCTTCATCGACGTGCCGATCGTGCACTACTCGGTCAACTGGTGGCGGGGCCTGCACCAGGAAGCCACGATCACCCGTCTCGACCCGACCATCGACAACCTGATGCTGTTCACGTTGATGCTGGGCATCGTGACGTTCATGGTGCTCTACGCCTGGCTGCTGGCCCACCGCTTCCGGCTGGCCTGGCTCGAGGACGAGGTCGAGCGCTCGGGCCTCCAGGCGGCCATCGACGAGCGCCGGGCCGAAGCCACCGAGGCCCGGGTCGCATGGTGAGCGTCCTCGCCTTCTCCGACGCCGGCTACGTCGTCGCCGCCTACTTGTCCACCGCGGCGGTGCTCGGCGTCTACGTGGCCCGGGTACTGGCCCGGGGCCGGGCGCTGTCCAAACAGGTGCGCCCCGAGGACCGCCGGTGGACCTGACCCGGCCGGGCCGCGCCGGCGTCGACGACGACTTGGGGGACGATGACGGCATCGACGTCACCCCTCGTACCATCGACGAGGGCCCTCCGGGCGCCCGGGAGCGGCGCCGTCCCGCCGTTTATGCCCTGCTCGCCCTCCTGGTCGTGGCGGTCGCCTTCGTCGGCCTCCAGTTCCTCGGCAGCGCGGTCGTCTACTACAAGAACGCCGACGAGGCCGTGCGGGACAAGGCCAGCCTCGGCACCGACCGGTTCCGGGCCCAGGGCGTCGTGCAGGCGCCGGTGGCGTCCCAGGGCGGTGCGGTCACCTTCGCCATCGAGTTCAACGAGGTCAGCGTCCCGGTCCGCCACGTCGGGGACCCTCCCGACCTGTTCGAACCGGGGATCCCGGTCGTGATCGAGGGCCACTGGTCCGAGGACGGCAGCGTCTTCGAGAGCGACAACATGCAGATCAAGCACTCGTCGGAGTACAAGGCCGAGAACTCGGACCGAGTGTCTCCCGCCGGCCCATGAGCGCGGCCGCGGGCGCCGGCGCGGTGGTGCTGGGCTTCGTCGCCTCCCTGGGCGGCATCGGGGTGCTTGTTCTCGGCCTGGCCCGGCGCCGGCCGGTGTTGTTGCGCAGTGCCCGGACCTACGTCGCGCTGGTGGCGGTGGCGGCCGTGGCCGCCTTCGCGACCATGGAGTACGCGTTGTTGACCAACGACACCAGCGTGAAGTTCGTGGCCGACAACGGCAGCAGCCGCACCCCGTTCCCGTTCGACGTCGCCACCCTGTGGTCGGCCCTGGAAGGGTCGATCCTGCTGTGGGCCCTGGTGCTGGCCGGCTACCTGGTGATCACGACGGTGAAGTTCCGGTCCCGGGCCACCGACCCGCTCGTCGGCTGGGCGACGCTCACGATGCTGGTCGTGTGCCTGTTCTTCTTCGGGCTGATGCTGCCGTCGATCGGCCCCGCCGACCCGTTCCAGGCCTTCGTGGCCCCACCCGGCTTCGACGGGCCCGGCCCCAACCCGTTGCTGCAGAACCACATCCTCATGGCCGTGCACCCGCCGATGCTGTACCTCGGCTACGTCGG
The DNA here is from genome assembly GCA_052387955.1 of Acidimicrobiia bacterium. Lineage (GTDB taxonomy): Bacteria > Actinomycetota > Acidimicrobiia > Acidimicrobiales > JACDCH01 > JBQTIQ01. The sequence continues at coordinate 8,826 of JBQTIQ010000016.1, read as the reverse complement.
GTTCACGGTGCCCTTCGCCTTCGCGGTGGCCGCCCTGGTGACCGGACGGCTGGGCGAGGGCTGGCTGATCGAGACCCGACGGTGGACGCTGTTCGCGTGGGGCTTCCTCACCGCCGGCATCATCCTCGGGGCGTGGTGGAGCTACGAGGTGCTGGGCTGGGGGGGGGCCTGGGCCTGGGACCCGGTCGAGAACGCGTCCTTCCTCCCGTGGCTGACCGGCACCGCCTACCTGCACTCGGTAATGGTCCAGGAGCGCCGGGGGATGCTGCGGATGTGGAACCTGACGCTGCTGTGCGCCACGTTCGCGCTCACCATCCTGGGGACGTTCCTCACCCGTTCGGGCGTGCTCGACTCGGTGCACGGCTTCACCGAGTCGGGGATCGGGCCGGCCATCCTCGGGTTCTTCGCCCTCGTCGTGCTGGTGACGACCGGCCTCATCGGCTGGCGCGGCGACCGGCTCCGTTCGCCCGGGCGCATCGACTCGCCCGTCTCCCGCGAGGGCGCCTTCCTGGTCAACAACCTGCTGTTCGCTGCCTTCGCCTTCGTGGTGCTGCTGGGCACGGTGTGGCCCCTCATCGTCGAGGCCGCCAACGGCCAGCGGGTGTCGGTGGGCCGGCCCTGGTTCGACTTCTTCGGGATGGTGCTGGGCCTCGGCCTGCTCGGGCTCATGGCGGTCGCCCCGGTCCTGCCCTGGCGCAAGGCAGGGGTGGCCACGCTGGCGCCCCGTCTGCAGTGGCCGGCGTGGCTGGGGACCGGGTGCGTGGTGTTCGCGGTGGCCGTGGGAGCGCGGGGGCTGGCGACGCTGCTCGGCTTCGGCTTGGGCGGGTTCGCCGCCGGCGCCGCCGGGCGCCAGCTGGTGCTGGCCGCCCGCCGCCAGGGATGGCGGGGCCTGCTCGGGCGCACCAACGGGGGCATGGTCGTGCACCTCGGCGTGGTCATCCTGGTCGTGGGCTACGTGGCCTCGTCGTCGTTCCAGGTCCAACGGGACGTGGCCATGGTCCCCGGTGACCGCGTCACCGTCGAGGGCCACACCCTCGAGTACCTCGGCAGTACCACCGGCGCCGGCCCCCAGTACACGTCGGTCGGTGCCCGCATCCGGGTCGACGGCGGCCGGGTGTTCGAACCCGAACTGCGCCAGTACCCCCGCAACGGGATGACCATCGGCACCCCCTCGGTGCGCACGGGGCCCGTCGACGACGTCTACCTGATGCTGGTGACGCCACCAGGCGAGGGTGACAAGGTCGACCTGCGAGCGACGGTCAAGCCCCTGGCGGTGTGGATGTGGATCGGCGGCATGGTCGCCATCGGTGGCACCGTGCTGGCGGCCTGGCCCGGCCGAGGGCGGCGCCGGCCGACCGATCCCGTCTCGGCTCCGGTGGGGCTCAGCCGGCCGGCGCCCGTGACCGGGCCCGCCGAACGGGAACCGGTCGGCGTCAGGTTCGTCGAGCCGTGAGTGGCGCCTCGGCGCACCCGCCTGCCGGCGCCTTGACCACCCCGCTGGCGGCCGAGGCTGCTGCCGATACCAACGCCGAGGCCGCGTGAGCAGGCTCTTCGTGCGCCGGCCGCCGGCCGACGGCGTAGGCGCCGACGTCGCCTCGGGGGTCGCCGGCCCCCGCGGCGGACGGGCTGTCGCTTTCGTGGTGGCGCCAGTGGCCGTGGTCATGGTCCTGCTGGTGGCGGTGCTGTTCACCCGGCGCAGCGCCCAGGACCGGGCGTCCGCGACCCCACTGCAGGACCGGCCGGCGCCCGCCATCGTGGGTTCCACCCTCGACGGCGAGGCGTTCGACCTCGACGCCCTCCGGGGCCGGTGGGTGATGGTCAACTTCTTCGCCTCGTGGTGCGTCCCATGCCAGCAGGAGCACCCCGAGCTCACCTCGTTCGACCGGCGCCACTCCCAGGCCGGCGACGTCCAGCTGATCAGCGTCGTGTTCGGCGACGAGACCGACAAGGTGCGCCAGTTCTTCGACCGCAACGGCGGCGACTGGCCGGTGGTGGTGGGCGACGTCGGCCGGGTGGCGCTCGACTACGGCGTCACCGCGCCGCCCGAGACGTTCGTCATCGACCCCGCCGGGATCGTTCGGGCCCGCTTCGCCTTCCCGGTGACCGGCCTTTTCCTCGACCAGCAGCTCGGCTCGATCAGCGAGGCTGTCTTCGGCCCGGCCGCGGCCCGGGCACCCGCCGAGGGTGGGGGCCGGTAGCGGTGCCTTCGTCGACACGAGCGCCGGAGCGGCGCCGCCGACGGGGCCCGGTGCGCCCGGGGGCCACCGACAGCCCGATCTCGCGCCTGCGGGTCAGCTATGTGCTGATGGCGGTCGTCCTCGGCCTGGCGTTGTTGGCGGGGGCACGACAAGAGGGCGAGCCGACCACGGTCGAACGGGTGCAGGGCTTGTCGCAACAGATCAAGTGCCCGATCTGTTCGGGTGAGACGGTGGCCGAGTCCAACGCCCCGGCCTCGGTGCTTATCCGCGAAGAGATCGCCGACATGGTGACCCAGAGCCGCAGCGACGCCGAGGTCCGTGACTTCTTCGCCTCCCGTTACGGGGCGGACATCTTGCTGCGGCCCCCCGGTTCGGGCCTCGCCGGGCTGGTCTGGGTGTTGCCGGTGGCCGGGTTCGTGGCGGCCGCCTCAGGGGTGGCGTTCGCCTTCCGCCGGTGGCGGCGCTGGGCCTGATGGCTGGCGCTGGCGCTCGGGTGCCCGGTGGTGCCCGGTCGGTGCGGCTCGATCCCGACGCCCTCGCGGCACTGGAGGAACAGCGACGGTTCCTGAGCCGCTCGCTCGACGACCTCGGACGTGAGCGCGATGCCGGCGACATCGACGACATCGACTTCCAGACCCTGCGCTCCGACTACGAAGCCCGGCTGGCGTCGGTCACCACCGCAGTCGAGGAAGGCCGGGCCACGTTCGCCGCTGCTCCCCGGCCCGATCGTCGCCGTACGTCGCTCGTCGTCGCGGTGGTGGTGCTCGTCGCCCTCGCCTCGGGCGTGGCCGTCGCCCAGGTAGCCGGTCGGAGGGGGGCGGGCCAGAACCTGAGCGGTGATGACCTCGAAGTGCCCAGCCGTGAGCAGCTGGCCCTGTGCCTGGCCCAGTTCGCCCAGGCCGGCGATGTCGTCGCCGGCGCCGCCTGTTACGACGAGGTGGCTGCCCGCGACCCTTCCAACCTCCAGGCCCGGGCCTACGGGCCCGGCGTGCGGGTGATGGCCGGCGATCCCTCGGCCGGCCCCGAGTTCCTGTCGGACCTGGTCGCTCTCACCGGGCTGGCGACAGCCAACCCCGACTATCCCGACGTGCACGCCTTCCTCGCCGTCGGCTTCTACAAGCTGGGACGGGTGCAGAGTGCGTTGGCCGAACTGGACAAGCTCGATGCCCTCGATCCGCCCCCCACCATCACCGCCATCCTGGCCGGCTTCCGGGCTGAGATCGAGGAGGCGGCGGAGGCGACTCCGGGCTCTTCCGCCAGTCCGGCGTCGTCATCTCCGGCGCCGCCCTCCAGCCCGGGGCCGGCGGCGGACGTCCCGGCGCCGGCCGAGCCCCTCAACCCATGACCGGGCCCCCAGGTGCGGCAGCCCTGTCGAGGGGGCTCGAGGGCGCGCCGCGGTCGGCGCTGTTGGCGGGACGGGGGACCCGGATCGGCTCCGCCCTCCTCGAGGTGTTGTTGCTGGTGCTCGCCGCCGGCGTCGGTTGGGTCGGGTGGTGGATCATCGACTGGGGCGCCGCCACGAGCCCGGCCAAGCAGGTCCTGCACCTGCGAGTTCTCGCCGCCCGGTCCCGGCAGCCGGCGGGCGTGGGCCGCATGATGGCCCGGGAAGCGCTGGGCAAGGGCGTCTCGTTGGGGCTGGTCCTGGGCGGCCTCGTGCTGTGGCGGGAGCTGGACGTGGGCGCCGGCCGATGGCTCGTCGCCGCCGGCATCGCCTGGGCTGGGATGCACCTGGTGACGATGTTGCTCGACGCCGACCGGCGGGGCCTGTGGGACTCGATCGCCGGCACCGTCGTCGTCATCGACGAAGGCCCCTCGACGACCCGGCCGTCGGCCGAGGAGGACAGGGCGGTCGCAATGCCCCGGACGTCGCCGTAGCGGCCGCCAGGCCGCCGGCGACAGTCTGCGGAGGCAGGAGCGAAGCGACGCCCGCAGCAGACTAACAAGCACAGCTGTAGCGGCCGCCAGGCCGTCGGCGACGGTCTGCGGAGGCAGGAGCGAAGCGACGCCCGCAGCAGACCGGCGCGCTCGTGCCCGCTGCTACCGGTCCGGAGGGGGTAGGTACCGGCCCCGGGTGATGCGCTTGCGGTCACCGGTGAGGGCCCACGTCGATCCCTTGGCCCATCGCTGGGCGTCGAGCTTGGCGCCGTCGCGCGCCGCAGCCCGCAGCAGCTCGGGCACGAGGTCGCCGTGGGTGCACAACACGGTGTCGCCGGGCAGCCGGAAGCTTCGGCACAACAGGTCGTAGGCGGGGCCAGCCGGCGCACCCTCGTGGAGGTCGTCGACGACCTCGGGCGTGACACCGATCTTGGCCGCCAGTGGGCCCATCGTCTCGGCGCAGCGGACCGCCGGCGAGGTCAGCACCCGGGCGACGGCGGCGTCGCCGAGCAGTCCCACGAGGCCGTCGGCCTGGCGACGGCCCGTACGCGTGAGTGGCCGGTCACCGTCGTCGCCCGGCCAGTTCGCCCTGCTCTTGGCGTCGGCATGGCGGACGAGGAACACGGTCATAGGGGTGCGGTGCACAGTAGCCACGGCGGTGCCCAGCCTCGGTACCCCAGCCCCGGCGCCGCGCCGCCGGCGCTCAGGGGCGTAGGGCGCGCAGGTCGGCGAGGACCGCTGGTAGGGAACCGACGAACGCGTCGACATCGGACGGGGTTGTGGACCATCCCACCGACACCCGCAGCGAGCGGTGGGCGTCGACGCCCATGGCCTCGAGCACCGGCGACGGTTCCAACGATTCGGACGAGCAGGCGCTGCCCGAGTGGGCTGCGACATCGTGACGGTCGAGCCCGAAGAGCACGGCCTGGGGCTCGATGCCCTCGACACCGAGACAGACGAGATGGGGTAGACGGCCGGCGGCGGACGGGTCGCCGTAGCGCACCACGCCGTCGACGCCGGCGACCCCCGCCACCAGCCGATCGGTCAACGCCCGCTGGGCCCGGCCCTCGGCCTCGACCACGCTGTCCCGGCAGGCGGCGGCGAAGCCGGCGACGGCGGGGACGTTCTCGGTGCCGGCCCGGCGGCCCCGCTCCTGGTCGCCGCCGCGCAAGAGGGCGGGGATGCGCACCCCCCGTCGGACGAGCAGGGCGCCGATGCCGAGCGGTCCGCCGAACTTGTGGGCGCTCACCGACATCAGGTCGGCGCCGAGCTCGGCGAAGGCCAGGGGCACGTGGCCGGCCGCGGCAGCGGCGTCGACGTGTACCAGCACACCCCGCTGCCGGCAGGCCGACACGACCGCCGCCACCGGCTGGAGGGTGCCGACCTCGTGGTTGCCCCACTGAACGTGCACCGCCACAGTGCCGGGACGCACGGCTGCCAGTACAGCGTCGGGATCGACCCGGCCGAGGGGGTCGACGCCGACGACGCTCACGGCCCCGGACGCCTCGGCCGAGTGCCGCACCGCCGAGTGCTCGACCGCGGTCACGACCTGGTGCGCTCCCCGCTCGGCTGCACCCCTCACCGCAGCGGCGATGGACTCGGTGGCGCCGGAGGTGAAGACGACCTCTCGGCTGGCCCGGCACCCGAAGAATGCGGCCACAACCTCGCGGGCCTCCTCGACCGCGGCCCGGGCGGCCAGGCCTTCGGCGTAGACCCGCCCGGGGTCGCCGACCGAGCCGGCGTCGAGCCAGCCGACCATCGCCGCCCGGGCCGCGGGCCGAAGGGGTGCGGTCGACGCGTGGTCGAGGTAGTGCCGGGCGGCAGAAACGGTCAAGCTTCGACGGTGGTGACGCAGACGGCGTCGCCCATCGGCAACGACGACTCGGTCTCGGCCCGGGTCTCGCCGTAGAGCGCCCCCAGCATCCCCCGCACCAGGCCGCGGTCGACGGCGCAGATGACCGGGTGCTCGATGGCGGAGTCGCCGAAGGGGCAGTGCTCGGAGATGATGCGAAGCTGGCCGTTGCCGCTGTTCTCGGCGTGAGCGGCGAAGCCGTGGGCCGACAGCGCGTCGGCCACGGTGTGCAGGGCAGCCCGGAACGACCGGGTCGGGCCCTCGGTGGCCGAGGAGCCGATGGAGGCGGCCATGGCCCGGCCGAACTGCTCGCCCACCTCCTCGGCCATGGCCTCGGCCCGCTCGCGAGGGAGCATGGCCAGAGCCTTGCCCAGCAGGCTCACCAACAGGTCGTCATGGCGGACCGGCAGCTCGATGGCCATCGAGTCGGCGTGCACCTGGTAGCGCTTCGACGGCCGGCCGGCGCCGGCCCCCGCGGCCCGGGGTACGGCGACACCCATGTAGCCGCCGCCCGCCAGCTTGTCGAGGTGGTGGCGGGCCACGTTGGGGTGCAACTCGAACTGTTCGGCGACCTCGCCGGCGGTGACGGCCCGGTCGGCATCCCGCACGAACAGGTAGATGTCGCGCCGAGTGGGGTCACCAAAAGCGGACGTGATGGCGGTGACCGCGGAAGAGAACTCGGTGGGGCTCAGGGGCGCCCTGTCCATACGCCGGTAAGTTTAGGGGCATGCCCGTCGATCCGGCCGTCGTCATGGATGCACTCCGCCCGGTCCAGGACCCGGAACTCCATCGTTCCATCGTCGACCTGGGCATGGTCCGCGACATCAAGGTCGACGGACCACGTGTCTATGTGCAGATCGCGCTGACCGTCGCCGGGTGCCCGCTGAAGGCCGAGATCGAGAAGCGGACCAGCGAGGCCGTAACCGCTCTCGACGGCGTCGACTCGATGGCCCTGGCGTTCACCACCATGACGCCCGACGAACTCCGGGCGCTGCGCCAGGACCTCCACGGCAGCCCGGCGTCGACCGCCGGCAGCCAGCCCGCCCACGGCCACGCCGAAGGTCGCGCCATCCCGTTCGCCGATCCCAGCTCGCATACCCGCGTCCTGCTGATCGCTTCGGGGAAGGGCGGGGTGGGCAAGTCGTCGGTCACCACCAACGTGGCCGTCGCCCTGGCTCGTCGCGGCCGTTCGGTAGCCATCATCGACGCCGACGTCTGGGGCTTTTCCATCCCCAAGATGCTAGGCGTCGACCATGACCCGGTCGTGATCGACGAGATGCTGGTGCCGCCCGAAGCGCACGGTGTGCGCTGCATCTCCATCGGGTTCTTCGCCGACGAGGACCAGCCCGTGATCTGGCGGGGGCCCATGTTGCACAAGGCGCTCGAGCAGTTCCTCACCGACGTGTACTGGGACGAGCCCGACTATCTGCTGATGGACCTCCCCCCCGGCACCGGGGACGTCTCGCTCTCGCTGGCGCAGTTCGTCCCCCGAGCCGAGATGTACGTCGTCACCACACCCCAGCCGGCCGCCCAGCGGGTGGCCCAACGGGCCGGGTTCATGGCCAAGAAGGTCAACCTCGACCTCAAGGGCATAATCGAGAACATGTCGTGGTTCACCGGCGACGACAGCACCCGCTACGAGCTCTTCGGCGCCGGGGGTGGCGCGCTGCTGGCCGAGACGTTGGGCGTGCCCCTCCTCGGCCGGGTGCCGCTGGTCATGGCGATGCGCGAGGGTGGCGATACTGGTCACCCGATCGTGGTGTCCCACCCCGACGGCGAGGCAGCCCAGGCCTTCGCCCACATCGCGGAGCGGATCGACCGTGAGCTGGCCCCGACCCGCCGCACCCACAAAGAGCTCAAGATCCTGGCCTGATCTCCTTTGCGGGATTGGTTGTCAAGCGGTTCGTCGGTTGACGGCGTCGTTGGCGGGCGGGGACGATGCCTGGTGGGGAAGGTCGCCTCGTTTGCCGGCGCCTCGAGCGCTTGGCTTCCCATGTGCGGTGAGCACTTGTTGAGGGGCCTTCCCCTCCTTCTTGTTTCGTCGACGGGCGCGGACCTCGGCGGGGACGGTCCATTGTTCGGCGATGATGTTCCTGGCTTCGGCTGGCTCGACGGGGCGACCGTGGGTGTCGCAGATGACGTAGGGCATGGTCCGGTTCATGACGGCCCAGAACGGTTCGGCGAGGTGGGCGGCTATGACGCAGAGCGCGCCGAGGTGGTCCTTGCCGCGCTCGACCATCTGTGGGTAGTAGATGCGGGCGAGCTGGGGGTCGGTCTTGCGGGCGTTGTCGGCGGCGCGCACGAGGGTGGTGTGCTGTAGCGACGACCCGGCCTTGGGCATGGCTTGGCCCTTGCGGTCGGTGTCGCCGGTCTCTGAGGCCTTGGGGACCAGGCCGGTGAAGGACCGGAACTGTTTGCCCTTGGCGAAGCGGCCAGGGTCGCCCATGGCGGCGACGAGTGCTGGGCCGCTGATGTCGGCGACGCCGGGCAGGCTGCGAGCGAGCATTGCGGACTCGACGGATCGGTAGGCGGTCTCTCGCTCGGCGGCGTGGTTCGCGAGTTCGGTCGGCACGGCCCGCAGGAGCCGGACCTCGGTGGCGATCTCGGCGGCCAGGTCGCTGAACGCGATGGCGGGGTGGCCGGCGTAGAGCTCAACCGCCGCGTCGGCGGCGGCGATCCACGTTCGGGCCCGGTCGATGCCCTGGTGACCCTTGGATGTCTTTTCGATCAGGACCGTGAGCCGTTTCAGGCCCAACTTGAGCAGGGTGTTGGGGTCCGCGTAGCGCTCCAGCACGACAAGATCGGTGACGCCGAGCTCTCCGGTGAGCGGTGTCACCGGCAGCAGCTGGCGGGCCAGGTCCTTGATCCGGCGCTTGTGCAGAGCACCCTGGTGGGTGAGCC
>JBQTIQ010000015.1:0-68810 GCA_052387955.1 Acidimicrobiia bacterium | reverse complement strand
GGGGGGGCTCCGCCCGTCCCCGGGGGCGGCCGGGGCCCGCCCCGGCGCCGGGCCCGGCCCGGGTGGTGGTGCCCCCGACGCGTTGGAGCGGGCCGGGGGCACCCACGACCACGACCGGCAGCCCGTCGGCCGTCAACCGGTCGGGGAAGCGGCCCGGGCCGGGGACGATCGTCGAGACGGGCCAGCCCCGCCCCGGCAGGTCGCGGGCCAGAAGGTGGTCGGTCCGCTGGGCGCCGCCGTAGGCGTGGGGGTAGGCGTCGAAGATCACGACCCCCCGCCGGGGCCGCACCACACGCTCGTCGTCGATGCCGGCCAGGCCCCGACGATAGGCACGTCGCCGCCGGGCCGATCTGCTCGGTCCCGAGAAGGCTCGACGTTGTGACAGGCTCGGGACCGAGCAGATGCCGACCGAGCGACCGCCAGGGAGCCGGGCGGCGATGGGGGTCGGGGGGCGCAGCCCCCCAGCTAGTGTCCCGTCCGGTCGGTCCGTGGATGTTCCGGCCGGCCTGGGCGTCGCGGGCAAGGACGCAGGTCGGACGCAGGTCGAAGGCGCCATCGGGTATCTGCGGTCAGACCGAGGACGCCGCCCGTGGCGCCCAGACCGAGTCGGAACACCGACATGACCAGCCGGACGGGACACCGGGCCGCGGCAGGGGCGCGGCTACCCTGCGCGCCTCATGGCCGACCTTCGTCCCCTCAAACGGGTGGCCTCGCGGTACCTGCGCCGTCCGGCCCGGGCCGCCGACGTCTCGGTGCCGGCGCCGGTGGTCGCCGAACGCTCCGCCCCGTTGCTCGACTACTACCGCGACCGTCTCGTGCAGCACACCGAGGACGTGTACTGCGGCACGCCGATCCAGAAGTTCCCCGAGGACCTGCGGGTGTACGAGCACCTGCTGTGGGCCGGGCGCTCCAACGTGGTGGTCGAGCTCGGCTGCAACGCCGGCGGCAGCACGCTGTGGTTCCGTGACCGGCTGGCCACCATGGCTCACTACCGTCGGATCGGGGGGGCCCGGGTGATCGCCGTCGACATCGTGATCGACCTGGCCGAGGCCGGGGCCCGCCGGGTCGATCCCGACGCCCGTGGCATCACCTTCGTCCAGGGTGACGTCCTCGACCCCGACCTGCCCGGTCGCATCCGCTCGATGTTGCGGCCCGGCGACCGGCCCTTCGTCATCGAGGACACCGCTCACCAGTACGACACCACCGTGGCCGCCCTCGACGGCTTCTGGGACCTGGTCCCGCTGGGCTGCTGGTTCGTGGTCGAGGACACCGTCGTGGACGACGACCCCCTGCGCATCGACGACCGCTGGCCCCGGGGGGTGGCGCCGGCGGTGACCGAGTGGCTGGCCACCGAGCCCGGCCGCCAGTTCGAGGTCGACCGTTCGATCGAGACCTACGGCCTCACCTGCCACCCCGGCGGCTTCCTGCGCCGCCACACGGTGCGCTGAGTTCCACCTCACTTCGCTCGCTCGCTCGCTCGCTCCGCTCAAGCGACCTAGCGATCCCGTGGGCTGCGCCCCACACCCGTCGCCGCCGGGCGAGCTGGCGCTCGCGCCGTTCGGCCTGAAGCACTCGCTCCGCTCGCACTTCAGTGGCGCCCGCCTCCGGGGAGGGCCCTGGTCCAGGTGCAGGGGAGGCGGACGACCCCGTAGGCGGGGTCGCCGGGTGGGCCGATGATCTGGATCGGGACCCGGCGCATGTCGTCGACGGCCGGGAGCCGGTGGTCGCCCACGAAGGCCACGTAGAGCTCGTAGGAACCGGGCTTGAGGGGCACGTCGCCGAGCAGGCACAAGACCCGGTGCCGGCCGGGCTCGTCGAAGCGCACGTCGGACTCGCGGCTCGACACCGCCGCATGCACCTTGAGGCGGCTGTCGGTCAGCATCACCATCAGATGCCCGTCGGGGTACGGGTGGTCGAGGTCGAGCTCGGCCTCGACCGTCAGCGGCTCGCCCGGTTCGATCGCCGTGGCCGACAGCACCAGCTCGCGCAGCAGCTGCACTGCCCCCGAGGGCTCGGGCAGTCCCCCCTCGTCGTTGAGCCGCTCGTACTCGAGCACGACGTCGGCCGGCGTGCCCCGGCTGCGGACCTCGCCGCCGACGAGCAGGATCGCCTCCTCGCACAGCATCGGCACGGTCCACAGGGCGTGGGTGACGTAGAGCAGGGCCACCCCGTCGCGCTCCAGGGCGGCGATGCGCTGGTGGCACTTGCGTTGGAAGGCGGCGTCGCCGACGGCGAGGACCTCGTCGAGCACGAGCACGTCGGCGTCGAGATGGGTGGCGACGGCGAAGCCGAGCCGGGCCAGCATCCCCGAGCTGTAGCGCTTGACCGGGCTGTCCAGGTACGAGCCGATGCCGGCGAAGTCGACGATGGCGTCGAAGTGGGCGCGCACGGTGCGGGGGCCCATGCCGAGCACGGCCGCGCTGAAGTACAGGTTCTCGCGCCCGGTCATGTCGGGGTGGAAGCCGGCGCCCAACTCGATGAGCGAGGCGGTGCGGCCGTTCACGGCGACCTTCCCCTTGGTCGGGGCGACCACGCCGGCAACCAGTTTGAGCGTGGTCGACTTGCCGGCGCCGTTGGGCCCTATCAAGGCCAGGCTGTGCCCGGCGCCCAGCTCGAAGCTCAGATCGGCCAGCGCCCAGTGGAAGTCGCCCTTCGTTGGCTGGCCCCACTTGCCCGGGAGCGCAGCCCGCAGGTTGATGCGCTCCCGGCCCCGCCGGTACCGCTTCCCGACACCCTCGAAGCTGACCAGCGGCGGCGTCACAGCAGATCGGGGAGCCGGTCCTCGACCGCCCCGCAGTACCAGATGGCCAGGCCGAGCACGGCCACCGCGGCGGCGAAGACCGAGACCAGGAGGGTGGCGCTGGGCCACTGGCCCTCGATGACCGCACCCCGGACCGCCTCGATGACGCGGGCCACCGGGTTGTAGTCGTAGACCCACCGGAACCGGTCGGGGACCTGGCTCTGGGGGTACATGACCGGCGTGGCGATGAAGCCGGCCTGGATCAGCAGCGGGATCACGAAGCGAAGGTCCCGTACCAGGGCGCCGATCAGCGACAGGAACACCGCCACCCCGGCCATCAGCATGGTCAGGCTCAGGTAGATGGGCACGAGGGCCAGCGTGGCCAGATGGACGGTGTGGGCGGTGGCGAGCTGGGCCACCAGCAGCACGACGGTGCCCAGGGCCAGGTCGACGACGGTGACCCCGGTGCTGGCCAACGGGACGATGCAGCGGGGGAAGTAGACCTGCCTGATGATGTGGGTGGCGCTCATGAGCGAGGCCACGCCCCGGTTCACGGCGGTGGCCAGGAACGTCCACGGCACCAGCCCGCACAGCGCGAACACGACGTAGCTACCCTCGGGCGCCTGCACCCCCAGCACCTGGGAGAAGACCACGCCGTAGGACGCCAGCAGCAGCAAGGGCTGGGCCAGTGCCCAGGTGACACCGAGCAGGCTCTGGCGGTACTGCACGGTGAAGTCCCTCCGGACCCACTGCACCAGCAGCCACCGCGCCGACCAGGCCCGGCCGAGTGCGTGGTGCGCCGGGCGGTACGGCTCACGCGTCGGGGCGGCGGGGCCATCGGGCAGTCCAGAAAGTGCCGTCATGGCGATCCGGTATCGTACCGACCCGTGCTGGTGGCATCGCTGAGCGAGCTTCCCGCGGCGCGCAGTCGTACGGTCGTCATCAACGTGGGTACCGACCTGGTGGCCACCCGGGCGGTGCTGTCGGCCACCGACGTCGTCGGCGGCCCGGTACTGGTGGTCAACTGCGACCCGACCGAGGCCAGTCGCTGGCGCTTCGGCTGCCTGGCCCGGGAGCGCCAGTTCGACCTCATCGAGGCGCCCACCCTCATGCACGGCCAGACCATCGACTGGCTCTTCCGGGGCCTGCACGACGAACGACTGCTGCTGCTCGACTCCGACGCCGAGGTCCGCAGCGCCGATTTCGTGACCTGGATGCAGCGCAAGCTCGACCACCCGCTGGCCTTCGGCGCCGGGTTCACGTGGGGCCCGTTCATGATCACCGAGGAGTGGCTCGCCCCGGCCGACTCGATCCTCTACATGGAACGGCCGTGGGTGCCCTGCGTCCTGTTCAAGTCCTCCGCGATCGACATCGCCCTGGCTGCCGGCCGGTCGTTCGCGGCCAAGTTCATCCCCAACGACGTCGCCGTCAGCAGGAAGGTGTCCAACTTCCTGGCGTCGCGGTGGGGACCGCCGTGGGGCACCCAGAGCGTCCGGTTCTCACAGCTCCCCGGGCCCGTCAAGGAGCGCATGAAGACCATGCGCCTCGACGGGCTCCGCTTCGCCCGTCGCCGCTACAGCGGGCTGAAGCCCTCCATGGCGTGCTACGACACCGGCGGCGACGTCTACGAGTACCTCAAGATCGACCGGGAGATGCTGTTCGCCGGCATCCCCATGGAGCTCGCCGACGGCGAGGTCCACCATTATTCCGGTGTCACGCGATATGCCCTCTACGGCCGTTCCGCGCTCGACACCGACCCCGACGAGGTCGCGCAGGAGATCCTCGACCGGCTCGACCACGTGTACGGCTACGCCTGGGAGGACGGCCCGGCGTGACGATCCTGCCCACGTGGGGGACGTCGTCGCAGATGTACGAGGCCGCCGTCGACGAGGCCGCCCGCACGATGGGCATGGCCGACTGGCCCTCGCCGGTGCTCCCCTACCTGGACCACGAGGGGAGGGTGCTCGACATCGGCTGCGGCACCGGCCACACCGCTCGCCTGCTGGCCCAGCGCGGGTGCTCGGTGGTGGGCGTCGAGCTCGACGAGGCTGCTGCGGTCATGGCCGCGGCCTGGTGCGAGAAGGTCGTCGTGTGCGACCTCGACGTCACCGACCTGCGCGACAAGCTCGACGGCGACACCTTCGACACGATCGTGGCCGCCGACGTGCTCGAGCACCTGCGTGACCCGGTGGCGGTGCTGCAGACGCTGACGCCACTGTTGCGGCCCGGGGGCCGGGTGCTGGTGTCGGTGCCCAACGTCGCCCACGGGAGCGTGCGGCTGGCGTTGATGACGGGCCGCTTCGACTACAACGACATCGGCATCCTCGACCGGACGCACCTGCGGTTCTTCACCGTCCACAGCGTCCAGCAACTGTTCGCCGCTGCCGGCTATGCCGTCGAACAGCTCGAACGCTTCACCGTGCCGGTGCCCTACGGCGAGCCCTACGAGAGCGCGGCGCTGCCCGAGGGCGTGGAGGCGGCGGTGGCGGCGATGCCGGAGTCCACCACCTACGAGTTCATCGTGATCGCCCGTCCCACACCCGAGACGCTGGCGAACCCGCCGGACAGGCCGCCCCAGGCGTCCGGGCGAGGCGACGGGCCGGAGGACGACCCCGACGAGCGGAGCACGGATGGCGCCGACCGGGCGGTCACGCTGACCGACCTGCCCGAGGCCAAGGCCCTGCGGGAGAAGGACCGCCAGATCATCGATCTCCGGGGCCAGCTGACCGAGCTCGCCGACCTGCGGGCCCAGGTCGTGCACAAGCAGCTCGAGCTCGACATGTACCGCCACGAACTGGACGAGATAGGCCGCTCGAAGGTGTGGCGCCTCTGGGTCAAGGTCCGACCGGTGCTCCACAAGGCGCTGCGCCGGCGGTAGATCTGCTCGGTCCCGAGAAGGCTTGACGTTGTGACAAGTTCCTGGACCGAGCAGATGCCGACCGAGCGACCGCCAGGGAGCCGGGCGGCGATGGGGGCCGGGGGGGCGCAGCCCCCCAGCCAGAGAGGCCGCGGAGGCCTTGCCGTCTACCGCAGCTTCTTCCAGCAGACCCCGGTCCAGTCGACCGTGACGATCTCCTCGTCGATGCCGTTGTCGTCGCGGTAGTCGTGCACCGCCTTGCGGCAGGCCTCGATCTCGTAGTCGTCGACGATGATCCAACCCCCGGGGGACAGGTTCGGGTACAGGTTGGTCAGCGCGTCCATGGTCGACTCGTACAGGTCGCCGTCGAGGCGCAGCACCGACCAGATGTTCTGCTTCACCGTCGGCAGGGTCTCGGAGAACCAGCCCTTCAGGAACACCACCTGGTCGTCGAGCAGGTCGTAGCGCTCGAAGTTGGCCCGCACGTCGTCCAACCCGACGGCCAGCACCTCGTAGCGGTTGAAGAACAGGCCCTCGTCGGCGGGGTAGCGCTCCGGGTCGGGCGGGGGCAGGCCGGCGAACGAGTCGGCCACGTACACCTTGCGGTCGGCCACGCCGTAGGCCTTGAGCACACCCCGCATCAGGATGGTGGTACCGCCCCGCCACACGCCCGTCTCGATGACGTCCCCGGGGACGCCGTTGTGGATCACGTCGGCCATGCAATCGGTGACGTTGTCGAGCCGTTTGCGCCCGACCATCGTCATGATCCCGGGCGGGAGGTCGGAGGCGAACCGCTTCCCCTCGGGGTCGGCGTCGGTGTCGTACTTCAGCCGGTAGGCGAGCACCGAATGGCCCCGCTTGAGGAGGTGGCGCTGGAGGTGGTTGCGCAGGAACGACCCGTCGTGACCGGGCAGCGCCCACCACAGGTCGAGCGGCCCGTTGACGGTGGCCAGCAGCGAGCGCTTCAGCAGCTCGATGTAGGACTCCCGTACGTCGACCTGGGTGCTCGGCAGTTCGCCCGTGGAGGTCACGCCGGCAACGTTACTTTCGCGGTGCTTTCGCACCCCAACGAAGGAGCTCGCCGCCGGCGCCGGCGGCGGGGCGCCGCCGGCGGCCGCGCAGCCGCAGACCGGGGCGGAAACGAGCTCCCCGAGGGATCGGCCGGCTCTGGGCGCTGGCCACGTCGACCCCGGCCTGGGCCTCCCAGTCGCTCCCCCACTTGGCTTCCAGGCCGGCCCGGGCCACCGGGTAGGCAGTGTCGGTGTACTCCTCCCAGCCCCCGGGCAGCACCACCCGGGCGGTCACGGCCCGTTCGTGATGGAGATAGGCCAGCGCGGTGACGGCCACGTCGAGGCCGGCGGCCCGCACCCGCAGGCCGTAGTCGAGCTCGGCCCCCCACCCCAGGGGAGCGAAGGTGTCGGCGTCGAGGACGCCGAGGGCGTCGACGGTGGCGGCGGGCACGAACATGGCGGTCCCGTCGAGGAACGGCGCCCGCAGGTGCAGGGGTGTGGGCCGGTAGTCGCCCACCGGCCCCGGCCGGCGCGGCCGCTGGTGCTGCCAGTAGCAGTCGTAGCGGGGCCCGACGAGGCCGGCGCCGGTCTCCTCCCAGCACCGCACCAGGCCGGCGATGAACCCGGCCGACAGCCGGGTGTCGTTGTTGAGCCAGGCGAAGCCGACGTGATCGGGCCGGCGGGCCTCGACGGTGCCGTGGTTGGTGCCCCCGGCCCAGCCCAGGTTCGACCCCGGCCGCAAGACGGCCTCGTCGCCGATCGCCGGGTAGTCGCCCCGGTTGTCGACCACGACCACGTCGGTGTACGCCGACTCCCGCTGCAGGTCGCGCACCAGCGCATGGGTGTAATCGTGCTGGCCGTACACCGGCGTGACGACCAGGACCCGTCCGGGGGGCGTCACCGTCACCGTTTCCCCATCCGGTCGGTCACCTGGACCAGGCCCTCGTAGAGGGACCGGTGGCGGGACGCCATCAACGAGGCGGGGTGCTCGGACTCGACCAGGGCGCGGCAGCGGGGCCGCATCCGCCGGCGCCGGTCGTCGTCGTCGATCAGGGCCACCAGCTCGGCGCCGAGGGCGCCGGGGTCCTCGGGAGGGGCCAGCGACCCGGTCTCGCCCGGGTGGACCATCTCGGGCACACCGCCGACGGCGAAGGTGACCACCGGCGTCCCGCAGGCCAGGCTCTCCAGCACGACCAGGGGGGCGTTGTCGGCCCGGGTGGGGAACAGGAACACGTCGGCGGCCGAGTACACGGTGGCCTGCAGGGCCTCGCTGGCCACGAAACCCACGTCGTGGACGCGATAGCCGGCGGCCCGCAGCGGCGCCGCCATCTGGGGGCCGTTGTCGCCCATGAGCAGCAGCACGCACCGTGCCCGGGCCGCCGGCGGGACCACCGCCAGCGCTTCGAGCAAGAGGTCGGCACCCTTGCGGCGGTCGGCCACCGACGCCGCCGTGAACAGCACGACGACGGCGTCGAGGGGAAGGCCCAGGGCCTGGCGACAGGCCTGCTGGTCACGGGGGACGAACACGTCGGTGTCGAGGCCGTGGGGGATGACCCGCACCTCGAAGCGGCCCAGCATGCTCTGGCGGGCCAGGCCGGCCAGCCACTCCGTTGGGCTCACCACCACCACCTGGCTGGCGGCCCAGATCCTGTCCTTGAGCTTCCACTCGAAGCCGGTGGCGTCGCGGCGCACGGCCGGGAACACGTCGAGATAGGGGCAGCGGCCGCAGCCCGAGCGCCACCGTTGGCAACCGAAGCTGTAGCTGCAGTGCCCGGTGAAGGGCCACATGTCGTGCAGCGTGATGACCGCCGGCTTGTGCCGGGTCAGCCCGGGCAGGGCCGGGTAGCTGAAGTAGCCGCCCTGCAGGGCGTGGAAGTGCACGACGTCGGCCCGGCGGTAGTGCTCGGTCGCCCCCATCC
This sequence comes from Acidimicrobiia bacterium, assembly GCA_052387955.1. Lineage (GTDB taxonomy): Bacteria > Actinomycetota > Acidimicrobiia > Acidimicrobiales > JACDCH01 > JBQTIQ01. Next base: position 60,284 of record JBQTIQ010000015.1, on the reverse strand, counting down.
GGTAGGCGGTGACGCCCTCGAGCTCGTTGAGGCCGGCGGCGTGGGCCAGCCGGCGCACGGGGCCCTTGACCCGGCGGTACTGGCGCAGCTCGGTGGTCCGCGGGTCGGCCGACGAAGCCTTGGACCCCACGTACAGCCACGAGTCGACGCCGGCGTCGAGCAGCGAGCGGTGCAGGCGCGACCCGGCCACCGCGGCCCCGCCGCCGGAGCGGTCGGCGTGGTTCACCTGCAGGACCGAGAGCGGGGCGGGGCCGGTCACTGGTCCACCATCGCTTGCGACCCCCGCGGGTGACCGGTCGACCCGGTGAGCGCCAGCGAGCCGGGCGACAATGGGGCCCGGGGGCGTAGCCCCCGAGCAAAACGGCTCATGCCGCCAGCAACCGGTTGGCCAGCAGCAGGGCACGGGCCACGGTCTGGTCCATGTCGTAGTAGCGGTACTCGCCCAACCTTCCGCACACCAACAGGTCGGGCACCTTGCGGGCCCGGGACCGGTAGCGCTCGTAGAGCCGGCGGTTCTCGTCGTCGGGGAAGGGGTACTCGTAGGCGTTCGGGTCCTCGGGCGTGATCGGCACCTCGACGGTGACCACCGTGCCCGTCGCCGCCGACCGCTCCTGCGCGCTGAGCATGTGCTTCCACTCCAGCGTGCGGACGTGGTCGCCGTTGGCCGGGTCCGGGTTGTTGACCTGGCCGTAGGGCTGGCAGATTTCGGCGTCGGCGTAATAGGTGTGCCGGCGCCGCTGGCCGCGGTAGCGGAGCCGGCCGGCGTCGAAGCCGAAGAGCTCGTCGACCGGCCCGGTGAACACGAGCGTGCGCCGGGCCTGGAGGTCGTCGCGGTGGCGGAGGTAGTCACAGCCCAGCTCCACCGGGATACCTTCCAGCAGCCGGCCCATCATCCCGGCGTAGCCGCCGACGGGGATGCCCTGGTGACGGTGGCGCTTCAGACGGGCATCGTCGCCGTGGCGGACCTCGAACCGCCCGGCCAGCCCCGCCGACAGCGACGCGGCCGGCACGCCCCACTGCTTTTCGGTGTAGCCCTTGACGAACTTGCGGTAGACGACCTCGGGCATCATCGCCAGGCACGCTTCCTCGAAGTTGGTGGGCCGCCCGGAGAAGGCGGGCGCCCAGTCGTCCCCGGCGGCCCGGCGCACGTAGTCGGCGGCCACCGGCCAGCGCTCGAAGCGGCCGTCGACCCACGAGGCGAGGACGGCCTCGTAGCGGTAGAACTCGGCGAAGCGGTTCACGAACGACCACACCCGGGCGCTGTTGGTGCGGAAGTAGTGAGGGCCATAGGTATGGACCCGGATGCCGCTCGGGTGCAGGTGGTCGTGCACGTTGCCGCCCACGTGGGTACGTCGGTCGACGACGACCACGTCGCGGCCGGCGTCGACGAGCGAGCGGGCGATGACGCCGCCGGTGAGGCCGGCCCCGACGACGACGTAGTCGGCCCGCGCCCTCACGCGTCGGCCAGTCGGGTGCAGAGGTAGAGCTCGAAGACCCACACGCCGGCCGGTGGCCGAGCCATGACCCGCTGGTCGAGACCTCGGGCCACGGCCGCCAGCAGCGGCGTCGCCGCCGTCCACAACCGGGGCTGGGACAGTCCCGCCAGCAACGCCTCCTGGGCGACCAGGTGGGCCAGGGCCAATCGAGGCGCGCACGAGTCGACCCGGAAGCGCTCTCCCAGCAGCACCGGCAGCTCACCCGGGACGAACGGTGCTTCCTTGGGGGCAGGGCCGAAGGGCCCGTTGCCGACGTGACGGGTGCTCAGCTCGTAGCGGGCTGCCGCTTCGGCGGCGCCGACGGGGCGCAGCCGGCGCCGGTGCAGCGACATCGGCAGGCGCTCCAGCCGGCGCAGGGCCTTCAGCGCCGGCGGCGCGGTGGCGCCGGGCCCGTCGGTAGGGACCATCGACGGCTCGAACACCGCCAGCCGGCCACCGGGCACGAGCAGGCCGGCGACCGCCTCCAGGGTGTCGCCGATCTCGGCCACCGACAGGTGATGGAGCATGGCGTGGACCACGACGACGTCGAAGCGGCGGCCATCGTCGAGGAGGTCGACGGGCCGGGCCACGTCGACGCGGACCTTGTCGGCGAGCCCGGCCTCCAGCGTCGCCACCCGGGCCCGGTCGACCTGTTCGGCGGAGAAGTCGATGCCAGCCACGGCGCCGGCGCCGAGCGCGGCCAGTTCGCGCCCCAGCCAGCCGGTGCCGCAACCGATCTCGAGGACCGAGCCCCCCGGGGGGACGGCGGCGGCGACCTCGGCCAGGTAGCGGCGCCGCAGCAGCCGTCGGACCGTGGGGGTCTGCACCCAGCAGAAGCGCTCCTCGAGGGCACCATGAGCCGCCCACCACTCCTGCTCGGCACGGTCGAGAGCGTCGGTGGTCGTGTCGTGACGGGCCATCGCTGCCCCGGACGGTACTGCCGGCGCCGGCAGCCGCCCAAGGCCGCCGGCACCTCCAGCCCAGCCCCCGGCACCCGGACGAGCACTCCCCCTCCCACCTACCAAGCCCCCGGGCGGCACCCAACCCTCCGACGCCCGGGCGAAGCCCGCCCTCTCCCCGGTCGCGAGGGCACCCGGGCGAGAGCCGAAGGTGCCGCCGGGCCGCAACGTCACCCGGGAGAACCCGTGGCGCGGCGCCGTTAGCGTGTCAGGCCTTGTGAGCCCGATCGCCGATTCCGGACGCACCGCCGCCCGCCGCCTAGTGAGGGCGCTGCCCGCGCCCCTGCAGCAGCGGGTACGGGGCTGGTACGCCGCCACCCGCCACCGCCTGGACACACCGGCCGTCCCGGCCGCGACCGACAACGTCGCCTACAACCGCCACATCTGGGACTGGTACGCCGGCCGCTGGGGTGACCCCGAGTTCCGGCGCCAGCACCTCGCCTACGAGGGCCGGCCCGACGAGGACCCCGAGACCCTGACCCACCTGGGCGACGAGTGGGGCCGGCCCGCCGACGTGAAGGCCGTCGTCGACGAGTGGATCTCGCCCGAAGTCGGCCCCACCTCGGTGGTCGGCGAGATCGGGACCGGCGGAGCCCGGGTGGCGAGCCTGGTGGCGCCGGCGGTGGGCGAGTTCCATGGCTTCGACATCTCCCCCCGCATGCTCGAGCGGGCGCGACGTGAGCTCCTGCACGTCCCCCACTCCCGCTGGCACCTGCTCGACGGGCCGCGACTACCCGATGAGCTGGCGGGGTCGTTCGACTTCCTCTACTCCTTCGACGTCTTCGTGCACCTCGACCTCCACGTGCAGTGGCGCTACTTCAGCGAGTTCGCCCGGATGCTGCGCCCGGGGGGCCGGGCCTTCGTCCACACCGCCAACCTCACCTCCGACGCCGGCTGGGAGCGCTTCGCCGCCCAGGAGGTCTATCGGGTGGAGGGCTTCTATTTCACCACCCCCGAGTCGGTGCGGACGCTGGCGAGGCGGGCCGGGCTCGATGTGGTCCGGGAGAAGGGCAACATCGCTGGCAACTTCTACGACGAGCGCGACTACCTGGTCCTGGTCGAGAACCCCGTCCCGGTCTAGCGGGCCACCCCGGCGGACTTCACCACCCCGAGGGGGAGAGCCTCTCGGCGGCGTGGGCCACCGCTACCCGGAGGATGGCCCGGGTGCGGGGGACGGTGCGGGGAAAGCGGGCCAGCACCCGCAGATGGGCGCGCACGGCCTCGCCGTCGCCGGCGAAGCTCCGGGCCTGGTGGACCGCGTGTTCGAACAGCGGCCAGTACATCTCCCGGTCGGCGTCGACGTCGGCGTCAGCGGCGACGATACGGGCGAGCTGTTCGACGCACTGGTGCAGGTTGTCCGCCGAGCGCCGCAGCGTCGAGGTGTGGTTCCCCCCGGTCTCCCGGTAGGCGCCCAGGCAGCGGTTGGTGTACGCCGCCGGGCACGACCGCGCCAGCCGCCACCACAGGTCCCAGTCGGCGGTGTGGGCAAGGCCCGGGTCGAAGCCACCAACCTCCTCGGCCGCGGCGCGCTGGAACACTACGCCGGCGAACTGCACCGGGTTCAGCCCCCACTGGCGGGTGCTGTAGCCGAGGGCGCCGTCCTCACCCGCGCCCAACACCGCGGACGTACCCCGCCACCGGCCCAGTTCGTCGACGGTGACCGAGCGGGCGAAGAGCACCCGGCTGGCCGGGTGGCGTTCCAACAGGCGGCCCAGCTCGTCGTGGGCACCGGGGAGGACGAAGTCGTCGCCGTGGAGGATGTGGACCCAGGGCCGCTGTGCCCGGGCGATGCAGGCGTTGAAGTTGGCCACCATGCCGACGTTGCGATCGTGGCGGTGGTAGCCGACGCGGCCTCCGCCCAACGCCGCGACGACGGCTGCGGGGTCGTCGGACGAGCAGTCGTCGAGCACCTCGATGTGGGCCTGCCCGAGATGAGGCCGGGCCAGCGACTCGAGGGTAACTCCGAGGTAGCCGGCGCAGTCGTGGACCGGCACCATGATCGACAGATCGCGGCCTCCAGGCCCGAAGCCGTCGCTCATGGGCCCCTCTCGATCCAACCCGCGGGCCAGGGGTGCTCACGGACGGCGTCGGGCAGCTCGGCCGTCGCCACGTGGACGGCATGGGGGAAGCGGGCCGGGGTAGTGGGGTGGAAGTCCCGGCTGTCGGGCGTCCACGGGTCCCATACCCGCTCCAGCCAGCCCTGGACGAACTCGTGGCGATGGGGCGACGACGCCAGCTTGGCCTCCATCCGCGACCGGGGCCCGACGTAGCTGCCGTGGTGGCACACCGCCACCTCGGGGGGTACCAGCACCGCCCCCATGCCCCGCACCGCGTGGCGCTCCGCAAGCGCGCCCAGCAGCGTGAGCTTGGCCAGGCCCCGGGCCCAGACGGAGGGGTACCAGGTCCGCAGCGAGCCGAAGCGGAAACCGGGCCGGGTCACGGCGATGAAGTTGCCCTGCTCGGTGACCCGCCAGTTCCAGGTCTTGAAGTAGGTCCGCAGCTCGACCAGGTAGGCCCGGGCCCGGTGCTCCTGGGCCCAGCCCAGGAGCCGCACGGCATCGGCCCGGTCGTAGACCTCGTCGGCGTCGACGTGCCAGAAGAGGTCAGGTCGCGGCATCGGCCCCGGCGCCCCCGACGGTCCCCGCACCGGCGCCGCTTCCTCGGCGTAGGCCATGGCCCGATTGCGGGCACCGGGCTCGGTGCCCTCGTTGGTGACGACGAGGTTGACCTTGCGCTCGGGGTCGAGCTGGCGCGACAGCACCAGTTCCACGAGCCCGTCGGGCGGCCGGGGCACGCCGAACAGGTCACGGTCGTAGCGGGTGATGACGGTGACGCCGTCGACGAGGTCATAGACCGAGGCCAGGGACGCGCCCAGGAACTCGAGGTCGTTCAGCACGAAGTACACGGCGTGGATTGAGGGACGGCCGGGCACGGACTTCTACCGTAGGCGGGTGCCCCCGGCCCGGCCCGCAGTGCCCTCGGTGAGCGTGGTCATCCCCGTCCACGGCCGGGCCCCGTTCGTGGCCCACCAGTTCGCCGCCCTGGCACTGCAGACCTACGGGGGCTGGTGGGAGGTCGTCGTCGCCGACAACGGCTGCGAGCCCTCAGCCCTGGCCGCCATCGAGGAATGGCAGGGGCGGGTCCCGCGGCTGCGGGTGGTGCCCGCCCGGGACCGGCCCGGCATCACCCACGCCCGCAACCAGGGCGCGGAGGGCGCCGAGGGCGACCTGTTGCTGTTCTGCGACGCCGACGACGTGGTGGCGGCCAACTGGGTCGAGGCCCATGCCCGGGCCGCGGCGGGCGCCGACCTGGTCGGCGGGCACCTCGACGTGGACGTGCTCAACCCGGCCAAGGTGCGGGGGTGGCGGGACTCGTACACGGCCGACGGCCTGCCGGTGCCGATGGCCTTCCTCCCCCATGTCATCGGGGCCAACTTCGCGGTCTGGCGCGACACCTACCGATCGGTCGGCGGCTGCGACGAACGGTTCCTCGTCGCCGGCGACGACGTCGACCTGTCGTGGCGGGTCCAGCTGGCCGGCGGCACCATCGGCTTCGCCCCCGACGCGGTCGTGTACTACCGGTTCCGTACCGGCCTCGGCGCCCTGCACCGCCAGCTCGTCGGGTACGGGATGGCCGCTGCCCTGCTCTACCGCAAGTTCGGCGCCGACGGTGCCGAACGGCCGGCGCTGCGCGACTCGGCCAAGTACTGGGCCCGGCTGCTCCAGCGCGGTCCCCGCCAACTGGTCACCGCCGACGGACGAGGCCGCTGGGTCCACGACCTCTCGTACCAGTGGGGCCGCCTGCGCGGCGGCGTCGCCCACCGCGTGCCCTTCTGGTAATCGCATTCACTCGCTCGCTTCGTCCGGCTCCGTCCCTGCTAGTTCATGCGGCGCCCGCCTCCGGCGGGCTCGTTGCGCCTGCGGGCGGCAAAGCCACCCTCCGGCGGATATATGCGGGGGTGCCCCCCGCACCCCCTGCGGCTGCGCCGTCCAGGGCCCACACTCCAACCTCGTAACCAACAAGGATCACAGCGCCAACCACGCGAACGCCCCGCGCCAGAGGGCCAGCCATGCCCGCGCCCGCTACGCCAGCCGCCCGGCGCGCCGAGCGGTGACGGGCCAGGGACGATGCAAGCGCCGGAGCGCCAGCGGAGGCGCGGCCAGGCACGGCCTGCGTGGCCGGGGAACGCAGCTAGCAACGCCGGGCGCGCACTCGTTGCTGAAGCATCGCCGCGGTCGCAGAGGGGAGGACGGCGCCGACGGCGGTCTTGGCGACCAGGCCGGTGAGCCACGGGCCAAGGATCGGCGAGGCGGCCAGGGCGGGAGCACGGCGGACGGTGGCGGCGAGATGGCGGGCGCCGGCCTTGAAGTCGCCGGCCACGTAGCGCTCGAGGCCGGCGTCGAAGTGGCGGCGGGCGTCGAGGACGGCCTGGCCGGCACCGCGGTGGCGTTCGGGCAGGCCGGCGACGAAGCGCTCGACGACCAGCCGGTGGGTGTCGGCCTCCTGGTCGGTCCTCACCTGTGCCGGGTGCACCCGGTAGTCGGCCGCGACCACCGGGACGAGGGCGAAGGGCCGGGGATAGGCCCGGAGGTTGAGGTCGCGGTCCTCGCAGCGGCGCAGCGTGGCGTCGAAGCCGCCGATGGCGGCAACCACCGACCGCCGCCACAGGAGCACCGCCGGGGGCATGTTCCAGCCGAAGAGCTCCTCCCTCCACACCGGCACCGTCATCGGGACCCGGGGGTGCAGGTCCCGGGCCGGCCCGGTCAGGGACCCGAAGCGCACGAAGGCACCGGCCGCGCCTGCGGCCCGGGGGCGGGCGTCGAGGGCGGCGGCGAGACGGCGCAGGACGCCGGGCCGGAGCCGGTCGTCGTCGTCGAGGAACAGCACGAAGGGCGTGCGGCAGTCGGCCAGGGCCAGGTTTCGGGCGGCCGAACCGCCGCCGGCCACCTCGACCCGCTGCCACCGCAGCCTGGGGTCGGGCATCGACCGGAGCCAGTCACCGGTGCCGTCGACCGAACCGTCGTCGACGACCACCACCTCGCTGACGGCGTCGTCCTGGTCCAGCGCGCTGGCGACCGCTTCGGCGAGGTACCCCACCCGGTCGTGAGTGGGGATGACGACCGTCACCGGCGGCGTCGGCCGGGCGCCCTGACTCCTGGTCGCCGCTCTGGCGGTTCCTCGCGACATGGCCGGGCAACGGTAACGGGCCGGGCGGCGGCAGCTTGCGCCGAGGGTCTTCTAACCTGTGCCGTCGTGGCCGGCCTGGTGACATCGCAGGGAACCGACGTCGTCAGGCTGCGCGACCGGCCGCTGGTGCGCAAGCTGTGGAAGTACTCGATGACCTCGGTGGTCGGGACCGTCAGCGGCCAGACGCTGCTGACGGTGTTCACCCAGGTGCTCGACTGGTCCTGGGCGTGGTCGAACGTCGCCGCCGTCGCCATCAGCACCATTCCCTCCTACCTGTTGTGCCGGGCCTGGGTGTGGAAGAAGCAGGGCAAGAGCAGCTTCTACGCCGAGGTGCTCCCGTTCTGGGTGATGACGTTCCTCGGGTTGGTGCTCTCCACCATCGTGGTGGCAGTCCTCGAGCACCGGTACCCCGACACGCCGGTGATGGCCAACGTCGGCAACGTGATCGGCTTCGGGGTGCTGTGGCTGGCCAAGTTCTTCGTGCTCGACCGGGTCCTGTTCGCCGCCACCGACGAGGAACCCGAAGCCCCCCTCCCCATGGTCTGACGCGAACGGGCGAGAGCGAGGGCGAGGAGATGGTCGAGCGAGCCCCGGTAGCGCTATCCGTTCGCGGAGGAGCTCGCTTCGCTCGGGCGGCTGGACGGTTCAACCCTGGGTGGTGCCGTGGCCCAGCGCGGTCGGGAGGGTCTCGCCCCAGGCGTGGGCCGCGTCGACCAGGGACAGTTCCATCAGGCCCTCGACCCCGAGGCTCCTGCCGCCGGCGGTGCCCAGCCACCGGGCCGTGACCCCGGCTGCCGCGGCCCGGTCCTCGACCTCGGCCACCCGGTCGGGCGCCACCGCCAGCACCACCCGGGCGGGCGCCTCGCCGAACAGCGTGGCCACGTCGGCCACCGCCGGCCCGCTCACTTCGAACCCGACACCGGACCGGACCGCCATCTCGGCCAACGCCAGGACCAGCCCGCCGTCCCCGACGTCGTGCACCCCTGCCGGCAGGCCGGCACCGACCAGGTCCCGGACGAGGTCGCAGAGGGCGCCGTGGGCGACGAAGTCGACCACCGGGAGCCGGCCGCCTCGGAGCTGGCGCGACCACGCCCAACGCGACCCGGCCAACGCCGGTGTCGTCGCGGGGCCGAGCACGACCAGCCGGGCGCCGGCAACCAGCACCGCGCCGGGCGGCCGGCGCTCGAGCCGGTCGACGACGCCGAGCAGGCCGACCACCGGCGTCGGGTCGATGTCACGGCCCCGGGACTCGTTGTAGAGGCTGACGTTGCCACCGACCACCGGGACCGCCAGCGCCCGGCACGCTTCGGCCATGCCGTCGATCGCCTCGGCCAGCTGCCACATCACCTCGGGGTGCTCCGGGTTGCCGAAGTTGAGGCAGTTGACCACGGCCAGCGGCCGAGCCCCGCTGACGGCGAGGTTGGCGACCGATTCCGCCACCAGGGCGGCGGTGCCGGCCCGGGGGTCTACCGCGCACCACCGATGGTTGCTGTCGGTGGTGAGGGCGAGGGCGCGGCCGGTGTCGAGCCCGGTCACCGGGTGCTTGAGCCGTAGCACGGCAGCGTCGGCCCCTGGCCCCTGGACCGTGTTCAGGAACAGCTGGTGGTCGTACTGCGACGACACCCAGGCGGTGTCGGCCAACATGGCCAACAGGTCACGGCTCACCCGCCCTCGATCAGTATCAGCCAGGCCCACGTAGAACTCGGGTTGGTCGGCCCACCGGGCCGCCAGGTCGACCGGCGGCGTCCGGGGCCGGTCGTAACGGGGGGCGTCCTCCTCCAGGGACCGGGCGGGCATGTCGGCCAACACCGTGCTCCCGTGGGGCTGCGCCCCACACCCATCGCCGCCGGGCGAGCTGGCGCCCGCGCCGTCGCGGTCGAGGACCCGTAGGCGCCCGGTTCCGGTCACGGTCCCGACGACGACGGCGGTCACCTCCCAACGGGCGGCGATGGCCAGCACCTCGTCGAGATGCTCGGGGCGGACGATGGCCAGCATCCGTTCCTGGGACTCGCTGGTCATCACCTCGAAGGGGGCCATGCCCGGTTCGCGCTGATGGACGGCGTCGACGTACACGTCCATGCCGGCACCGCCCTTGGCCGCGGTCTCCGAGGTGGCACAGGTGAGCCCGGCGCCACCGAGGTCCTGCACACCGACCGCCAAGCCGGCGTCGAGCAGCGCCAGGCAGGCCTCGATGAGCCGCTTCTCCTCGAAGGGGTCGCCGACCTGGACGCTCGGGCGCTTGGCGGCGTCGGCGGCGGCGTCACCGAACCCGGCCGACGCCAACACCGACACACCGCCGATGCCGTCGCGACCGGTCGACGAGCCGAGCAGCACGGCCAGGTTGCCCACGCCCTCGGCCCGGCCCAGCACCAGCCGCTCGAGCGGAAGGAGGCCGAGGCACAGGACGTTGACGAGCGGGTTGTCGGCGTAGGTCTCGTCGAAGACGGTCTCACCCCCCACGGTGGGCACCCCGACCGAGTTGCCGTAGCCGGACACGCCCGACACCACGCCTTCGGCCACCCAGCGGCTACGGGCCTCTTCGAGAGGCCCGAAGCACAGCGTGTCCATCACCGCGATCGGCCGGGCACCCATCGAGAAGATGTCCCTCAGGATGCCACCGACGCCGGTGGCCGCCCCTTGGTAGGGCTCGATGGCGGAGGGATGGTTGTGGCTCTCGATGCGGATGGCAGCACCGATGCCGTCGCCCACGTCGAGGACGCCGGCCCCCTCGCCGGGAGGCACCACCACCCACGGGGCGTCGGTCGGCAGCCTCCCGAGATGGATGCGGGACGACTTGTAGGAACAGTGCTCGGACCACATGACCGAGTACATGGCCAGCTCGAGATGATTGGGCGGCCGGCCGAGGACCTCGACGATCCGGTCGTGTTCGTCGTCGGTCAGCCCCAGCGCCCGGTGCACCGACCGGTCAGGGTCAACCACCGGCGAGGCCGCCGCTCACGCCGCCGCCGCGGCGGCCGAGAGCATCGACGTCAGCAGCACGGCACCGTCGGTCGAGCCCAGCAGCGGATGGCTGGCCCGTTCGGGGTGGGGCATGAGCCCGACCACGTTGCCGGCGCGGTTGCAGATCCCGGCGATGTCGTCGGTCGACCCGTTCGGGTTGTCGACGTAGCGCAGCACGACCCGCTCGTCGGCCCGGAGCTCGGCCAGCGTGTCCGGCGAACACGTGTAGTTGCCCTCGAAGTGGTTGATCGGGACCCGCAGGACATCGCCTCGGGCGGCGCCGGAGGTGAGCACCGACCGGGTGCTGTCGACCCGGAGGGCCACCGTCGTGCACAGGAATTTCAGGCCTCGGTTCTTCTGGAGGGCACCGGGGAGCAGGCCCGCCTCGGTGAGGACCTGGAACCCGTTGCAGATGCCGGCCACCGGACCGCCGTCGGCGGCGAAGCGGGCCACCGCCTCCATCACCGGCGAGAACCGGGCGATGGCGCCCGGCCTCAGGTAGTCGCCGTGGGCGAAGCCACCGGGGACCACCACGGCGTCCACATCTCCGACGCGGGGATCGCCGTGCCACAGGATCCGGGCCTCGCCCCCCAGGCCGCGCACCGCCTCGGCCACGTCCTGTTCGCAGTTCGATCCCGGGAACAGCACCACCCCGACCGTCGGGGCCATCAGCCCAGCGCTTCCAGCCGCACGGCGGCGTCCTCGATCACCGGGTTGGCCAGGAACCGGGTGCACAGGTCGTCGACCTCGGCCCGGGCGGCGTGCTCGTCGTCGGCGTCGAGCGCGAAGCGGATGCACTTGCCGACCCGTACCTCGCTGACCCCGTCGAAGCCCAGCGTGGGCAGCGAGCGCTCGATGGTGGCACCCTGGGGATCGGCGACGCCGGCACGCAACTGGACCTCGACGACGACCGAGAACCTCACCGCGCTCACTCTAGGAGGCGGGTGGTGACGGCCAGTCTTCCAGTGAAAGGCCTGTCACCCGCTCGTACGCCTCGCGGTAGCGAAGGGCGCTGGCGTCCACCACCGCCTCGGGCAAGGGGGGCGGCGGCGGAGTCTTGTCCCAGTCGAGGCCGGACAGGTAGTCACGCACCGGCTGCTTGTCGAAGCTGGGCTGGGACCGGCCGGGGGCGTAGGAGTCGGCCGGCCAGAACCGCGACGAGTCCGGGGTCAGCACCTCGTCGCACACCACCAGCTCGCCGTCGACGAAACCGAGCTCGAACTTGGTGTCGGCGATGATGATCCCTCGGCTGGCGGCCCGGTCGGCGGCCCGGCGGTACAGCTCCAGGCTGACGTCGCGGCTCTGCTCGGCGACTTCCTTCCCGACGAGCTCGACGGCCCGTTCGAAGCTGATGTTCTCGTCGTGGTCGCCGATATCGGCCTTCGTCGACGGCGTGAACACCGGCTCGGGCAACCGGTCCGACTCGGTGAGGCCGGCGGGAAGGACGGTGCCGTGCATGGTCCCGTGGCGGCGGTACTCGCTCCACGCCGAGCCCGACAGGTAGCCCCGCACGATGCATTCCACCGGCAGCATCTCGGCCCGGCGGCACAGCATCACGCGGCCCTCCAGTTCGGGCCGCCGGGCCTCGGGCGGACAGTCGTCCAGGTCGGTGGAGACCAGGTGGCTGCCGACCACGTCGCGCAGCTCGTCGAGCCAGAACGCGGTCATGGCGGTGAGGACGCGACCCTTGTCGGCGATGGGCTCGGCCATCACCACGTCGAAGGCCGAGATCCGGTCCGACGTCACCATCAACAGCCGGCCGTCGCCGGCGTCGTAGATATCGCGGACCTTGCCGGAGTGGACGTGCGGCAGACCGAGTTCGAGCGCGGGCATGGCCGGCGAAGGTAGTCGCTCTGGCCGGGACCGACCGGCTGAGCGCGAGGGTCAGAGGATCGGTTCCGGGGCGTAGCCGGCTGCGGTCAGATGGGTGGCTACGACGTCGCCGACGCGGCGGGCCACGTCGGCGACCTGGGCACCGGCGGCGCCGGCGAAGAGCAGTGGGTCGGCCACCGCGGCCTCGACACCGGCGCGGTCGAGGCCGAGACGGCCGTCAGCGGCGAGGCGGTCGAGGAGGTCGTTGGCCCCATCGGGGCGCTCTCGCAGGGCCAGCGCCACCGCCACCGCGTGCTCCTTGATGGCCTCGTGGGCGGCCTCGCGGCCGGCGCCGCTGCGGACCGCCGCCACCAGGACGTTGGTGGTGGCGAGGAAGGGGAGGTAGCGGTCGAGCTCCCGGGAGATCACGGCCGGGTAGGCGCCGAACTCGTCGAGGACGGTGAGGAACGTGGCGAAGAGGCCGTCGAGGGCATAGAAGGCGTCGGGGAGCACCACCCGGCGGACCACCGAGTCGCTGACGTCGCCCTCGTTCCATTGCGAGCCGGCCAGGCCGGCCGCCATCGTCAGGTGGCCCCGGAGCACGTCCATGAACCCGTTGACCCGCTCGCAGGAACGGCTGTTCATCTTGTGAGGCATGGCCGACGAGCCGATCTGGCCCGGCCGGAAGCCTTCGGTCGCCAGCTCGTGGCCCGCCATGAGCCGGATGGTGATGGCCAGCGACGACGGCGCCGAAGCGGCCTGCACCAACGCCGCCACCACGTCGAGGTCGAGGGACCGGGGGTACACCTGGCCGACGGAGGCCAGCACCCGGCTGAAGCCGAGATGGCGGGCCACCGCCGCCTCCAGCTCGGCCAGCGCCCCGGCGTCGCCGCCGAGGAGGTCGAGCTGGTCCTGGGCCGTGCCCATCGGTCCCTTGATCCCTCGCAGCGGGTAACGGGCGAGGAGGTCCTCGACCCTCTCGAAGGCCAACAACAGCTCCTCGGCGGCGGAGGCGAACCGCTTGCCCAACGTGGTGACCTGGGCGGCCACGTTGTGGGACCGCCCGACCAGGGCCAGGCCGGTGTACTCGACGGCCCGTGCCGCCAGCCGGGCCAGGACCGCCACCACCCGGTCACGCACCAGCTCGAGGGACCGCCGCACCTGGAGCTGCTCGACGTTCTCGGTCAGGTCACGGCTGGTCATGCCCTTGTGCACGTGCTGGTGACCGGCGAGGTGGCAGAACTCGTCGATGCGGGCCTTGACGTCGTGGCGGGTGACCCGTTCCCGGGTGTCGATGGCAGCGAGGTCGACCTCGTCGATGACGGCTTCGTAGGCCTCGATCACCCCGTCGGGCACGTCGACGCCGAGCTCGCGCTGCGCCCTCAGGACCGCCAGCCACAGCTCGCGCTCGAGGACCACCTTTCGTTCCGGGGACCACAGGGCGCGCAGCTCGGGCGAGGCGTACCGGGTGGCGAGCACGTTGGGCGCCATGTGGGGGCCTGACCTCTCGTGTCCTGGGGGCCGAATGACCCATCAATTGTGGCCCGTGGAGTGCCGAAGCCACTCACGTAGCAATCCGAAGGAACCGGAGGGGGCGACATGGACGGACGATGCGACAAGCACCTCTCCCACCTCGCCGAGGACAGCTGCACGAGGTGTGGCAACCCGTTCTGCGCCGACTGCCTCGTCTACCCCTCCGGGCCCGAACTGCCGCCAACGTGTCTCCCCTGCGCGGTGGCGGCAGCCGGGATCCGCTCGGTGCCACGACTGCCCGTGACCCGCAACGAGGCGGGCCGCAGGGCGGGGGAGCGGGCCTCCACGCTCACACGCCACCGGCACCGAGCTACTCGCCGTACCACTACGCCGCACAACTGAGCAGCACCACACGCCGGCCACGGGAGCCCGTCAACGACGACGAGCTCCCGGCCGGCGGCCGGTGCCCTATGACGAGTACCGCCCGATCGGGGGCCAGCGCTCAGGCGGAGGCGATCTCGCGGCGGTAGTCCCCGAGCTGGGCCGCCAGGCCGCTGTCGGTGATGGCCAGCATCGCCACGACGAGCAACGCCGCGTTCATCGACCCGTCGATGGCCACCGTCGCCACCGGGATCCCCCGAGGCATCTGCACGGTGGCGTAGAGGGCGTCGACGCCGTTGAGCGCCCCCCCGGACAAGGGGACCCCGACCACCGGCAAAGTCGTGTGGGCTGCCACCACCCCGGCCAGGTGAGCGGCCATGCCGGCGCCGCAGATGACCGCGACATAACCCGCCCCCCGGGCGCCGGAGGCGAACTCGGCCACCACCGTCGGGCTGCGGTGGGCCGACATCACCCGCACGTCGGCGACGATACCGAAGCGGGCCAGCGTGTCCGACGCCGCCCGCATCTTGTCGCCGTCGTTGGGCGACCCCATGAGTACGGCCACCTTGTTGGTCATCGTCGCTCCGTGTTCGCTGGTCTGCTGCGGGCGTCGCTTCGCTCCTGCCTCCGCAGGCTGTCGCCGGCGGCCTGGCGGCCACTACGGCGTTGCTTGTTGGTCTGCTGCGGGCGTCACTTCGCTCCTGCCTCCGCAGGCTGTCGCCGGCGGCCTGGCGGCCACTACGGCGACCACTGGCCGGCCCGTTAGCCCGCATACTGCTCGCTGGCGGCCGCGACGGCGACCGCTGGTTGCCCGCTGCCCCCGCATGTTGCTCGCTGTCGGCCGTGACGGCGAGCCGCGCCCCCGCCGCCGGACCGGGTCAATCCATCGGCGGGCCCCGCCCATCGGGCGCCTCGGCCGCCGCCTCGGCCGCGATGTCGGTGCGGTACTGCATCCCGTCGAAGGACACCCGGCTCACGGCGCTGTAGGCCCGTTGGCGGGCTGCGGCGATCGTGGGCCCGAACCCGACCACGTCGAGCACCCGCCCGCCGGCGGTGACCAGCCGGCCGGCGTCGTCGTGGGCGACGCCGGCGCAGTACACGGTGGCGCCGTCGAGCTCGCCGTTCGGCCCCAGCCCTTCGATGACCGCCCCCGTGCGAGGCGAGCTCGGATAGCCGGGCGACGCGCACACCACGCACACGGCGGCATCGTCGACGAAGTCAGGTGTCTCCTCGAGGGCGCCGTCGGCGGCCTGGGCCAACAACAGGGCCAGGTCGCTGCGGAGCCGCGGCAGCACCACCTGCGCCTCGGGATCGCCGAAACGGACGTTGTACTCCAGGAGCCTCGGGCCGTCGGGGGTGAGCATCAGGCCGGCGTAGAGCGTGCCCCGGTAGTCGATGCCCTCGGCCCGCAACGCGGCCAGGGTCGGCTCGACGAACGACTCGATCACCTCGTCGGCGAACCCGGCGCCGGCAGCGGGTACGGGCGAGAAGGCACCCATGCCTCCGGTGTTGGCCCCCCGGTCGCCGTCGAGAGCCCGTTTGAAATCACGGGCCGGAGCCAGCGCCGCCGCCCGACGGCCGTCACAGACGGCCAGCACCGAGATCTCGGGCCCGCTCAGGCCCTCTTCGATGACGACGGTACGCCCGGCGGCGCCGAACGCCTGCCCGGACAGCTTGGCCCGCACGTCCTCTTCCGCCTCGGCGCGGGACTCGGTGACCAGCACGCCCTTGCCGGCGGCGAGGCCGTCGGTCTTGACCACCCACGGGGGACCGAGGCGGCGCAGGAACGCCAACGCCGGCTCGGGGTCGGAGAAGGCTCCGTAGGCGGCGGTGGGCACGCCGGCCCTGGCCACGAGGGCCTTCATCCACGCCTTGGACCCTTCGAGGCGGGCGCCGTCGGCCCCCGGGCCGTAGACCCGTTTGCCCTGCGCCCGCAGCCGGTCGGCCAGACCGGCGACGAGGGGGCCTTCGGCACTGATCACGAAGAGGTCGGCTTCGAGTTCCTCGGGGCCGGTGGCGACCGCTCCCGGGGTCCCGGCGTTGCCCCCGCTGACGACGACGTCTGCGCTGCGCCCGATCACGTCGGCCAGAGCGTGGGCGCGTCCGTCGCCGCCCACGACGACCACCTTCACCGCTCCGTCGCCTCGCTCAGGGCCCGGCGGCGCGTTGCCAGGCCGGGCCGATGCCTAGTCCCGGCGACCACGACGAGCCTTCGAGGCGGACGCCCTGTACGGCGGAGCCACAGGGGATGCGGGGGCCAGGGGGCCACCCCCGCATATCCGCCGGAGGGCGGCTTCGGCGCCCGCAGGCGGCACAGGCCCGCCGGAGGTGGACGCCGCTGGGCTCGCCAGAACGGAGCGAGCCGAGCGAGTGAAGGCGACACTCAGCCGACGTCGACGAACTGCTCGCGGCCGGGCCCGACGCCGACGAGGTGCACGGGGACACCGACCTGCGCTTCGAGGAACTCGACGTAGCGGCGGGCCGCCGCGGGCAGGTCGTGGGCCTCGGTGACGGCGGTGAGGTCACGCCGCCAGCCCGGCAGCTGTTCGTACACGGCGGTGACGTTGTGCAGCACCGTCTGGTCGTCGGGCCAGTCGGTCAGCCGCTCGCCCTGGTACTCGTAGGCCACGCACACCTGGAGCGACTCGAACGGGTCGAGGACGTCGAGCTTGGTGAGGGCGAGCTCGGACAGCGAGTTGACCCGCACCGCGTGGCGCAGCATGACGGCATCGAACCATCCGGTGCGGCGACGCCGGCCGGTGTTGGTGCCGAACTCGTGGCCCCGGTCGACGAGCAGGGCCCCGGTGTCGTCGAAGAGCTCGGTGGGGAACGGCCCTGATCCCACTCGGGTCAGGTAGGCCTTGGCCACGCCGACGACCCGGTCGATGTGCCGGGGCCCCACGCCGGCGCCGGTGCAGGCGCCGCCGGCCACCGGGTTCGACGAGGTGACATAGGGATAGGTGCCGTGGTCGAGGTCGAGGAACGTGGCCTGGGCACCCTCGAGCAGCACGTGGCTGCCGGCTTCGAGAGCCTCGTGGACGAAGGGCACGGTGTCGCAGCGGTACGGCGCCAGCTGGGGGGCATACACGTCGAGGTAGGTCTCGATGATCTCGTCACGATCGACCGGGAGCTGGTTGTAGACCTTGGCCAGGACCGCGTTCTTCTCCCGCAGCACGATGTCGAGCTTCTGCTCGAAGATGCGCCGGTCGAACAGGTCCTGCACCCGGAGGCCGACGCGGCTGGCTTTGTCGGCGTAGGCGGGGCCGATGCCCCGCTTGGTTGTGCCCAGCTTGCTCTTGCCCAGGTGGCGTTCGACCACCCGGTCGAGCTCCTGGTGGTACGGCAGGATGAGGTGGGCGTTGTTGGACAGCTTCAGTCGGCTGCAGTCGACACCCCGCCGGGTGAGCAGTTCGACCTCGGCCAGCAGGACGCGGGGGTCGACCACCACCCCGTTGCCGATGACGGGCGTGATGTGGTCGTAGAGGATGCCGCTCGGCACCAGTTGGAGCGCGAAGCTCTGCCCGTCGACGACGAGCGTGTGGCCCGCGTTGTGCCCGCCCTGATAGCGGACGACGACGTGCATCTCCTTGGCGAAGAGGTCGGTGTACTTACCTTTGCCCTCGTCGCCCCACTGGGTGCCCACGACAACGGTCGCTGGCACAGGCCCGACTCCTTACAGATGGCGTTGTGACCGATCGAGACTAGTGGACCGAGTTGCCGTCCTCACTCCGCTCGTTGCCGGCAGTCGAGTTTCGGCGGCGCCCCCGAGAGGCGCTCGCACGAAACCTGTCATGGACCGCCGGGGACCCGACGCAACGCAACCGTCAGCACGATCGCCTTCGCCAGGGGCAGGGGGCCCGGCCTGCCGCCGCGGTTACCGTCGGGCCCGTGCGCGCACTGGTCACCGGCGGCGCCGGGTTCATCGGCTCGAACCTGGTGCGGCGGCTCCAGGCCGACGGCTGGGACGTGGTCGTGATCGACGACTGCTCCACGGGCACGGCCGACAACCTCGATGGCGTCGACGACGTCGTCTTCCACCAGGCGTCGGTGCTCGACCCGGCCATCCTCGACGCCGCCATGGCCGGCGCCGACACCGTGGTCCACCTCGCCGCGCTGGGGTCGGTGCCCCGCTCGATCGCCGACCCCGCGGCAACGCATCGGGCCAACGTCGAGGGCACCCTGGCGGTCCTCGAGGCCGTCCGCCGAGCTCCTGAGGTCCCCCACCTGGTGGTGGCGTCGTCGTCGTCGGTGTACGGCGCAGGCCCGGGACTTCCCCGCCACGAGGACCAACGCGCCGCTCCCGTGAGCCCCTATGCCGCCACCAAGGTGGCCGTCGAGGCCTACTGCCAGGCGTGGGCCACGGTCTGGGGGCTGCCGGTGCTGACCTTCCGGTTCTTCAACGTGTTCGGCCCCCGACAGGCGGTCGGTCACGTCTATGCCGCGGTCGTGCCCGCCTTCGTCGCCGCCGCCCTCGAGGGCCGGCCGCTGCCGGTGCACGGCGACGGCAGCCAGACCCGCGACTTCACCTACGTCGGGTCCGTGTGCGACGTCGTGGCCGACGCCGCCGCCCGGCGGGTCGCCCATCCCGAGCCCGTGAACCTCGCCTTCGGTTCCCGGGTCTCGCTGCTCGAGTTGGTCGCCGGGTTGGAAGCCGTCCTCGGCCGTGCTCTCGACGTCGAGCACCAGCCCTTCCGCCACGGCGATGTCGCCCACACTCAGGCCGACACCGCCCGGCTCAGGGCCATGTTCCCCGACGCCACGCCCGTCGGGCTGGTCGACGGCCTGCGCAACACCGTCGAGTGGTACCGGTCCCGATGACGGCGCCGAGCCCCGAGATCGCCCGTCCCGGCGCACGGTCGGCAGGGACGGCGGCGCCGGAGCCGGCGGCGGGACGGGCCCGGTGAGCAGTCGGGCCCAGCGCCGCCAACGAGCGGCCGGGCGCGGCCCCGCCCGGGCGGCCACCGCGCCGGAGCCCACCGTCGAGGGGTCCCGGCTGCTGGTGGTCTCGACCGCCAACACCTGCCGTTCGGTGATGGTGGCCGCGCTGCTGCGTTCCCGCCTCGCCGGCCGGGCGCCGGTGCAGGTGCGCTCGGCGGGCCTGCTGGCCGGTGGGCGTTCGGCCGACGCGACGGTCACAGACGTGATGGCCCGCCACGGGCTGAACGCCGGCGGCCACCAGAGCCGCCGTCTGGCCCGGCCCGACATCGCCGCCGCCGACCTCGTGATCACGCTCGCCCGCCAGCACGCCCGGGAGGTGGTGGTCCTGGACCGTCGATCGTTCGGGCGTACGTTCACCTTGCGCGAGCTCGTGCGCCGCGGGGAACGGCTCGGGCCCCGGAGCGCCGGCGAGGCATTGGAGGACTGGCTCGCCCGGGCCAGCGAGGGGAGGGCACCCGCGGACCTGCTGGGCCACGACACGACCGACGACGTGGCCGATCTCCGGGGTGCCAACCATCCGGCCTGCCAGGCGACGTTCGACGAGCTGGTCGCCCTGTGCGAGCGGGCCGTCGTGCTGGCCGGCCTCGACCGGCCCGCAAGAGCGGTCACCGCCGGCGGCGACGAGAGCCGTAGCGGACCGGTGGACCACGGAGGCTCGGGGGAGCGGCTCCTCGGCCCCGGGCCGACAGGCACCGCCAGGAGTGGAGGGGACGGCGCCACCGAGCCCGCTCCCGGGCCGAGTACTCAACCGGTCCCCGTCGTCCCCCGCTCCGACGAACCTGCGCCGGTCGCCCTGGCGCCGGCCCCAGAGCGGCCGCGGCCGGAGCCCGAGGGACCGGGCCCGGGAGCAGACCCGGGTCCCGGGCCGGCGCCGACCGCCGGGACGCGCCTCGTGGGCCTGTGTACCGATGCCGAGGGCACCGGACTGGCGGGGCTGATCGAGTCCGATCTGCGGGCCCGGGGCCTTGTCGTCGTGCACCTCTCGGTGGGCGACGGCCGAGCCGGTTGGGTCGAGGCCGGCGCCGCCGCCGGGCTGGCCGTGGCCGGTGGCGAGGCCGGGCTCGTCGTCACCTGCACCGCATCGGGCTCCGGCGCGGCCATGGCCGCCAACCGTCTGCCCGGGGCGCGAGCCGTGGCCGGCACCGATGTGGTCGCCGTGCGCATCGCCCGTCAGGCCGAGGACGCCAACATCCTGTGCCTGGGCACCGCCACGGTCACGCCCACGGTGGCCCGCCAACTGGTGGGCGCCTTTCTGTCGACCGCGTCGAGGCCGGGCGCCGGCGACGACGCCGGGGCCCTGGGCTGACCACAGGGCGCCCGGCTCAGAAGGCCGACGAGCGCCCGCGGACAATCGGCCCGAGCCTCGGGGGTCAGCTCCGTACCACGAGGCCCTCGTCGTCGGCGTCCACGACCACGGTCTGGCCGTCGGTGAGGGTGCCTTCGAGGATGGCCCGGGCCAGGCGGTCGCCGATCTCGCGTTGGATCACCCGCTTGAGGGGCCGGGCCCCGAAAGCGGGCTCATAGCCCTGACGGGCGACCAGGGCGGTCGCCGCCGACGTCACGTCGAGCGTGATGCGCCGGTCACGGAGCCGGGCACGGAGGTGATCGAGCTGGATCTCGACGATCCGGCCGAAGTCGTCCTCGGTGAGCGAACGGAACCGGATGATGTCGTCGACGCGGTTGACGAACTCCGGCTTGAAGAAGTCGCGGGGGTCGCCGGGCAGGTTCGACGTCATGATCACTACGACGTTGGTGAAGTCGACGGTGCGGCCCTGGCCGTCGGTGAGGCGGCCGTCGTCGAGCAGCTGCAAGAGCACATCGAAGACCTCGGGATGGGCCTTTTCGATCTCGTCGAGGAGCACGACGGCGTAGGGCCGCCGGCGCACCGCCTCGGTCAGTTGGCCGCCCTCGTCGTAGCCGACGTAGCCCGGTGGGGCGCCGATCAGCCGGGAGACGGTGTGCCTCTCCTGGTACTCGCTCATGTCGATGCGGACCATGGCCCGCTCGGTGTCGAACAGGAAGTCGGCCAGCGCTCGGGCCAGCTCCGTCTTGCCGACGCCGGTGGGGCCGAGGAACAGGAACGAGCCGATGGGCCGGTTCGGGTCGGACAGGCCGACCCGGCTGCGGCGGATGGCGTTGGCCACGGCCTCGACGGCCGCCTCCTGGCCGACCACCCGCTGGTGCAGGACGTCTTCGAGCCGCAGCAGCTTCTGCATCTCGCCCTCGACGAGCCGACTGACGGGTACGCCGGTCCACTTGCTGACGACCTCGGCGATGTCCTCCTCGTCGACCTCCTCCTTGAGCATCTTGTGGTCGCTCTGCAGCTCGGCGAGCCGGGCGGTGGCGGCATCGA
Source organism: Acidimicrobiia bacterium (assembly GCA_052387955.1). Taxonomy (GTDB): domain Bacteria; phylum Actinomycetota; class Acidimicrobiia; order Acidimicrobiales; family JACDCH01; genus JBQTIQ01. The sequence continues at coordinate 38,745 of JBQTIQ010000015.1, read as the reverse complement.
TCTGGCGCTCGAGGCCGGGGACCACGCCGTAGCGGATCTCGGCCGCCTTCTCGAGGTCGGCCTCACGCTCGAGTTCGCCCCGTCGGGCCTCAAGCTGCTCCTTGAGCTCACGGATGACGGCGATGGCGTCCTTCTCCGACTGCCACTGCGCGACCATGCCGGCGTTGCGCTCGTGCAGCTCGGCCAGTTCCTTGTCGAGAGCGTCGACCCGCTCCTTGGAGACGACGTCGGTCTCCTTGGCCAGGGCCATCTTCTCGATCTCGATCTGGCGGATGCGGCGCTCGACCACGTCGATCTCGAAGGGCATCGAGTCGATCTCAATGCGAAGCCGGCTGCCGGCCTCGTCGACGAGGTCGATCGCCTTGTCGGGCAGGAATCGTCCGGTCAGGTAGCGGTCGGACAGCACCGCCGCCGCCACCAGAGCGGCGTCCTGGATGCGGACGCCGTGGTGGACCTCGTAGCGTTCCTTCAAGCCCCGGAGGATGGCGATGGTGTCCGCCACCGACGGCTGCCCCACGAAGACGGGCTGGAAGCGCCGTTCGAGGGCAGCGTCCTTTTCGATGTGCTTGCGGTACTCGTCGAGCGTGGTGGCCCCGACCAGGCGCAGCTCGCCCCGGGCGAGGAGCGGCTTGATCATGTTGCCGGCGTCCATGGCCCCTTCGGCGGCGCCGGCACCCACGATCGTGTGCAGCTCGTCGATGAAGGTGACGACCTCGCCCTCGGCGTCGGTGATCTCCTTCAGCACGGCCTTGAGCCGCTCCTCGAACTCGCCCCGGTACTTCGAGCCGGCCACCATCGAACCGAGGTCGAGGCTCACGACCCGCTTGTTCTTGAGGCCCTCGGGCACGTCACCCTCGACGATGCGCCGGGCCAGGCCTTCGACGATGGCGGTCTTGCCCACGCCCGGCTCACCGATCAGCACCGGGTTGTTCTTGGTGCGCCGCGACAGGACCTGGATGACCCGACGGATCTCGTCGTCGCGGCCGATGACCGGGTCGAGCCGGCCCCGGCGGGCGGCTTCGGTGAGGTCACGGCCGTACTTCTCGAGCGCCTGGTACTGCTGCTCGGGGTTCTGGGACGTGACCCGGTGGCTGCCACGGACGTCGCGCAGCGCCCCCAGTAGCGCCTCGCGCTCGACCCCGAGCCGGCCCGACAGCGCCAGCAGGAGGTGCTCGGTCGACAGGTACTCGTCGCCGAGATCGGCCCGGGCCTTGTCGGCCTCGTTGAACGTCTCGGTCAGCGCCCGGCCCATACGGACGTCGCTCCCGTAGGCCTTGGGGAGGGCAGCGACGGCGGCGTCGGCGGCGTTGCGCACCGACAGGGGCTGGCGGCCCACCCGGGTGAGGATGGGCAGCACCACGCCCTCCTCCTGACCGAGCAGGGCGGACAGCAGGTGGTCGGGGGTGACCTCGGGGTTGTTGTTCGACTGGGCCGCCTCGGTGGCCCGGTTGAACGCCTCCTGGGTCCGGATGGTCCAGCGGTTGGGATCGAGCGCCATGTCGTTCCTACCGTCCTTGCGGCCGGCGGCCGCCTTCGAAGGGGACGATGCTCTGCCGCAACGGCACCAGGTCGCGGCGGTGCTGGCGGTGGGCGTCCTCGACCGCCGCCACCGCCGCCACCCGGGTCTCGGCCACCTCTCGCCGCAGCCGGGTGACCTCGGCCTCGAGGGCCATGACCCGCTTCACGCCGGCGAGGTTGAGGCCTTCGTCGGTGAGCTCGTGGATGCGCCGCAGCTGGTCGATGTCGTCTTCGCTGTAGCGGCGGCTGCCGCCGCCGGTGCGGGCCGGGTCGACCAGCCCCTTGCGCTCGTAGATGCGCAGTGTCTGGGGGTGCACGCCGGCCAGTTCGGCCGCCACCGAGATCACGTAGAGCGCCCGTGCCCGTTCGCGGCCGTCCATCATCGTCAGAAGACCCCCAGGTGGTCGCGGGGCGAGCCGGTGGCGGCGGAGGCGAGGGTTTCGACCGCTTTGCGCTCGGCGCTGGTCAGCTTGGAGGGCACCACGACTTCGATGGTGACGAGCAGGTCGCCGGCGGGGCCCGAGCCGTCGGCGGGCACGCCCCGGCCCTTGACCCGCAGCGTCCGTCCCGATCGTGAGCCGGGGGGGACCCTGATCGTCACCGGAGGGCCGTCGAGGGTGGGGACCTTCACCTCGGCCCCGAGGACGGCCTCGGGGAACGTGACCGGCACGGTGATGGTGAGGTGGCGTTCCTGGCGGCCGAAGAGGGGATGCTCGGCGACGCTCACCACCACGAAGAGGTCACCGTTGGGGCCTCCGTTGCGGCCTGGCCCGCCCCGGCCCTGGAGGCGGATGCGCTGGCCGTCGTTCACGCCCGGCGGCACCCGAACCTTGACCTGGCGGGCCTTCTTCTCCACTCCGGCACCCCGGCAGGTGGTACAGGGGTCGTCGACGACGTAGCCGCTGCCCCGGCACTGGGGGCACGGCGACGACAGCGAGAAGAAGCCCTGGTTGTCGTCGAGCACTCCCCGGCCCCCGCAGCGGGGGCAGGGATGGGGGCTGGTCCCGGGCTGGGCCCCGGTGCCGTGACAGGTGTGGCAGGTGACGTCGCTGGTGATGTTGACGCTGGTCGTCACCCCTTGGGCCGCGCCCTCGAAGGACAGCTGGAGCTCGGCTTCGAGGTCGGTCCCCCGCTGGGGCCCAGCGCCCCGGGACTGGCGCCCGGTCGGCCCCCGGCCCCGGTTGAAGAGGTTGCCGAACAGGCCCCCCAGGTCGCCGAGATCGTCGGTCGAGAACGTGTGCCCGCCGGGCCCGCCGCCACCTCCGAAGCCGGCGCCCATCGGGCCGAGCTTGCGGACCTCGTCGTACTCCTTGCGCCGGGCTTCGTCGCCCACGACGTCGTAGGCGGCCGAGATCTCCTTGAACCTCTCCTCGGCGCTCGAGTCACCGGGGTTGGCGTCGGGATGGTACTTGCGGGCCAGCCGGCGGTAGGCGCTCGTGATCTCCTTGGGGGTGGCCGTCTCGGGCACCCCCAGGGTCTGGTAATAGTCCTTCTCGAACCACTCCCGTTGCGCAGCCACGGCCGGTCAGCCCTTGACCTTCACCATGGCGGCCCGGAGGACGCGGCCCTTCCACAGGTAGCCCGACCGCAGCACCTCGGCCACCTCCGGTGCGGCGCCGTCGGGTCCCGGCTCGTGCATCACGGCCTCGTGGACGGTCGGGTCGAAGGGCTCGCCCGAGGGGAACAGGAGCGTCAGCCCTTCCTTCTCGAGCACGTCCATGAGGGCGTCGTAGACCGGTTTCACGTCGTCGAGCCCGTGGGTGAGGGCGGCATCGCAGGCGTCGAGCACCGGGAGAAGCCTCTCGGCCAGACGCGACCCGGCCCCTTCGACGACCTCGGTGTTGCGCCTCATGGCCTGCTTCTTGTAGTTCTCGAACTCGGCCTGCAGGCGCTGCGCCAGAGCGAGGTACTCGTCGCGTTGGGCGGCCAGCGCGTCGAGGTCCGACTCGAGGGCCTCGGCCGCCTCTTCGAGGCCGTCGCCGGGGCCGGAGCCGCCGGCCCCGGCGGGATCCTCGGGCGCGGCGGGACCGGTCGGGGCCGCGCCGTCAGGGCCGCCGGGGCCAGCCTCGGGCGGGCCCTCGGGCGCGTCCGGGGCCTCGGTCGGTTCGTAGGTGGGATCGGCCATGGTCCTCAGACGCTCTTGTCCTCGTCGACGATCTCGGCGTCGACGACCTCGTCGTCGCTCGGGGGCGGGGTCGACCCGCCCGCCGCCGATGCGTCGCCGGCGCTGGCGGCGGCGTTCTCGTAGAGCTTCTGGGTGAAGCTCTGGCTGGCCGTCATCAACGCTTCGGTGGCGGTCTTGATGCGCTCGATGTCGCTGCCGGCCAACGCTTCTTTGACGTCGGCAAGCCGTTGCTCGACTGCCGCCTTGTCGTCGCCGCCGATCTTGTCACCCTGGTCTCGGAGCACCTTCTCGGTCTGGTAGACGAGGGTGTCGGCGTTGTTGCGGGCCTCGGCCTCGTCCTTGCGCTGGCGATCCTCCTGGGCATGCGCCTCGGCGTCGCGCACCATCTGGTCGATGGAATCACGCGACAGCGACGACTGGCCCGTGATCGTCATCGACTGCTCCTTGCCGGTGGCCCGGTCCTTGGCCGAGACGTGCACGATGCCGTTGGCGTCGATGTCGAAGGTGACCTCGATCTGGGGCACCCCCCGGGGCGCCGGGGGCAGCTCGACGAGCTGGAACTTGCCCAGCGTCTTGTTGAACTGGGACATCTCCCGCTCGCCCTGGAGCACGTGGATCTCGACCGAGGGCTGCATGTCCTCGGCCGTGGTGAACACTTCGGTGCGCCGGGTGGGGATGGTGGTGTTGCGCTCGATGAGCTTGGTCATCACCCCGCCCTTGGTCTCGATGCCGAGCGACAGCGGGGTCACGTCGAGCAGCAGGACATCCTTGACCTCACCCTTGAGCACCCCGGCCTGTACGGCAGCGCCGATGGCGACGACCTCGTCGGGGTTCACCCCCTTGTGAGGGTCCTTGCCGGTGAGCTCGCGTACGAGCTCGACCACCGACGGCATCCGGGTCGAGCCGCCGACCAGCACGACGTGGTCGAGGTCGCCCTCCTTGAGGCCGGCGTCCTTGATGGCCTGCTCGAAGGGGACCTTACATCGGTCGAGGAGGTCGCGGGTCATCTCCTGGAACTTCGAGCGCGACAGCGACTCGTCGAGGTGCAGGGGCCCTTCGGCCGTCGCGGTGATGAACGGCAGGTTGATCTGGCTCTGCTGGACCTGGGAGAGCTCGATCTTGGCCTTCTCGGCCGCCTCCTTGAGGCGCTGGAGGGCCATGTTGTCCTTGGACAGGTCGACGCCGTGGGCCGCCTTGAACGAGTCGACGAGCCAGTCGATGACCTTCTGGTCCCAGTCGTCCCCGCCGAGATGGGTGTCGCCGTGGGTCGACTTGACCTCGAACACCCCGTCGCCGATCTCGAGGACCGATACGTCGAAGGTGCCGCCGCCGAGGTCGAAGACCAGGATCGTCTGGTCGGTCCCGGCCTCCTTGTCGAGCCCGTACGCGAGGGCGGCGGCGGTGGGCTCGTTGATGATGCGCAGCACCTCGAGGCCGGCGATCTGGCCCGCCTCCTTGGTGGCGGTGCGCTGGGCGTCGTCGAAGTAGGCGGGCACCGTGATGACCGCCTGGGTGACGGTGTCGCCCAGGTACGACTCGGCGTCGCGCTTGAGCTTCATCAGGGTGCGAGCGCTGATCTCCTGGGCGGTGTACTTCTTGGCGTCGATGTCGACGGTCCAGTTGGTGCCCATGTGGCGCTTCACGGAGCGGATGGTCCGGTCCGGGTTGGTGATCGCCTGGCGCTTGGCCACCTCGCCGACGAGCACCTCGCCGCCCTTGGAGAAGGCGACGACCGACGGGGTGGTGCGGGAGCCCTCGGCGTTGGGGATGACGACCGGGTCGCCCGCCTCCAGGACGCTGACGACCGAGTTGGTGGTTCCGAGGTCGATACCGACGGCCTTGGGCATGTGTGACGCCTCCGAATTGCGCATGTGGGACGGATCCTTAGCTGCAGAGCAGGATAGAAGTTGAGTGTTGCAGCAGCAACTTCGCTGCTGCTATCCGATCAACTTCGCCAGGACGTGCAGCAAGAGGCCGATCAGGCCGCCGACAACGGTGCCGTTGATCCGGATGAACTGCAGGTCACGGCCCAAGAGGAGCTCGAGCTGCTCGGACACAGCGCCACCGTCCCAGCGGTCGACCATGCCCCGGATCATCTCGGAGAGGGTGTCGGCGTACTCGTCGAGGAGGTACCGGGTGAGGTTGACCACGGCCCCGTCGAGCTTGGCCTGCAGCCCCGGGTCGGTCCCCAACCGCGCCGCGGTGGCGGTGACGACGTTCTCCAGCCGGGAACGCAGGGCCGAGGCAGGATCGGCGGCCTGATCGGCCAAAGTCCGCTTCAGCTCGGGCCACAGCGAGGCCGCCAGTCGGCGCAACTCGGGGTGGTCGAGCAGGTCGGACTTCATCTCGTCGACCCGGGCCTGGAGCTCGGGGTCGCTCTGGAGCCGACGGACGAGATCGTCGATGGCCCGGTCGAGGTTCTGGCGCAGCTCGTGGGCAGGATCGGCCAGGGCGTCGGCGATCATCGCCCGCAACCCCGAGTGGACCCGGTCGAAGACCTTGCGATCGAACGCCTCCGGGAGCCAGCGGGGGGCGATCTTGCCGAACCGGGCCCGGAGGGCCTGTTCCTCGTCGAGCAGGAAACGGTCGAAGAGCTTGAGGCCACCGTCGAGGATGGCCTGGTGACGGTCCTGGCGCCGGAGGTCGGCGAGGATGCGCCCGACGGCAGGGCCCGCCGGCAGCGCCCGTAGGCGGTCGATGACCAGCTCGTCGAGCAGACCCTCGACTTCGGCGTCGCCCAGCGTCTCGGCCGTCCCGCTGAGCCCCTCGGCCAGCACCCGGGCCACCAGTGCCGCCGACCCCGGGCGTTGGGCCCACTCCGCCAGCCGGACCGCGGGCGAGACCGAGGCGATCCGCTCGGCCACCGCCTCACCGTTGAGGAAGTTGCCCTGGAGGAACTCTCCCAGGCCGGCGCCGATCTGTTCCTTTCGCCCCTGGATCACCGCGGTGTGGGGGATGGGGATGCCCATGGGGTGGCGGAAGACGGCCACGATGGCGAACCAGTCGGCCAGCCCGCCGACCATCGACGCCTCCGCCGTCGCCCGGACGTAGCTCAACCACCCCGCGCCCCGAGCCTCGAAGTACCGAGACACCACGAACACCACGCTCATCACCAGCAGGAGGCCGGTGGCCCGGCGCTGCATGTCGCGCATCGCCTGGCGCCGGGCGGTCTCGTTGGGCAGGGCCATCGGGCCCTGCGCCCCGGCCCCCGCCGCGGTTGGCCGGGACCGCTCCCGTGTCATGAGACGGCCAGGCCGATGCGAACACCGGAGCGCCCGCGCAGGCGCGGCCCAGCCCGGCCTGCGTAGCCGGGGACCGCCGGCAACACGTTCATGGCCCGAGCCTCGCGTACGCTCGGTCGCAGTGCCGCATGAACTTCTCCCCATGGCGGGCACGCCACCGTGGCCGGTGACGGGGGATCGCCGATGACATACACGCTCGTGCTGCTGCGCCACGGCCGCAGCGACTGGAACGACCGCAACCTGTTCACTGGATGGGTGGACGCCGACCTGTCCGAGCGGGGCCGCGCCGAAGCCACCCGGGCCGGCCAGCTACTGGGCGAGGCGGGCCTGCTGCCCGACGTCGTGCACACCTCGTTGCTGGTACGGGCCATCCGCACCGCGGAGCTGGCCCTCGACGCCTGTGGCCGCCAGTGGGTACCGGTACGGCGGTCGTGGCGGCTCAACGAGCGCCACTACGGCGCCCTCCAGGGCAAGGACAAGGCCGAGACGGCCCGTGAGTTCGGCGCCGACCAGGTGTTGGTGTGGCGACGCTCGTACGACGTCGCGCCCCCACCGATCGAGCCCGGCAGCGAGTTCGACGTGTCCTCCGACCCCCGTTACGCACACCTGCCCCCTCACGTGCTGCCTCGGGCCGAATGCCTCGAGGACACGCTCGACCGCACGATGCCGTGGTGGGAAGACGACGCCGTGAGCGACCTGCGGGCCGGCGCCACCGTGCTGGTCGCGGCCCACGGCAACAGCATGCGGGCGCTGGTCAAGCACCTCGAGGGGCTGGGCGCCGACGACATCGTCGGCCTCAACATCCCGACCGGGAACCCGCTCGTCTACCGTCTCGACGACGACCTGGTGCCAATCGGGCCACCTGCCGCCGAAGCTCTGCTGCGGGGGCACTACCTCGACGCCGAGGCGGCCGCCGCCGGTGCCACCGAGGTAGCGGCACAGGCTGGGCCGGCGCCCACGGGCTGATTGCGCCGCGGGGGTACTACCTCGACGCCGAGGCGGCCGCCGCCGGTGCCACCGAGGTGGCGGCGCAGGCCGGGCCCACGGACCGACGGCCAGGCCGAAGTACGGGCGCAGTGCGTGCTTCAGGCCGACGGGGCGAGCGGTCGCTCCCCCGGTGGCGGTGGGTGTGGGGCGCAGCCCCGCGGGAACCGCCCGTCAGCCCGCTCCGTTGAGCGAGCGCTGAGGGGCGATCGGCTCGAGCAGGTACCCCCGCGAGCGCACGGTCCGGATGGCGAGGCCCAACGGGGCCAGCCTCCGGCGCAGGCGCAACACGTGCACGTCGAGGGCGTTGCGCCCCGGTGCCCCTTCGGGCCATCCGGCCCGGGCCAGGGCGTCGCGGCTGACGACGGCGCCGAGGCGGGACAGCAGGGCCCGGGTGAGACGGGCTTCGACCGGCGGCAGCGGCACCCAGGCATCGGCCATCCGCAGGACCCCGTCCTCGTCGAGTTCCGGGGAGGGCGCCCCTCTCCCCCGGCTGCGGACCTCGAGGGCGGCGATGCGGGCCTGGAGGTCGACCTCGTCGGCGGGCACGCGGATCCAGTCCTCGAGCCCGTCCTGGACCGAAGGCGGCGGGGCACTGCGGTCGACCAGCAGAAGGCAGGGGACGCCGGTGGCCCGCAGCCGTATGCGCCGTTCCTCGTCGGCGGGCCAACGCACCAGGACGACGTCCATGACCACGGAACGTAAGAGCGCGGTGTTTCGCATCTGTTTCCTGGCCGTGAACCGCAGCCGTCGCCTTCATCACCGCCACCTTCCACCGGCCGAGAGCTGACCGTCGATTACGGGCCCACGGAACGGGTGGCCGGTCGGCGCCGGCCCACGCCGCCGAGAACTAGGTTCGAGACGATGTCCCGTCCCGCTCCCGGCCCGGCTCCGTACGGTGCCCGGGAGGTCCCGTCGTGAGGCGGTGGCCCCGGCCCCACCAGTTGGTGATCGGGCTGGCAGTGGCCATCGGGGTGTTCATCGCCGGGTCAGGGGTATTACCGCTCGTCACCGACTGGCACGACGAGTCGCCGGTACAACGGCCGGTGTTCATCAACGTCCCGTCGTCGTGGAAGCTGGCGTTCTACGCCGTCATATCGGTGTTGATCGTCGCCGGTGGCGTGGCCTTCGCCCACCGGGTCAAGAACTGGCAACGGGGTATGCCCGACCGCCGGGCCACGACCGCCGGCAACGTCGGCCGCCGACTGCGCGACTTCCGGGCCGGCGTAACCATGAAGACGCTGCTGCGCGACCCGATGGCCGGCTTGATGCACTCGTGCATCTACTTCTCGTTCCTGGTGCTGCTGGCGGTCACCACCGTGTCCGAGATCGACCACCAGATGCCGCCCGAGGCCCGGTTCCTGCACGGCCAGACCTACCAGGCCTATTCGCTGGTGGCCGACCTCGCCGGCGTCGGCTTCTGCTTCGGGATCAGCTGGGCCATCGTCCGGCGCTACGTGCAACGCCCGTACCGCATCCGCATCAAGTCGCGCCCCGAGCACGCCGCCATCCTCGGCACCTTCCTGCTCCTCGGGGTCAGCGGCTTCATGGCTGAGGCCTACCGCATCGCCTTCCTGGGCCGGCCCGACTTCGAGAAGTGGAGCATCGTCGCCTACCCGTTGTCGTGGCTGATGCGCGACGCCGGCCAGCTCCACGGCTGGCACCAGGCGTGGTGGTTCGTGCACGTGGCCTGCTTCGTGGCCTTCCTGGTCATGCTCCCGATCACCATGCTCCGGCACATGTTCACGTCGCCGCTGAACATGTACCTGCGTGACCGCGACCGGCCCAAGGGGGCGATGAAGCCGCTGCCGATCCTGACCGAGACCTCGCTCGAGACATTCGGCGCCGCCGTCATCGAAGACTTCACCTGGAAGCAGTTGCTCGACACCGACGCCTGCACGATGTGCGGCCGCTGCACGTCGGTGTGCCCGGCCCACGCCACCGGCAAGCCCCTCGACCCCCGCGAGATCGTCCTCAAGGTCGGCGAGGTCATGGCGGCGACGGGCGACCCGCCGGTGTCGCCCCCGATCGGGACCGTGCCCGAGATCCGCATCAGTGGCCCATCGGTCTTCGAACGGATCACGTCGGAGGAGATCTGGGCGTGCACGACGTGCAAGGCCTGCGACGAGATCTGCCCGGTGAACATCGAGATCCTGGACAAGATCCTCGACATGCGGCGCTACCTGTCGCTGATGGAGTCCGACTTCCCGTCGGAGCTGGGCACCGCCTACCGGTCGATGGAGAACTCGGGCAACCCGTGGGGCCTCAGCCAGCGCGACCGGGGGGCGTGGGCGGCCAAGCTGGACCGCGAAGTGCCGGTCGCCGCCAGCGCGTCGCCCTTCGAGCACGAGTACCTGTACTGGGTCGGTTGCGCGGGGTCGTTCGACGACAAGAACCAGCGGGTGACCCAGGCCATGGCCAAGCTGCTGCAGCGGGCCGGCGTCGACTTCGCCATCCTCGGCGACGCCGAGATGTGCACCGGCGACCCGGCTCGCCGGTCGGGCAACGAGTACGTGTACCAGATGCTGGCGCTGCAGAACATCGAGACGCTCGACGGCATGGGCGTGCGCAAGATCATCACCCAGTGCCCCCACTGCTTCAACGTCCTGAAGAACGAGTACCCCCAGCTCGAGGGCCACTACGAGGTCGTGCACCACAGCCAGTTCCTCGACTGGCTGGTCGAGGAGGGCAAGCTCGACCTGTCCACCGCCCGCCTCGACGAGCGGGTCGTGTACCACGACTCCTGCTACCTGGGCCGCCACAACGACGTGTACATGGCGCCCCGCAAGGTCATCGCCAAGCTCGGCGGCGTCGACGTGGTGGAGGCCTCCCGCAACGGTACCAAGGGCATGTGCTGCGGCGCCGGCGGCGCCCGCATGTGGATGGAGGAGACGATCGGCACCAAGGTCAACGACGCCCGGTCGAGAGAGCTCATCGACACCGGCGCGACGAGGATCGCCACCGCTTGCCCCTTCTGCTACATCATGATCGACGACGGGGTGAAGGGCGCCGGCAAGGACGACGACGAGATCAAGGTCGCCGACGTGGCCATCCACCTCCTCCACGCCATCGAGGGCGGCGAGCGGGCTACAGGCCCCCGAGAGCTCGTCCCCCCTCCGGTCGCCGGCCGGCGCCCGGACTAAAGTGCGGGACCCCGCGGGTGTAGTTCAGCGGCAGAACATCAGCTTCCCAAGCTGAGAACGCGGGTTCGATTCCCGTCACCCGCTCTCGATCCTTTGCCCAGGTCAGTACAGCAGGACCTTCCACAAGTGCTACCGCGGCTATGGAACCGCAACGGCCTTCCACCTCGTGCCCTCGGCGTCGAGCACGCTTGGAAGCACCCCTTTCGCCGCCTGCTCCGAGAGCCAGACCTCGGCGTCCAACACGGAGGCCGACGCCGCTGCCTCGAGGTTGAGCAGGTTCAGCTGTGTGTGGCGACGAGCGATGTCCACCATGACTGGAACCGTCGCTCGCGGATCTGGCAGCCCGACGTCTTCGCGAAGTTCGAGCAGGCTCAGGATTGCCTGCTCCTGTTCCTCCGCTGCGAGCTGTTCGAAGGGACCTGACAAGTGGCCGCCGGCGCCGACCACGGCGGCCCGGCAGGCCCGGTAGTACCAGTAGGACGTCGTGAACAGCGCAGACTGGCTCCGACCTCGGTCGAGCCCGACGAGCAGCTCCTCGATCAGCAGCCGGTCGTCCAACAGGAGGACGAGCTCACCCGGCATGCAGCGCTACTGGTCTACGAGGTCCGGGTCTTCGAGCGCAGCGACGCCGCGTTCGTAGCGGCCCACGAGTACGCGCCTCAGTTCTCTCCGAGCGGCCGATACGCCCCCGGGGATGATGAGCGCTGTGCCACCGAGGTCGATGAAGCCGACTTCACCGCCCTCGTCGAGCCCCCAGCGATGTCGGAGCTCGGCCGGGAGGCTCGTCTGACCGCGATGCGAGACCTTGGCATTGCTGGTCGCTGTCATGGATGCATTGTAGCCATGACCTTGCTACAAGGCGAGAGTAGTGCCGTCGATTCCCGTCACCCGCTCTCGTCGGAAGGCGCAGGCAGGCGGAGCTGGGGCCGGCGGGACCGGACGATGGGCTGGCTGCGGCCGTCCTCGGGTCGGTGTGTCACGACCAGTGCGGCGAGGGCGGTGGTGATGGGTACGGAGGCGACGAGGCCGAGGCTGCCCACCAGGGTGCGGACGATCTCGGCGGCGATGGCTTCGCCGGTGATCACGGCGCCGAGGCTCTGGCCCGCGGTGCTGAACAGCAACAACAGGGGCAGCGAGGCCCCGGCGTAGGCCAGGACCAGGGTGTTGACCGTCGATGCGATGTGGTCGCGGCCGACCCGCAGCCCGGACTGGTAGAGGGCGGCGGCGCCGAGGGACGGGTCGGCCCGATGGACTTCCCATACTGCTGCCACCTGGGTGACGGTGACGTCGTCGAGCACGCCGAGGGCGCCGATGACCATCCCGGCCAGAAGGAGCCCTTGGAAGTTCAGCTCTCCGCCGAACACTTGGAGGAATCCGACCTCCTCCCCGCCGAGCCCGGTCAGCTTGGAGGCTGACACGAAGATCGACGCCGCCAGGCCCGTGAGGGCCAGGCTCGCCAAGGTGCCGAGCACCGCCACCGTGGTCCGTTCCGAAACGCCATGGGTGAGGTAGAGGGCGACAAGGGCCACCGCCGCAGTGCTCACGAGGGCTACCGCGAGCGGGCTGCGCCCTTCGAGCAGGGCTGGCAGCGTGAACACCTGGAGCACCGCGAAGCTCACGGCCACACCGACGAGAGCGAGGAGCCCGCGGAGCTGGCCGAGGGCCAGCACCGCGAAGGCGAACAACACCGCCAGCACGGCCAGTGGAGCGGACCGCTGGAAGTCGCCGAACTGGTACTTCGCCCCGGCAGGGGCGTCGAATTGGTAGAGCATCACGACCTTGTCCCCGTCGTGCAGGCGCGGGCCGCCGGCGCCGAGCGGTAGCTGGATGCTGTCGCGCATGCCCTTCGGGGTGCCGCTGGTAACGGTGAAGCTGATCTGGTCGCACAGGAATTCGCCCGGTGTCGACGAGAACGGGCAGCTCACCGTCTGGGCAGCGTCGACGGTCGCCTTCACCCGCTCCCCGAAGAACTGGCGGCCGTCGACCGCGGGAGCGCTGCCGTTGGGCCACAACCAGACGAGCCCGATGACGGTGGCCAGCGCCGCCACCACCACCGGAGCTACCAGAGCCGGGCGCCGGGCCAAGGCGAGCGCCTCTTGGACCGCGTCGCAGTCATCGTCGCCGACCAAGCCGTGCGAATGAGCCACCGGCCCAGTGTTGTGCAGGTCCGTGGTGCGGGACAACGACCATTCGTCCGCGGGCGCAGCGGCCGGGGCCGCCACACCGCGATGAAGTGCCTCGACGCGGCGGCAGCTCAGAGGTACCGTCGGCGGACCTCGTGCGGGCGATGAGTCCTGGCGCTCGCCGCCGTCCTATCCCTCGAGCGCAGGCCACGGGAGATCGCGGCTCGTGAACGAAACAGTGCCGCCGCTCCCGCTGTGAGGGACCGGCCCATACAGGAGGTCGCGATGTTCGCGCGTCTTGGACGGTGGTGTCATGACCGCCGCAAGCTGGTGCTCGGGTTGTGGGTCGGCGTCCTGGTGCTCAGCGGCGTCCTGTCGGGCGCGGTGGGTTCTGCCTTCCGCGACGAGTTCAACCTTCCCAATGTCGAGTCGAGGAAGGGCTTCGACATCCTCGACGAGCACTTCGGGGGACAAGGCACCGGGCAGGTCGGCACGATCGTCTTCCGGGCTGAGCAGGGCGTCGACGACCCTACGGTGAAGGCCGGCATGCAAGCCGTGTTCGACAAGCTGGCGACCACGCCAGACGTCGTGCGGGTGATCAGCCCCTACACGCCCGAAGGCGAGCGCCAGGTCGCCCAGGACAGCCCGCAGGCAGGAAAGATCGCCTACGCCAACGTCGAGCTGCCCGAGGACGTCGACTTCGCCCGGGCCGTCGAGATCGCCGATCAGATCGCCGAAGACGCGCCCCGCATCGACGGCCTGCAGGTCGAGCGGGGCGGTTTCATCTTTGCCGAGTTCGAAGAACCGTCGACCGAGCTCATCGGCCTCGCCTTCGCCATCGTGATCCTGATCCTGGCCTTCGGGTCCGTGCTGGCCATGGGCCTGCCGGTGGGCTTGGCCCTGTTCGGGATCGGCATCGGCGTCGCCCTGATCACGCTGGTCAGCAACGTCCTGACGCTCCCCGACTTCGCGACGTTCCTCGGGATCATGATCGGCCTCGGCGTCGGTATCGACTACGCCCTGCTGATCGTCACCCGGTTCCGCGAACAGATGCACTCGGGCCACACGGTGGGTGAGTCAGCCACGATCGCGATCGACACTGCGGGGCGGTCGGTGCTGTTCGCGGGCACGACCGTCGTGCTGTCGCTGCTCGGCCTGCTGATCATGGGCGTCGGCTTCGTCTCGGGGATGGCCATCGGCGCCGCCATCGTCGTGGCCGTCACCGTCACCGCCTCCCTCACGCTGCTGCCGGCACTGCTGGGCTTCGCCGGCACGCGCATCGAGCTCACCCGGTGGCGCGGGCTCATCGCCGCGGGGCTCGCCGCGGTCGCCCTCGTCGGCGTCGGCCTCGAGGTCACGCCCCTGATCCTCGGACTGCCGCTCGCCGCCGTCGTCCTCGTCGCCGGGTTCTTCGTCGGCCCACTCAAGCGGGAGGTCCCGCGGCGCCCAGCCCGTCCCCGGCGGGAGACGGCCGCCTACCGATGGAGCCGAGTGATCCAGCGCCGGCCCTGGGCGGCGGCGACGGTCGGCACCGTCGCCCTGTTGCTGCTGGCCATACCGGTGCTGCGGCTGAGGCTCGGCTTCTCCGACGAGAGCAACTACCCCGAGGAGACCACGACCAAGCAGGCCTACAACCTGCTCGTCGAAGGCTTCGGCGTTGGGTTCAACGGTCCGATGCTGCTGGTCGCGGAGGTCCCCGAGGGCGTCGAGCGCACCGACCTCCAAGCGGTGACCGACGCCCTCACCGGAGCAGAGGGGGTGGCGTTCGTCTCGCCGCCGCAGGTCAACGACGAGGACAGCCCGACCGCAGTGCTGTGGAACCTCGTCCCGACCACGGGGCCCCAGGACATCGCCACCACCGACCTGGTCGACCGCTTGCGCGACCGCGTCCTTCCCGCCCTGACCGCCGAGCCAGCCCTCGACGTCATCGTGACCGGCACGGTCGCGGTCAACGTCGACTTCTCCGACTACTTGACCTCACGCCTGCCGTACCTGTTCATCGCCGTGCTCGGGTTGTCGTTCCTGTTGCTCATGGTGGTGTTCCGGTCATTGCTGGTTCCGCTCAAGGCTGTCGTCATGAACCTCCTGTCGGTCGCTGCCTCCTATGGCGTCATCGTCGCCCTGTTCCAGTGGGGCTGGCTGAGCGACATCACCAACGTACAGCCGGCGCCGATCGAGCCCTGGGCACCGATGATGCTGTTCGCCATCGTCTTCGGCTTGTCGATGGACTACGAGGTGTTCCTCCTCTCTCGGGTGCGTGAGGAGTGGCACCGCACCGGCGACAGCCGCACATCGGTGGCCGACGGGCTCGCGGCCACGGCCAAAGTCATCACCGCGGCGGCGGCGATCATGGTCGTGGTCTTCGGCACGTTCCTGCTCGAGAACGACCGCACGTTCAAGCTGATGGGCACCGGTCTTGCGACGGCCATCCTCCTCGACGCGACCATCGTCCGCATGCTGCTCGTCCCCGCGACGATGGAGCTGCTCGGCGACCGCAACTGGTGGCTGCCCCGCTGGCTCGACAAGCTGTTGCCCAGAGTCGACGTCGAGGGCCATGCCGACGTGCTCACCGACACGCAGCGAGAGCCCGAGCCGGCTGGCGCCCGCTGACACACGTCCTCGCGACGCCTGCTGGAGGTCCGCTGTCGTCCTGGACCTGGCCGGCGAGACCACGGTCCCAGTGCACCACCCCAGTGGCGCTCCGTGCCGAGCCATCGGTGCTCTTCGGGATGCGCCCCCCCCATGGGTGCACCAGGCCGGTCAACTCTTGGGGCTCGGCCGGTCCCGCTCGGGGTCACGGCGCGAGAGCGGCGCGGAGCTGGTCGAGCTTGTCGGGGACGACGCTCCAGTTGACCCAGCGCCCGAGCTTCTCGCCGACGATGAGGCCGGCGTCGGCGAGGACCTTGGTGTGGTGGCTGACGGTGGGCTGGCTCTTGCCGATCGGCTCGATGAGATCACAGGAGCAGGCGGTACCAGCGGCGGCGATCATCGAGAACAGCCGGAGACGGACCGGGTCGGCGAGCGCCGCGAAGGCCTTGGCCACCTCGACGGCGTAGCCGTCGGTGATCGGCTCGGCGAGCACCGAGCAGCAGTCCGCCATCGTCAGCGATGTCTCGGTCTGCGCTGCCATCAGTGGCCCTCCTTACCAAAGTATTGACATCTGTCGATCTGTCGATAGAGTGCCCATCGACAGACATCAATCTATCGGAGGAACCATGTCCCGGGTGCAGCTCGCTCTCAACGTCCCCGACATCGACAGCGCGGTCGACTTCTACTCGAAGCTGTTCTCGACCGGGCCGAGCAAGCGCAAGCCCGGCTACGCCAACTTCGCTGTCGCCGACCCGCCCCTGAAGCTCGTGCTGTTCGAGAAGGCGGGCGCCGACGGCCGCCTCAACCATCTGGGGGTCGAAGTCGCGGGCAGCGACGAGGTTTGGGCGCACCAGTCCCGGCTGTCCGACCAGGGTGTCGGGTCGATCGAGGAGAGCGGCACCTGTTGCTTCGCCAAGCAGGACAAGGTCTGGGTCGACGGCCCCGACGGCGCCTGGGAGATCTACACGGTGATCGAGGACAGCGACGGCTTCGGCGTCAGCTCGGCCAAGGTCGATGACCAGACCGGGGACTCGTTGTGCTGCTCGTCGGTCCCGGAGGCCTCGGCCCGCTGTTGCTGACCAGCTGCCCGTCTGAGAAGCGCTGTTCCTTTGTCGACCGGTCGACGAGCTGCGCCTTCATCGATGAGGATGCACACGCCGGCCGTGCTGCTGAGGTGATGAAGCCCACCCTCGCACGACGCCTGACCGCCGAGGCGGTCGGGACCGCCCTGCTCGTCGCGGTCGTGGTGGGGGCGTCGCCGCCATCGCCCTCGCCCGCTACCTCTATCCCGATCTTCCCGCCATTGGCTACTCGTCGCGTGATCGGCCGACCCTGACGTAGTGGAGGTGTTTGCGGCGGGGTGCCCGCTCGGTCATCGTTCGCACCCGTCGTCCTCGCAGGTCTCGCCGCGCCACGCTTCGAGGCCTTCCCTGGCGGCGAGCACGGCGATGCCGATCGCGGCGAGCGGGTCGGCCCACCACCAGCCGACGGCGGCGTTGAGCAGAAGGCCACCGAGGAGCACGGCAGAGAGCCACGCGCACAGCATCGTCTCGGCCGCGTCGGCCCGGAGGGTCGGTGAAGCGAGCTGCGCCGCGACGCGACGCTTGGCGAGCGCCAGGCCTGGCATCACGATGAGAGCGAGAACCGCGAGCACGATGCCCACCGTCGACTCGCCGGCCTCGACGTCGACGAAGAACAGATCGCGCACCGCCTCGACCGTGACATAGATGGCGAGGACGAAGAAGCTGACGGCGATGAGCCGGAGCGCTGTGCGTTCGCGGGCTTCGTCGTAGCCGCCGCGCCGCTCGCCGCGAAACTGCCACACCACGACGAACGCAGAACCGACTTCGATCGTCGAGTCGAACCCGAAACCGACCAGCGCGATCGAGCCGGCGGCGATCCCAGCCGAGATGGCAACAACAGCCTCGATGACGTTCCAGACGATCGTCAGAGCCGCCAGGAGCAGGCCGCGGCGTTGCAACCCCTCACGCGCGCTCGCCGACGTTGCGCTCACCAGGTGACCTCGTCGCAGCCCTCGTCGTCGTCGGTCTCGATCTGCAGCGTGTCGTAGTCGACGTGGTGGTCCAGCGCAACGGTCGTTCTCACGAGCGTCCCTCGTGGTCGTGGTCCAGGCCCGGCGGACCGTTACCGCGACCTACCAGCACCAGCCGCCACGCCAGCATCAGCCAGATGATGCCAGCACCGCTCCCCACACCACGTCGCTCGGGAAGTGGTGGCCGCGGGAGACCCGGCTGAAGGCGACGAGGACGGTGATCGCGGCGACCACGGTCGCAGCACCGACACGCAGCCTTCGGCTCGGCGCGCTGTCGGCGCGGCACCAGAAGGCGGCGACCGCAGCCCCGCCGTAGAGGGTGATCGCAGCGGCGACGTGACCCGACGGGAAACTGTTCGTGGCGTACACATGGCCGAGCGATTCGACCGGTGGTCGAGATCGTCCGACCACCGTGCTCGCGAGCAGATAGGTGAGTTTCTCGCCTCCGATCGCGAACACGAGGAATACCGGGACGGTCCATCGGCGGGTACGCCAAGCGGTGACCACGACGGCGCCAGCCCACAGGACCGACACTGCGACGGTACCGGCGATGACCCCTCCGACGCCGGTGACCTGGTTGACGAACGGGGTCCGGTCCGCCGCCAGATGGCGCACCACGTCGAGGTCGAGGCCGCCGACCGAGCCCGCCAAGGGCCCAGTGAGCAGCCGCCCGAGGCTGATGGTCGCCGCAGTAAGCACTGCGATCCCGATGGCCATCGGGATCCCTGCCCATCTGGCAGCCAGCTTCGCCTCAGCGCGCCAGCCTCTGGTTGCCGGGCCGACCGCTGCACGCACCGTCGCCTCGTACCCGATCCGAGTGCGATCTGCACATCCGCCGAGGTCCCCCGGCCCTCACCAACCGAGTCGCCACCGGTCTCGAGGCTCGGCCCCCCCTAGGCTGACGGCAATGGCATTGGGTGACTATCTCGCCGGCGAGGTGGCCGAGGACGCCGCCGCAGGGCTCCTCAACCGCCGGGAGGCACTGCGCCGGCTCGGGCTCCTGGGCCTTTCGCTCACGTCGGCCACGGCGTTGCTGAGCGGCTGCGGTGACGACGACGACGGCGACGCCCAAGGGGGCTCCAGCGCCGCCCCCGCGGCGAGCGAGCCAGACCCCCCGCTGGTGGGGGCGACAGCCGAGGCGGTCACATTCGCCGGCGCGTCAGGAGAGGTACGAGGGGCGTTCGCGCCGGCCGGTGACCCCAAGGGCGCAGTCCTCGTCGTCCACGAGAACCAGGGGCTCACGCCCCATTTCTTCAACGTCGTCGGGCGTTTCGCCGCCGCCGGCTACTCGGCGCTGGCGGTCGATCTCCTCTCGCCCGAGGGAGGCACCTCGTCGCTGGCCGATCCGGCCGCGGCACCCACGGCGTTGTCAGAAGCCCCGCTCGAACGGCTGCTCGGCGACCTCGGCTCGGGCCTCGACGAGCTCTCCCGGCGGGCGCCGGGAGCCAAGCTCGGCGCGGTCGGCTTCTGTTTCGGCGGCGGCATGGTGTGGAACCTGCTCGACGCCGGCGAAGCTCGGCTGGCGGCGGCGGTGCCGTTCTACGGGCCGGCGCCCGACGAGCCCGATTTCGGTGGGTCGACCGCAGCCGTCCTCGCCATCTACGGCGAGCTCGACGACCGGGTCAACGCCAGCCGCGACCGCGCCACCGCCGCTCTCAGCACCGCCAGGCTCGAGCACGAGGTCATCACCTATGAGGGCGCCGGCCACGCCTTCTTCAACGACAGCGGGCAACGCTACGACGCCGCCGCCGCCGCTCAGGCCTACGACGCCGTCCTGGCCTGGTTCGAGCAGCACCTGGCGTGACCGCCGCCCCCCGAAGCAGCGCCCACGGCTGAGGGCCCACCTCGGCGCGGCGCGACGCTGAGGTCAGGCCTCGTGTTCCTCCCACGAGTCGATGCGGTCCTTGTAGAAGGCGAAGCGGCCCTTGATGTCGTCGCGCTCGGGCGCCGTCTCCTGGTACGACCACACCGCGTCGGGCACGACCTTGTCGCCGATCCGCAGGTTCCAGTAGGAGGCGACGCCGCGGCTCTCGCACGAGGTCTTCGTGGTCGAGGGCTCGAGCAGGTCTGCTCGGACGTCTTCGGCCGGGAAGTACCACACCGACGGGTAGCCGATCTCGTGGAGCATCACGACATCGCTCGACTCGACGACGGTCACCCCGTCGAGGGCGCCGGTCACCCGGGCTGGCCAGGGCACGCTCCAGGTGTCGACATCGGCCTCGACGGGCCCGGGCTCAGCAGCTGACATCGTTCTCCCTCACGCGTTGGCTCGTACCTACGCTTGCACCTGCGGTCCCCGCCGGCAACGGCACCGTCTGCCCGGGCGCGGACGCGGTTCATACTGGACCGGACGTCGACCGAGGAGATCGGTATGCAGGGACCGGCACTGGCCGGCCGACGGGCCAAGGTCCTGGAGCACATCCAACTGGTGGGCACCGTCGGCCTGGAGGTCGGGGCGCTCCACAACCCGGTCCTGACCAAAGCGGAGTCCGACGTGCGCTACGTCGACCACGCCGCCACCGAGGACCTTCGGGCCAAGTACGCCGATCACCCTCACGTCGCCGAGATGGTCGACGTCGACGTCGTCTGGAACGGCGGCCAACTGGTGCACGCCGTGGGCCCTCAGCCGGTCGACTACGTCATCGCCTCACACGTGATCGAACACGTACCGGACCTCATCGGTTGGCTGGCCCAGATGGCCGACGTCCTGCGGCCCGACGGTGTGCTCAGCCTGGTCATCCCCGACAAGCGGTACTGCTTCGACACCCGACGAGCGACGAGCGCCATGCCCGAGATCGTCGATGCATGGCTCACCAACGCAGAACGGCCGAGTGTCCGCGCCGTCTACGACTTCTACGCCAACCTCGTAGCGGTTGACGCGCTCACCATCTGGGCTGGTGCCGGCGACCACCCGTCCCAACCGATGGATCACCGCCTCGGGCTGGAGTGGGCTCGAAAGGCGAGCGGCTCGCAGGAGTACGTCGACGTGCACTGCTGGGTGTTCACTCCGACGAGCTTCCTCGAGGTGCTGGAAAAGCTGATGGAGCTGGGCCTGCTGCGGTTCCGTGTCCTCGCCGCGCACGACACCGAACCCGGAGGCGACGAGTTCTACGTCTCGCTGCAGCGGCTCCCTGATGGAGGAACGGACGCCGAACGGCGAGAGGAGCAACTGGCGTCGCTCCCGCCCCGCGCCGCGAGCGTCACCGGTCCGGGAAGCCAGGCCGATCCCGCCTACGGGGTACCGATGCTCCTCAGCCGCCGTGAGCAGCTCCTGGTCGAGGCGAAACGCCGAGCGGTGGCCCGCGCCCGCCGTCTCCTGCGCCGTCAGCGGTAGCGCCCTCAGGGCGGTCCGGGCCCGCCGGCGGCCGTCGTCAGCTCGAGCGCCCATCTCCGCAGCTTGCCGACGTCACGTCGGGCACGGTCGGCGACGTTGAGCGTCCACGTCCCCTGGACCGGTTGACCGAGCAGGGGGGCCAGCACACCGGGAGACGCCGAGTCGTACGTCATGAGGAGGTTGTCCTTTGAGCCACCCTGCCGGGCGTGCAGGACCGCGGTGCGTCCTCCGGGCGACGTCAGCGTCACCCGGAGATCGCCGATGTAGGTGTGCTCGATGTCGAGCGTCGCCTTGACCCGTTCGAGGATCCCGGGCTCGGCGACCGAGATCGTGCTCGAGACCCCGGCCACCGTGTTGTCGGGGATGGCAGCCATCGGGCTCGTCTCGACGAGGACGGTCCGGGACGGGGACGACTGTCCGGCCTGGAAGGAGATCGTCTCGCCGGGGGCGGTGATGTCCGACAACGACAGGCCCGAGTCGCGGCCGTCCCATTCCCGCGAATGCGGGATCGACTGGGACGAGAGGGCGGTGCCGGCGGTCTCGTCGAAGAGGTCGGAACCGTCGCCCTGGTTGACGTTGAGCTCGAGGTCACGGCGCCCGTCGGCCTGGAGCAGGGCACACTGGTAGTGCTTGGTGGCCGAGCCCGCCTGCAGCTCGTTGGAACCGAAGATGTCGCAGTGGTAGACGGCCAGACCGCTGGCCGGAAGCCCACGGTCCATGCCCACCTTCGTCCTGTTCTCGACGAGGTAGTACTCGTTGGGCTTGCTGGAGCGGAACTTCATCACCGTGTCGTAGTCGCCATGGTCGGCGTGGTACGTCCCACCTGGGCCGAGATCGACCTCGTTGTCACACCATCCGGCCAGGTCGCGCAAATAGGCACAGACCGGGGACGGGCTACGGCCGAAATCGAGGTGGTTCCCCGAGCCCATGAGGCAGTAGTGCCCGATGCCGGCGCTGAGCACGTTGTCCCCGTCGCGTTCGCCGTAGTCGTACATGTCAGGGAACCGGCACAGCAGGTGGCCGTTCTCGTGACAGAACGTCCCGATGGTCAGGTCGGCCGGCGTACGCCCGAGGCTCGTCAGCAGGTACAGGTCCGTACGCATGGTCCCGAACTGGAGGCTGATGTGGTGGTTGTGAGGCCACAGGTCGCCGCTGTACTGGGTCTGGCCGGCGTACAGGACGTTGAGCGCGTCGACGATGCCGTCGTCACGGGAGTCGAACTGGCCGAGGTCCAGACCATCGTCGACGGCGAGCTGGAGCGCCTCTTCGACGAGCAGGTTGTTGACGTAGAACTGGCGGTTCCGGCTGAGCTGGTACGGGCCGACCACCACGTTGGTGTAGTCGAGCTTGCCGCTGGACACCCGCAGGAAGTACTCACGGGCGGAGCAGATGTTGCCGTTGCGGGTGTAGTTGTCGCCGTTGAGGAGAGCCTCGACGTCGGGCCGAGCGACGGTGCTCGTGATGTCCTGGAAGTTGACCAGGATGGTCAAGCCCTTGATCGCGCCGGTCGACAGGACCCTTCCCTGCAGCAGTCCCTGGTTGGGCCCGAAGGTGCGCACGACGCGGTCGTCGGCCTGCCCGCCGGCAACAGCCGAGCGCCGCAACCTCCGAGCCTGGGATTTGTCGGCGACGACGTCAGGTGATTCCTGGAGGTGCCGGACGATGTCGGCCGGCGCCGCTGCGGTGGCGGGCACGCCCGTCGAACGAAAGACGCCGGCCGCCATTCTGGCGTAGCAGTACTGGCCGAGCTCGGGGTCATAGACGACCGTGAAACCGTCCGGTGTCTCGTAGCGGGCGTAGTGCTCGTCGCCGAATACCCGGAGCCGTACCTCGCCGCCGTTCTCCTGTCCGAACGTCAGGAGCTCGCCAAAGATCGCGCTCATTGCCCGCCCCTCCCCTGCTGGTCATGCGAGTACTGGTCCAGATGTGCCTGGCGGGCCGAGATCTTCTCGGCACGAACGTGATCGGCCTCGGCGGCACTACGGTCCCCGTCGGGCGGCGGCGGCGAGCCGACCGGGACGCCGGTCGACTCGAACCGGCCATCGGCCAGGCGGGCGTAGACGTACAGGCCGAGGTCGTCGTCGTAGATCGCGGGGTACCCGTCGGGGGTGTGGTAAGTCGCGTAGAACGGGCTCCCGTTCACGATCAACTCGACCTCGGGACCGTTGTCCTGTCCGAGGCTCGCCCTCTGGTTGACCCTGCCGCTCACGAACCGCCTCCGCTCGCGAAACCTGCGCCCATCGGCCCGCGCGGGCCGATGCGGTCAGATTACGGCAACCGGCCCGCCGGCGCTCAGCCTCCGGTCCCAGCCACCGCGCTCCCGGCCAGGGCGCTTGTCTGAGAAGATCCTGCGATGGCCCAGCCCAACGACACCGGGGCCTTCGACCGCTTCGAGGCCGAAGGGTGGGAGCGGGTGGCCGACGGCTACGCCGCCTTCTGGCCGGCGGTTACGGCCCATGCGGCGCCGGCCCTGCTCGACGCCGCCGGGGTGGGCCCTGGCACCGTCGTGCTCGACGTCGCCACCGGCCCCGGGGTGGTCGCGGGCCGGGCGGCGGCCAGGGGGGCAGTGGTCACCGCCGTCGACCTGTCGGCGTCGATGCTGGAGACGGGGCGGCGGGCGTGGCCCGACGTCGATTTCCGCCGCGCCGACGCCTATGGGCTGCCCTTCGACGACGGCGCCTTCGAGGCGGTGGTCGTCAACTTCGGGATCCTGCACATCGGCGACCCGGAACGGGTGGTGACCGAGGCCCGTCGGGTCCTCGGCCCGGGGGGCCGGCTGGCGATGACGGTGTGGGACCAACCCGGTAGCTCGGCGCTGTTCGGGCTCGTCCGCGCCGCACTGGCCGACGTCGGGGCGGCCCCGCCGCCGGGTATCCCGGTCGGCCCCGATTTCTTCCGCTTCTCCGACGACGCCGAGTTCGAGGCGCTGTTGTCGGCCGGCGGCTTCGGCCAACGTGAGGTCGGTACCGTCACCTTCACGGTCCGTGTCCCCCGGGCGGAGGACATGTGGGTCGGAATCGTCGGCGGCACGGTACGCAGCGGGGCACTGATCGCCGGCCTCCCTCCCGACATGCGGGACGCGGTGCGGGCGGCCTTCGACCGCCGGTCCGAGGCGTACGAGGACGACGGTGCCTTGCTCCTGCCGTTCTCGGTCAAGCTCGCGGTCGGCGTCGCCCCTGCGTAGCGAGTGGCGCCTTGCCGGCGACGGTCTGGCGGTGCCCGAGGGGACACGATGAGGCCCGCCGGCGTGCGGGACCGACGGGCCTCGTCAGGACCTGGCGGCACCCAGGTCGATGCCGTCCAGGGTAGAGGCCTGTTGTCAGCCCTACGACGTCCCGCGACGAGTCAATGTCTCCGGTGGGGCTGCGCGCCACACCCATCGCCGCCGGGCGAGCTGGCGCTCGCGCCGTCGGCCTGAAGCACTAGCTCCGCTCGCACGTCAGCGGCTGTGATCCCGGCGTTCCCGGGCCACACCGGCCGGGCGCGACCGCGCCTGCGCTGGGGCTGCGGCGCTCGCATCGGTGGACTGCCTGGCGGGTCGTCTCTCGGCCACCGAGCTCAGGACCCACCGGGAGTGACCGGCGGCCGGCCGGAGCAGGGCCCGAGGGCGGCGTCGACCTCGGCGACGACCGCATCTGTCCGGGCCGCGAGGCCCGGTGGGGGGTCGAGGCCTGACCACAGCGCGTCGAGGCCGAGCCGGTTGCGACGGAGGCCGACGACGGTCTCGGCCACCAACAACGCCGCCGGCCCCGCCCCTGGGCCGACGACAGCCGTCCAGCGCCACGGGTGGCGGGCGCCTGCCCACCCCAGCGCTCTCGCCGTAGCCGTCCATGCCGCCGGGAAGGCGACGAGCGCGCCGAACAGAT
Organism: Acidimicrobiia bacterium; assembly: GCA_052387955.1. Classification (GTDB taxonomy): domain Bacteria; phylum Actinomycetota; class Acidimicrobiia; order Acidimicrobiales; family JACDCH01; genus JBQTIQ01. The sequence continues at coordinate 13,768 of JBQTIQ010000015.1, read as the reverse complement.
CGGCAGTCGACCGGTTCGCTGGGGGGACGAAGCGTTCCGCCAGTCGGTGGAGTACCAGGTACGGCCCGCCGTTGACCGCCAGCCCGGCCAGGCCGAGCGGGACCAGGGCGAGCGCCCGCCCGAGGGCGAAGCGACGCTTGCCGACGCTGAGCAGCTCGGCCCGGTCGCGGCGGGCCGACACTGCGGCGAGCACCCGACGACGAGCACCGGCGCCGGCAGCGGTGAGCCGGGCCATCGTCTCGTCGACGGCCGCCTGGCTCGGCTCGCCGGCCCCAGCACCGGCGCGGCTCCCAGCTTGCATCAGCGCCGCCGAGGCCAGCCCCAACGCCTCGTCCCGCCGGGCATCGTCAGCCGCGACCGTGGCGAGAGCCACCGCCAACTCGGCGGTGACCGCGGCCACCGGCCCCTCGGTGACGGCCACGGGAGCTCCGATGCGCACCAGTACCGGGCGGCGGGGGCCGGCACGATGGTCATAGACCAGGCCTACCGGGACAACCGCCACGGTCTCGCCCTTCTCGGCCTGGGCCATGAGGACGAGGCGAGCGGCGCCGGTTCGGAGTGCGTGCAGCCTGCCGTCCACCGCGACCCGTCCTTCGGGGAAGAGGGCCACGGCGCCGCCGCTCGTCAGGACGCGGGCCGCGGCGGTGAGTCCATCGGTCCCATCCGCCGGGAGCAGGCCGGCACGGTGGAGAAGGGGCGGGAGGAGGGGTACTCGCCACAGCACCGGGCGAGCCAGGAACCGCAATGGCCGGGGAAGGGCAGCGAAGAGGACGACCGCGTCGAGAGAGCCCCGAGGATGGTTGGCGATCACCAGCACCGGCCCCGCGGGCAGGCGGTCGGCACCTTCGACGGTCACGGTCGAGAAGTAGCCCCAGGCCACGGCCCGGCCGAGCCCGCGCCGGACACGGCCGCTCCGGCGCCGCCGCCCGCCGGCCACCGGGCCGGGAGATGAGGCCGCCTGGGTCATCCGGGCACGGCCGGCTCGTCGAAGCTCTCGTAGTACCGGTTGGCGCCCGTCGCCCATTCCTGATGGCGACGGTCGAAGAGTGCCTTGGCCCGGGGCCCTGGCCAGGTCGCCGGCAACAACCGGGAAGGGATCTCGGGGTCGACGACGGGGAAGCGCCGCCACTGGTCGACGAGGTCGGTGAGGGCGCAGAAGCGGGCCTTGTCGTCGCCGGCGGTGCGACGGCCGAAGCTCGAGAGGAACCGCCGGTAGCGCCCGGCCAGAGCGTCGAGGTCCCAACCTCGCCGCAGCAGCTCGCGGCCCGGCACCGCCTCGCCCGCCTCGGCCCGCAGCACCACCGCACCCGCCAACAGCCCGAGGTCCTCGAGGACGGCGGTGGCCAGTTGCTCGCGATCGAGGTGCGGCGAGAGGGCTACGCCGGCGCCGAGAAAGCCGAAGCCGGCGAAGGCCAGGCGGCTGCGTAGCTGATGCCGCCTGGCCCGTTGCTCCTCGGGCACCGAGTACAGCACCACCAGCCAGCGGTCGTCCCAGTCGTCGACGCCGGCGCCGAAGCGATAGATCCGCTCGGTCCCCTCGGTCAGCAGCGCGTGGCCGTGGTCGGTGAAGGACCACCGGGCCCGCCGCCCGGCCCGCTGCGACACCACCAGGCCCTGGTCGGCAACGCGGGCCAGTGCTTGACGGGCGTTGCGCTCGCCGACGCCGGCGGCGCCCAGACAGGCCACGACGGTCCTGGTCCACGCCGCCCCCCCATGGGGCAGGACGAACTCGCCCAGGATCGTCAGCAACAACGCTCTGGCGCTCGGCCCCTCCGCAGACCGGTTGTCGTCGTCGGGCACGGAGGGGTTGTACTACGCGGCGGCGGCGCCCACCGGACAATTGTCTACAACTCTGTTACGACCGCTCATAGTGTCGTAGTATGTGCTCGAGGCAGCGGCAAGCAGCTGGAAGGGGAACCATGGCCGAGATGCCGATCGACTTCGACACCCACCCCGGGCAGTACCGTCACTGGCGCCTCGACGTCGACGGGCCGGTCGCCACCCTCACCATGGCGGTCGAACCCGATGCCGGGCTGCGTGACGACTACGAGCTCAAGCTCAACTCCTACGACCTCGCCGTCGACATCGAGCTGCACGACGCGGTCGAGCGCCTGCGATTCGAGCACCCCGGGGTCAAGGCGGTGATCGTCACCGGAGGCCTCGACAAGGTGTTCTGCGCCGGCGCCAACATCCAGATGCTGGCGGGCTCGGCCCACGGCCACAAGGTCAACTTCTGCAAGTACACCAACGAGACCCGCAACGCCATCGAGGATGCCACCGCCCGGTCGGGCCAGGTATGGATCGCCGCGGTCAACGGCACCGCCGCCGGCGGCGGTTACGAGCTGGCGTTGGCCTGCGACGAGATCCTGCTCATCGACGACCGTGCCTCGGCCGTCTCGCTCCCCGAGGTCCCGTTGCTGGCGGTGCTGCCCGGCACCGGTGGGCTCACCCGCCTGGTCGACAAGCGTCACGTGCGCCGCGACCTGGCCGACGTGTTCGCCACCCGCACCGAAGGGATCAAGGGCCGCCAAGCCCTCGACTGGGGCCTGGTCGACGCGGTCGCCCCCCAGAGCCGGTGGGCCGAGCTGGTGGCCGAACGGGCCAGCGCCCGAGCGGGCCAGTCGGACCGTCCCCACGACGGCCACGGCATCGACCTCGCCCCGCTCGAGCGGACCGTCACCGCCGACACCATCGACTACCACTACGTCCGCGTCGAGATCGACCGGTCCCTCGGGACCGCGCATCTCGTGGTCCGCGGCCCGGGACGGGACGAGCCGGCCACGCCCGACGAGCTCGAAGCCGCCGGGGCCGGCGCCTGGGTACTGGCCGCCGCTCGCCAACTCGACCACGCCGTGGTCCACCTTCGCTTCAACGAGCCCGAGATCGGCACCTGGGTGCTGCGCACCGACGGCCACCTGGACGCCGTCGCCGCCGCCGAGGACCTCCTCCACCAGTACGGCGACCACTGGTCGGTGCGCGAGGTACGGCTCAAGTGGGCCCGGGCGCTCAAGCGCCTCGACCTGTCGGCCCGCACCCTCGTCGCGCTGGTCGAACCGGGGAGCTGCTTCGCCGGCACCCTGGCCGAGCTGGCGCTGGCCGCCGACCGTACGTTCATGCTCGAGGGCACCCGGGCCGGTGACGACCGCCCCGAGGCCCAGCTCCGGCTGACCGAGGCCAACGACGGCTGGTACCCGATGTCCAACGGGCTGTCGCGGCTGGCCAGCCGCAGCTATGGCCGGCCCGACGAGCTCGAGGCGACCCTGGCCCTGGTCGGCAAGGACGTGGTCGCGGCAGAAGCCCTCGACGCCGGCCTGGTCACCTTCACCCCCGACGACCTCGACTGGGACGACGAGATCCGTCTCGCCCTCGAGGAGCGCAACAGCTTCTCCCCCGACGCCCTGACCGGGCTCGAGGCCAACCTTCGCTTCGTGGGCCCGGAGACCATGGAGACGAAGATCTTCGCCCGGCTCTCGGCCTGGCAGAACTGGATCTTCCAGCGGCCCCACGCGGTCGGGCCCGACGGCGCGTTGCGCTCGTTCGGTACCGGCTCCCGTCCCGTCTATGACCGAACGAGGGTGTGAGCACCGGTGACCAGCATCGACATCACCGCCCGGATCCCCAACAACGTCGACCTCGCCGGCGACCGCCGGCTGCAGCGGGCGTTGGAATCCTGGCAGCCCAAGTTCATCGACTGGTGGAAGCAGCTGGGCCCGGTCGACTACCAGGACCACGACGTGTACCTGCGGACCGCGGTGGCCGTCGGCCAGGACGGATGGGCCAACTTCGAGCACGTGAAGATGCCCGACTACCGGTGGGGGATCTTCCTCGCCGACCCTCAGCCCGACCGTCGCATCGCCTTCGGCGACCATCAGGGCGAACCGGTGTGGCAGGAGGTCCCCGGCGAGCACCGGGCCGTCCTACGCCGTCTCGTCGAGGTACAGGGCGACACCGAACCGGCGTCGGTCGAACAGCAGCGCCACCTGTGCCGTACCGCGCCGAGCACGTACGACCTGCGCAACCTGTTCCAGGTCAACGTCGAGGAAGGCCGCCACCTGTGGGCGATGGTCTACCTGCTGCACCGCTACTTCGGCCGCGACGGACGGGAGGCGGCCGACGAGATGCTCGAACGCCATTCGGGCGACGTCGACAACCCCCGTATCCTCGGCGCCTTCAACGAGCCCACGCCCGACTGGCTCTCGTTCTTCCTCTTCACCTACTTCACCGACCGCGACGGCAAGTTCCAGCTCGCCTCCCTGCGCGAGAGCGGCTTCGACCCGCTGTCGCGGACCTGTGACTTCATGCTCAAGGAGGAAGCGCACCACATGTTCGTGGGCGCCACCGGGATGGGCCGGGTCGTGCAACGCACCGCCGAGTTGATGAAGGAACACGACACCGACGACGTACGGCCCCACGGCGGCATCGACGTGCCCACCCTCCAGCGCTACCTGAACTTCCACTACAGCGTCTCGCTCGACCTGTTCGGCGCCGAGACGTCGACCAACGCCGCCAACTACTTCGCCGCTGGGCTCAAGGGCCGCCACCAGGAAGACAAGCGCGACGACGACCACCGGCTGCACCAATCGGTGCGCCCGGTGCCCCACGTCGTCGACGGGCGTATCGGCACCCGGTCGGCGCCGGCGCTCACGGCGCTGAACGAGACCCTGCGCGACGACTACGTGGAGGACTGCCAGAAGGGCGTCGACCGCTGGAATCGCGCCCTCGCCGAGGTGGGGACCGAGCTCGCCCTCCCCCATCCCGGGTTCAACCGGGCGGTGGGTGAGTTCGCCGCGCACCCCGTCAGCCCCGACGGCCGCCTGCTGAGCGCTCCGGAGTGGGAGGCGGCCGTCGAGCGGTGGCTCCCCACGGACGGCGACCGCTCGTTCGTCGAGTCGCTGATGGCCCCGGCTCAGGGCCCGGGCCAGATGGCCGGCTGGCTGGCCCCGCCGGCGACGGGCGTCCACCGCCAGCCGGTCGACTACGAGTACGTGAGAGCCCCCGGCTGAGCTGGGGCGATAGCCACGTCCGGGCGCCGGCCCCCGGGTACGTCACCGCTTCGCGACGCACGCCCGCGTCGACCGTGCCTAGGCTTTCGCTGAGCCGGTCACGGGGACCGGGCTCAGCACTGAAGAGAGAATCAATTGGCAACAGGCACCGTGAAGTTCTTCAACGCCGAGAAGGGCTATGGCTTCATTTCTCGGGAGCAGGGCGAGGACGTTTTCGTCCACTTCTCCAACATCCAGGCCACCGGCTACAAGACGCTCGAGCAAGGTCAGCGGGTCGAGTTCGACGTCGCCCCCGGCCGTAAGGGAGAGGAAGCTCAGAACGTTCGGGTGATCTGACTCGGGCGGGACGCAACCGGACCGCCGGCCCCGATCGGGCCGGCGGTCCGTGCGTTTTGCGGCACGGGGAGGCCGATCGGCCCCGAGGACGGCTTCTGGGCGCGGGCCTACGGCGGCGGCTCGACCGGTCCGATGCCGAGATCGGTGTAGGTGAGCAACGGGGTGTAGGGAACGCCGACGGAGCGGAAGAACTCGGCGGCCCGGTCGCTGCGGTCGACCAGGGTGGAGGCGAAGACGACCTCGGCGCCGGCGTCGCGCACCTTGTCGTAGGCGAGCCGGATCGAGCCCCCGGTGGTGACGACGTCGTCGACCAGCATCACCCGGGCACCGGGGCCGACACGGGCGCCTTCCACCCACCGGTTCGTCCCCCGGCCCTTGGGCTCCTTGCGGATGAGGAACCAACGGCACCCGACGACGTGAGCGACGGCGAAGGTGTAGGGGACGGCCCCGAGCACGAGCCCGCCCACCGCCTCGAAGGAGACACCGGCGGCGTCGGCGGCTGCGGCCATGGCCCGGCCCACGAAGTCGAGGTCGTCGGCGTCTTGGACCGCCAGCTTGCCGTCGATGAACACCTGGCTCATCGCCCCCGATGCCAGCCGCACCGGTTCGGGCAGGTGCTGCAGCACCGCCGGGTCGCGGACCAGCTCGAGCAGCCCCGGGCGGAAGTCGGTCGTCGCCACACCTGGTCTCTAGTGGCTGGAGCTCGGGCTGCCCAAACGGAGTGGCGTTCCGCCGGCGGCCAGCCTGGGCTTCCCGAACGTCAGAACGCCCCCGCCGGTCGGGTCACGAAGTCGAGCACGCCCACCCACGTCGGGCGGACCACGATGCGAGCCTGGCGGGTCCCGGGCACGTTCATCTGGGTCGCCATCGCTGACCCCGCCTCGTTCCCCAGGTAGCGCCGGGCGGCGGCGACGTACTCAGGTGCCAGGCCGTCGACCTCGTCGATCTCGGCTCGGCCCCGGATCTGCAGGACGTTGGGCGGGAACGTCTCGGTGTCGATGGTCAACGCCACGGTAGGCGCCGCCCGCAATGCCGCCAGGCGACGGGACGGTCGGGTGATGCCCATAGCAGGCCCGTTGACGTAGGTGGCCATGACGATGGCAGCGCCGCTCCAGTGGAACCATGACGGGACCACCCGGGGGGTGCCGTCGCGCTCGACGTAGGCGAGCCGCGCCGGGACCGTGGACGCCAGCAGCCGGGTCGCAACCTCGGTCCCCAGCAGGCGAAGGTCCCCTTGCGGAAGGGTCATCGCCTCGTCACCATCGTCGGACGTCATCGCCGTCTCCTCGCCTGTGCCGGTCGGACCTTCCCTCAGACCCTACGAAGCGGGGAAAGCATCGGACCGCAGCGCACCACACTCGTTGCCAGGGCGCTAGGGCTGGTACGGCGGCGCCTCACCCCAACCCCATCGGGGCACCGGGGCGTGCTCCACGATCTCGGCCTCGTCCTGCGAGTTCCCGAACGCCAATCGAGTCCCCCACTCCAGGTAGGCGACGAGCGCGGAACGGAACTCGGGGTCGCTCGGGAGCGCCGCGTCGTCGGCGGCGAGGCTCATCAGGGTTGCGAAGCGCAGGCGCTGTTCGCCGGTGATACCCAGGCGAAGGTGCTTGGTCAGCATCCGCTCGTAGCCGCCGAGCTCGTCGGTGTAGGTGGCCGGGCCCCCGAACACCTCGCCCCACCATGCCGCGACGTTGCGACGGTGCTCCTCGTGCACGCCGCCCGGGAAGAACGGCGACAACAGCTCGTCCTGCTCGACCCGGTCGTAGAACGCATCGATCATCCGGACGAAGGCGTCGCCACCACCGGCCCACTCGTACAGCGTCGGATGCTCGCTCACGAGCGCAACCCTATTCGGGAAGGCTTGAGCGCCCTACCGTTGACCGCTTCGTCACGGCTTCGGAGTCAGAGGCCACCGCGGGCCGAAGCGACGCTTGCCAACCGGGCTACGCCGAGGTAGAACCTACAACCAGATGGTTGTAGCTGAGCTGAGCGCGCCGGAGACCGGCAGGATCTTCCACGCCCTGGCCGACGCCACCCGCCGTGACATCGTCCGGACGGTGCTCGTCGAGGCGCACTCGGTCTCCGCGCTGGCCCGGCAGTACCCGATGAGCTTCGCCGCGGTGCAGAAGCACGTGGCCGTCCTCGAGGAGGCCGGGCTGGTGTCCAAGCAACGGCGAGGCCGGGAGTCGCTCGTACGGGGCGACATCGACCGGGTGCGTGACGCCCGGAGCGCACTCGACGCCTTGGAGCTGCTGTGGCGCGACCGCGTCGCACAGATGGACCAGATCCTCGCCGAGGATCCCTGAAACAGGAGAGGCCCATGCCCATCACGCGTGTCGACAAGGACCTCGACGCCCACACGATGATTGTCGTCGCCGAGTACGACGCCCCCGTCGAGCGGGTCTGGCAGCTCTACGCTGACCCCCGCCAGCTGGAGCGGTTCTGGGGCCCGCCCACGTGGCCGGCCACCGTCGTCGACCACGACCTCCGCCCTGGCGGCCGGGTCACGTACGTCATGACCGGGCCCGAAGGCGAGAAGGCAGCCGGCTACTGGGACGTGCTCGAGGTCGAAGCACCCCGTCGGTTCGTGGTCGACGACGGCTTCGCCGACGACACCGGCCAGCCGAACCCGGATCTCCCGACCACCCGCATGGAGCTCGAGCTGGCCGAGCGCGCCGGCGGCGGCACCACCATGACCGTGTTGTCGACCTTCGCCTCCACCGACGCGATGAAGCAGATGATCGAGATGGGCATGGAGGAGGGCATGCGCGAGGCCATGGGCCAGATCGACGGCATCCTCACCGACGCCGCCTGAGCGCCAGCGTCGACGCCGACGAGCGCTGCAGTGCCCCCGGCGGCGTCGCCGCCGAGGACCCGCCGGCGGGCGTTGGCAGGAAGGGTGGCCGCCGGTCAGCCCGACTGCATGGCGGCGACGTTCGCCATGACGACCTCCATCGTCTTCGCGAGTTCGTCGGCGGGCGAGAACTCGACCACGCGGGTGCCGGCCTTGAAGATCGGCAGGTGACCCGGCGGGGCGTAGTAGGCCTCACCGGCCTCGATCACGTCCTGGGTTCCGTCGCGGTAGTTGAAGACAAGGGTGCCTTCGAGCACGACGCCCCAGTGGCGGGCCTGGCAGCAGTCGTCGGGTAGGCCGGCGAACAGTGGGGCGGGGTCGTCGTCCTGTGAGTACGACTCGAAGCCGATGGTCAGGTCACCGAGCGTGCGGTAATGGCCGGCGAACCCGTCGGCTTCCACGTGGTCCTCGGCGGTGCTGGGATTGAGCTTGGGCATGTAGCGCCTCCTCTGGTGGTGTTCACCTCCTTGGCGTGAGGTTGGAAGGCACGATGTGAGGTGGCTCAGAGTTCCCAGTTCACGGGCGGATCGGGGTCGTAGACACAGGAGGTGCCGGTTCGCACCGAACGCCGAAGGTGGTTGGCCAGCGCCGGGTCGACGGCCTCGATGCGGTCGAGGGCGTCGCGGACGCGGGCCCGCACCGCGGTGCGGGCCCGTTCCGCGGTCCGGCCGGTGGTCCGGGTTCTTCCACCGAGCCCGAACGCACCCGATAGCTCGCCCAGCAGCGCGTCGCGCTCGCTCGCCAGTAGCGTCGATGCGGCCGTATCGCCCCGGTGGTCGGCGGCGTCGAGTTCGATGTCGATCTCAGCGAGGCGCTCCCGATAGGCCCGCCGGGCATGCTCGTCGATCACCTCGGGTGAGTCGCCTTCCACGACGGTGCCGCCCGGCGCGGCGAGCTCCAGCGCGGCGATCTCCTCCCGCGGGTACGCCAGCAGGTGGGCCAGATCGTGGAGCCCCTTGCTGTCCCGCAGGGTCGACGTGGCGCCACCGAAGGACAACGTCCACGTCTCTCCGTCGTGTACGAAGCGGCCCGATGGGCTCGCGGCCCGTGAGACACCTGAACCGGGGGAAGGGGCGGCCAACCAGCGCGCCCGTTCGACCTCGATGCGCGCCGCGAGCGCGACCGCACCGGCACGGCGCGCCGCGTCGCCGGCGGCGTCGAGGTGCCGGTGCGCGGCGTCGCTGTCGCCGTCGGCGGCAGCGAGAGCGCCCAAGGCGCGGTGAGCCGGGCCCCGGAGGCCAGCACCGATCCCTTCAACGGCCCAAACGGCGGCGTAGGGCTCGATGGCAGCCCGGGCTCGATGGACCGCGGGGTGCCCGCCGATCGCGACGAGCACCTCGCTGAGCTGCAACATCATGGGCAGCCACTCCGAGCTCCGCTCGGCGTCGATCGCCGCGTCAGCCCACGGGCCGATCTCGACTCGGGCCCGCTCGGCATCACCCGCAGTGACGAACAAGCGGGCGTAGGTCACTCGGAAGTCGACGCCTGACGCCTCGTTGAGGCCCATGGAGACGATCAGCTCGATCGCCTCGCGGTTGAGATGGGGGTCGTCGAGCTCGAGCGCGGCGACGAGATCATGGACCTTCGACAGAAGCCCCCCGTTGGTCCCGCCAGCCTCTTCGACGACACGGGCCAGCTCCGCCCGCCAGCGTCGCTGCTCGTCGTCGTCACCGCGGGCGAGGGCGAGCGCCGCCCGCCACAGCGCCGGGTACCAGCCGTACTCGCTCCGGCCGAGACGGGTCGTGGTCGCCTCGAACCGGTCAACCTCGGCCGCCGCGACCGCAAGCTCGCCGGCTTCGAGCAGTGCTACCACCAGCAGCCGGCGGCCCAACGCTTCGGTCCGGGTGTCGCCGACCCGTTCGGCGTGATCGATGATCTCGGCCGCGGCCTGCCGGCGCGTGTCGATGTGATCTGGTCCGGCAACGACATCGCACCACGCCGCCAGCGCCTGCGCGACCACCGAGTCGTCGCCGCTGGCCCGCGCCCGTGCCAGAGCGCGCTCGGCAATGGCACGGCGTTCAGCCCACGGCGTCAGCAACGAACGAGCTACCGACAGGCGTGCCTCCACCAATGCGCCCAGCGCGTCGTCGTCGGCCAATGCCGCGGCGGCCTCGGACAGGAGGTCGCATACCCCTCGGTCGCCGACGAGTACCTCGATCCCGGCCACACCGCCGCTGTAGCCGAGAGCGGCGCGCCCCAGGGAGGAGACGTCGCCGACCCGGCGAGCCTCGTCGGCGGCGGCCGCGAAGGTGGCGCGGGCGCCGGCGAAGTCACCGGCGCCGATGCGCGAGTCGGCCAGTTCGAGCAGGAGCGGTAGGGGTTCGCCAAGGCTGTGGTCGAGACGAGTCATGGCAAGGGCCTGTTCGAAGCGCCGAGTCGCCAGGTCGTAGGCCAGCACGGCGACCGCTTCGGAGGCCGCCTCGACGGCGAAGGTGTAGGCGCGTCCACTGTTGCCAAGCGGTGCGGCGCGACCGAAGTGGTGCGCCAGCGTCGCCGAGCTCACGGTGCCACCGCCTTCGCGGCGGGCCAGCAGGACCGTGCCGATCCGGTCGTGCCAGCGGGTGCGGTCGGCGAGCGACAGCGCGTCGTAGACCGCATCTCTGAAGAGGGCGTGGACGAAGCTGATCTCGTCGGAGCGCATCGCGACGAGACCAGCGCTCCGTGCCTCGTCGACAAGCTCCAACAACTGCGCCGGGCGCGCTCCGGACGTCTGCGCGAGCAGGTCGGTGTCGGACTCGTCACCGGCCACCGACAGCACCTCGACGAACTGGCGACCGTCAGCAGACAGTGCGACCACCCGCTCCGTGACCAGCGTGCGCACCGACGGTGGGATGCCGATCGCCGGCAACTCCTTCGCCTCGAGCTGCGCCGGCGAGAGACTTCGGGTCAGCTCGCGGAGGAACAGCGGGTTGCCGCCGGTGACATCACGAAGGCTGCGGGCAACCCCGCTGCTCGGCCTGGTGCCGACGAAGGCAGCGACGAGAGCGCGTGCCGCCTCGACCGGCAACCCCTCCAGGTCGAATGGCACGGCGAGGCGGCGCAAGGCTGACAGGGCCTCGGCCATGGCCGGTGGGGCTGACGTCGAAGATCGAGCGGTGGCGACCACGAGGACGCGCATACCGGGCAGCACCGCGGCAAGGTGCTGGAGCAGCGCGAGCGTTGCCGTGTCAGCCCAATGGAGATCCTCGATCACGATCACCTGGAACGCCGATCGGCCATCGCGCAGCCACTCGATCACCCGGTCCGCCTGCATCCCCTGAGCCACGTCCAGGTCGACGTCGGTCGAGGACAGGTCGGGCACCGGACGGTCGTCTCCCGCCAGCTGGGCAAGAACCTGCGACCACGGCCACAACGGCGGGACGGCCGCGGTCTGCCAGCAGGCCGCCCACCCCACCGCAGCCCGCGCCGCTCGCGCTTGGCCGGCGGCATACGCCGCGACGGCGGTCTTGCCGATGCCCGCATCGCCGGTGATCAGGAGCAGGCTTCCAGTGCCGCGCGCCGCCCGAGCGATGCGCGCCGCGATCTCTTCTTGTTCCGCCGACCGGCCGACCAACCTGGCGCCCGCGACCTCCTCCACGCAGAGATCTTGGCGCAGCGCTCCAGTGGCGAGTCGGGATCGAGTTCGCAAGCGCCGCCGGCTCGGGAGACTCATACGCGCCAGACGGGATCGATCTCGGGCCCAGCGTCGGGACAGACCTCGATCTCGAACAACTGGGCCCGTGCAATCCGCTATCCGAGCGCGCGCATCGCCTCCGCGACCTCGCCGGCCGACGCATCGGGGATTGCCGTGGCGGCCTCGTCGAGGATGAGCAGCTGCGCCCCGGGGATCTCGCGTGCGATCGCCTCGCCGTTGCCGACGGGGAAGAACGGGTCACGTCGGCCGTGGACAACGAGCGTGGGGACGTCGATCTCGAGCAGGCGCTCGCGCCAGCGAGGTCTGCAGTCGAGCTTGGAGAACATCATGCCCATCTGGTTGGCCATCTGGACCGAGGATGCGGTTCCGGGCGTGCGGTCCCAGATGCGCACGGATGGCGCGGGCGGTAACGGGGTCGTCGCCGAGGATCTCCGCGCCAGCGGCGGCGAACTCCGCCACCGCCTCGGGGTCGGTCCAGTCGGGCCTCGGATGCGCGAACAGCCGGCTCATCGTCGCCTGGTCATGGTCGGGGAGGTCATGGTCGGGCGGACCGGGCGCGACCGCGCGGGTGCCGGCCAGGGTGAGCGCCGAGAAGGCGCCCGGATGGTCGAGCGCGGCCACCTGGGCGACCATCCCGCCGACGCCGATCCCTGCCAGGTGCGCCGGCCCGCCGCCGAGTGCGTCGGCAAGCGCCGCTGCGTCGGTGGCAAGGTCGCGCAGGGTGTAGGTGGGCGCTTCCGGGTCTGCCGTCGTCGATGCGCCGCTGTCGCGCAGGTCGTAACGCACCACGCGGCGATCGCCAGCGGCTAGGCGCTCGCAGAGCACGTCGGGCCAGGAGAGCATCGTCGTCCCGCCCGCGAGCAACACCAGCGGTGCGTCGTGGTCACCGAAGGACTCGATGCCCAGGGCGACCCCGTTGGCGTCCACGGTCGTCATCGGATCCCCGGGTCGGCGTACTGGGCGAACGCTTCAGAAGCAGCCCACTTGCTCCCGGTGGGGGCCTGGGGCCAACCCTGCGGTGAGTCCTGCCAGTCCTCCTGGCGCCCGTAGGGGACGAGGTCGATGAGGGGGAACGTGTGGCTGAGCTGCTCGGTGCCGCGGCCCTGGGTGTTGTACGTGCGGTAGACGGTGTCGCCGGACCGGAGGAACACGTTGACCTGGAAGCCGCCGCCGGGAGGAGCCCCCATGTCGGTGCCGAACGGGCTGTTGGCGGTGGAGTACCACGTCATCTGGTTGCCGACCCTGGCCCTGCAGGCGAGAGCCTCGTCGATGGGGCCTTGGGTGACGATGACGAAGCGGGCGTCGTAGGGGTCGAGGAACTCCAGCCGGGTGTACTGGCTGGTGAGCCCGGTGCAGCCCGGGCACTGCCACGTCTCGCCTGGGAACCACATGTGGTTGTAGACGATGAGCTGGTGCTTGCCTCCGAACATGTCCGCCAGCCGATCGGGGCCGTCGGCTCCCTCGAGGGTGTAGTCGGGGAGCTCCACCATCGGAAGGCGCCGCCGGACCGCGGCGACGGCGTCGAGCTCACGCGTGGCGGCCTTCTCCCGGGCCCGCAGCTCAGCCACCGCAGCTTCCCAAGTGGGCTGGTCGACGATCGGCGGGAGGGCGACCGGGTCATGCCCGTCGTCATGGTCGTGTGCTGGCATGGTCTGCTCCTTCAGGACGGCACGGCGAGCCGTCCGTTCACACGTGTAGACGGCTTCCGGATCGCAAGCCCATCGATGAGACCCGATCGGAACGTGACTGACGAGTGTCGGCCACAAGCCGCCCGTGAGCCTCGTACAGGCTGACGAACGCTCCTGGGATCTACAGCTAGTGGTGTGTCCTTCAAATGACGCGCGCTTGTTCGAGTGCGACGCGTCCTCGGCGGACCTTGGTGAGGATCTCATCCGCGGTCTTGGTCCACACGAATGGCTTCGGGTCGTCGTTGTGATGGGC
>JBQTIQ010000014.1:0-4178 GCA_052387955.1 Acidimicrobiia bacterium | reverse complement strand
TCAAGATCGCCGGCTTGATCGCCTGATCTCCTGACCAACCGGGTATCCGGGCATCCGGGCGACGCGACCCCGAAGGACACCGCGCCACGCGGCTCAACCGCCAGAAGGGTTCTTCAGGGGCAAGTAGCTAGAGATTCGCCTCGATCGCTCGCTACTGCGAGCCTCTCTCGGCCGCCGCCGCCTCGTTGCCGATGGTTGCCGCCAGGGCGGCGGCGGCGGCGACGAAGATCGCCCACGCCGCCGCCAGGGCCGCCAGCCAGACGCCGACGTGGTCGACGGGGGCGATGGCGCCGGCCCGGTCGAGGAGCGTGGGGAGCGAGCGGGTGCCGTACATCCCCGTGAGGCAGACGGCGACCGACCCGGCCCCGCCCACGGCCGCCGCGGCCAGGACCAACAGCGGCAGCGCAGACCGGTCGCCGGCGCGGCGGGGGCGGAAGCGGGCGGCGATGGCCGCGCCCGATCCCACGAGCCCCAGGGCCAGCACCGGGAGGGCGGTGTACAGATAGCGCGGCACCAGGGCACGGACCTCGCCGTTGCGGTGGAAGGTCCGGTACGAGGCGTAGAGCACCGACGCCACCAGGGCCGCGGGCACGGCCGCCAGCACCAGCCACCGCCGTTCCCGGGCACCGCCCGACCGGCGCGACGAGGCCAGCCAGCAGGCCACGCCACCGCCGACGACCGCCGTGGTCAGGGCCCACAGCAGCACCCGCCAGCCGGGCCCGACGAGGAACGGCGGGAAGTCGTAGAAACCCCAGACCCGGTCGAAGAGCACCGGCGTCTTCTCGACGACGAACTCGGTGAAGCCGGAGCTGGCCCACGGCCCCGGCCGGGGTGGGGCCAGGATCTCGGAGGCCTCGGGGCTGAGGACATGGCCGCCCAGGATCCGCCACGACCACCACAGCGCCCCGGGCAGCACCGGGACGGCGGCCACCAGCGCGGCCCGGGTGCGGGTGAGCTCGCCTCGGGGGGCGCACAACAACACCGCCGCCGCCGCCAGCGGTGCCATGGTCACCAGCTCGACCTTGACCCACAGGCCGGCGCCGAGCACGAGGCCCAGGGCCAGGCACCGGCGCCACGAGTTGCCCCGACGGAGGATGGCGGCCATGGCCGCTACCACCCCACCGGCGAAGGGCAGCATGAGGCCGTCGTTGTTGGCGCCGGCCGCGGTGAACGCCAGCGGCCCCCACGCCGCCACCAGCGCCGCGGTCGCCAGCGCCCGGCGCCGGCGCCCGGGCCATAGCTGGCGGGCCGTCCACCACGCCAGTGGCACCATCGCCGCCACCAACACGACGCCCACCACCCGCAGGGCCAGCACGGTGGCGGGAAAGGGCCGGTCGTCGAGGGCGGCGACGAGCGGCGCCACGGCCAGGTACCAGCCCGGGGGCTGGATGTACTGGTAGTTCTGGCACGGCCCGGGGCAGTCCTGGTGCTGCTGGCGGTCGCCGCCGGGGTACTCCCCGAACGGCGGGTAGTCGGGCCGGTCGGTGGGGACCCGGTCCCAGCGGTCGGGGCCGCCGCCGTCGAAGGCCACCTGGGCCAGCGCCGCCCACGAACCGAACGTCATGTCCAGGTCGGGCCCTACCGGCCCCAACGGCTGGCGGGCGGTGTAGCGGGCGCGGTCGACATGGGTGCGTTCGTCGTAGTTGCCGAACAACGGGACGGCCACGGCGAAGACGAGCCCGAGCAGGATGAAGGCACCGGTGAGGGCGCCGACGGCGGCTCGCTCGCGTCGTTCCACCGGGGCGGGCGGGCGTCGCCCGGCGCGGTGGGTGGCCGGTCGGGACCCGCGGCCGCGGCGGTCGGTCGGGGTGGTCACCTCCGCCGGGACCGTGCCGTGGCCCACAGCCGGCGTCCCGTCCGGCCCGCCAGCCGGACGACCTTGGCCGCGGCCGTCCGGGCCCCGTCGTCGCGGCCGCGGCGGCGGAGACGGCCGGCGCCCAGGCGGGCCACCCGGGCGAGCTTGGCGGCCGTTGTGCGGGCCCCGTCGTCGCGGGCGCGGCGGCGGAGACGGCCGGCGCCACGGCGGGCCACCCGGGCGACCTTCACCACGGTGGCCCGGGCCCCGTCCTCACGCAGGCTGGCCTGCAGTCGGGCCAGCACGGAGGCGGGGACCAGCCCTGACGGCGTCGCCACCGCGGGGGAGTGGCCGGTCCCCTCCGTTGCCGCCGCTTCGCCCTCGTCGTCCCGGTACGCCTCGAGGGGAGCCTCGGTCAACGGCTCGTCGTGCACCACCGGCACCCACGGCCGGCCGGCGGCCACGGTCGTGTCGCGCTGGTCCCGCCATCCCCGGGCCGCTTCGATGATGCCGAGATAGCGGGGGCCCTGCAGGTGGGGCGACCACCGCAGCAGCGCGTCCCGGCGGGCGCGCGCGGCGAGGCGCCGGCGCATCAGGTCGTCGTCGGCGAGGAGGGCGAGGGCGTCGGCCCACTCCTCGGGGGTGTCGGCCAACAGCCCGTTGACCCCGGGCTCCACCGCGTCGCGGAAGGGCTCCGTGGGGCTCGCCACCGTCACGGTGGCGCACAACGCCGCCTCCAACCACTTGATCGCGCTCTTGGCTTCGTTGAACCGGCTCCCGGGCTGCAGCGGCGCGAGGTTGACGTCGAGGTCGCGCACGACCCGGGGCACCTCCGTCCACGGGAGGAAGGGCAGGCGCCGGACCCTTTCCCCGAGCCGCTCCAGCGCCGGCGTGGGGACGAGGTAGCCGCCCAGCCACAGCTCGGCGCTGCGATGGGCGTCGAGCACGTCGATCACGGCCGCTTCGATGTGGCCCCAGTCGTCGTCGTGGGTGGTGGTGCCGGACAGGTAGCCGATGCGCAGCGGCCCGGGCGTCCGGGGCCGGCGGACGGCGATGTCGGAGCGACGAGCCAGCAACAGGCCGACGCCGTTGTCGAAACGGGAGGCGGGGAGGCCGGTGACGGAGGCGGCGTGGCGCACCAGCATCGGGGTGCTGCCGACGTAGCCGTCGCAGTGCTCGAGGGTGGTGCGGTAACGGCACACGCCCTCCAACCACAGCTCGGCCTCGTCGGGCGGGAGCAACCGCAGCGCCGGGATCTCGGCCCGCAGGTCGGGGTCGAAGATCAGGTCGTCCACGTCGAAGAGCACCGGGATCCCCCGGGCCCGGGCGGTGGCGATGATCTCCAGGGCCTGATGGGTCGCCGGGACCCGGTAGACGACGAGGGCGTCGGCGGCGGCGACCAGGCCGGGCAGGTCGTGGTCGCGGTAGTAGCGCACCTCGGACGACACCCCGAGCAGCGCCAACGCCTCGGCCGGCAGCCACGCCCGGTACCGCAACGGCGCCCCTTGGATCCCGACCATGAAGACGACCGAGCGGACCGCGGGCACCGAGGGCGCCCCCACCGTCGTCGCCTGCCCCTCGGGGCGCACCAGCGCGTCGAAGCGGCGCTCCAGGCCGTCGAGCTGGTCCTCGAGCGAGCGCGCCAGCGCACCCCCGCCGCCGGTATGGGACGCGAGGCGCTCGAGCAGGTCAGGGTCGGTCACCAAGCGGGTCATGGCCGCGGCCAACGCCTCGGCGTCGGCGGTGGGCACGACGAGCCCGTTGAGACCGTCGGTCACTACCTCCTCGGGCCCGAGGCTGTCGGAGGTCACCACCGGCACTCCGGCCGCCAACGCCTCCCGGGTGAGCAACGAGTGCGTCTCGCGCATCACCGACGGCAGCACCAGCACGTCGGTGCCGGCCAGCACCGGTCCGAGCCGACCGGGCCCGAAGGGCGGCGGGACATCGATCGGTAGGCCGTCGACCACGATGCCGCGTTGGGCCACGAACGGCTCGGCCCCGTAGGCGTCGAGATGCCAGCCGGTGACGCCGGCCCGCTCGGCCAGCAGTCGGGCGGCGTCGAGGAGCACGGCCACGCCCTTCATCTCGAGGTGCCCGCCGGCGTACGTGAAACGGACCGGCCCCGGGGCACGCCCGGGGCGGGCGCCGGCCGCCGTCGGCATGGCCTCGGGGGGGAGCCCGTTCTCGTCGACCTCGGCGTCGATGCCGTTGGCCGCCAGCACCGAGGCCGCCGACGCCGAGGGCGCGAGCACGCAGTCGGCGTGGGCCAACCAGCCCTGGAGCCGCGACGCCCGGGCGTCGCGCCCGGCGACGTCGACCTCCCACGGGCACCCCCCCGCCTCGGTGACCCGCGCGCCGGGGACGAACGACCGGTCGACGAGGA
>JBQTIQ010000013.1:0-11560 GCA_052387955.1 Acidimicrobiia bacterium | reverse complement strand
GAAGCCAAGCGCTCGAGGCGCCGGCAAACGAGGCGACCTTCCCCACCAGGCATCGTCCCCGCCCGCCAACGACGCCGTCAACCGACGAACCGCTTGACAACCAATCCCGCAAAGGAGATCAGCCCAGGTAGCGGAAGACGAACTCGGCGACACAGACCGGTTTGGCCTGGCCTTCGGCTTCGAAGACGACCGACATGGTGGCCTGCACGCCGCCCTTGATCTCGTCGACGGCGGCGAGCTCCACGCCCATGCGGACCTTGGCCCCCGACAGCACCGGGGCCGGGAACCTCACCTTGTTCAGCCCGTAGTTGACGACCAGCGAGGCCTCCTGCACTTCGAGCACCTCGAACAGCAGGGCCGGGGCCAACGAGAGGGTGAGGAAACCGTGGGCGATCGTCTGTCCGAACGGTCCCTGCGCGGCGCGGTCCGGGTCGAGGTGGATCCACTGGTGGTCGTCGGTGGCGTCGGCGAAGAGCTGGATCCGGGGCTGGTCGACGGTGCGCCACGGCGACCAGCCCAGGTGGGTGCCGACGGCCTCGGCCAACGCCGCGGGGTTCTTGACGACGGTGGTCGTCACTGCAGTTCTGCCTCCCAGTCTCGGTCCTGCAGCGCGTCGCGGACGTACATCATGAACTTCGAGGCGGTCACGCCGTCGAGGGCACGATGGTCGTAGGACAGGCCGAGGATGGTCATGTGGTGGATGGCGACGAACTCGCCGACGACGGTTGGGCGCCGTGCCACCTGGTTCGTCGACAGGATGGCGACGTTGGGCTGGTTGATGATCGGCGCCGAGGCGTAGTCGCCCATGGGGCCGGGGTTCGTGATCGTGAACGTCGAGCCAGAGATCTCGTCGGCCCCGAGGCTTCGGGCGCGGGCTGCCTTGGCCTTGGCCGTGATGGCCTTGGCCAGGCCCCTCAGGTTGAGCGAGTCGGCGTCCTTGACGACGGGCACGATGAGACCCTGCTCGTCGAGGTCGACGGCGATGCCCAGGTTGACGTAGTGGTGGAAGGTCTGGGTCTTGGTCTCCAGGTCGACGGACGAGTTGAGAGCCGGGAAGCGCCGGAGCCCGTCGGCCACCACCCGGGAGATGAAGATCAGGTAGCTGAGGCCCGCGCCTTCCTGCTCGCGGAAGCGGTCCTTGTGCTTCTGGCGGACCTGCTCGACGTTCTCGAGGTCGACCTCGACCGAGGTCCACACATGAGGCGAGATCTGCATCGACCGCGACATGTTCTCGGCGATGAGGACCCTGATGCGCGACATGCCCACGACCTCGGAACGATCGTCTTGGGGCGAGGCCGTGGCCGCCGTCGGAGCGTCGGCCGGAGTGGCCGCCGCCGCCGGAGCGATTTCGGCCGGCGCCGGTCCGGCGGCGATGACGGTCTCGACGTCCTCGCGGCGTATCCTGCCACCGGCACCGGACCCGCTCACCTGGGCCAGGTCGATCCCATGGTCGGCGGCCAGGCGGCGCACGATGGGCGACAGCAGGGCCCGACCGTTGCCGTCGGCGCCGGCCGAGCTGTCGGCCACCGGCAGCGGGGCGCCGGCAGCGGGCGCGCTGGCAGCCTTGGCGGGAGTCGCGGCGGCGTCGGGGGCGGCCGCCGCTTCGGCCGCGGCCGGCTCCAAGGGGGCAGACGCCTTCGGCGCTCCGGCCCCGTCGGATGGCTCGTCGCCGGGCTCGCCGATGCGCACGAGCGGGGTGTCGACGTCGACGGTCTCGCCCGCCGACACCAGGATCTCGAGGATGACGCCCTCGAAGGGGCTGGGGATCTCGGAATCGACCTTGTCGGTGGACACCTCGAACAACATGTCGTCGAAGTCGACGGTGTCGCCCACCTCTTTGAACCAGGTCGTGACGGTCCCCTCGGTGACGGACTCGCCCAGACGGGGCATCTTGACGACCTGATCGGCCATGGGATCTCCTCCGGTCGCGCTTAGGCGTGCAGGGAGCGGCCGGTGAGGGCGAGCATCGTCTCGCCGACCGTCTCGGAAAGGCTGGGATGGGCATGGATGAAATGCCCGACGTCGGAGGGCAGCGCCTGCCAGTTGACGGCCAGGTAGGACTCCGAGATCAGCTCGCTGGCCCACGGCCCGACGATGTGGACGCCGAGGATGGGGCCGTCGCGCTCGGTGACGACCTTCACGATGCCCTCCGCCTCGCCGACGATCATCGCCCGGCCGTTACCCGAGAAGTGGCCCTTGCCGACCACCACGTCGTGGCCGGCGTCACTGGCCTGGGCTTCGGTGAGCCCGGCCCACGCCACCTCGGGATGGGCGTAGACGACCCACGGCACGGCGCGGTAGTCGACCGGGACCGGGGTCTCGCCGAGGATGCAGCTGATGGCGACTATGCCCTCGGCGTAGGCGACGTGCGCCAACCCGGGCGTGTCGATGACGTCGCCGACGGCGTAGACGTTGGCCTTCGACGTGAGCAAGGTGCTGCGGTCGATCTCGATGAAGCCCCGGCTGTCGACGGCGACGCCGGCCTCGTCGAGGCCGAGACCGTCGGTCACCGGCCGTCGGCCGGTGGCGATGAGGAGGTTGTCGACCTCGACCTTCGTCGACCCGTTCGGTCCCTCGAAGGCGACCACCAGGCCGGCTTCGGTGCGTTCGGGCGGGCTCACCTTGACCCCGGCGTAGACCGTGACGCCCCGTTTGGCCAACGCCTTGGCCAGGACCTTGGCCACCTCGGGGTCGGGACCGACGGGCAGCACGCCCTGGGGCAGCGCCTCGAGCAGGAACGTCTCCGCGCCCATGTCGGTGAAGACCGACGCGAACTCGACGCCGATGACCCCGCCCCCGATGATCGCCACCCGCTCCGGGAGCGTGGGCAGGTGGGTGGCGTGGTCCGAGGTGATGACCCGCTCGCCGTCGATGTCGAAGCCCGGGATCGACCGGGGGGCCGAGCCGGTGGCGAGGATGACCGATCGGCCCCGCACGACGTCGTCGCCCACCTTCACCGAGCCGTCGGCCTGGAGTTGGCCGTGGCCGTCGATCACGGTGACCTTGCGCTTCTTCAACAGGCCGCCCAGGCCGCCGACCAGGCGGTCGATCACACCCTGTTTGCGGGCGTTGACCTTGTCCCAGTCGGGGTGGAAGGACGTCGGGCTGTCGGCGACGATGCCGAAGGAGTCGGCATCGCCGACGGTGCGGGCGACCTCGGCCGCCTGCAGGAGGGCCTTGGCCGGGATGCAGCCCCGGTTGAGGCAGGTGCCACCGAGCTTGGTGTCCTCCACCACCGCGATGCTGAGGCCGGCGGAGGCGCCGTAGAGCGCCGAAGCGTATCCCCCCGGCCCGCCCCCGACGATGACGACGTCGAAGTCACTCATTGGTCCCCCATCCGAGCGAGCTGACCTGCCCGGCGCGGTCCCGGGCAGGCGAGGACCAATGTGTGAGGGCAGTGGCGGTGCTCGCTGATTCGCTCGCAAGTTGGCTCATGTCGTCGCCACCGTTCGCAGGGCTTCGGTGACCTGCTCGGTCTGGGGTAGCACCGCGTCCTCGAGCGGAGCGCTGAACGGGACGGGGACGTCCTTGGCCCCGAGGCGAACGACGGGTCGGTCGAGGCGCCAGAAGCACTGCTCCTGGATGACCGATGCGATCTCGGCGCCGTAGCCGAAGCGGACGGCGTCCTCGTGGAGCACGACGGCCCGGGTGGTCTTCTTGACCGACTCGACGATCGTCTCGATGTCGAGCGGTACCAGCGTGCGCAAGTCGATCACCTCGATCGAGATGCCCTCGCCGTCGAGTTGCTCGGCGGCGTCGAGCGCCTGCTGGACGCCGGTGCCGTACGTGATGATCGAAGCCTGGGTGCCCTCGCGGCGCACGATGGCCTTGCCCAGGGGCACGGGTTCGGTGTTGAGCGAGCCGGCGCCCCGGGCCCGCCGGTACAGGTAGCGGTTCTCGAGGTACAGCACCGGGTTGTTGTCGCGGATCGAGGACCGCAGGAGCCCAGCGGCGTCGTCGGGCGTGGACGGGCAGACGATCTTGAGCCCGGGGGTGTGGGCGAAGTACGTCTCGATGCTCTGCGAGTGGAACGGCCCGGCCCGGAGCCGGGCGCCATAGGGGGCGCGGAACACCACCGGCACGGGGTTGCGGGTCCGGTAGTGGTGCCGGGAGCAGACGTTGATGATCTGGTCGAAGGCGCACACGATGAAGTCGGCGAACTGGTACTCGACCACCGGGCGCAGGCCCATGAGGGCGGCGCCGAAGGCGAGCCCGGTGAAACCGGACTCGGCGATGGGCATGTCGACCACCCGCATCGGGCCGTACTTGTCGAGCAGGCCCTTGGTGACCTTGAAGGCACCGCCGAAGCCGGCGATGTCCTCGCCCAGGAGGAAAACGTCGGGGTCGGCGTCGAGCTCGAGGTCGAGCGCCTTGGTGATGGCGTCGAGGAACAGGACATCGACGTCGGTGCCGGTGGCCGTGTCAGTCGGCATACACACCCTCTTCCACGGTTGCGGGGTCCGGCATGGGGTCCTTGCGGGCCTTGGCCGCGTCTTCCAGGACGCGTTTGCGGGCGGCGTCCTTGATCGATGTGACGTCGTCGGCGTCGAGGGCATGGGCCTCGAGGAGGCGCTTCTCGAACCGCTCGATCGGGTCCTTCTTGGCCCAGTCCTCGATCAGGCCCTTGGGCACGTAGTCGGCCGAGTCGTGCTCGGCGTGGCCGTGCATGCGCATCGTGACGAACTCGAGCAACGTGGGGCCGTCTCCGGCCCGGGCCCGTTCGACGGCACGGCTCGTGGCCCCGTACACGGCGATGACATCGTTGCCGTCGTGGCGCTCGCCCGGCATGGCGTAGGCGGCTGCCTTGCAGGCGAAGTCCTCGGTGGCGGTCTGCTGGCTGAGCGGTGTCGAGTACGCGAACTGGTTGTTCTCGATCACGAAGATCACCGGCAACTTGAGCACCGAGGCGATGTTGAGCGCCTCGTGGAAGTCGCCCCGCGACGTCGAGCCGTCGCCGCAGTAGGCGATGGCGAGGGCGTCGGTCCCCCGGTACTTGGCCGCGAACGCAGCCCCGGTGGCAACCGGGTAGTTGTCGGGGATCATGCTGATCGGGTTGATGATGTTGAGGTCGAGCCGGCCGTAGTGCAGGGCCCCGTCGCGTCCTCCGGTCGGGCCCGTCGCCTTCCCCATGAACGTCGCCATGGCTTCCCATGGCGCAAGTCCCCGCCACAGGTGGGCACCGATGTCGCGGTGCAGGGGGGCCATCACGTCGTCGGGGCGCAGGGCGGCGGCGGTGCCCACGGCGATGGCCTCGTGGCCATGGCCGGTGTACACCGAACCGGGGAGCTCGCCCTGGCGGTACAGCGCCACCAGACGGTCCTCGGTGGCCCGCATGAGCACCATGCCCTCGAACAGGCGCCGGCAGAGGTCCTTGTCGGGAAGCTCGTCGGCCTGCTTCGAGTTCTTGGTCGAAGACGACTTCACGCTGCTCATCGCGTTCTCCTCCTCATCGCTTCAACAGCGGGCTACGGACGCCGCCGGTCTCGGTACCTTCCACTGTCGTCAGAGGCTATGAGACGCAGGCGGTGACGACGGGCACAAGCCGATCGTGCCGTCTGGTGGCATGGAGCCGGAAGGGCCGCTCAGGCGTAGGGTGCGAAACGATGGCCGCCGGCGCGAAGGGGGACCCCCGGTCGGTGCTGACGCGGACCTTCAGCATCCTCGAGACGTTCACGGCGCGGGACCGCTCGCTGAGCCTGGCCGAACTGACGCGACGCACCGGCCTTCCCAAGTCGACCGTCTACCGGATCGCCGCCGAGCTGGTCGACGTGGGCATGCTGGCCCGCGAAGAACGCAGCGGCGAGTACCGCCTCGGCCTGCAGCTCTTCGAGCTCGGCACGCTCGTGCCCGACCAGCGCAACCTCCGCCAGATCGCCATCCCCTACATGGAGGACCTCTACGAGGCCAGCAAGGAGGTCGTCCATCTAGGCGTGCTGGCCGGGCCCGATGTCCTCTACATCGTCAAGGTCGCAGGCCATGGCCAGGTGCCGCTGCCGACCCGTGATGGTGGGCGTATGCCCGCCCACTGCACCGCCCTGGGCAAGGTCATGCTCGCCCACTCGTCGCGCTCGACGGTCGTGCGCTTGATCGAAGCCGGACTGGCGGCCGTCACCCCGTACACGATCACGGTGCCGAAGGTCCTCGTGGCCGAGCTGGCCGAGGTCGCCCGGGCCGGTGTCGCCTTCGACCGCGAGGAGGCCGTGCTCGGTTCGGTGTGCGTGGCCGCCGCCATCATCGGCCCGGGTGGGACGGCCCGAGCGGCGCTGTCCGTCACCGGGCCGAGCCACCGCTACGACCCCTTACTCATGGCCCGGGCGGTGCGGGTGGCCGCTTCCGCCGTCTCCCGCCAGCTGGCTCAGTGCGAGCAGTGACGACGGTGGGTACCAAGGCTAAGCGGTCAGGCCGACGGGCTGCTGCTCGACGATCCCGGTGGCAACGAGCACGTTGTCGCCGTCGATCTTCACCGCGAACCGCTTGAGGCACGACGACGCCGGGTTGGTGCCGGCGCCGGTCTCGGCTTCGAAGGTCCACTGGTGCGAGACGCACATCAGCTCGCCCTCGTCGAACTCTCCGTCGGAAAGGGGGGTGCCGACGTGGGGGCACCGGTCTTCGAAGGCGACGACCTTGCCACCTTCGAGGTTGACCAGCAGCACGGCGGTGCCGTTGACCATCACCGATGCCATCTCGCCTTCCCACAGCTCATCGAGCGTGGTCGCGACCACGAAGTCCTCGTTGGAGCCCTCAGCCATCTGCTTCCCCTTCGCAGTGAACGTCGCACCGTGACATTCGGGACAGTCCCTCAGTCCGGGCGTGACGTGCCAGTACCTCGTGCTACCTACTACTGAGCCACCTCGGTGCCCTCCAGCGCAAGGTTGCCGTGCCGTCCAGCGGCATGGGCCCCGGAACGTGGCCGACCCCCAGCGTACCCAGCGGCGCCGGTGCCCGGTCAGCGATCCCGGGCTCCACAACCGAGGCTCCTCCCCGCTCCTGCGGCTCGCGTCAGCGTTCGACGAGAGCGACCGCCCAGCAGGCGATCCCCTCGCCGCGGCCGATTGCGCCCAAGCCCTCGGCCCGCTTGGCCTTCACGCTCACCGGTGCGCCGACCGCCGTCGTGAGGCGCTGCTGCATGGCGTGGCGATGCGGTGCCAGCCGCGGCGCCTCGAGCACGACCGAGCAGTCGACGTTGGCAACCGACCAGCCGGCCTCGGCGACGAGGTGAGCTGCCCGAGCCAGCAGGTCGGTGCTGTCGGCTTCCCGCCAGCGCTCGTCGGAGTCGGGGAAGTGCTGGCCGATATCGCCCAGGCCGGCGGCACCCAGCAAGGCGTCGGCGACGGCATGGGCGACGACGTCGGCGTCACTGTGGCCTTCCAGGCCCGCTTCACCTTCGAGCACGGTCCCACCCAACACCAGGGCGCGGGCTGGGTCGTCGCTGAAGGGGTGCACGTCGAAGCCGATGCCCACCCGGGTGGGGCTCATCGGCACGCCATCGTCTTCGGCCCCCCGCGGCGACTTGCCCTGGCTGTCACGGACGGCAACCGATGAGCCCACGGGCGCGGTGTCGACGGTCCGCTCGCTCGCTCATAGCATGGCCGCCGCGGCCAGGGCTCGGGCCGCCACCAGGTCGTCGGGGGTGGTCAGCTTGATGTTGCGGGGATCACCGGCCACGGCGACGACGCTGCCCCCCATGGCCTCGACCAGGGCGGCGTCGTCGGTGGCCTCGGGCTCGTCGGTGTGGGCAGCCCGCAGCACCTCGGCCCGGAAGGCCTGAGGGGTCTGCACCGCGACGAGCGCGGTGCGGTCGACGGTTCCGACGACGCGGCTGCCGGCGAGGCGTTTCAGGGTGTCGGTGATGGCCAGGACGGGGACGGCGGCATCGGCGCCACCCCGGACCGCGGCCACCACCCGTTCGAACAGCTCGGCGCCGGCGAGAGGGCGGGCGGCGTCGTGCACAACCACGATCTCGGCCGCGGCCGGGACGGCGGCCAGGCCCACCCGCACCGAGGCCGACCGGGTGGCGCCGCCAGCCCGGGCCCCGGCCTCGATCCGATCGGGAGGCAGCACCGGCACGACGTCGTCGCACGCCGAACGGGCCGCGGCCACGGCCCAGTCGAGCACCCGGCGCCCGGCGAGGTCCTCGAACTGCTTGGCGCCGCCGAAGCGCGCCCCCGAACCGCCGGCGACCACGATGGCCCACACCTCGCCCACCGGGCGAACCTAGCCGCGTTGCCAGCCGGCGTTGGTAGCAGCGTCCCCGGCCACGCAGGCCGAGCTTGGCCGCGCCTGCGCTGGCGCTTCGGCGCTCGTATCGGCGGCCCGGCGGGCGGCGTTCGAGGGCTCGTGCCGGCGGCGTCGCCGGTGGCACCGACGCGCTCGCCAGAGGCTGTGGCGCCGCATTGCTGTGGGACCATCTCCGCCCGAAGGCCGGGTGACTGGCGTTGGATGGGGGATCGGTCATGGGTGGGTCAGTGCAGGTGGCGCCGGCCAAGCTCACGCTCAGATTGCAGGTCGTCGGCGTTCGCGCCGACGGGTATCACCTGATCGATGCCGAGATGGTGGCGCTCGACCTGGCCGACGAGGTCGGCTTCTCGGAGGGGGACGGCCTGGAGGTGACCGGGACAGCTGCCGCCGGCGTGCCGTCCGGCGACTCCAACCTCGTGCGCCGGGCGTTGGCGACGCTCGGACGGCGGGCGCGGGTGCGCGTGCGCAAGCGCATCCCCGCCGGCGCCGGCCTCGGCGGCGGGGCGGCCGACGCCGCCGCCGTGCTGCGCTGGGCCGGCGTCGACGACCTCACGGTGGCGGCCTCGTTGGGGGCGGACGTGCCCTTCTGTCTCGTGGGGGGCCGGGCCCGGGTGACCGGCGTCGGTGAGCGGGTCGACCCATTGCCGTTCCAGGAGCGGGAGTTCACGCTCTTGACGCCAGCCCTGGCGGTCTCGACGCCGGCCGTGTACCGGGCCTGGGACGCCTTGGGCGCGCCGACCGGCGGTGGCCCCAACGACCTCGAACCGGCGGCCCTGGCCGTCGAGCCGGGACTGGCGCGGTGGCGTGACCGGCTGGGGGACGCCACCGGCCGCACGCCGGCACTGGCCGGCAGCGGCTCGACCTGGTTCGTGGAGGGAGCCTTCGAGGGCTCGGGGCTGGTGGTCGTCCGGACGGTCCCGGCGTGAACATGGTCAGCATGGGTTGACGTCTCCGCTCCGTCAGCTTATGCTGACGCCATGGCCACCGTCGCTGAGCTCGCCCAACAGGCGAGCAACCGGGACCCGGGAGAGGGGCTGGCGGCAGTCGCTGCCCTCCGGCGCCTGCTCGAGTCGCTGGAGAACGTCCACGTCGACAACGCCCGTTCCCAGGGTTGGTCCTGGCAGGACATCGCCGAAGCCCTCGGCGTGACCAAGCAGACCGTCCATCGCAAGCACCATCGGAGGTAGACGAGATGTTCGAACGGTTCCGGTCGGGTGCCCGCGAGGTCGTCGTCGGCGCGCAGCTTCAGGCCCGACGCCTGGGCCACCATCGGGTCGGTACCGAGCACCTACTGCTGGCGCTGCTGGCGAGCGAAACGCCGGCGGCCGACGCGTTGAGGTCGTGCGGACTGACCCCCGACGCGGTGCAGGCCGACATCCTGGCGCTCGCCTCGCGCCGGTCGGCCGAGGACGATCGCGGTGCGCTGCCGGCTGGGCATCGACCTCGACTCGGTACGGGAAGTGGCCGAATCGACCTTCGGTCCCGGAGCACTCCAGCATCGCCAGGAGCGCCGGCGGCGGGGTCTCCGAACCCGCGCTCGCCGCGGCCCCGGGCCGGTCATCGGGCACATCCCGTTCAGCCCCAGAGCCAAGAAGGCACTCGAGCTCGCGTTGCGGGAGGCTCTTCGTCTCGGGCACAACTACATCGGCCCCGAGCACCTGGCCCTCGGCCTGCTACGCGAGGGCCGTGGGACCGCCTGCACCGTGATCTCCCGGCGGGACGTGACGCTACCGGTCGTGCTGCTGGCCCTCGAGGCGGCGCTGCGCCGGGCCGCCTGAAGTCCGGGCCAGGCCAACGGCACCGCTGGCCGGCGCCGTCGTGCCCAAAGAGGCTGGGCGGGACAACGCCCCCTCTGGCGGGTGGGTACGGTCTCGGCCGTGATCGTGGTCGTGGGGGCTCTCAAGGGCGGCGTCGGCAAGACGACCACCTCGGTCTACCTGGCCTGTATCGCCAGCCGGGACGGCCGGCCGGTGACGCTCGTCGACGCCGACCCCCAGGCCAGTTCGGCTGACTGGGCCGAGCACTCCGACGACGAACGCCTGGCGAAGATCACGGTGGCCGAGGCGCCCACAGAGCGGCTCCTGGCCCGCGTCCTCGACCAGGTGACGGGCGACGAGGTCGCCGTGGTGGACACGCCGCCGGGCAACGAACGGCTCTTGTCCACCGCCTTCGAACGGGCCGCGGTGGTGATCATCCCCGCCCGAGTGGGCGGGGTCGAGGAACCGAGGGTGCGCGCCCTGCTCGACCTGGTACCGGAACGGGCCCCGGCCGGCCTCGTCGTGTGCTCGGCCCGGTCGTTCACCCGCGACTACCAGCAGGCGCTGGCCGCCTGGGCCGACGCCGGCGTGCCGGTGTGGGGGACCATCCCGGAGCGGGTGGCGATCGCCGCCGGCCCGAGGGCGGACCTTGCCGTGGACGGTCTCGATGCCTACCTCGACGTGTGGCGGCGGGCCGGCCGTGCCGCCCGCCGATAGCAGTGGGAGCGACGGCGTGCGGCTCGTCCTGATGGGCCCTCCAGGCTCGGGGAAGGGCACCCAGGGGGCGGCCCTGGCCGATCGCTTCGGGGTACCCGTGATCTCCAGCGGCGAGTTGCTCCGGGCCCGGGTCGCGGCCGGTTCGTGGTCCGACGTCGCCGCCGAGATCGACCGGGGCGAGCTGGTCGCCGACGACGTGGTGCTGGGCCTCGTCCGCGAGGCGATCGCGGCCGACGGCCGGGGGGACGGGTACATTCTCGACGGCTATCCGCGAACCGTGGCCCAGGCGCTGCACCCCGACAGCCCGCCGTTCGACGCCGTGGTCGTCCTGGCCGTTCCCGATGAGGTCGCCCGGCAACGGTTGGCGGGCCGTGCCCGCGAGGGCCGCCGTGACGACGCCGACGTCGCTGCCGTCGACCGGCGCCTGGAGGAGTACCACGTCGAGACGGCACCGCTGCTCGAGCACTTCCGTGTGCAGGGCATCCTGGCCACGGTGGACGCCGCCGGCGCCCCCGCCACCGTCACCACGGCCATCCTCGACCGCCTGTCGGCGCTCGGCATCACCTGAGCGACCCTAGGCGTACCCAGCCCGGTCCGGTTGCGCCGCCGATGCGAGCACCGCAGCGCCAGCGGAGGTGCGGCCAAGCCCGGCCTGCGTGGCCGGGGAACGCCAAGAACACAGCCCGGTTGTGCAGCCGATGCGAGCACCGCAGCGCCAGCGGAGGTGCGGCCGAGCCCGGCCTGCGTGGCCGGGGAACGCCAAGAACACAGCCCGGTTGCGCCGCCGATGCGAGCACCGCAGCGCCAGCGGAGGTGCGGCCAAGCCCGGCCTGCGTGGCCGGGGAACG
>JBQTIQ010000012.1:0-20112 GCA_052387955.1 Acidimicrobiia bacterium | reverse complement strand
GAGGGGCCCACCCGCGTACGGGGACCCGACATCCTCACCGTTGTCGCTCCCAGCGCGCCTACCGCGTCACCAAAGAGCGCGACCGGAACTACCGCCTACGTCACCGCGTAGTCAGGCCGCCAACAGCTCGGCAGCGAGACATGTCCCCGCAGCGAGGGTCGGCGCCCAGCTGTGGGCTCGATGCACCAGGATCGCAGCGGGACCGTCCCGATCGCGCGGCGGGACGTCCCGCTCGCGCCTTCGGGCCGCATGGACCGCCCTGCTGCCGGCACCCGCCAAGAATCTGCCGACGCGCTCACGTTCGTGGGCGCGCCCACTCGCGTTTCTGGCCCCGATGTCGCCCGCGCCGCCCGTCGATGGCTTGCAAGACTCGTGCGTCGACCCGCAATCCGATCCCGCCAACCGAGTCCCGGATGGGCATCGAGGGGGACTCCCCCGGCGAGGCCAGGGGAGTCCCCCGAGCCGAAGTCGGCGACGAACCTCGTCGGACCGTTGCGCTTTCGCCGCGCCGAAGACGCATTCCCGGGGTGATGGTCATGCCGACCCCGTCGAACGCGTCCCCGGTTGTGGTCGCCGTCCCGGCCGCCCCGCCGACGCTGACGCCGACAGCTCTCGCCGCGCTGCTGCGGATCGTTCGCAAGGCCGCCGCGCAGCAGGCAGTGATCCCGCAGCGGCGGGCCGGCTGAGCCGTACCCTTGGCCCGATGACCGCCTTCGCCTTCTACGGCCGGGTCAGCACCGAGGACCAACAGGACCCGGCCTCGTCGCGTGGCTGGCAGCTCGCCCGAGCCCAGGCCCTCATCGAGCCGCAAGACGGGCGGATCGTCGCCGAGTTCTTCGATGTGGGCCAGTCCAGGTCGCTGCCCTGGAAGCGGCGCCCGCAGGCTGCGCTGCTGCTCGGCGCGCTGCCCCGGCCAGACCGAGGGTTCGGGGCCGTCGTCATAGGCGAACCGGCGCGCGCATTCTACGGCAACCAGTTCGGCCTCACGTTCCCCGTGTTCGCCCACTACGGCGTCGAGCTTTGGGTCCCCGAGGTTGGTGGCCGAGTCGATCCCGGCTCCGACGCCCACGATCTCGTCATGAGCCTCTACGGAGGGATGAGCAAGGGCGAGCGCAACCGCATCAAGGTTCGTGTCCGCTCAGCGATGGCCGCGCAGGCGGCCACCGAGGGCCGCTTCCTCGGCGGCCGGCCGCCGTACGGCTACCAGCTCGGCGACGCCGGCGCGCACCCCAACCCCGGGAAGGCAGCCATGGGCGCACGGCTCCACCAACTCGAGCCCGATCCCGTCGCGGCGCCAGTGGTCGAGCGGATCTTCACCGAATACGTCGCGGGCAAGGGCCTCATGGCGATCACGGAGGCCCTCACCACCGACGGCATCCCGTCGCCCTCCGCGCACGACCCGGCCCGGAACAGGCACCGTGCCTCCAGCGGAGGCGCCTGGTCCAAGGGCGCTGTGCGAGCGATCCTCGACAACCCCCGCTACACCGGCCGGCAGGTCTGGAATCGCCAGCGGCGAGACGAGGTCCTCGTCGACGTCGAGGACGTCGCCCTCGGCCACGAGACCAAGATGCGCTGGAACGACCGCTCCGACTGGGTCTGGTCGACCGACGTCGTGCACGAGCCCCTCATCACCGTCGAGCTGTTCGAGCGAGCGCAGGACCAGCGATCGCTCGCCGGCAAGCGGGCGACGACCGTGCGGCCGCGCCGCAAGAACACCTACGTCCTCAGCGGGCTCATGCGCTGCGCCATCTGCGAGCGCCGCATGGAGGGCGCCTGGGCGCACGAACGCGCCTACTACCGGTGCCGGTTCCCCTCCGAGTACGCCGATGTCCAAGGCCGACACCCGCGCTCGGTTAACGTCCGCGAGGAGGCCGTCCTACCCGGCCTCGACCGGTGGCTCGCCACCATCTTCGACCCCCAGCACCTCGACGACACATGTGCCGCGCTCGCTGCCGCCGACGACCGCTCCGCCATCGACGACGCCCGATCGACCGCAGCCAAGGAGAAGATCGCCGACTGCGACCGGCGACTCGACCGCTACCGCGCCGCGCTCGAAGCCGGCACCGAGCCTGCCGTGGTCGGCCGCTGGATCGCCGAGGTTCGCGCCGAGCGCCTCGCGGCCGAGCGCCAGCTCGCCGACGCCGCACCCGCGCCACGGCTCACCAAGGACGAGATCAAGGCGATCGTCGCCTCGCTCCACGAAATGGTCGCCGTGCTCCGCGACGCCGACCCTGCCGACAAGGCCGCCGTCTACGCCGAGCTCGGCATCTCGCTCACGTACCACCCCGACGGCCGGGTCCTCGTCGAGTCGAGGCCTCCGTGTAGTCAGGTACGTGTCGGAGGGGGGAGTCGTGCCCCACGTCCACGGACTCAACCCCGGCCGGTCGGAGTTCCTGTGGCCTCTCCGCTGCTACCCCTTCGTCCCGCCGCGTAGCTCAGAAGAAGACCCAGCTATCCCACCAGTACACGCTGGCGCTGGCTAGCGGTGATGCCATCAGGATTACGACGCTCGCGGTGCGCCACCGTGGTCGGTCGAGCCGGTGCGCGAGAACTGTGCCGCTTAGCCCTGGTCCGAAGAGCGCAATGCCCGCGAGGACCGCTCCGGTGAGGCGTTGTGCGGTTGTGGGGTCAGCGAAAACTCCAGTAGCGACGAGCCCACCGACGCCGTAGAAGAACCAGCTCCAGATTGCTGACGCTACACACCAAGCGATGAAGCTCGAGCGCTCGCGCGTCGGTGTGTTGCCCGTGTCCGTCGGTGTGTTGCCCGTGTCCGTCATCGCGTCGGCCTCAGTACGCGAGCGTGGAAAGCGTCGGGGTTCGCTCGGCGACGTAGCCGTCGAAGACCTCGATCCAGTGCTCAAAGCCCGCGCTGGACAACGATTGAGGAATTGTTGCCGAGTACGACATGAGGTCGCCGGTCGGCGCGTCCGAGGGCGACCTCGTCGCAGACATCGTCAAGCTCTGCCAGGCACCTCCGGGGAGCCGCCAGTGGAGCGTGCCTATGCATGATGGAGTGGCGCAGTTGGACGTCGCAGCGAGAGTGACGGGTGAGCCGATAGCGGCAGCGCCCGGGGGCACGTGTACTACGTGCGGCGGCTCGAGCACCCGTACGGGATAGGCCGCGATTCGCTGGCCATCGACGGGCATGTAGGCGCCCCAGTAGAAGGTCCCAGGCGCGTAGGAACGCGTATATCCATCGTCAGCCTTGATGTAGTACGAGAGCTGAGCGGTGGTGACGTCGGCGGCTGGGATAGTCGCTCGGTAGGTCGCGATCGGGCCGGCAGGCGATGGCGTAAGCGTACCGACTCGCGTCATCGGGATGGCGTGCGGGAACGGCTCCGTTGTGCCGAGTGCCTTCTGGTAGTGGAGCGTGACGCCGCAGCTCGCCGTGACACAGGTGACTGTCGCCTCGATTGCCAGATCCGTCAGTGCGGGCACGGCGCCGGGCGGCTGGTGGACGATGTGGGGCGGCTCGAGGACGCGGATGTGGTGGTAGCCGACGCGCGTGCCAGGGACCGGAACGTACCCGTCCACATGCGACGTCCCGGGCCACCAAGTCGTCGTGGCTCCATCGGAGATCGAGAAGAAGTAGTCGACTCCTCGCGTGTCGACAACCGAGGCCGGGATCGCGCCGGTCACGGTGATGGGTCGTGTGCTTCCTACAGGCGCACCGCCAACGACTGCCATTGGCCGGGAGGCGAACGGCGTTGTCGTGTCGAGCACGTCATTGGTCGTGGTTCGGTAGTACAGGCGAGCGGTACAGGCTCTCATGACGGGGCAGTTCGACTGCGCCGAAACCGCTATGTCACTCCTGAACGGCGCAGTGGCGACGGGAGCGTGGACGATGTGGGGCTGTTCGAGGACGTGGGTGTGGAAGTAGCCCGTCCGCATGCCGTCGAGGGGGGCGAAGTAGCCCTCGTACGTCGTGCCTGGTGACCACGCTTGGGTCTCGCCATCGGTGACGTGGAAGAAGTAGTCCACTCCTCTTGTGTCGACGAAACTGGCCGGGATCTCGGCTTCGAAGGTCAGCATCTCGCCCGCGTCGCCGAGCGAAGCCGGCGCACCGACCTGCTGCATCGTTGCAGTCGGCCAGTTCGGCGTGGCGATCAACTCGCCGTTCTCGGCAACGATGTCGGACTCTGTAGCCGTGGCGTCGTCATTTGTCGTCCGATAGAAGAGCGTCGCGTCGCAGTTGCCCGTCGAGCAGGCGGCCTGCAGCTCAACACGCAGGTCCTCTCCGCTCGACCCGAACGGCGGGGGCACGTGGGCGAGCAGCGGTGGGCTCACCGTGTGGACGTGCCAGTAGCCGACGTTCGGCGGCTGTAGACCGGGCGTGGACGTGTAGGTGCCACCCGGAACGCGCGTCCGGGCGAATTGATCGGTTGCTTCCAAGAAGTAGTCGACACCGTGGGTCGTGACCATCCATCCCGGGATCGTGGCGGCCCACTCCACAACGTCGTAGTCCGCATCAGCGCTGACACGGCTTACCTCCGAGAGCGGCGCTGTTGTCCAGCTGCCAGTGCCGGCGGTACCGGCGGGTTCGATCAGCGACTCGGGATTCGGCGTCGTGCGGTAGTTGAGAGTGCCGTTGCACTCATGACCACTCCCGCACGACGAGAACAGACGGATGGGAATGTCCTGGCCGTGGTAGCCAGTCGGGACCGGTGCATGCAGGACGACCGGGCCGGAGTCTTCTTCACTGACGTCGACGCGTTCGGAGTTCGCCCACCCAGCAGCAACCTCGCCGTCGACGAGCAGTGCGACGCGGAAGTAGTACGAGTGCCCGAAGGCCACTCCGTCTGAAGCATGGAAGTCAGTCGAGGTCGCTGAGGTCGGGAGATCTCGTTCCACTAGGACATCGGCGAAGTCCGCATCCTCAGAGAGCTGAACTCGGTAGCCGACATCTGGAAAGGCGACGGAAACAGGCGAGTCCCACTGTGCGGTTAGGTCTGTGCTTCGAGACATCGCCCCTGAATTGAGGATCAGGTCGGCGGGGTTCACGCCCTCGACCGTCAGATCAACGAGGCCGCCGGCAGGAACCGTTTGGGCCCAGCGCGCTTCGCGCGGCGGTCCAACGGGGTAGCCGTCCATGTTGCGCGAGCTGTACGAACGTGTCTCGAGAGCATCGATGACGAAGTCCTGGACATCGAGGTTCGTGTTGTTGAGCACCGCGACGTCGCCAACCGAGAACACCGTGCTCCCGTACGCGCCGTTGGCGATGTCTGTCGTCGGGAACCGAAGTGTGAACTGGTTGACGCCATTGACGAGCGTGACGACCTGGTGGGCTTCACCAGTTGAGTCGCCGTCGGGGTCCCGCAGGCGTCCACTAACCGAGTACTCGCCGGGCAGGTCCGTTGTCAGGCTGCCTCGTACCTCGATGAAGTCGTACAGGCCATCTCCGTCGGTGTCGACAGGGGTCGACTCAGTCAGCGACGCGGGATCAATCTGTAAGCGCTCATGCTCGAACTCCTCGAAGTCATAGCCGTCGGTCGAGCCAAGGTCATCGACGGAGAATGCGAGTGTCATCAGGGCATCGTCATGTGCGACTGCAACGTTCGTGACCCGATAAGGGCCGTCGGCTCGGCGTTTGAAGATCTCGCGACCTTCGATCCGGAGGGGAACCGTCGTCACGCCAGACGTGAGCGCTCCGTTCCATCCGACCGAAGTAACCAGGTTGCCGTTGCGGTCAACGACGTCGGCGACGACGCGGAAATCGCCCGCAGTGTCGACATCTACCTCTGCGCCAAGGTCGAGTGAGTCCCACAGTCCGTCGCCGTCCTCGTCGGTCGTCGCTTCGGTCGCGATCCCTGCAAGCGTCGCGGCTTGGGTCTGCACCTGGAGCGCCGACGTTGCGCTGACCGCTCCGAACGAGCCCTGAGCGACCGCGTCGATCGTGTAAGTGCCACCCAACGGCGCGGTGAACGTGCCGGCGTAGACACCACCGCCCTGGTTCGTCAGTGTGACGGCACTCTTCGTCGTGACAGCCTTGTTCACGACGAACGCCGAAACGCTCGTCGGCGCCGTAGCACCTGACGTTCTGACGGTGACGGTGACCGTGTCGCCGGGCGCAGGGTGCTGCGGAGTTGCAGACACGCTGACCTGCTGATTCGTCTCTGTCTCAGTCAGGACGACAGCCGACACGGCCGACGCACTCGTGTTGGTGATCGCGACGGAGCCGCTCGTCGGGCTGACGACGTCGACGCCAAGCATCGTCGACTCGAGAATCTCGACGTCTTCGAAGGCCTCGCCGCCGAAGGTTGCGGAGAGATCTCCGTCGGCGCCGTCGGAGAGTACGAGGAGCGAGGCGGACGGGACGCCAGCTGTTGGAACGCTGACGGTTCGAGTTTCGCCGGCCGGAATAGTCACTACATCCGTATCAACATGCTGCAGATCGGCAGGCGACTCGTCTTCGGTGGCCGAAGCCTCCATCGGACTCGCGCCTCCGGAGTCCTCGGAGAGGTCGCACAGCACCTTCGGCCAGAACCCGTACTGGAAGCACGCGGCATCAGTCAGGGCGTCACTGTCCTCCTTGATGATGTCCGAATGACGAAGGTTGTGCATCGCGAGGGGCTCGTGCAGGCCTGGATGATCGCCGTTAGACGGCTGGATGTCGTAGCGGCCACCGTCCTCGGGCCGCAGCCAGAAGACGCTATGGACCTCGACGTTGCCGTCGTCCTCGCCGTTGAGGATGCCGCTCCCCGCAGAGGCTTTGGTGCCGGCGATGGTGTAGTACTCGGTACTTGTGCGATCTGGATACTCCGACGAGGAGTCTCGGACGATCTCATTGAACACATCGCGCACGTACCACTGCTGCAGCTGGTAGAGCTTGCTGTCCTCGTCGGTGCAATCGCCAGCGTTGGCGAGTTCAGCAGTGACCACATTGAAGGCGTCGCGCAGGTTGGCGAGCAGCCAGTGTGTCTTCTGGCTGTTGCACATGTCGGTGGCGAGCTCGCTACCACCATTCGGAGTCGCGATCATCACGAGGTCGCGTACACGGCCGAAGTAGCCGCTGTTGTTGAGGTCGAAGATGAAGCATCGTGACGTCAGCCCGCCGAACGAGTGAGCCAGCAGATTGACCTGGGGCATCCCCGTCTCGAACTGCAGGTCGAAGAGCTCATCGGCGAGCATCGGCGCTTCGATGCTGGTGCCGTCTTGCCCTGTGAGCACCGGCGCGATGATTCGATCATCAAGGTCTGGGACGAGGTCCTCGTACACGTCGCGCGCAGCTCCCCAGGTGTTCGCGAACCCGTTGCCGTCGCTGTCGCCGTTGCCGTTGAGCCCATGGACCATGGCGATCGGCAGCGGCCCGGGATCGAGCTTGAGGTTCGCCCAGGCGACCTCGACGGCCCATCCGATGCCTTCTGTGTCGATGCGCACTTCGAAATCGTTCTTGCCCGACCCTTCCGGGCCGCCTGAGAACTTGAGATAGGTCGCCGGGATCTCGAAAGTGACGATGCTCCACTTGCCATGCATTCCCGCGAGCGTCCCAGGCAGTGCGAAGCCGTTGACGTAGAACCCGTCCACCTCGCCGTCCTCGTCGTCGACGTCGTAGACCGCGAGCGTGATGAGCGCGTTCTTGCTGAACAGCGGATGCGAGGTCGTGGGAAAGCCGTTGGCAGTAGTACGGGACGGATAGACGCCGTCGATGTACATGGTGAAGTCGAGGGGGCTGTCCGTCCCGAACAAATACTGATCGAGGTCGTAGCCGTTCGAGACGAAGTACGACCGGACGTTGTTTCGGTCGTAGTAGGCGAAGGTTGGGCCACCCTCGCTGTCGGAGGGCGCCGCGCTGCTGGGCGCCCCTGCTCCGGCCGATGGGGACATCGGTGCTCCGGGTGAGGTCTGCGGTGCGTCAGCCGGCGAATCGCCCAAAGGCGGCTCTGCCGCCGCCGCGCCCGTCGCAGCGAACGGCACAAGCGCGAGGCCGCTCGCGAACATCGCTGCCAACGGGAGCGCCCACCACTTCGTGCGCGCGATCGCGCGATCACCCTTGGTACGGCGTAGAGCCATGCTGGTTCCCTCCCGAAGCCAGGCCGTCCGTCCCTGGCACGCTTGCGAGTTGATCGCCACGAGGCTGATCACTGTTGAGATGAAGCCGCGGCGCGTGACCCCCGACAGCAATCGGCGCGCCTCGACTTCCTTCGGTTCGACGGGCCAACCGCTTCGGTTCGACGGGCCAACCGCCAAACCCTGCTTCCATGCGAAGACCCGAGGGCCCAGGTTGCGGCGCCTTCCGAAGCGCGCCACATCGTCCCCTTTGTGTGGCGGTCCACACTCGAGCCCTTCGGCCGAGCTTCATAGTTCGACGCCGAGACCGCGATCGAGACCCCGTTCACGGGCGCTCTGCTGCGCGAGCGCGTCGAGCCGGTTGGAGATCTCGATGCTGCGGACACTTACGTTCCACGCCTCCTGCTGCACGCCGTCGAATGGCGCGCGCGCGAGGCCCTCGGGCTCGATGGACCATTCCTCCCGGTACGCCTCGACGCGTGCTGCCGCGCTGATCCACCGGCGACGGTCTTCGTCGTCGACTGGCAGGTGACCGAGGAGTTCGACGAGGTGGCCTGGCCGCTCGGCTGCTGCCGTGATGCCCAGCGCAGACCGGCGAGCGGACGCCTGCGCCCGCAACTCGTCGCGGTAGACGAACAGATCTGCGTGTGCATCGAGCCACTGGTCGCGGCGGTCGCGCGCAGTTTCGAGCTCAGCCTGGCGTTCGTCGAGTGACCGGAGCACGCGCCGATCGTCTCGGCGCTTCCTGGTTAGCGTCCCGGGGCGGGCGTGTTGTTCGATCCGCGCCCGGCGTGCGGCAAGTGTCTGGAGCTCGGGTCCGGGATCGTCGGGGATCTCGCGCAGGAGCTGTGCTTCGAGGTTCGCCAGTCGGGGTCCGAGGACGGCGAGCGACTCCGACGCGTGCAAGGCGTGACGGAGTGAGACGATGGCGGCTTCGTCGGCACTGGTGCGCGCGAGGGCGCGCGCTAGGACTTCACGGGCGGCGGCTGGGGGTTCGCGGTGCTCGAGGTCGAGGGAGTCGCAGCACACGAGCGCGACGTTGTCGTGTCGGCCGCGGGTCATGCCGACGTAGAGAGCCTCGACGGTGGTGGTCTCGTCGACGACGAGCACGGCTCGGTCGACCGTGACGCCTTGGGCCTTGTGGACGGTGAGCGCGTAGCCGAGCGCGACGTGCTCGGCGACGTAGTCCGCCGGCAGGAGCCCGCGCCCTTGGCCGTCGAGCCTGCCGACGTCGAGGCCACCGTCGTGGTGACGGTCGGTGATGGCCCAGCGGTCGCCGTTGCGAACCCACTCACCGCCGGTGGTGGTGATGCGGCGGTCGTTGCGGGTGGTAACGATCTCGTCGCCGACGCCCACGATCTGCTCGCCCGCTCGGACGCCTCCTCGTTCGACCTCGCCCATGGCGACGCGTCCTGCGCGGATGCGCTCGGAGATCGTGCGGACGGTCGGGTTGTCGGTGGCGCACACGACGATCGATTCGCCGTTGGCGCGGGCGAGGTGCCAACGGGCTTCGGCAGCGTCGAGCACGCCGAGACGGTCGCCGTCGACGAGCCGCCCATAGGCCTCGTAGAGGTCGATGGCGCTGCGATCCCGGGCGCGCAGGCGAAGGCTGGCGTGGCGCTCCCACTCGTTGGAGAACCGGCGCACACCAGCCAACTCCACGGCGTGGGAGGCGGCAAGGACGGCGAACAGGCCACCGGCTTCGACCGCACCGAGCTGTGCGGGATCGCCGACAAGAACCAGCTTCGCCCGCGCTTGATCGGCCAGGTGAGTGAGGCGAGCCAGATCGTGGGTGGCAACCATCGCGGCTTCGTCGACGATCACCACCTCGCCGGGGCGCAGCCGCCAAGGACCATCAAGGTCGGTCGCTCGGTCGTGCTCGAACAGGAACTTGGCCACGGTGTCGGAGGGCACGCCGGCTTCGGTGGCGAGCACACCCGCCGCGACCGCGGAGAGGGTGAGTCCGCGCACGGGGACGCCGCTGGCGGTCCAGGCGTCGTGGGCAGCGCGCATGGTGCGCGTCTTGCCGGTGCCTGCGGGGCCGACGACACAGGCGATCGCATCACCGCCGAGCGTCAAGGCGAGGACCGCGTCGCCCTGGTCCTCGCCCAACCCGGCCCGACCGATCGCATCCTCCACAACACTCGGGTCGGCGATGCCGCGGCGGGCGCTGCGGCCGCGCTCCGCGAGGTCGATCACGTGCTGTTCGGCGTCGAGGGTCGCCAGCGTCGTGAACCGGACAGCGCCGTGCCGGTCGAACACCGACGCACCGTCACGGCGGCGCAACTGCACGGGTGGCTCGAGCGCAGGTGCGGTCAACGCCACAACCACGGGATGGGTGAGAGCCGCGTCGGCGCACGACTCGATCCACTCACGGACGGCCTCCGCGCTCCCAAGGCTGGTTGGGGCGCGGCGGGCGAGCTCGCGCACGACATCGGTTCTGCGCCAGGTGGAGCGTGTTCGGGCCAGCTCGGCGATGACCTCGTCGATGATGACGGCTCGTGCCGGCTCGTCCTCCACGGATCGAGCCAGCACCTCGCCCAGCCAGCGGTCTGGGCTGTGGCCCGCGAGGTCGGCTTCGTTGCGCCACCGGTCGTGCAACCCCTGGTCGGTCTCGGCGCGATGACCCTTGGCGTCGCGGGTATCCAGCACAGCGCGCTCGAACGCACGGCTCCGCTCCTCGGGTGTGAGGTCTCGCTCGAACCTCGTCTCCCATTCCGTGATGAGCTCGGCCGCGCGGCCCTCGACGGCAGCGCGGCGCTGGGAGTAAAGGCGGCGCAGCCCAACTGGAACACCCTCAATCTCGGCCTGGCCATTGCGGTCCACCGTGGTCCAGGCGACGCCGAGGCGGGCGGTCAGCTCGGCACGCAGGGCGGCTTGGTAGACCATCCCGGCGGGCTTGAGCTGACGGTGCAGAGCCCGGGAGTCCAGGGCCCGCCATACCTCGTCCTCGCACCGGACCCGGCCCGACACCAAGACGTGGGTGTGCAGCTGCGGATCGCCGGCGCGCGAGGAACGGTGCACGAACGCCGCGGCGAGGAACCCGTGGGTGTCGACCTGGCGTACCCCGGCCTTGCCCGTGCGGGAGAACGCCGCGTGCTCCTCGAGGAACCGGATCGCCGCGGCGACGGAGGCATCATGGGCCTCGCGCACCTGCATGCCGGTCTCGCCGCCGCCGATGGCCCACACCGTCGACACCGACTTCGGCGCCGAGAACGTCAGGTCCCAACCGGTGACCCGATCGACGGCGTCGGCGACTCGGTAGGG
The DNA here is from genome assembly GCA_052387955.1 of Acidimicrobiia bacterium. GTDB lineage: Bacteria > Actinomycetota > Acidimicrobiia > Acidimicrobiales > JACDCH01 > JBQTIQ01. Next base: position 8,838 of record JBQTIQ010000012.1, on the reverse strand, counting down.
GGCGCCGAGGGACTCTCCCATGCCCGGATGCGATCCGTCGAACAGGCGGGCCAGCGCATCGGGTTCGACCTCGCCGCGGAGCCGCTCATGCGCGGAGCCGGCGCCGATCCAGTAGCCCTTCGCCTCGCCGCGGCCCGCGTAGTAGTCCTCGAGGCCGCGTGCCACCTCGTCCGCGTAGTACGACACCGTGGCCGGCGTGACCTTGCCCCGGCTCAACACGCCGGTCCGCCACCGACGAGGCAAGCACCGGCCGTAGGCCGGTGAGCACGGCACCGCAGGGTGCCAATGTGTGGCTGCTTGTTGGTCCGGGTCTCCGGGGTGCTCGAGCGGGTGCTTGCGCGGTGCCGGGCTGCCCGGCCCTCGGGCTCGCGGCGCTGGGGTTCGGGGTCCGCGGTTCCGGTGCTCGCGTCGTCATGCTGCTCCAGGCCCTGGGTACCGCCCAGGTCTCGGCCGAGTCGTCGTCGAAGAGCCGAGGCAGATCCATAGGCCCGGGTGCACGTAGCTGGACGCACGGAGCCCTTCGCCGGCCTCGAACTTGGTCGAGCCGGTGTTGGCCGGGCGAGCCGCGGCCGCATAACCGATGGTGCGCAGGTCGTAGAGCTTCGATCGGTGTGGCGAGGGTTGCTCATGGGTCGGCCTTCTCAGCCCGGTATGCGGGTCGGGCTGCCCAAGTGCGCACGGGCCACTCACGCGCGCGCTCACGTTCGCACTCACGTTTCGGCTCCAGGCGCGGAGGTTCTGGACAGCCACTCACGTACGTGAGTGGGGACTACTCACGCGCGCGCTCACGTTTCGTCCTGATGTCGCTCTGAGCACGTCGGCGGGGCTTGCAGGAAGCGTGGGGATTGTCGAACGAGCCACGCCGAGCCCAGCGGACACGGGGGGACTCCCACCGACGCAGCAGGGGAGTCCCCTCCCCTGCTCGGCGCCCGGCGGGGCGACCCTCTCGTGCGACGCTTCCATGCCCCCGGCGCCGCATACCGGCGGTGTGACTAGGTCGACGAAGCTCAGGTCCGTCACCGGTGTCGACGCCGAGGGTACGGTGGCGACCCGCAGCGGTCGCTCGGCGCAGGTCCGCTCACGACCGGTCGTCCTTGAGGTCGCTGGTCCTCCGCAACCGGCGCCCGGCGTTGCCGCCGTCCTCGCGAAGCTCGTCCGCCAGCTCCGCCCCATCCTCAGCGAAGGATCGGAGAGCCAGCCATCGACACGAACCCCGGCAGCCTGACGCCGTTCGCGGCCTACCTGCGAACGAGCACCGACGACCACCAGTCCCCTGAGGACTCGGCGGCGTGGCAGCTACGCCTCGCCCGCCAGCTCATCGCTCCGGCGAGTGGGCAGATCGTCTCCACATACCACGACATCGATCAGTCCCGATCGCTTCCGTGGGAGCGCCGGCCACGAGCGGCGGAGCTCCTCGACGACCTCCGTGAGCCGTCCCGCGGCTGGTCGGACCTCGTCATCGCCGAGCCGCAGCGCGCCTTCGCCGGCAGCCAGTTCGGTCTCGTCTTCCCCGTGCTGGTGCACTACGGCGTGAGCCTGTGGGTTCCCGAGGTCGGCGGGCGCGTCGATCCCGACTCCGAGGCACACGACCTGCTTATGAGTCTCTTCGGTGGCCTCGCCAAGGCCGAGCGCAACCGCATCCGCCACCGGGTCCGGGCCGCCATGGCCGCACACGCTGAGTCCGGTCGTTGGCTCGGCGGACGGCCACCGTATGGCTACGTGCTCGTAGACGCCGGCCCACACCCGAACCCCGAGAAGGCCGCGTCCGGCGTGCACCTCCGCTGCCTCCAGCCTGACCCGAGCACGGCGCCGATCGTGCGGCGCATCTTCGACCTCTACGTCGACGGCGATCTCGGCTTCAAGGCGATCGCCCGCGTCCTCGACACCGACGGCATCCCCAGCCCAAGCGCGCACGATCCCGGCCGCAACTCCCACTGACCCGGACAGGTCTGGGGCGCAAGCGCGGTCCGAGCCATCATCTGCAACCCGCGGTATCTCGGACGACAGGTCTTCGGCCGTCAGCGTCGCCACGAGACCCTCGTCGACCCTGCGCAGCCAGCGCTCGGACACGAGTCCCGCATGCGGTGGCAAGCCGAGGGCGACTGGGTCGTCTCCGACGCGCCGACCCACGAGGCGCTCGTCGACGAGACAACGTGGCAGCGTGCGCAGCTCTTGATGAGTGAACGCGCACGCGGCAACGGCGGCGGCAGTCCCCGCTCCGACGCCGGCCGTTACACGCTCGTCGGCCTCATCGAGTGCAGCCACTGCGGTCGACGCATGCAGGGCAGCCACACCCGGGGCCACGCCATGTACCGGTGCCGCCTCACCAGCAGCGACTACGCCACCCCGTCGAAGGGCCACCCGCGGTCAATGGCCGTGCGCGAGGACCGCATCCTCCCGGTCCTCGACGACTGGCTGGTCGGACTCTTCGCACCAGACCGCGTCGAGGAACTCGCCGAACAGATCCTCGAAGCCGACCAACACGACAGCGCGCAGGCAGCCGTCGTCGCTCAAGCGCACCGGACCATCGCCGAAGCACAGCGCAAGATGGAGCGCCACCTCGCCGGTCTCGAGGCGGGCATCGACCCTGACCTCATCGCGGAGCGGACACGCAAGGCGCAGCTCGAGATCGTGGCCGCAGAGGCCATCCTCAACAGCAAGCCCGACCAGCCGATGCCGCTCACGCTCGACGAGATCGTGGACACGCTCCAGGCGCTGCACAACGTCCCGCGCCTGCTGCAAGCTGCGGACCCAACCACACGAGCAGAGCTCTACCGCGCTCTCGGCATCACCCTCACCTACCGACGCGACGCCGACGGCGAGTTCATCCAGGTCAACGCGCAGCTCGGCAGCGTGGACCTAAATCGTGTCGGAGGGGGGACTTGAACTCGTGCTGGCGGCGTGGTGTTGCGTCGCGTGTAGTTTGCGTTCGTGCTGCTCAGTAGCGGTTTTCAGGCCCGGTTCGTGATGCCCTGTAGTTTACCGTAGGCCCGAATCCGGGGGTGTTCGCGGACAAAGTGCTGACAAATCGCGGACAAGCGACACATCCCCGAGAGCGACCGAGCGAGGGTCCGACCTTCACGTCGCGAGCTGCGCGCGCAGCTGCGCCAGGTTGGCCGTGAGGACGTGCGACACCGGGTCCGAAAGCTCGCCCGTCCTGCCGGACACTGCGACGGCTCGCTGCCGCCCGTCGCCTTCGAGGACGCCGACGAAGTACGGGAGATAGACGAGGGACGTGTGGTCGACGCTGATCGACGAACAGGGGGCGGGCAGGCCGAGCTGCCCGAGGTTCGCACTGTGACGCTGGACGGCTGCCGGCGACGAGACGCGCTCGTAGTCCGAAAGCGCCTTGCGCAACGCACCGTGAATCTTGGTGTCGCGGATCGACGGCCGCAGCGCGCTCCTCTGGTCCGGCTGCACTTGCTCCCAGGGTGCAGGAACCCGACCGAGGAACGTGCCCCCGAGTGCCTCGTATAGGTTGTCGACGGTCGTCGATCGCAACCTCGTCTTGAGCCGCTTCACCTCCGGCTGCGAAACGGTGATCCGGACGCTGTAGGCCGGCAGCCAGGAGGGCGACAGCCATACGAGGCGCTCGAGAGTCCGGAGGCCGAGCCGGCCCTTTCCTGCTGATCGGATCGCCTTCTCGGCCTGGGGAGTCGACGCTCTGAAGCCGTAGCCCCAGGCCAACGTCGTGCTCGAAGCGCTCGGGGCAACGCCCAGTTCTCCGACGGCGCTGTCTCCGAGGTGCCGACGGAGCTCGTCTGGACCCCAGAGTTCGATGCCGAGGTCGGCCGCCGTTCGCTCCGCACCCGACCGGCATCCAGCAAGGCTCACGATGATTCCCTTGTTCAGCCCGAGGTCGCCAATGACGTAGTTCAGTTTCGATACGACGTCCTTCTCGATCGGCTGCTGCCACGCCTTGCACTCGACTGCGACTCGATAGGTCGTCAGCGCGTCAGACTTCTCGGCGAGGACGTCGATCTCGTGACGGCCACCGGATCGCCCTTCGAGGATCTCGTTGCATCGCGCGTGGTAGCCGTGCGTGCCGAAGAACGCAGCGATTCGCTGTTCCAGCTGCCTTCCAACTTCGGCTGGCGACGTCACAGCCACCGACCGTACCGAGCCAATCTCTCGGCCGCAGGAAGGGTGGTCTTACTCGTAGTCCCAGCTCGGCCAGGTGTCGCTGGACAGCGCGTCGAGAACCGCGGCGCGCTCGGCTTCCGAGAGCCCAAGGCCGTCCACCGTGTGTACGTCAACCGGAGCGGCGAAGCCCGCCATGCCGACGACGACTCGGTCGACGGTCTGATCGAGGATGCTCACGTCCGCCCACACCTCGACGACGTAGCGGGCGCGGGCTCGATCCAAACGGGTCTCCATAGGCACCATCGTCGCTCGAGGGTGCCTTCGGGATCGGCTCGCTACGCGCCGGCGTCTCGATCACCGGTCGAGCTCGAGCCTGACACGCGGCGTAGTGCGCCGCTAAGGCGACTCGTCGGCGTGCGCTACAACCCGAACTCCCAGGCAGGCCAGCTCCCTTGCTCGGCGATCTTGACCGCTCGGTTGCTCTCGATCTCGGACAACGGGTGGGCCTCGACCGCGACGACATCGGTCGGTCCCTCCACGTGCTCGTCGTCGACGTAGACGCCGACGACCGCCTCCTCATCGAGGTCGATCTCGACCAGGATTGGCACCGTGTACTCGACATAGAACGGCATGTGCGACTCCTCGCTCGCTCCGGGCGCTCGATTCTCGAGCCGACACGAGCCGCGACGGCGGATCCCACCTGCGACAGCGATCGGCGTAGCGCCGCATCCGGGAGATGGGCGACTTTGGCGATCGTGTCGGCGTCAGCGGCTGTGCAACGACAGAGCCCCCTGAACCATGCGATCACCAACCAGCACATCATCCTCGTGCGATAGTCGTTCGCGTGTCGCCACCACCTCATGACCCGCTGACGTGGTTGAGGGACCTCTTCGCGGGATGGACTCCTCAGGTGCGTGCTCTCTTCCGAGTCGGCGAAGAGGGCACGCTTCCGCTCGACGCCGTCTCGGATGGAGATCTCCGTGCCGAACTCACCGAGAAGGGCTGGCTTCTACCCCTGCCCGACGAATCTGCGGCCCTGTCGAATCTCTTTGAGACGGAAATTCTCGACATCGTCCACGGCGCCCTCGACGGCGAGGACGTCAGGATTCGCAAGGGCGGGAGCCGCTCGTATCCCGACTTCGAGATCGAGGGGGCGTTCTTCGACGGCGGCGCGCATGCCATCGACATCAAGTGCGCTCGCCACTCCGGCACGAGCGTGGACTCCACGATCGCGCTCTACACGGGCAACACGTACTTCCTGTTCCCGGACCTTCTGTTCCCGGGAATGCTCCGAACGTTCGGCGAGTACGAGGAGCGGATCGCGATCGTCATTCTCTACCGGTACCGGCCTGAGCTTCAGGAGCGATTCTCGGACGTCCGGGTCGCTATCCACCCGGCGTGGCGTATCGCAGGCAGGACCAAGCCCTCCTCAACTCGCCACTACATCGGGTCCGTGAACCGAGTGGATGACATCGTCACCGGCAAGGGCGCGTTCGAGACCCAGGACGAGTTCTACGCGTACTGGCGGTCGGCACAGCGGGGCTGGCCCGTGAACCCCGGCGTCGCCAAGGCAAAGAAGCGAGCTGCCGCCTTGGCGAAGGCGGCGACCGGGAAGCGCAAGCCCAAGAAGAAGTCGTAGTTACAGACGATTTGGGTCAGTGCCGAGCGACGGCGGCGACACCTTCCGCGACGCGGTGACCGAGCAACGGAGGCACCGAGTTGCCGACCTGCGATTGGATCGACGCGCGCCGACCGACGAAGGCGAAGGCGTCAGGGAAGGTGAAGAGCCGCCGCAGCTCAGGAACCCGGAGCCGGCGGTTCTCCCAGTGGAACGGTCCGACGTTCGGTCCGGGCTGGGCCTGGATCGTGGGCGAGGGCCGGCTCGGGTCCAGCTTCAGCAGGAACGACCAGTAGCGCGATCGCCAGCCGAAGATTGGGCTCGGATGGCCCCGTTCGGCTGTGTAGAAGAGGTAGTTGTCACCGGGCGGGATGCCGGGCAAGAGGTGACCCCACTGGCCACGGACCACTTCCTCGGGTTCCGATTCGGTCACGAGCCCAGCAAGCACCTCGCCAGTTGTCACATGCGGCAGCGGACCGCCAGCGACCTTCCTGCGCTCCCACTCGCCATGGTGGGTTGGGAGTGGCAGTTCCGGCAGCTTCTCGTTCTTGGCGGCGCCGACGATGAACAGGCGAGGTCGGGCTTGTGGGACGCCGTAGTCGGCGGCGTTGAGAACCTGCCAGGAGAAGCGATACCCCGCTTCGTCGATCTCACGCAGAAGACGCTCGAACGCCGGCCGGCTGGCCTTGTTGTCGAAGGTCAGCGCGTACACGTTCTCGAGGATGAAGTGGCGCGGCCGCGCCTCTGCCAGTACACGGGTGTACGCCTGCAACAGGCTGGCGGCCGGATCGACGCCGTCTCGCTTCCAGTCGAGCCAGAAGCCGGACTTGGAGAAGGCGACGCATGGAGGCCCGCCTACGAGAAGGTCCGGACGCTCGCGGCGCCCGTAGCCGCCGGCACGAAGGATGTCGCGCGTCGTAAGGCCGCCCACGGAACCGGTCGCCAGCGAGTAGAGATCCGCCCTGAGCACTTCCCGCAGGTCAGGGAAATACGCGCCTGCGTTCTTCTCCATGGTGTCAGCCGCGTCCTCGTCCCACTCGACCGCGGCGACCGTCCTGAACCCGGCGGCCTCGATGCCGAGATCGAGCCCGCCCGCGCCTGCGAAGAGCGAGATCGCGTTCCCGACAGTCACGGTGCCAGTCTTGTCGCTGGCCTGGGCTGGGGTGCGCATGGTCGAGCCCGCGAGGAGACTGAGCTGGACGCCTGCTCGGCGCCGGTCCCTCTCAGTCGCGCGCATGGGGACGAGGGTAAACAGGGGGTGTGACAGCGAAGCCGGGCACGGACACTCGAAATCGGCCGCTGACCAGCCCACCGAAGGTCCCCAAGGAATCGTTCGCGTCGAGCGACTCGGTTCGACTCCGCATGCAGTCGCAACGGCGTGTCGGCACCGCGCCCGAGCTCGCAGTTCGCCGCGCGGTCCACCGACTCGGGTTGCGGTACTTCGTGAACCGCCGCCCGGTTCCAGCGCTCCGACGCACGGCAGACATCGTGTTCGCGACCGAGCGGGTCGCGGTCTTCGTCGATGGATGTTTCTGGCACGGGTGCCCGCAGCACGGTCGGGGCACGATCCGTGAGAACACTTGGTACTGGCCCGAGAAGATCGCAAGCAATCAACGACGCGACCGGGACACTGACACCAGACTCCTCCGTGAGGGCTGGCTGCCGCTCCGAATCTGGGAACACGAGGAGCCCTGCGATGCCGCTCATCGCATCCGCGATGCTGTGAGGGAGCGTCGCCGCCGCTGATGAGGCGAGGGATGCGATGAGCCTCAGTTCGGGCCCATCTCGAGCGATCATCGGGCATGACTCGCGTCTACAGATTCTCGCTCACGGTCGCCGTCGAGGCCGATCACGAGGCGTACGACGACCCTGAGTGGATCGCGGATGCGGCGTGGGGTTCGCTCTCGAACGAGTACTTCCGGTGCGTGTACAGCGACATCGAGCTTGTCGAGGAGACGCCACCCAACTGAGCTGAGCTCCGCCGCTGAGCGTCGTAGCGCGACGAGCGGTCACAGCGACCGTCCGAGGCTTCGATGGGGTGGCTCGATCTCGGGCTGCCGACCGAGGGCGCGGTCCAGGCGTTCGACGGCCTGAACCGCCGCCCAGTGGCTGGCCGCGTACGCGTCCTGGCCGAACGGACGGGGGGTTGGACCCGCGAGCGTGGTTCCGTGCAGCTCGAAGGCAAGGTGGTGCTGCGCGAGCCGCCCTGCGGTGTCCTGCCAGAGCTCGCGCTCCGGCCCGCTGCTGGGCGACGATCCGATTCGGTCCAAGACGACCTCGGGCAGCGTGACCTCCGCGTCACGTCCTCGGAGTCGGGCATCGTGCTCGAGCGCATGGCTGACAAGCCCGAGCTCGGTTCGGAGCTCCCGAAGGTCGGCGACGTCGGCTTCGGCCTGACCGAGGCGCCGATCGGCATGAGGTACCTGGCGCTCCAGCTCCGCGAGCTTGGCCTGAGCCTCCTCAATAGAACTCGGCAGTGCGTATACCTGAGAGCGCGCACGGTCGATCTCGGTTCGATGTCGGCGCCGAAGGAGCGGGCGGTCCAGCTCGACGACCTTCTCCCTCGCCTCGATGAGCCTGGCTCGGTAGTCCTCGATCGAGCTGCGAACCGCGTCCTGTTGGTTCGCCAGCATGCGGACCCGTGCGCGGGTGGCATCGAGCGTCGCCGGCGCCTGGGAGATCCTCTTGTCCAGCTCAGCATGACGTTCGAGGAGCTCACGAAGCTCCCTGCCCGGCAGCGGCCGGTCAGGCGCGCGCTGGCGTGCGTCACCGTCCGACCGTCCCGTCGTCGCGCCCACCTCTGCTCGGACCGCGACGGCCGGTCGATCGATCCACGACCGGCTGAGCGCCTCGGCGATGACGTCGGCTGGCGTGTCCTCACCGCGGAGCACGACGAATGCGTCGTTGGAGTCCCGGCCCCTGGTCATCGGGACGTAGATGCCACTCGCACCGGTGGGGCCGTCTAGTGGTGTGTCCTTCAAATGACGCGCGCTTGTTCGAGTGCGACGCGTCCTCGGCGGACCTTGGTGAGGATCTCATCCGCGGTCTTGGTCCACACGAATGGCTTCGGGTCGTCGTTGTGATGGGCGATGTAGTCCTCGATCGCGTCGATCAGCTCAGCGACGCTGGCGAAGCTG
>JBQTIQ010000011.1:0-69325 GCA_052387955.1 Acidimicrobiia bacterium | reverse complement strand
GCGCCGGTGTAGTACTCCTCCAGGCCCCGGGCGACGCTGTCGACGTAGTACGCCTGCTGGCCGGGACCGAGCTTGCCGAGACTCAACATCCCGGCCCCGCTCCCGCGATTGCTCCCGCCCGGTGTCCCGCCCGGCGCACGGGGCGGCACGGCACGGCAGGTGCAAGTGCGTCGGAGTTCTTGGTCGGGTTCGCGAGCGATTCTGTGAGTGCGGGCATCGAGGTCGGTCAGTCCGTGAAGGGAAGGGTGGACTGGTGCTCGGTGCCGGTGGCGCGACGCCTGGGAGTGCGTCGACGGCCAGGTTCCGCGGGAGCGGGCTTCGCGGGCGCGGGCTTCGCTGGCGCCGGAGAGTGCGGGCGCCGGCGGGTGTCGAGCTCGACGACCCGCGCGTCGCCGGTCGGGCGACCGTGGGCCTCGATGTCCGCGAGCGGGAACCGCAAGAGGCGCCCGAAGCGCCGGCACGGCAGCCCCTCGGCGCCCTTGGTTGCGAGGTAGAGACGCGCCTGCTCGTAGACGAAGGTGCGCCCGAGCTTGAGGTGCTCCATGACCTCCTCGGCGGTCAGATACTCGTTCCGCTCCGCCACCGGCCGCTCCTCCCGCTGCTCAACGACACCGCTGAAGCCTCTGGGGCCAGACAGATTACATCCGTGTGAGCTAGCCTGCAACGGTGCTGTTGGAAATCACGTCGGACCGTTGAGAAAGACTGCAGCCATGGCCCGCCGCAAGCAACCCCCGGTCCCCACCTGGACGCCGAACCAGATCGTCGCCCACAACCTCGCCAAGGCGCGCCTGCTGCGCGGCTGGACCCAAGACCAGGCCGCCGAGACCTGTGCCCCCTACCTCGGAGCGAGGCTCTCGGCCGCCAGCTGGTCGGCCATCGAGCGGTCCGTCGACGGCAACCGCATCCGAGAGGTCACCGCCGACGAGCTCGTCGCCTTCGCCCGCGCCTTCGGCCTGCCCATCGGGTGGTTCCTCACCCCACCCTCGGCGTGGGACAACCATCTCGTCGCCACCCCCGACCACCCCGACGGTCTCGAGCCAGTCGAGCTGTTCGACGTGGTCATCGGCACCCCTGAGAACCTCGCCGAGTGGGAGCAGTACCTTCACAGCTGGCCCTCGCCCGGCCACCGGGTTCGCCTCCAACCCGACGGCACGATGGAGGTCCTCGGCCGCACTCAGGACGACGTCCACCCCCGCCTCGCCGGCCCCGCCGCGCTGCGGGCCGGCCTGCTGCTCCGCGAGCAGCTCGGCGACATCGACGCCGCACGAGACGTCCTCCAACGGCTCACCACGATCCTCGACGACCTCGACCAACCCGAACCCGGCGACCAGCAGCAACCCGAGCCGAGTCGGGCCGGCACTCGGCGACAGAAGGAGCAGCGCACATGATCGAGAAGCGCATGACGCAGGCCGGCGAGGCGCGCTACGACGTCCGCGTCCGAGGCACCGACGGGAAGGAGCGCTCGCGGACCTTCCGAACGAGGAAGGAGGCGGAGCGGTTCGAGCGGGCCCATCACACCGCGATCGATCGGGGCGTCTGGGTCGATCCGCGCGCAGGGCGCGTGACCTTGACCGCATGGGCGACGGAGTGGCAGCGCACCGTCGTCCATCTCCGCCCCAAGACGCTGAAGGCGCACGACGTCAACCTGCGAAACCACATCCTTCCGTCGCTGGGCGAGTACGAGCTAGCGAAGCTCACGCCCTCGCTGTTGCGGGCGTGGCTGTCGGACGTGTCGGCGAAGACCGGCCGCGGGCAGAGGAAGATCGCCGCGGGCACCGTGGCACAGGCCTATCGCACCCTCAACCGCGTGTTGTCGGCCGCAGTCCACGACGAGCTGATCGGACGCAATCCGCTGCAGGGCGTCAAGCCTCCCAGGCCCGCGCTCGAGCCCGTGCGCTTCCTGACTCCGGACGAGGTCGCGACGCTCGCCGGCACCATCGACGACCGCTACCGCGCCTTCGTGCTCGTCGCCGCCTACTCGGGCCTCCGCGCCGGCGAGCTGATCGCGCTCCGGCGTTCGAACGTGGATCTCCTGCGGCGGACCGTCACCGTCATCGAGCAGGTGCAGTACATCGACGGTCGCTACCTCACCGCCCCTCCGAAGAGCGCCGCCGGCCGGCGCTCGGTGGCCCTGCCCCGGGTCGTGGCCGAGGAGCTCGAGAAGCACCTGCTCGGCCTGGCTGATCACAGCGTCGACGCGCTCGTGTTCACGGCGCCGGAGGGTGGCTTCCTGCATCTCGAGAACTTCCGCAAGCGGGTCTGGAATCCAGCGGTGGCGGCCGCTGGCCTCGCGCCGCTGCGAATCCACGACATGCGGCACACCTGCGCTTCACTGGCCATCGCTGCCGGCGCTGACGTCAAGGTCCTGCAGCGGATGCTCGGGCACTCGTCCGCAGCCCTCACCCTCGACCGCTACGGACACCTCATGCCGGGCCAGGCCGAGGGCGTCGCCGACCGCCTGGACGTGCTCGCCCGGGCTGCGAAGCCGGTGGTGTCAGCGTCGGTCGCTGCGCTCAGAGCGACAGGAAGCCCTTGAGCTCGACCTGACGGTCGGCATCGTTGATGAGGAACTCGACGGCCCATCCCGTTGCCGGGACGATCGCGACTCGGAGCAGCGCGTTCGGCCCCGGCACCGCGTCGTGCGGCCGGGCCCATGGCGCGTCGAGAAGGTCCGCGAGCCACTCATCCATCAGGGCATGACGCTCTGGATCAGGCTCCGCCTCGTACCAGCGTGACAGCAGCTCGGTTCCGACGAGCCGGAAGCTCACCCGCTGGTGTCTCGGCGGACCTCGGCAGCGTGACGGCGAAGGTCCGCAGCGCTCAGGCCGGGCTCATCATGTGCAACCGGTGTCCAGTGATCCGCGGGGGTGGTGCGACCGAGCTCGCGAGCCAACAGCCTCTGCCTCAGCGAGTGCGCGCCGTCCTCGACGGCACGCAACGCCCGATCGACGACCCGCGCCGATCCCTGGAGTGCGCCGCGGACAGGGGCAGCCATTGCTCCAGTCTGACAGCCGACGCACATTCAACGAGCACGGTGGCGGTGCTGGAGGCGCAGGGCGGGCGCCGGACGACGTGGTAGCAACCAGGCCGACGTCCCTCACCGGCAAGGATCGGCGTCATGGCAGCGCGCGCGTGGCCGTGGGCCGATCTGCCGCTGCAAGCGGCGGTCGTCGAGCGGCTGGAGAGTCTCGTCCAGAGGTCGCCCCGCTGGCGGTGGCTCGAGGTGTCCTGCTCCCTGGCAGCTGGGCGAGGCGACGAGCTCTCCGACGTCGACGCCGGCATCGGCTATGGCGGCGAGCTCCATGTGAGCGATCTCGACGCGGCTGGTTTGGCAGTCGTCGCGGAGGTTGGCCACGCGACCGACGTGCTCCTCCAAGTCATGCCCGGATGGCCGATCGACATACGTCGCTTGGCCGTGGAGTTCGAAGAAGGGGTGCAGCTCGACCTCGTGATCATGCCGTCGGAACGTCGTGTCGGTCTCCCGACCGGCGCAGTTGCGGTTGTCGACAAGGACGGCCGCCTTGAGTCGCCCTGGACGCCTCCTGTCGAGGACGTCCCCACGCCCGACGTCGCTCGGGAGTGGCTCATGCTCGGGTGGTGGGCGCTCAGCGACGTCGCGAAATACCTCCGTCGCGAATCGGTCTTCGAGGCTGTCGAGCGACTCGTGGAGGCTCGGCAGCAGGCGCTGCGGCTGTACGCCGTCGGTGAGCGAACGCCGTTCCCGTCGTTCGGACTCGTGAGCCTGCTCGACTTCCCGCCGTATCGGCTTCCCGAGCGCCTCGGCGCGACGTACTCGTTGCCGAGACAACGCGGCGAGGTCCTCCGGGCTGCGCTCGCCACAGCCGACCTCCTCGAAGACGCCGGCCGCGATGCCGCGCAGACGCTCGGATCGGTGCTCTCGACACCGTGGGCGGACGCCGCGCGCCTTCGACTCGCCGCTGTCGCGCAGTAGGGGAATCGTTGTCTTGGGCGGCTACCCGCGGATCGATCGGTGGCATCACGGTGCGTGACAACTGATCGACTCCACAGCGGCGAGACCTCGAGCGAACCGATCCGCCCGCGGGATGCTCGCGGGATGGAGACGCGACAGAGGCCCGGTCGCTTTCGCTTCCGAGCCTCTGACCAGGGCCTTCTTGGGTGGTCGGGACCGGCGTCGATCCGGTGACCTTCCGCTTTTCAGGCGGATGCTCTGCCTACTGAGCTACCCGACCAAGGGTGGACGGGGTGCATGCACCCCCTCCGCGGTCCCGACGGGATTTGAACCCGCGACCTCCGGCTTGACAGGCCGGCGTGCACTCCAAACTGCACCACGGGACCTTGGTTCCGCCACACGGGCCGAAGCCCTGGTGGTCCCCACCAGGCACGCTTGTCCGGGCCGGGTGGGACCCGGGAGGGTAGAGGCGGTGCCCTGAGCCCGCAAGTCGCCGACGAACGACGTGCCGTCCGACGGCTGTCCCGCTCCTGGCGGTGTTGAGGCCGCCGGTCTGGTCCGCATCGACAAGGTGTTCGAAGCGAGGACGCCCCGTACCTGGGTCTAACCCCAAGACCAAGGGGCGGGCCGCGGCCGCGGCCGAGGTGGCTGCGCTTCGTGACCTCATCGGAGAAGGCCTCTAGTCGGCTGTTGGCAGCGTCGGGCGATGCTCACCGGGCCAAGGGGCACGGGGCCTCGTGGGGCAGTACCGGCCGGAAGGCGATGGACCACACCTGCCCGCCGCTGCGCCACCGGGTGATCTCGGTGGCCTGGCCGAGCGCCGACAGCACCGTGGCGGTGTCGGCCCCGGTTACCGGGATGCACACCGGCAACCCATCGGGACCGCCAGGAGCGATCGGGGCCAGCGGCCAGTCGAGCTCGTTGGGGGCTGGTTCTCCGCCTCTGCCCCCGTAGGCGCTGGCGAAGGCACTCAGCGAGCTGGCCGTGTACATCTGCGAATCGGGGCCGCCGAGGTTGACCAACCGGTCTCGGACGTCGGCCAGGGCACGGCGGGCGGCGACCTGTTGGGGCGTCAGGCCGGCGCTGTCGAAACCGAGCGCCGCCACCCGCACGGTGGAGCGCCCGCCGTTGGCGTCCACGACCTCGAAGACCGTGTCGGGCACGTCGGCGACGGGCGGGAAGCCGGTGTCGCCGGCGCCGGCGCTCGCAGCCCGGGCGTCGGCCAGGGCCCACGCGAGCTCGTCGCTCGGCGCCGAGCGGACCTGTACCGATGGCAGCGCTGGCCTCGGATAGATGAGGATCTGCGCCCCCTGGGTGATCACCCTGCCGTCGGCGTAGACCGATACGACCGGCAGGCGGCGGGCGAGGAACTCGACTGGCACGAACCCGCCCTCCTCTCGGACCTGGATGACCAGCTCACCGGCCGTCGTCGGCGGTACCAGGGGGGTGGTGGTCGGCTCGCCGGGCACCGGGCCGCCGGTCGTCGGCCCGTCCGCTGGGACCGTGGAGGCCGGTTGTCCCGGCTCGCTGGCGGGACTGGTCGTGCTGGTGGGGCTGGTGCTCGCCGACGCCGAGGAGTCGCCGGCCACCGTGGTGGTACCCGAGTCCGACCTGCAGGCGACGGTCACGACGGCGCCGAGCAGGAGGACGATGAGATGGGCACTCGTCCGTTTCAGTGGCCATTCGACGGCTCACCCCCGCGTCGCGGTTCCCGGAGGATGCATCCTGCCATCGGTCCCGCGCCCGGGTTGAGCGTCGGCCCCGTTGGGTGGACCGGCTCCCGACCGTGCCGGGACGAGGCGGTACCGGAGACGAGCGCTCACGTTCGGGCATCCGGCGGTCGATGATGCACCCGTGGCCTTGAAGATCACGACGCCCGCCAGGCGTCGATGTTCTGCGGTGCTGGTCGGGCTGATGGTGACGGCGATCGGGATCGGCGCCGGCGTGGTCACAGCCGGAGCTGCCTCGGCCCAGTCGAGCGCGTTGGGCCCGGTGGCGATCGCCGTGCCACCGACCACGGTGCCGGTGGGCGTCCCCGCGATCGACCTGCCGCCGCTGGACCTGGGCTCGTTGCTGGGGCCGATCGCCCTGCCCGTCCTCGGTCTGCCCCCGGTGAGGGTCCCTCCGCTGGTCCTCGACGTCCCTCCGATCGGGCTCGCCCCGATCGAGGTCCCCCCGATCGACGTCCCGCCGATCGAGCTGCCCGGTCTCCACCTGCCCCTGGCCCTACCCGGGGCCCCCGTGCCGACGCCGGCGCCTGGTCCCGCGGTGCCTGACGAGGAAGGGACGGCCGTGGCCGACCGTCCCGTCGACGGCAGCGTCACCGAGCCGGAGCCGCCCCGAGCCCTGGTCGAGGCCCATGGCCCGGTCGACCAGCCGACGACGGACGAGGCCCCCACGCCCGCCCTGCCCGCGTTCGAGGCCGTGCGCGAGACCGTGTCGTCGTTCCGGAACCCGATCGCCGGCGCCGCCGTCGTCGGTCTCCTGCTGATGTTCCAAGGCGCCGGCGGCGGCGGCGACCGGCGCCTTCGTCGGGCGCTGACCGACGAGCAGGAAGACGTGGTCCGGTTCCGGTGACGATCGGGTCGGGTTGGCTGTCGGGCTACCGCTTTGACCGCTTGTTGATGGTGCACGCGGTGCGCGTCGTGATCACCGTCGCCGTCTGCATCGCCGCCACCCGGCTCCCCGAAGTCGTGCACCGGGCGGAACTGGCCGGCTTGGCGCTGGGGTACCTGTGCGGGACCACCGCCACCGAAGCTGCTCGCCGACGGCTGTGCCCGCGCTCGGCCCGGGTGGTCACCGCCCTGTTGCTGGTCGATGCGGTGATGCTGGCCGTCGCCGTCGACTTCACCGGGCGCGACCGCAGCCCGATCGTCTTCCTCGTCTTCCTGCACCTCACCGCGGCCACCGTCCTGGTCAGCTACCGGACCGGGCTCAAGGTGTCGTTGTGGCACGGGGGACTGCTCTTCGCCGCCACCGTCCTCGCCCTCAACGGGCGTTCGCCGGGCGGCACCGGGGTGGACCTGTCGTCGGTGGCTGCGAACGCCCTCGGCTACGTGGTGGTGGCCGTCGGTGTCGCCGCCTTTGCCGCCCTCAACGAGCACGCCCTCCGTCGCGGCGCCGAATCGCTGCGCTCGCTGGCCGACTTGGGCCTCCTCCTCGACTGCGCCGGCAGCTGCGGTGACATCGTCGGCGCGTTGGCCCGCACGATGTCGACCCGACTGGGCTTCGGCCGCGTCGCCGTCGTCGTCGACGGCCCCGGCCGGTGGTGGGGAGCTGTCGGCGAGGGCGAGAGCGTCTCCGGCTTCGAGGGCGCCGGCATGGTGGACGCCGTGCTCGAGCGGGCCTGGGAGGAGGCGCGCCAGCCTCTCCTACTCCGCCGTGTCGACGCCGCCGCGGCGCCCGTCATTGCCCGTGTGCTGCCCGGAGCCCGTGACGTCGTCGTGCTGGCGCAACCGGGCACGTACCGGCTGGCGGTCGTGGCGGAGTGGCCCAACCGGCGCCTGGAGCCCCTCCGGGCCAACACGCTGGCCACCGCCGAGGCGGCTGTGGCCCGGGCCGCACTGGAGATCGAGCGGGCCCGCCTGGCCGTCGAGGTCGCACGCCTGGCCACCCGCGACTCGTTGACCGGACTGGCCAACCGCCGGGTCTTCGACGAGCAACTCGTGCTGTTGGTCGCCCGCGCCCAGCGGGACCGGCGCCCGCTCAGCCTGGTGCTGCTCGACATCGACAACTTCAAGGTCGTCAACGACACGTTCGGCCATCAGGCCGGCGATGCCGTGCTGCGGGCGGCGGGGACGGCGGTCATGGCCGTCGCCCGAGCCGTCGACGTACCCGCCCGCTACGGGGGTGAGGAGTTGGCGATCCTGCTACCCGGCTGCGCCAGCGTCGACGCCTGGGCCACCGCCGAACGCCTGCGGGCCGCCATCGCCCGCGCTGCGGTGACCCCGGTGACCGTCAGCGCGGGCGTGGCCACCTACCCGACCAACGCCTCCGACCCCGTCGCCCTGCTCACCCGGGCCGACGAGGCGCTGTACGAGGCCAAGCGCTCGGGGCGGGACCGTTCGGTCCGGGCCCGCCCCCGGCCCGCGCGGCTGCCGGCTGCTGGCCGCCGGTGCGCCGGCGGCGAGGGGGGTGACGGTACCGACATGGGTGGCCCGGTCCAGACGGCCGTCGCGGCCCTCTCGGGCTCGCCGCCGGGCCCGGTGCCGTACGCCGGCGGGTAGTTCGCTGGCCCTGGCGACCGGTTCCTTCCGCCGGTGAGAGCGGGTGGCACCACGGACCGTCGCCCTCGGCTGGGCCCGGGCGCCTTTCTCGGAGCGCAGACCTGCCGCCGGTCTACCCTTCGCCCCGATGACCGAAAGCCTGTGGCCGAGGAGGAGCTTTCTGCGCTCGGCGGCCGGCGTTGCCGGCCTGGCACTGGTGGGGCCGCCGTTGCTCGGGGCGTGCACCGACGGCGGCGGTTCGGGCGCCTTGGGCCTGCCGGCGGACCGTGACGACTCGACCGCCGCCCGGTCCGATCGCGATCGGGACTCCCGGTCGTCGGACGAGGACCGGTCGGACCTGTCCGACGTTTCCGGCGCCGTCGTCGTGTGGCGGCTCTCGAGCAGGCGGCAACACGCTTGTGTCGCCTGCAAGGCCCACGCCGCCCACCGCTACTACGCCGACGCCGACACGGCCGAGGCCGACCGGGCCCACCCGGGCTGCTCGTGCACGGTCCGCGAGCAGCGAGCCGGCAGCGGAGAGCAGGTTCGGCAGCTGCAAGCGGTCGTCGGCTCGGTGTACGACGACCGCTGGGCCGGCGCCGGCTCGAACTGAAACGGACTGAAGGGAGCGGCGAAGGAGCGTCGAGGAAGGGGACCGGGCGACCGGTGGTACTGACCGCACTCGCGTGTCGACCGGGGGGCTTCTTTTTCTTCCCACCCCCTCCCCTCCCTGGGCGCTCCTTCCTGTCAGCCGCCGGCGACGTCGTCCAGGTGCTGGAGCAGGTCGTGGGCCGCGATCTCGATCGCCTTGTGGTGCCACTCCGCAGCCCGGAACACGCAGGCGATCAGGGCCGAGCGGTGCACTCGCCGGAAGTCGCCGAAGACGAAGGCGTGACGGGACTTGGTCTCCTCCGAGGCCCCGTCGGTCAGACCGAGGTGCCAGGACCCGTACTCGTCCCAGCGGTGGCGCTCGAGGTAGCCGTTCTGGTCAGCGGCGCTGGGCTGGGCGTCCTGCCAGGTGCTCTCGAGCACGTACTGGTGGGCGTCGATCATCGACCGGCACTTGGCGACGCCGTCGTGGTTGACCGTGTAGGACGCCATGGCCCATGGCTACCCGCTGGGCGCCCTCGTGCTACTCGCCGTTGTCGTCGCCGGACAGCTGCGGCACCGGTCCGCGCCCTCGCCATTCGGTCCGAGCGTACGATCGGACGGTCCGGGCCGGAGTGCCGGCCGGCCACGCACAGCTAGTCGGGAGGCCTGCGGTCATGCCCTTGACCATGTTCGACCACTACACGATCCGAGCGCGCGACGTCGAGGTCTCGGCCCGCTTCTACGTCGATGTCATGGCCATGCGGCTCGAACGGCTCGACAGCTTCGACTTCCCGTTCGCCCTGCTGTTCCTCGGCGACCAGGCCGTCGTCCACATGCTCGGGGCCGGCCCCGCCCTCGACGACTTCCTCGGCCGTCAGGCCCCGTCCTACGGCGACGGCCCCGAGCGGAGCACCGGCAACATGGAGCACGTGGCCTTCAACGCCACCGACCGCGACGACTTCGTGGCCCGCCTCGACCGGGCCGGAGTCGCCTACGTCGCCCGGACGCTGGCCGACTACGGCGTGCACCAGCTGCTGTTCGACGATCCCGACGGCATCGAGATCGAGGTCAACTTCCCGATCGACGAGTAGCCGCCGCTGGTGCACGCGCTCGAAACGCGAAGCCAGTAGAGGCAGCGACGACTGTCATCCGTTGCCCGGCCTGACCACCTCACCCCAAGCACTACCTACGGATCTCGTCTGAGATCCGACCCTTGCTGAGCCGACGCCCCCGTCCGGTCTGTCCATCAACGTGCCCTTCGTAGGTGGGACATGGACACGCCGTCGGGTGGACTAGAAGATCTCGTGTCCGGGAGTTGCCCTGGGGTCTGCCAAGAGAGGTGTTGCTTGCGACTCATCGGCCGGCGAAGCCGGGTGATCAGTACCAAGGACCAGCGCGTCCGACGTGTATGGGCCCATCTCCCGACTTCCAAGGTTCACGCACGCGATGACGTTCTTCCCCACCAGATCGGCCTCGTCAAGCAGAACGTACCGACCGACTGACGTGCGCTCACCAAGAGGGCCGACATCGAGCACAAGTACACGGCACGGGAACTGTGTTCCTTCGGCGAGCGGTGCTGCAGTCACGCGAGCAACACGCATATCGACATTCTGAAACTTTCCGATAGTGACTTGTGCCTTTTGTTCACTGCTTGCGTGTCGCATATGCATATTGTACGGCCCTTCTAGCATGAATTACGAACCACTTGGCTGGCAAGACACGGCCAGGACCGGGCCGTGGTCTGTACTGACGGCTGCGGCCTCAGCCGGAAAGGTCCTGGCTCCGAGAAGCCAACTGGCCGGCGTATGCCGGCCAAGGTTCGAAAGAGGATTGTCTGGTACCCCCAACGGGATTCGAACCCGTGTCGCCACCTTGAAAGGGTGGTGTCCTAGGCCTCTGGACGATGGGGGCAGGTGGCTCCCTGGGGCGCTCGGGGGCAAGGTAGCAGCCTGGTCCCCGCTACCGTTTCCCGGCCATGGGGGACGGCGGGCGGGGCTGGCGCCTCCTGGGGGCCGGGGTCGTCGGCTATCTGGCCGGCACCATCCCGGCGGCCGACGCTGCCGCCCGGTTGGCGGGGAGCGGGGCCGACCTTCGGCGTTCGGGGAGCGGCAACCCCGGTGCGGCCAACGCGATGGAGGTGCTGGGCCGCACGTGGGGCTACGGGGTGCTGGTGGCCGACATCGCCAAAGGCGCGTCGGGCTGCGGGCTGGGCCGGTGCCTCGCCGGCGAGCTCGGCGCCCACGTGGCCGGCACCGCCGCCGTCGTCGGGCACTGCTTCCCGGTGTGGAGCGGGTTCCGGGGCGGCAAGGGCGTGGCCACCAGCGCCGGCCAGTGCCTCGCCACCTTCCCGGCCTACGTCCCCATCGACGTCGCCGTCATGGTCGGCTCGGGGATGGTGCCCCGGTGGAAGCGCCGGGCTTTCGCCAGCACCGTGATCGGGTGCGTGGCCTGGGTGGCAGCAGGCGGGCTGTGGGCCACCAAGCAGTGGCCCAACCTCTGGGGCCCACGGCCCTCGCCGGGCCTGCCCCTGGCCGCGGCCGCCTCCAGCGCGGTGATCATCTACCGATTCGCCCGCACACCGGCCCGGGTCGACCCCGCCCCCGCCGACCGAGGCCTCGACCGCTACCTGCCGGGCCGGCGCCGGCCCGGCGCCGACGGGCCTCCCGCCGGGGCGGCCACCGAGGCACCGCGGTGATCGGGATCGTCACCGACTCCAACAGCCAGATCAGCGCCGAGTGGGCCCGTCGGTACGGGATCGAGGTCGTGGCCCTGACCGTGGTGATCGACGGCGCGGAGTACGCCGAGGGCGTCGACCTGGACGCCGACGGCTTCTACGCCCGCTTCGCCGGCCGGGCCCGTCCGACGGTGGCCACGTCCCAGCCCAGCCCCGGACGGTTCGCCGACGCCTACAAGCGGGCGGCGGCCCGGGGGGCGGACGAGATCCTCTCGGTCCACCTCGGCTCGGCCATCTCCGGGACCCTCAACAGCGCCCGGGTGGCGGCGACGGCGGCCGACGTCCCCGTTCGCCTGGTCGACACCGGCACCTCGTCGTTCGGGGTCTCCTACTGCGTACGGGCCGCGGCGGAGGCGGTGGCCGCCGGCGCCGGCATCGACGAAGCCGCGCTACGGGCCGAACGGTTGGGTGCCCTGGTCGGCAACGTGTTCACGGTGGGTGCGCTGGACCTGGCCCGGGCCGGTGGGCGCATCGTCGTCGACGCCACCGGCGCCGGTACCCCGGTGCTCTCCCTCGACGGGGGCGAGGTCAGGACCGTTGCCCACGCCCGGGACCTCGAGACCGCAGCCGAGGTCATGGCCGACTACTGCACCCGGCCCGAACTGGGGGCGCGGGTGCGGGTGGCCGTGGGCGTCGCCGACATCGGCGCCGCGCCCCTGCGCCTCGCGCTCGAAGACCGCCTGTCCCGGCACCCGGCGGTGGACGAGCTGCTGCGCTATCGCATCGGCCCGTCGGTCGGCGCCCACACCGGGCCTGGGACCGCCGGCGCCTACTTTCACCCTGTGAGCTAGTGCCCCGTCCGGTTGGTTCGTTGGCTATTTCGGCCGGGCTGGCGTCGCGGGCAAGGACGCAGGTCGAAGGCGCAATCCGCGTATCTGCGGTGAGGCCGAGGACGCCGCCAGGGCGGTCGTCCGGCCGGCGAGACGGCCAAGTAGTCCTGGCGTGAGCCCTAACGCGGCGTCGGCCCCCGGCCGACGGATAGGACGCCCGCCGCAGGTGGCGGGAGAACAGGACGGAACCCCTCTCGTGCCCATCGCCGCCGCCATCTGCCCTCGATGCACCCTCGCCGTGCCGGCTGACTGGGATTCGTGCAAGTTCTGCCAACTCGGCATCGGCGGTGCCCCTCCCGACACCGGCAGGACCGGGGGCCCGGGGCTCGGCCTCCTGCTGTCGCCGCCCTCCCCGCCGGTGGCGCCGGCCCGGCCGTCGCCGGTCCAGCCGCCAACGTCGTCCCCGCCGCCGGCCTGGCCTGTCCCGGCGGCCTCGACCACCCCGTCGCCACCACCTGCCCCCGGCACCGGGCGAGACCGCAACCGGGCCGGCGCCGTCGCCGCGCTCGTCATAGCGGCCGTCGTGGCCGCGTTCGTGGGCCGGGCGTTCGTGTTCACGTCCGACGACGATCAGGGGCCCGCGTTCCCCGACCAGTGGGACCCGCGGGCGGCCGAGCTGGTCAGCTTCGTCGAGGGTCATCGGGACCTGGCGTTCGCCCACCCCGTCCACATCGACTTCCTCACCGCCTCCGAGTACTCCGAGCGGGCCCGCACCGACGCCGGCGAGCTGACCCCCGAGGACCGGGCCTCGATCGACACCGCCGTCGGTGAGCTGCGGGCGGTCGGGCTGGCCGCCGGCGAGGTCGACCTCGTGGCCGCCGGCAACGACCTGAGCGACGCCGGCACCTTGGCCTTCTACGACACCGAGTCGGAGCGGATCGCGGTCCGGGGCCGCGAGATGTCGGTCAGCCTCGAGGTCACGCTGGTGCACGAACTCGTCCACGTCCTCCAGGACCAGAACTTCGACATCGGCGAATCCCGGCTCGAGGGCCTTCCCAGCAGCGGGGCCCAGTCAGCGTTCCGCGCCCTGGTGGAGGGCGACGCCGTGCGCATCGAGGACGAGTACGTCGCCTCACTGTCGGAGACGGACCAGGACGAGTACTTCCGGGCCGCGCAGGTGGAATTCGACGGGGCCAGCGCCGGCCTGAGCGGGGTCCCTGAGGCCCTCCAGGCCTTCCAGGGCGCCCCGTACATCCTGGGTGCCCCCCTGGTCCGACTGCTCGAGGCGGGCGAGGGCGACCGTGGCGTCGACGCCGCCCTGCGGGCGCCTCCCGGCTCCGACAACGAACTGCTCACGCCCCGCGCCCATTTCGACGACCGCCCGGTGACGGCGGTGGCGGCCCCGGCCCTGCCCGAGGGGATCGCGGTGAGCACCGACGAGGGCGACTTCGGCGCGGTGGCGCTGTACCTGGTGCTGGCCGAGCGCATCGACCCGGTCCGGGCACTGGGTGCAGCCGACGGATGGGCCGGCGATGCCTACGTGGCCTATGACCAGTCGGGCCGCACCTGCATGCGCCTTGCCTTCGCCGCCAAGGACACCGATGCGGTCGCCACCCTGCGGGGGGCGCTCGACGACTGGGCTGCGGCCATGCCGGCCGGCGCCGCCTCGGTCGGCGACCGGGGGCCCGAGCTGCTGGTCGAGGCCTGCGATCCCGGCCCGACGGCAGAGGCCGTCGTCAACAACCGGTCCTTCGAGGCCCTCGACGTGGCCCGCTTTCGGTCCGACCTCATGCAGGGCGCACTGGAGGAGCAGGTCGACGGCGACGTCACCTCGGCCTTCGCCGCCTCCGACTGCGTCCTGCGGCGGCTCAGCTTCGACCAGGTCGTCGAGGTGCAGTCCCTCGGGCCCGACGACGAGCCGGTGCCGTCGACCGCCGTCGCCTTCGGCGAAGCCATCGGCGCCTGCGCCCCGTTGCTGGGGTGACCGGCACGTCGCCCGGTCCCGTCGGCCCCTGCCCGGTCCGGTTGGCCCGTCGGATGCTCCGGCCGGGGGTGGGGCCGGGAAGGACACAAGGGGCGCGACGTGAGGTCACCAGTTGGCCAGGGCGTACACGATCTCTCCGAGCAACTGGGTCAGGTAGGCGTACACCGCCGGGGCGGCGCCGCCGGCGTCCTCGGCGCCCAGCTCGGCCAGCCCGTCGTCGTCCTCGGTGATGCCGAGCCGGGTACCGAGCACCAGGCGCAGGTCGTTGACCGCCGCCATCCACGCCGTCAGCCCGGCCTCGTCGACCTCGCGAGCCGAGGCCGTCTTCTCGACGAGGTCGAGTGAGGCCAGCCGCTTGTCCAGGAGCTCGTCGTGGGTGATCGCCGACCACTCCCGGTTGCGTTCCTCGTCGTTGGCGTAGCCCGGTGGGAACAGCCGCTCGAGCCCGTCGGGCTCACCGGCGACCAGCAGTTCGCGCAATTGCCCGACCAGGCTGAGCAGCAAGTCGCGCTCGATGTCGGGCAACCGCACTTGGAACATCCCCTCCCGGCCCCGCCGGACCCGCCGCCGCATCACCGCTCCCACCCCGGGCATGCGGACGGGTTGACCGAGATGTTGGTTCCAAGCTCCTGCAACTGCCGGCCCGAGCGGAGAGAGCGTCCTGCACGGCGCAGCCGCAGGGGGCGCGGGGGGCACCCCCGCATGTCCGCCGGAGGGTGGCTTTGCCGCCCGCAGGCGGTGCGAGCCCGCCGTAGGCGGGCACCGTCGACTCGTTTCGAAACCTTTGGTTTCGGAACGAAACCTTCAGTCATCGTGCTGCATGGTGGCCCACAGGCCGTGCTCGTGGAGGCGGAACACGTCGAGCTCGGCCTTCTCCCGCGGGCCGCTCGACACCGCGGCGCGGCCCTTGTGGTGCACATCGAGCATGAGGCTGGTCGCCTTCTCGAGGCTGTAGCCGAAGAGCTTCTGGAACACGAATGTGACGTAGTCCATGAGGTTGATCGGGTCGTTCCACACGATCACCACCCAGGGCCGGTCGGGCTCGACCGCGGTGTCGTCGACGGGCAGGTCGACCTCGGCCGGCATCGTCTCGGTCGGCATCGGTGCCATTCAATCGCGGCCTAGGCCGGTCCGTGCGGGGGCCCGCCAGCACGGAGCGCCGGCTGCCCGGGGGCGCCGGTCATGCGATGGGGCTGGTCCCCACACCCATCGCCACCGCCGGCTCGACGAGGGGCACGGGCGCCGGGCGCGGTTCCTCGTCGGCCTGGCGCAGCCCGAGCTGGAACCGCAGCACCGCCACCCACACGCAGACGGCGCCGAAGACGTGGACGCCGACCAGCAGCACGGGCACGCCGGTGGCGTACTGCGTGTAGCCGACGGCGGCCTGGGCGACCATGACGGCCAGCAGCACCTGGGCCCGCCGCCGCACCACGCCGGGGGCGCCGGTCCGATGCAACAGCCACAGCGTGGCCAGCGTGGACAGCAGGAAGAGGTTCTCGCTCACGCCGTGAAGGCGGGCGATGTCGGGTACGAACAAGTCGAGGCGGCGGGCGCGCTCGTCACCGCCGTGGGGGCCGGCCGCCGTCACCAGTGTCCCGGTGACGAGGGTGAGCCCGGCCGCCGCCACCAGGGCCCGTCCCATGAAGCGGACCTCGGGGGCCACGATCGGACGTTGGGCGCCGCCCGCCTGGCCGGCGCGGTGGTGCAGGACCACTGCGTTGGCGACCAGCACCATCGACAACAGGAAATGGCCCATCACGAACAGCGGCGCCAGGTGGAACAGCACCGTCAGGCCGCCCAGCACGATCTGGGCGGCCACACCGATGACCAGGCCCCAGGACAGGCGCACAAGGTCGCGGCGCCGGGGTTGGCGCAGCAGGGAGCCCAGGACGGCGGCGCCGACGGCGACGGACACCAGCCCGGTGATGACCCGGTTGACGAACTCGATCCAGGCGTGGTGCCCGGTGGCGGGCTGAAAGGGGGCGAGGCTCCCGTCCTGGCACTGCGGCCACGTCGGGCACCCCAGGCCCGAACCGGTGAGGCGCACAGCGGCGCCGGTCACGACGATGAAGCCGAGCGCCAGCAGCGCGAACAGCGTCACCCGGTGGTAGGTCCCGGGCGCCAGACGCGGCAACGGCCACCAACGGGCGGGGACGACGGCCACCCTCAGCAGGGTCGCGCGCTGCCTCCTTCGAGTGCCACTCGGTGCCTGTGGCGGTCGCCCCCACCGGCCGGGATCGGGCTTTGGTCCGCCACGCTTCGCGCGTCCTAGTGTGCGGGCGTCATGCACCCGTCAGCCCGGCTCCCGCTGCGCTCGCGCGCCGGTGCGTACGTCGCGTTGACCAAGCCCCGCATCATCGAGTTGTTGCTGGTCACGACCGTGCCGACGATGGTGGTGGCCGAGGCCGGGCTCCCCGGACTGTGGCTCACGGTGGCGACCGTGCTGGGCGGCACGCTGGCCGCCGGCGGGGCCAACGCCATCAACATGTACGTCGACCGGGACATCGATAAGCTGATGGACCGCACCCGCAACCGGCCACTGGTCACCGGCGTCATCGAGCCCCGCAACGCCCTCGTCTTCGCCTTGCTGCTGGAAACGGCGGCATTCGCGTTCCTGTGGCTGGCGGTGAACCCGCTCTCGGCGGTCCTGGCGGTCAGCGCCACGCTGTTCTACGTCTTCGTGTACACGCTGTGGCTCAAACGCACCTCGAGCCACAACATCGTGATCGGCGGCGCGGCGGGGGCGGTACCGGTGCTGGTGGGCTGGTCGGCGGTG
The DNA here is from genome assembly GCA_052387955.1 of Acidimicrobiia bacterium. Taxonomy (GTDB): domain Bacteria; phylum Actinomycetota; class Acidimicrobiia; order Acidimicrobiales; family JACDCH01; genus JBQTIQ01. The sequence continues at coordinate 52,334 of JBQTIQ010000011.1, read as the reverse complement.
ACGGGCCGGCTCGATTGGGCGCCGCTGGTGCTCTTCGGCATCATCTTCTACTGGACCCCGCCCCATTTCTGGGCGCTGGCCATCCGGTACCGGGAGGACTACTCGGCTGCCGACGTGCCGATGCTGCCCTCGGTGGCCGGGCCACGGACGGTGGCGACCCGTATCCTCCTCTACACGCTCCTGCTGTGGGCGCTGACGGTCCTGTTCTCGCCGGTGGCGGGTATGGGCCACCTCTACCTGGGCTCGGCCATCGTGCTCGGCGGGGTGTTCACCTGGTTCGCGGTGCAGTTGCTGCGCCTGGCGCCGGCCGACGACGGGGCCGGGGCGGGCGGGGTGCTGGCCGCCGCCGCCACCACCGGCGGCGCCCTCGGGAACGGGGCTCCCCACGGGGGCGCCGAGGTGGCGGTCCGGCGCAGCGCCATGCGCCTCTTCGGATGGTCGATCACCTACATCACCCTGCTCTTCGGCGCCATGGCCGCCGACCAGCTGGTGCGCTCGGGGCTGTGAGGACCGCGCTGGCCGAGGCGGAGCCTTGGCTCGAAACCGACCGAGACGGCCTGCGGCCGGTTGTGAGCGGTGCAGCTAAGGTCGGGCCGGCCGTCGCCGGCAACGGGGAGGGGACGATGACGACCACCGCCCGGAGCAGGCCGTGACGGCGACGCAGACCCGACCGGCACCTGAGATCGACGCCGACGAGACCGACGCCGCCGGCGAGCCTCAAGGCCCGGGCCGGACGTTCCGTCTGTTCGGCAGCGCCGACCACAAGGTCATCGGCCGGTTGTGGCTGGCCACCTCGTTCCTCTTCCTCGCCCTCGGCGGCGCGCTGGGCGGGGCGCTCGGGGTCGAGCGGCTCAAGACGACGTCGACGTTCCTGCTCGACAGCGACGTCTTCCGCCAGGTGCTGTCGCTGCACGGCGTGTCGACCGTGTTCCTGTTCCTGTTGCCGGCCCTGATCGGCGTGGCCATTGTGGTCGTCCCCAAGCAGGTGGGGGCCCAGACCGTCGCCTTCCCCCGCGCCGCCGCGGCTTCCTACTGGACCTATCTGCTCTCGTCGTCCCTCGTCGTGATCAGCTACCTGATCAACGGTGGCCCCTTCGGTGGCAACGAGCAGGCGGTCGACCTCTTCTTGATCTCGTTCGCCTTGGTGGTGGTCTCGCTGCTGGTGGCGTCGGTCTGTATCGGTACCACCGTGCTGGCCCTGCGGGCGCCGGGCATGACCATGGAGCGAGCGCCGTTCTTCGCGTGGTCGATGCTGGTGACCACCACCATCTGGATCGCCAGCCTGGGCGTGCTGCTCGGCCTGCTCGTGCTGCTCTACATCGACAGCCGTTACCGGGTGTTCGAGTTCGGCGGCGCCAACCGCATCGACCTGTGGCTGCGGTGGGCCATGACCCCGCCCCAGGTGTTCGCGGCCGCCATCCCTGCCATCGGCTTCGCCTCCGACGCCGTCCAGGTCTTCGCCCGCAACCGCCAACGCTTCCGGTTCATCACGCTGACGTTCATCGCCATGTTCGGGATGTTCTCCTTCGGCGCCTGGGCCTTCTACGGCTTCAATTGGATCGCCCCCAACAGCCAGTTCGACGCTCCCCAGGTCACCACGCAGTTCCTCTACATCGTGGTTGCCCTCTCGCTGGCGCTGCCCATCGTCGGGATCATGGGCGGCATGGTCGACACCCTGTGGCGGGGCCGGTTCCAGCTCGGCAGCCCGCTGCTGTTCTCGATCATGACGATGCTGCTGTTGCTGGGCGGGGCGTCGGCCGCCGCCCTGCGGGTCATCACCCCCCTCGACCTGGTGGGCACGACGGCGGACACCACCCCGGTCCACTTCGCCCTCGGCGCCGCCCTGCTCGCCCTCGTCGGTTCCATCCACTACTGGTGGCCCCTGATCCTGGGCAAGATGCCGGGCGACATGCTGGGCCTGCTGACGGCCCTGTGCATCTTCCTCGGCGCCGGCGGCGTGGCCACCTTCGACGTCTTCAGCGGGATGCTCGACCAACGCTCCCACATCCGTGCCACCGAGCCGCTGCGGCACGGGGTCGGCCTGTTGAACCTGGGCACGGTGCTGAGCGCAGGGCTCTTGTTCCTGGGGATGACCATGTTCGTGATCAACGTGACCAAGGCGCTGCGGCGCAAGCCCGACGAGTACGACGACGACGAGCCCATCATCGACCCGTGGGGCGGCCACTCCCTCGAATGGGCCGAGGACCCGGCCTCGGTCCCGGTGCGCTCGGCCACCCCGCTGCTCGATCTCCGAGAAGAACAGGCCATCTGAGGTGCGAGCGAAGCGAGCGCCTCAGGTCGGCGGCGCGAGTGCCAGCTCGCCCGGCGGCGATGGGTGTGGGGCGCAGCCCCACAGAATGGACCGACGGTGACGCCCACGTTGCTCCCCGAACGCGTCGACGAGATCGCCATCGGCCACCCGCCGCCCCCGCCCGTACCCCGGCCCCGGGTGCTGTTCATGGGCACCGCCCTGGCCCTCGGCGGCGTGGTCATGGCCTTCGCCGCCCTCCTCGCCGTGTACCTGTCCGAGCGCAACGCCGCCAGCGTCGCCGGCCGCGAGTTCCTGCCCGAGGGCGCGGCCTTGCCGATCACGCCGGCCCAGGTGGGGCTGGCCACGTTGCTGCTCTCGCTGTTCATGGTGCAGTGGGCGGTGCACGCCATCGCCCACGACGACCGTCCCCGCGCCTACCTCGCCCTGGGCCTGACCGCCCTGCTCGGCGGCGCCTATCTCAACGGCATGGCGTTCGGCTTCTCGCAGTACGACATCGGATTGCGGAGCCGCTACGGCATGATGTTCTACGCCCTCATGGGCAGCCACATGGCCATGGCCGCCGTCGGTGTGGTCTTCGTCGGCCTGATGGCGTTCCGGACGCTCGGTGGCCAGTACTCCGGCCGCGACCGTGAGGGGATCGCCGCCGCTGCCATCTACTGGTACGTGACCGTCTTCGTGTACGCCATTCTCTGGTACACGATCTTCCTGAAGAAGTAGGCCCCGATGGACCGGATGTTCACCGTCGGATCGAGGTTCTTCTACATCCTCGGCGTCCTCGCCTTCGGCGGCGCCATGGTGTACGGCCTCGGCGCCCGGGGCGGGCTCAACGGCGTGCTGTCGTTGGGCGTCGATGGCGGGGTCGGCGAGCACACCGGCCTCGTCATCCTGGTCTTCACGTTCATCGTCAGCGTGTTCCTGGGCAGCGTCACCATCGCTTTTCGCGATGCCAACGCCCACGCCGTCACGGCCGTCGCCCAGACCGACACCGTCCCCGAGGTACCTGCCCCTGCCTCGGCCAGCTATTGGCCCCTGGCCGGGGCGTTCGGGGCGGTCTCGGTCGCGCTCGGCCTGGTGGTCAGCGCCCAGCTGTTCGTGTTCGGCGTGCTGGTCCTGATCCTGGTGCTCCTCGAGTGGATGGTGTCGACATGGGCCGACCGGGCCACCGGCGACGCCGAGGTGAACCGGCGCATCCGCAACCGGCTCATGATGCCGGTCGAGGTGCCCCTCTTCGGGGCGATCGCTATCGTCGGGGTGGTACTGGGCATCTCCCGGGCCCTGCTGGCGCTGTCCAAGTCGGGCGCCTGGATCGTCGCCGGCCTGGTGGCGGTGCTCGTGCTCGGTGCCGCCGTGCTCGTCTCGGTCATGCCCCATGGCGGGCGCAAGCTGGCCCGGGGCCTGCTCGTGGCCGGTGCCCTCGCGGTTCTGGCCTCCGGCATCGTCGGCGCGGTTGAGGGCAGCCGCGAGTACCACCCCCACGAGGCCCATTTCGAGCCGACGGCCCCCGATCGCCTCCAGCCCGTCCCGGGGCTCCCGACCGAATCGCAGGCCGGGCACTGATCGTGCAATTCTTCACAACCATGCGCGGTCGCCCCCGTCACCGGCTCCGCCGGGCCCGGACCGGCCGGGCCGGGGCGTTGATCGCGGTTGCCTTCGTGGCGACCGGTTGCAGCGAGACCCGCCAGGACATCTTCCATCCCTCGGGCCGTTCGGCCGAGCAGATCAACACGTTGCAGGTCCCGGTGTTCATCGCCGCCGGCGTCGTCGGCCTGCTCGTCGCCGCCGTCCTCGGCTACGTCCTCTACACCGGTCACCGTCGGGGCTCGATGTCGGGGGAACCCGATCCCGAACAGGTCCACGGGAACTTCGCCATCGAGATCACCTGGACGGTCCTGCCCTTCGTCGTCCTGGTGCTCGTGGCCATCTTCACGCTGGTGACCTTGCTGCGCATCGGCAAGTCGCCGTCGGACGCCGTCACCGTCAACGTCTACGGGCACCAGTGGTGGTGGTCCTACGAGTACGACCTCGACGAGGACGGCACTCCCGAGATCATCACCGCCAACGAGCTGGTGATCCCGGTCGACCGGCCCGTCAACCTCGAGATCGGCTCCCGCGACGTCATCCACAGCTTCTGGATCCCGGCCCTGGCGGGGACCCGCGACGCCGTGCCCGGGCGCACCCAGAGCTTGCAGATGCGGGCCGACGAGGTGGGCGAGTTCGACGGCCAGTGCAAGGAGTTCTGCGGCCTGTCCCACGCCAACATGCGGGCGCGGGCGGTGGTGCTCTCGGACGACGACTGGGACGACTGGGTGCGCGACCAGCAGGAAGAGGCGCCCACCGCGGCCGAGGACAGCCTCGCCGCCGAGGGCCTGGCCGTCTTCGAGGCCAAGTGCGCCTCCTGCCACCGCATCGGCGGGGTGAACGAGTTCGGCCCCGAGGGGGTAGAGGCGCTCGTCACCGGCCACGCCCCCGACCTCACCCACCTGATGAGCCGCAAGGTGTTCGCCAGCGCCCAGTTCCAGCTCTGGGTCCCCAACGCCAACGGCAACCTCGAGTTCAACCGCAACCAGCTCGAAGCGTGGCTGCGCAACCCGGAGGCCCTGTTGCCGATGGCCGCCGACGAGGGCCGGGGCATGCCCAACCTGGCCCTGCCCCCCGAAGAGGTCGACAGCCTCGTCGCCTACCTCGAGACGCTCGGGCCCTATCCCGACGGCGCCATCCCGCCCACCACCCCGGGAGCTTGATGTGACGACCAGCGAAACCGCGGCGCCGCTGGCCCTGCCCTCCGGCCAGCCGGAGGTGTCGGCCTACCGCCCCATGGGTGCGTTCAGCCGCCCCGGCGAGCCGACCGGGGTGATGGGGTGGCTGACATCGGTCGACCACAAGCGCATCGGGATCATGTACGGCGCCGCGGCGATCTTCTTCTTCATCATCGGCGGGATCGAGGCCCTGCTGATCCGCCTGCAGCTGGCCCATCCCAACGGGACCGTCCTCAACGCGGCCCAGTACAACCAGATCTTCACCATGCACGGCGTGACGATGATCTTTCTCGTCGTGATCCCGTTGGGCGCAGCGTTCATGAACTATTTCATGCCGTTGCAGATCGGGGCGCGCGACGTCGCCTTCCCGCGGCTCAACGCCCTCAGCTTCTGGCTGTTCCTCTTCGGGGGCCTGTTCCTCAACTCGTCGTGGCTGCTGGGCGGCGCCCCCGACGGCGGATGGTTCGCCTACGCCCCCAACACCAGCGTCATCTTCTCGCCCACCCACGGCATGGACTTCTACGCCATCGGGCTGCAGATCACCGGGTTCGCGTCGCTGATCGGCGCCATCAACCTGGTGGTGACGGTGGTCAACCTGCGGGCACCGGGCATGACGCTGATGAAGATGCCGGTGTTCACGTGGATGGGCTTCATCACCCAGTTGCTGCTGGTGTTCGCCATGCCGGTGATCTCCGTCGCCCTGTTCATGCTGACCTTCGACCGACTGTTCGGGGCCAGCTTCTTCGACGCCGCGGCCGGCGCCGACCCGCTCCTCTGGCAGCACATGTTCTGGCTCTTCGGCCATCCCGAGGTCTACATCCTGGTGCTGCCCGCCTTCGGCATGGTGTCGGAGGTGCTCCCGGTGTTCAGCCGCAAGCCGCTCTTCGGTTACACGTTCATGGTGGCGTCGGGCATCGCCATCGGCTTCATGGGCTGGGGCGTGTGGGCGCACCACATGTTCGCCTCCGGCATCGGGCCGCTGTCGGTCGCCGCCTTCTCGCTGTCGACGATGTTCATCGCCGTCCCCACCGGGGTGAAGATCCTCAACTGGGTGTGGACCCTCTATGGGGGCAAGCTGCGCTTCACGGTGGCGATGAAGTTCGCCATCTCCATGGTCGGGATGTTCACCATCGGCGGCCTGTCAGGGGTGACGCATTCGGTGTCGCCGTCCGACCTGCAACAGACGGACACGTACTACATCGTCGCCCACTTCCACTACGTGATCTTCGGTGGGTCGCTGCTCATGTTCTTCGGCGGCTTCTACTACTGGTGGCCCAAGGTCTTCGGCCACCGGCTGTCGGAACGCCTCGGCAACTGGCACTTCTGGCTCGTCCTGCTGGGCATGAACCTGACGTTCGGCCCCATGCACATCGTCGGGCTGATGGGCCAGCCCCGTCGGACGTACACCTATCTCGACGGCTACGGGTTCAACTTCTGGAACATGGTCGAGACCATCGGTTCGTTCGTGATCGCCCTGTCGGTGCTGATCTTCCTCCACAACATCCGCCACAGCTACCGCAAGGCGAAGCGGGAGCAGCTGGTGGCAGAGGCCGACCCCTGGGACGGCCGGACCCTCGAATGGATGGTCCCGTCGCCGACCCCGCCCCACAACTTCGACGAGGTCCCGGTCGTGACCCACCTCGACGAGTTCTGGCACCGCAAGTACGGCGAGGACGACGCCGGCCGGCCCGTGCCCATCGCCAAGTCCGCCGATGTCGTGCAGGCCGGCACCGCCCATCCCCACCTGCCGTCCCCCTCGTACTGGCCGATCGTGCTGGCCGCTGGCCTCCCGCTCATCGGCTACGGGCTCATCTTCAACCTGGCCTTCGCCGCCGTCGGGGGCTTCGTCCTCGTTGCCGGCATGGTCGGCATCGGCCTCGAGCCGGCGTTCGAGGAGGAAGCCGGCGACGGCGGGGGAGAGCCCCCCGGGAGCCCCGACGGCGGCGACGACACCGCCGGTGCCCTGGCCGGGGGCGACGGCGAGCTGGCCGCGGTCGGTGCCGGCAGCTCCGACGCCGAGGGCGACCAGTCGTGAGCGAGCTTGTCAGCGTCCCCCCCGAGGTCCGCACGCCGCCGGCCGGCCCGCACCCCGAAGGCCACCACGACGCCCAGCCCGGCGAGCACGGGTGGACGGTCACGGGCGTGTCCAACGAGAAGCTGGGGATGTGGGTGTTCCTGGCCTCCGACTGCCTGCTCTTCGGCGGCCTGATCTCCACCTACCTGCTCTACAAGAACACCGCGCTGCGGGGCCCCCGCCCGCATGACCTCTACGACATCCCCTTCACCTCGGTGTCGTCCTTCGTGCTGCTCATGAGCTCGCTGACGATGGTGCTGGCCCTGTCGGCCGGGCAACGGGGCGACCACCGCAACCTACGGGTGTGGCTGACGACAACGGCGCTGCTCGGCTCCATCTTCATCGCCGGCCAGGTCTACGAGTTCACCTCCTTCGTGAAGGAGGGGATGGGGTACACGACCAACGTCGGCGCCACCGCCTTCTACACCTTGACCGGGTTCCACGGCGTGCACGTGAGCATCGGCATCGTCATGCTCATGTCGCTGGTCATCATGTCGATGCGGGGGCGCCTGGGCCAGGCCCGGGCGGAGACGGTGGAGATCATCGGGCTGTACTGGCACTTCGTCGACATCGTGTGGATCCTCATCTTCACCGTCGTCTACCTGATCCCGTAGGAGAGGCACACCCACGCATGGCCACCGACACCAGCCACGGGGCGCCGGCCGATCTCCACGCCGAGCACGGGCACGCCCATCCCACCGACCTCACCTACGTCTACGTGGCGCTGTTCCTGGCCGTGGTCACCGGGGCCGAGATCGCCGTCTCCTACATCCCGGCGTTCACCGACAACTTCGGGCTGCTGCTCGTCACGCTGGTGGTGATGATGGTGGTCAAGTTCGCCACGGTGGCCATGTTCTTCATGCACCTGCGCTTCGACAGCAAGGTGTTCCGGCGCTTCTTCATCATCGGCCTGGCCCTGGCCACGTTCGTCTACTGCGTCGTGCTCATGACCTTCCACGTCTTCGTGTAGCGGGCCGAGGCCGACGCTGATGCCGCCGCCCGCCGGAGCGTCGTGACGTTCGACCCCTGGCGCTGGCAGCCGCACCCCGAGGTCTGGCTGCTGATCGCCGGCATCGTCGGCCTGGCCCTGTACGCGGTACGGGTCATCGGCCCCAAGGTGGTGCGGGACGGCTCGCCGATCGTCACCCGACGTCAGAAGGCGTGGTTCGTCACCGCCATCTTGCTGCTGTGGGTCTCGGCCGACTGGCCGGTCCACGACACGGCCGAGGAGGGGCTCCTGGTCGTGCACATGGTGCAGCACCTGTTGATGTCGATGATCGTCGCCCCCCTCTTCCTGCTGGCCACGCCGCCATGGCTGGCCCGGCTCATCGTGAGCGGGCCGTTGGCGGGCCGGGGGTTGCGTGCCCTGTTCAAGCCGCTGGTGGCGGGCTTGGTCTTCAACGCCGTCTTCGTGGCAACCCACTGGCCGGCGCTGGTGAACCTGTCGATCGACGTCGCCCTGGTCCACTACCTCGTCCACACCGCGTTGTTCATGTCGGCGCTGATGATGTGGCTGCCGGTGTGCGGCCCGCTGCCCGAACTGCGCCTGTCCCTGCCGGGCCAGATGCTGTACCTGTTCCTGCAGTCGATTGTGCCCACCGTGCCCTCGGCCTGGCTGATCTTCGCCGAGAACCCGATCTACTCGTCCTACGAGCACGCCTACCAGCTGTGGGGCGTCGGGCCCGTCACCGACCAGCAGGCCGCCGGCGTTCTGATGAAGCTCGGCGCCGGCGCGTTCCTGTGGATGGTCATCCTCAGCCTCTTCTTCAAGTGGGCACACCGCCACGAGGCCGCCGACCGGGCCGGCGTACTGGTCACCGAACGGGACGTCTTGACGTGGGACGACGTGCGTGACGAGCTCGACCGCCTCGACCGGCTCGGCGTCCCCGCCCCCACAGAGCAGAGCTGACCGCGCCGCGCCCCTACTCCCAGCGGAAGTAGCGCGCCGCCAGGGCGGGGCCGACCACGGCCCAGGCGCCGAGCACGGCCCAGTCCCGGGCCGGGTGCCAGTCGGTGCCGCTGAGGGTGCCGGCAAGCCCGTCGGCCAGGGCGGCCGCCGGCAACAGCTCGGCCACCACCCGCACCGCGGCCGGCAGCTCGGACACCGAAAAGACCATGCCGCCGGTGAGCAGCAGCACCAGGTACAGGCCGTTGGCAGCGGCCAGGGTGACCTCGCCCCGCAACGTGCCCGCCATGAGCAGGCCGATGCCGGCGAAGGCGACGGTGCCCAGCACCACCAGGCCCACCACCGCCCCGGCCTCGGCCACCGGCGACCAGCCGAGCAGCAGCGCCAACACCACCACCAGCAGCACCTGGACGGCCTCCACCGCGGCGATGGCCAGCGTCTTCGCCGCCAGCAGACGAGGGCGGCCCAGCGGGGTGGCCCCCAACCGCTTGAGCACCCCGTACTGGCGCTCGAACCCGGTGCCGATGGCCAGCTGGACCATGCCGGTCGACATGACGGCCAGGGCGAGGATGCCGGGGGCGAGGAAGTCGACGGGCTCGGCCGCGTCGCCCACGGGCAGCACGTCGACGACCGAGAAGAACGCCAACAGCAACAGCGGGATGCCGAACACCAACAACAGCGACTCACCCCGTCGCAGCGTCAACACCAGCTCGGTGCGGGTCTGGGCGACCAGCGCCCTCATCGCCGGTGCCGCCGGCGTCGGGCCCGGTGGCCCGGCGCGGCCCTGGGGCCGGCGCCAGCATCCTCCCGGGGCTCGGCGTCGGCCTCGGTGAGCCGGGTGAACACGTCCTCTAGCCGTTGACGCCCGGCCCGCAGGTCGCCGAGCGCGAGGTCGCGCTCGGCCAGCCACGCGGTGAGCGCGGCCACGTTCGACGGTGTCGGCGCCAGGGCGGCCCGGTACTCGCCGGGCGACATTTCCTCGACGGTCGCCGACAACGCCTGGCCCATGCCGATGCGGTCGAGGCCGGGCCGCGCCGCGAAGAGGATCTCCCCGCCGTCGGGGGAGCGCACCAGCTCGGCCGGCGTCCCGCTCACCAGCACCCGTCCCCGGTCGATGATCACGATGCGGTCGGCGATCCGTTCGGCTTCGTCGAGGTCGTGGGTGGTGACCAACACGGCGGCGCGGCGGCGCAGTTCGCCGATCACGGCGCGGACGAGCCGGCGGCCGGTGACGTCGATGCCCGCCGTCGGCTCGTCGAGGAAGGCCACCTCGGGCTGGCCCACCAGCGCCAGCGCCAGCGACAACCGTTGCCGTTCGCCTCCCGACAACCGCCGGCAGGCCACCGACCGCCGCTCGCCCAGCCCCACCCGCTCCAGCAGCTCGACCGGATCGGCGGGACGGTCGTAGTACGACGCGAACAGCTCGACGGCCTCGAGGGGACGGATGCCGGGGTACACGCCACCCTCCTGCAACATGACCCCGACCTTGGGGGCCAGGGCGCCGTGGTCGGCCACCGGGTCGAGACCGAGCACCCGGACCGTCCCCGAGGTCGGTGACCGGTACCCCTCCAGGGTCTCGACAGTCGTCGTCTTGCCGGCGCCGTTGGGTCCCAGCAGGGCCACCACCTCGCCGTTGTCGACGGTGAAGGAGACCCCGGCCACGGCCTGCACGTCGCCGAACCGGACGGCCAACCGGGCCACCTCGATCGCCGGCATACGAAGGGGCGAAGCTACTGGCTGTCCCGACGCCCGGCTCCATCGGAACGGGTGCCGGCAGCGCGGGCGGCTCTTTGTAGCCTCCCGGGGTGCTCGACGTCCGCCGGATCCGTTCCGACCTCGACGGGGTGAAGGCCGCGCTGGCGCGGCGGGGCGACCCGTCGGTGGCGGCCGAGCTCGACGTCGTCGCCGGGCTCGACCGCCAACAGCGGGAGGTCGTCGCCGAGCGCGACGCGCTGCGGGCCCAGGTCAAGGCCATCTCCAAGGACGTCGGCCGCATGCGCGCTTCGGGCCGCCCCGACGACGCCGAGGCCCTGCAGGCCCAGAGCCGTGACCTCGGCCAGCGGGAGTCCGAGCTTGCCGCCCGCCACGACGCCCTGGCCGAGCAGGCCCGGGCCGTGCTGTTGCGGGTCCCCAACCTGCCGTCGGCCGAGGCCCCCGACGGTGCGGGCGCCGACGACAACCCGGTCCTGTCCGTGACCGGTTACAAACCCGGCGGCTACGGCGAGCACCAGCGGGTGCCCCACTGGGACATCGGCGCCGCCCTCGGCCTGCTCGACCTCGACCGGGCCACCAAGCTCTCGGGCTCGATGTTCGTCATGTACCGCGGTCTCGGCGCCCGGCTCGTGCGGGCGTTGACCCAGCTCGCGCTCGACCGTCACAGCGCCGGCGCCGACGGCTACCAGGAGGTCCGGCCCCCGACGCTGGTGCGGACGGAGACGATGACCTCGACGGGGCACCTGCCCAAGTTCTCCGACGACGCCTATCACCTCGAGCGCGACGACTTGTGGGCCATCCCCACCGCCGAGGTGCCGCTCACCTCGATGCACCGTGACGAGGTCCTCGACGAGGCCGCCCTGCCGGCTCGCTTCTGCGCCTACACGCCGTGTTTCCGCCGGGAGGCGGGATCAGCCGGCGCCGACACTCGGGGCCTCCTGCGCAGCCACGAGTTCGACAAGGTCGAGCTCTTCGCCTATGCCACCGCCGAGCAGGCGCCGGCGGCCCACCACGACATCCTCGAGCGGGCCATCGCCCTCGTGGCCGACCTCGGGCTGGCCTACCGGGTGCTCGACCTGTGCGCCGGCGACCTCGGGTTCTCGAGCGCCCGCACCTTCGACGTCGAGGTGTACGCCCCCGGGGTCGACCGTTGGCTCGAGGTCTCCTCGGTGTCCTGGTACGGCGACTTCCAGGCCCGCCGGGCCAACGTCCGCTACCGCCGTGCCCCCGGCGCCGGCCGGGACGACCGGGGTCCTGCCACCGAGATCGCCCACACCGTCAACGGTTCGGCGCTGGCCTGGCCCCGGGTCTGGGCGGCGCTGGTCGAGACCCACCGTCGTCCCGACGGCTCGATCCAGCTTCCCGAAGTCCTGCACCCCTACATGGGCGGGACCACGACGATCGGCTGAAAACGCGCTGCTCCGACAGGAGGATGTCGGGCGGCGTACGGAGGCTCGCTCGTGAGGGCCTCGGGATGGCGGTGATCCGCTGCGTGCCCGTCCTGTACGGCGCAGCCGCAGGGGGTGCGGGGGGCACCCCCGCATATCCGCCGGAGGGCGGCTTCGCCGCTCGCAGGCGTTCGAGCCCGTCGGAGGCGGGCGCCATCTGAACTCGCCTGAACGGAGGGAGCGAAGCGACCGAGTGAGGGCGACACGTCAGGGCTGGGAACGTCGCACGGCGGCGTAGAGCGTCTCCGGCGTCAGTACCCCGCACAGTCGTCGGTGCTCGTCGACCACGGCGACGAAGCCCGAGTCGTACAGCAACAGCTCGCTCAGCGCCTCGCGCAGCGACGCCCCGACGCTCACCCGGGCCGGCGCCGGCGCCAGTACGCCCGATACCGGCCCGGAGGCGCCGGCCAACGCCGCCGCCGTCACCCAGCCGACGATGCGGCGGTCGTCGTCGACGACGAGGGCGAAGGCCGCGTCGGCGTCCTCGAGGGTGCCACGGGCGGTGGCGACGTCGAGGTCGTGCCCCACGGTCACGGGCTGGTCGAGGTCCGAGATCGAAAAGCCGGCGACCCGCAGCCGCTTCACCGCCCGGTCGTCGCCGACGAAACCAGCCACGAAGTCGCTGGCGGGCCGGGCGAGGACCTCGGCCGGCGTGGCGTACTGGGCCAGCTCGCCGCCTTCGGCGAGGATGGCGATGCGGTCGCCGAGCTTCACCGCCTCGTCGACGTCGTGGGTCACGAACACGACGGTCTTGCGGACCTCGGCCTGCAGGCGCAGGAACTCGTCCTGCAGGCGTTCGCGGCTGATCGGGTCGATGGCCCCGAAGGGCTCGTCCATCAACAGCACGGGAGGATCGGCGCCGAGTGCCCGGGCCACCCCCACTCGCTGGCGCTGCCCCCCCGAGAGCTGGTTGGGGTACCGGTCCCGGAACGTGGCCGGGTCGAGGCCCACCAGCGCCAGCAGCTCGTCGACCCGGGCCGTCACCTTGGGCTTGGGCCAGCGCAACAGCCGGGGCACGGTGGCGACGTTCTCGGCCACCGTCTGATGGGGGAACAGGCCCACCTGCTGGATCACGTAGCCGATACGCCGGCGGAGCTGTACCGGGTCTGCGGCGGTGACGTCCTCGCCGTCGATCTCGATGCGTCCTGACGTCGGTTCTATGAGCCGGTTGATCATCCGCATGGTCGTGGTCTTCCCGCACCCGGACGGGCCCACCAGCACACAGATCTCACCGTCGGGGACATCGAGCGACAGCTCCCGCACCGCCACCTGCCCGTTCGGGTACCGCTTCGACACCCGATCGAGCCGGATCAAGAGCGCAACGCTAGCTGGGGGGCTGCGTCCCCCCGGCCCCCAGAGGGCCACGGCGATAGCCTCGGCCCGGTGCTGGCCAGCAACGTCGATCGCTGGCTGTGGTGGGACTGGGTGGGCCGCAACACCGACCTGATCTCATCGTCGCTCACCGAGCACATCGCCCTCACCGCTATGGCAGTGGGGATCGGCCTGGCCATCGCCCTGCCCCTGGGCATCGCGGCGGCGAGATGGCGATGGCTCTACCCGCCATCGCTGGCGGTGACCGGGGTGCTGTACACGGTCCCGTCGCTGGCTGCCTTCGCCCTCCTCATCCCCGTCACCGGGCTGTCCCGGACGACCGCGCTCATACCGCTGACCGGCTACACGCTGCTGATCCTGTTGCGCAACGTGGTGGAAGGCCTCGACGGGGTTCCCGCCGAGGTGCGCGACGCGGCCGACGGCATGGGCTACGGCCGGCTCCGCCGGCTGTTGCGGGTCGAGCTGCCGTTGGCCCTACCGGCCATCGTCGCCGGCGTCCGCGTGGCTACCGTCACCACCATCGGCCTCGCCGCGGTGGCCGGGCTGCTCGCCATCCCCAGCCTCGGAAACCTCATCTACGTCGGCCAGAACCGGCCCATCCGGACCGCCATCACCGTCGGGATCGCCCTGTCGGTCGCGCTGGCGGTCGTGGTCGACGTGGCCCTCCTGGCGGCACAACGGCTGCTGAGCCCATGGGCCACCGCCGACGCAGCCAACCGTGCCGACCGGCGGGCGAGGTGACGTTCGCCGGCCTCTTCGGCGACGTGGGCACCTGGCTCAACGACCCCGCCCACTGGCGGGGCGACTTCGGCGTACCCGCCCGGTTGGGCGAACACCTGCAGTACTCGCTGTGCGCCGTGGCCGCAGCCTGTGTGCTGGCGCTCCCGCCGGCGGTGTGGCTCGGCCACAAACGTCGGTACGGGGCGGTGGCCACCAACCTGTCCAACATCGGCCGGGCCATCCCCAGCTTCGCCATCCTCGTGCTCGGGACCCAGATGTTCGGCCTCCTCGCGCTGCCGGTGATCGGCTCGTTCACGACCTTCGTCGCCCTGGTGGCGTTGGCCGTGCCGCCCTTGGTCACCAACGCCTACACCGCGGTGGCGGACGTCGCCGACGAGGCCCGCGACTCGGCCCGGGGCATGGGTATGACCGACGCCGAGGTCCTGCGGCGCGTCGAGCTCCCCATGGCCGTCCCCTTACTGATGGCCGGCGTGCGCACCGCCTCGGTCCAGGTCGTGGCCACCGCCACCATCGCCGCCTTCGTCGGCGCCGGCGGCCTCGGCCGCTACATCATCGACGGGCGTTCGCTACCCACGCCCGCCCAACAGAACACCCAGATCTTCGTCGGCGCACTGCTCGTGGCCGCGCTCTCGTTGGCGACCGAGGTGGTGCTGGGCCTGGCCCAGCGCCGGCTCACGCCCCGAGGAATGCGCTCAGAGCTGGCAGCGACGAGAGCGGCCGCCGTGGTCGCGACACCGTCCCCGTAGGAAGGCATTGACCATGAGACGATCACGTAGCGCCCGGTTCTCCGAAGGGCGATCGCCCCGCAGGATGATCGCGTTGGCAGTCGCCGCCGCCCTCGTCTTCGCCGGCTGCGGCGACGACAGCGAGGAGAGCTCGCCATCGGGCCCGGACAACGGCTCGCAAGCGTCGGGGAGCGATTCGTCCTCGGCGCCGCCCTCGGGGGCGACGTTCTCCTTCGTCGCCCTCGACACCGGAGGCCCGCTCACCAAGGCGGCGCTGGAGAAGGGCGACATCGACATCGCCCTGCTGGACTCCTCCGACGGCGCCATCCCCAAGAACGACTGGGTGGCCCTCGAGGACGACAGGGAGCTGCAGCCGGTCGACAACTTCGTGCCCGCGGTGCGTACCGACTCGGCCTCCCCCGAGGTCGTCGCCGTGCTCGACGTGGTGAGCGAGAAGCTCACCGTGGAGGCGGTGCAGGAGCTGGTGCAGGCGGTCTCCATCGACGGCCAGAACCCCGACGACGTCGCCGGCACGTTCCTCACCCAGGCCGCTCTGCCCGGCGAGCTGACGGCCACCGGCACGATGGTCGTCGGCAGCGCCAACTTCGCCGAATCGGAGATCGCGGCCCAGGTCTACGGCCAGGCCCTCGCCGCGGCGGGCGTGACGGTCGACTACAAGCCCCAGTTCGGTGCCCGGGAGGCCTACCTGCCGGCGCTGGAGAGCGGCGAGCTCGACCTCGTCCCCGAGTTCGTGGGCACCCTGCTGACCTTCTACGGCGGTAACGCCACCGCCGACCTCGACGACACCGTCGCTGAGGCCCGGGCCCTGGCCGGCCCCAAAGGCATCACCCTGACCGAGCCGGCGCCGGCCGACAGCGTCAACACGTTCGTCGTCACCCAGGAGACGGCTGACCGCTTCGGTCTCGAGACGGTCTCGGACCTGGCCGGCGTCACCGAGGCGCTCGTCCTCGGCGGCCCGCCCGAATGCCCCCAGCGCCCGTTCTGCCTCGAGGGCCTCAAGGGCACCTACGGCCTGGACTTCAACGTGTAGCCCGCCCCCGGCCGACCGTCGTGCACCGCCGCTGGCGGCGGAGTGGCGATGCACGGCGGCGCCGACCAGCACGAATCACCCGGTCGGCCAACGGGAACGTGTGTTCGACTTGTGGGCATCGGCCGGCTACGTTGACCGGGGTGAACCGCGGTCGGCATCCCTCCGGGCGCTGATGGCCGCCGACGAGGGGCGCCGCCAACTCCGCTGGGAGCTGGCCGACCGTGAGCCCGACCAGGGCGCCCTGTTCGAACAGTCGGTCTTCGAGCGGGAGCCGGGCCGAGGTGAGTTCCGGGGCTTGGAGTTCCTCCACGTGCGGGCCAAGCGCATCGTCAACGACCTGGGCGCCACCGCCCCCTTCGGTTTCCGCTACACGATCAACGCCTACCGGGGTTGCTCGCATGCCTGCACCTATTGTTTCGCCCGGCCGACGCACACGTACCTCGATCTCGATGCCGACCGGGACTTCGAGGAGAAGATCGTGGTCAAGGTC
This sequence comes from Acidimicrobiia bacterium, assembly GCA_052387955.1. Classification (GTDB taxonomy): domain Bacteria; phylum Actinomycetota; class Acidimicrobiia; order Acidimicrobiales; family JACDCH01; genus JBQTIQ01. The sequence goes on along the minus strand of JBQTIQ010000011.1, from coordinate 35,826 downwards.
AATGCCGTGTCCCGCCTGCGCCACGAGCTGGACCGCCGGCGCTGGGCCGGAGATGCCATCGCCATGGGGACCAACACCGACCCCTATCAGCGCTGCGAGGGCAAGTACCGCCTCACCCGGGGCCTCATCGAGACCCTCATCGACCACGGCAACCCCTTCTCGGTGCTGACCAAGTCGACGCTGGTGCTGCGCGACCTCGACCTCTTGGCGCTCGCTGCCGGCCGGGGGCTGGTGAAGGTCAACCTTTCGATCGGCACGCTCGACGAAGAGGTGTGGAAGGCCACCGAACCTGGCACACCCCATCCCCGCCGCCGGGTGGCCGCCGTCGCCCGGCTCAACGACGCCGGCGTTCCCTGCGGGGTGCTGGTGGCACCGGTACTGCCGGGCCTGTCGGACCGGCCCGACCAGATCGAAGCGGTGCTGCGGGCGTGCGCCGGCGCCGGCGCGGTGTCGACATCGGCATCCCTCCTGCACCTGCGGCCCGGAGTGAGGGAGGTGTTCCTGTCGCGGTTGGCCGGCACCCATCCGCAGCTGTTGGACGACTACGCCCGTCGCTACCGGGACCGGGCCTACGCCTCCACGGCCGACCGCCAGCACCTGGAGGCGACGGTGACCGCCGCTCGCCGCCGGGCCGGCTCGAGCTCGGGCCGGCGGTCGGTCCCCCAGGACCGAGGCGCGGCCGCGGCCGTGGCCGTGCGCTCGTCGAGAGTCGGGATGACGGCCGGGGACGAACAACTCCGTCTGTGCTGAGCGTGCTGGTCTGTTGCGGGCGTCGCTCCTGCGCCGCGCCGGCGACGGTCGCCGATGGCCCCGACCTGGTAGGGAGTAGCCATGGGCCCCGACGACGTCGACGCCGACCCGTTCGCCCAGTTCGGCCGCTGGTTCGACGACGTCGTCGCCGCCGGCCTGGCCGAGCCCACCGCGATGGTGCTGGCCACCGCCGACGGCCAGGGCCGTCCCCGGGGGCGCCACGTCCTGCTCAAGGGCGTCGACCGGGACGGCTTCGTGTGGTTCACCAACTACCGCAGCCAGAAGGGCCGGCACCTGGAGGCAAACCCCTACGCATCGCTGACGTTCCCGTGGTTCCCGATGCACCGTCAGGTCATCGTCGCCGGGCCGGTGGCGCGGCTCGACGACGGTGCCTCCGACGCCTACTTCGCCACCCGGGACCGGGCCAGCCAGATCAGCGCCTGGGCCTCCCAGCAGAGCGAGACCATCCCCGACCGGGCCTGGCTCGATCGTCGCGTCGACCACTTCGAGGCCCGTTTCGCGGCGGCGCCGGTCCCCCGGCCCTCGCACTGGGGCGGGTTCCGACTGGCCCCCGACTACGTGGAGTTCTGGCAGGCCCGTCCCGACCGCCGCCACGACCGCGTCCTCTACCGACGGGCCGCGGGGGGGTGGGACAGATCGCGTCTGTCCCCGTAGCGACTCGCTCGTCTGCTGCGGGCGTCGCTTCGCTCCTGCCTGCGCAGACTGTCGCCGGCGGCCTGGCGGCCGCTGCGTACGTGCTCGCTCGTCTGCTGCGGGCGTCGCTTCGCTCCTGCCTGCGCAGACTGTCGCCGGCGGCCTGGCGGCCGCTGCGGCGACTACCCTTCGCACGGTTCCCGTACGCCTCGGGCACGCCTTCGGTCGCCGGCCGGTCAGGTGCGGCTGGTCGAGCGCTTCCGGGCCGGCCGCTCCCGCAGCATGACCAGGCTGCCCACGCCGGCGGCCACCGCCACCGCCAGCAGCCAGCCGAGGGTGGTGCTGCGCTCGGCGATCCAGTTCTGGGCCTCCGATGACCACCGGGTGACCACGTCGACGACGGCGCTGTCGGGCACGCCCTGGCCCTGCCCGGTGCGGATCTCGACGGTGCCGTAGTAGGCGATGTAGGCGCCGGTCAGCACCAGCAGCGTTCCCGCCACCCGGTTGACGTAGGGCAGTGCCCGGCGCAGCCCGCGCACCAGCGTCAGCCGAGCCAGGGCCAGGGTTACCGTCAGCCCGGTGACCAGCAGCCCGAACCCGGCGACGAAGGCCGCGAAATAGGCGATGCCCGACGTCAGGCCCCGGTTGAAGCTGGTGGCGAAGACCGGGGCGTAGAGCGGCAGCATGCACCCGATCGACGCCACCGCGTAGGAGATGCCGAAGAGGACCATCGAGCCCGCCCCGGTGGTGCGCCCGCCCCGCTCCAGGTGGGGGAGCTTCACGTTGAGCTGGAACCCGGCGACGTAGGCGATGCCGGTAACGACCAGGGCGGCGCCGATCACCAACGACAGCCACGGGGCCACGTCGTAGACGCCGTCGCTGAACAGGTTCACGACCAGGGCGACGGTGCCGAAGGCGGCCGCGAACCCGGCGGTGACGCAGACACCGACGACCACGGCCCGGGCCGTGCTCGGGCCGGCGCCGCCCGCGCCCTTGCCCTCGCCGTCGGCGCCGACGAAGAACGACAGGTAGGCCGGCAGCATGGCGAACCCGCACGGGTTCACGGTCGCCACCATTCCGGCGGTGAACGCCAGCCCGACCGGGACGTCGAACACGCCTAGCTGGTCCCGAGTTCGGCCAGCTCCGCCCGCAGGTCGTCGGCCTCGAGCGCGCCGAGGTGCTTGAACACCATGTGCCCGCCGGCGTCGAGGACCAATGTCGTGGGCAGACCGAGCCCGCCGAGCGACTGCAGGATCGACCCGTCGGGGTCGCGCCCGAGCTCCCAGGTCACCTTGACCGTCTCGATGAACGACCGGCCGGCGGCCACGGTGTCCTGAACGTTCATGCCGAGGAAGGTCACCCGGTCCCCGAGCTCGCCCTTCACCTGCTCGAACGCCGGCATCTCGGATGCGCACGGGATACAGGTGGACGAGAAGAAGTTCACCACGACCGGCTTGCCCCGCAACGCCGCCAGCGACGAGCGCCCTCCCGCCAGCAGCTCGAAGCTGGCGTCGACCGGTGTCGCCGAGGGAGCGTCGGCCGAGCTCCCTGCACCGCAGCCCGCCAGCGTCGCCACCAGGACGACCGCGGCCAGGGCGCGGACCGGGGGCGTGCGCAGCAGCATCGGCCCCGACGGTAGCGGCACGGTCCCGGCGGTCGCGATCGCTCCTGCCATCAGACGCCGAGAAGATTCGCGGCGGGCGCGGTTCACCATCTGGTGACGAGACGGACATCACGCTCGGCCGCCAGCCCGGGAGAGGGGCCGTTCACGGTCGCGTCACGGCGCGGAAACAGATCGTCTCCGCGGTCTTCCTACCGTCGCCGGCCATGGACAGACGAGGATTCCTCCGGCTGGCAGGCGCGGCCGTTGCCGTACCCGCAGCCGGGTCGCTGCTCGGTGCCTGCGGCGACGATCCGGAGACGGCGACGACGTCGAGCGGCCAGTCGACCGCTTCGACCGGCGCGTCAGGCGGCGGCCTGCGCAAGGCCAAGGCCGGGTTCATCGCCCTCACCGACTGCGCTCCGCTCATCATCGCGAAGGAGAACGGGTACTTCGCCGAGCGAGGCCTCGACGTCACCATAGAGAAGCAGGCGTCCTGGCCGGCGACCCGTGACAACCTGCTGAACGGGCAGATCGACTTCGGGCACGTGCTCTTCAGCATGCCGTTCTCGGTGGCCACCGGCATCGGCGGCGCCGGCAGCCGCGACCTGCGGGTCGCCATGATGCTCAACCAGAACGGCCAGGCCATCACGTTGGCCAAGGACTTCGCCGAGGTCGGCTACGCCAACCTGCAGGCGGCCGGCGAGCTCCTCAACAGCCGGGACGCCCCCAAGCTGGCCATGACGTTCCCGGGCGGCACCCACGACATCTGGCTCCGGTACTGGCTGAAGGCGATCGGCGCCGACGCCTCCAAGCTCGACATCAAGCCGGTCCCGCCACCCCAGATGGTGCAGAACATGGAGGTCGGCAACATCCAGGGCTACTGCGTCGGAGAGCCGTGGGGCGCGGTGGCGGTCCAGAAGGACATCGGCTTCACCCATCTCGCCACCCAGGACCTCTGGGACTTCCATCCCGAGAAGGCCCTGGTGTGCAACGCCAAGTTCGCGGCCGACAAGACCGACATGCTGCGCGACGTCATGGCCGCCGTCCTCCAGGCGGGGAAGTGGCTCGACGACCCCGCCAACCGGTCGGCGGCGGCCGACATCATCTCCCCCGAGAAGTACGTCAACGCTCCGGCGGACGACATCCGGGGCCGGCTCACGGGCGAGTACGACCTCGGGGCGGGCCTCGGCACCAAGACCTTCGAGGGCGATCAGATGCGGTTCTTCCGCGACGGCCTCGTCAGCTTCCCCCGCCGGTCCCACGCCATCTGGTTCATGGCGCAGTACCAGCGGCTCGGGCTCCTGAGCGGCGCCCCCGACTACCAGGGCCTGGCCGACGAGCTGATCCTCACCGACCTCTACCGGGAAGTGGCCACCGCCGAGGGCATCGACGTGCCCGACGACGACATGGCGCCCTTCGACGTGAAGCTCGACGACGTGACGTTCGATCCCAGCAAACCCGAGCAGGAGGTGGCACGGGTATGACCATTCACGCATCGGTGACCGTGGCTCCCGAAGTCCTCACGGTGCCGGTCGCAACCGAGGCCCTCGAGACGCACGGCCCACCGGCTGGGGCGCCCGAGCCCGAGCCCGAACGCCGTGGTACCGGCCGGCTCCGCTCGGCGGCCTCGACGCTGGGCTGGACGATCGTGGGTATGGCCACCTTCGTCGGCCTGTGGCAGCTGGTGGCCATCCAGTCCCCCGACGTGCCGTCGCCGGCTGACTCGTTCGGCGAGCTGGTGTCGATGCTCTCGTCGCCGTTCTACAACCACGGCCCGAACGACCAGGGCGTGGGCCTGCTCGTGTTCTCGTCGCTCAAGCGGGTGGTCTCCGGGTTCGTGTTCGCGGTGCTCGTCGGCGTCCCGTTGGGCATGCTGCTCGGCGCATCCCGACGGGCCTGGGACGCGGCGAACCCGGTCGTGCAGTTCCTGCGGCCGGTGTCTCCCCTGGCGTGGTTCCCGATCGTGCTGTTCGCGCTCAAGGACGCCGAGAAGGCGTCGGTGTGGGTGATCTTCATCACCGCCCTCTGGCCGATCACGCTCAACACCGCCGCCGGTGCCTCCTCGGTCCCCCGGGACCAACGGGCGGTGGCCAAAGTGTTCAAGTTCGGGCGGTGGAACTACATCCGCCACATCCTGTTCCCCCACACGCTGCCGTCGATCGTCACCGGTATGCGCCTGTCCATGGGGATCGGCTGGATGGTGATCGTCGCCGTCGAGATGCTGTCAGCCGTCACCGGCATCGGGAACTCGATCTGGATCTGGTACAACGGCGGCGACCTGCCCAAAGTCGCCGCCGGGATCATCCTGGTCGGCGCCGTCGGCCTGGTGCTCGACCTCCTGTTCCTCCGGCTCGGCCGGGCCGTCGCCATCGAGGAGGTCGAACCGTGAGAGAGCTCGACGCGCGAGCGAACCATCAGCCCAGCGGGTTTGGCTCGTCGGTTGCCACCGGTGATCCTCGACGCTCGGTCGGCGCCGGCGCACCGACGATCCCGGGGGCCGGCCAATGAGCTTGGTACTGCAGGGCATCACCAAGTCCTTCGCCCAGCGTGACCGCAAGGGTCGCCAGCAGGTCCTGCGGGGTATCGACCTCACGGTCGAACCGGGCGAGTTCGTCTCTCTCATCGGCCACTCCGGGTGCGGGAAGTCGACGCTGCTCAACGTGGCCGCCGGACTCCTCCGGGCCGACTCCGGGACGGTCTCCCTCGACGGCGAACCCGTCACCGGGCCGGGGCCGGACCGGGCCGTCGTGTTCCAGCACTACTCGCTGTTGCCCCGGCTCAGCCTGCTCGACAACGTCCGCATCGCGGCCCGCTCGGCCCGTCCCGACCGGTCGGCCGAGCAGGCCGACGCCGCCACCGAGCGCTACCTCAGCGCCGTCGGCCTGTGGGAGCACAAGGACAAGCGCCCCGGCCAGGTGTCGGGGGACATGCTCCAGCGCGCCGCAGTGGCCCGTGCCTTCGCCGTCGAGCCGCGGGCCCTGCTGCTCGACGAGCCCTTCGGTGCCCTCGACGCGCTGACCCGGGCACGGTTGCAGTCCCAGCTGGTGGCGCTGTGGGGGAACGAGTCGGACACCGAGATCGTGGTGATGGTGACCCACGGCATCGACGAGGCCATCCTCCTGTCGGACCGCATCGTGGTCATGAGCAACCCGCCGGGCCCGTCGGTGCGCGACGTGATCACCGTCGACGTCCCCCGCCCCCGGGACCGGGTCTCGATCGTCGACCACCCCGGGTTCAAGGACGTCCAGGCCCGTCTGCTCCGCCTCCTCACCGAGGACGCGATGGCGGCCGCGTGACGGCGTTTCGGCCATCTCGGGGCGCAGCACGAGTAGCGGTTATTCGGTCACCCCAGGTGCGGGCTTGAGCGATTGCGCTCCCTCCGTGGCCGCGGAGGCCGCCCATAGTACCGAGCGGTAACCATTGATTGACCTGGCCCATCTGGTCTGTTAGAGAACCATCAGCAGTCTGGACTTGGGGCCACGCGACCACCGTCGCGGCTGACACAGAAGATCGGGTGGATAATGCGTCGACGCCGTTCCCTCATGGCGATACTCCTATCGCTGACCTTGATCGGCTCTCTGGGAGCGGGCCTGCGGTCCGCCGCCGCCATCGACCCGCAGAACAACCCGACGTGCTTCGACGGCATCGACAACGACGTCGACGGCCGGACGGACCAGTTCGACCTCGACTGTCAGCCCGGCTTCAGCGGCGTCGAGCAGCACAACAACTCGACCTGCTTCGACGGCCTCGACAACGACGGCGACAACCTGCGCGACCAACGTGACGGCGACTGCCGCCCCGGTGGCATGGGGGCTGAAGGCAGTCCCACACCGGTGCAGAGCTGTACCAATGGGTTCGACGACGACGGTGACGGCCGGGTCGACGCCGCCGACCTCGACTGTCAGCCGGGTGGTCCCGGCGTCGAGAACACCGACAACCGGACCTGCTTCGACGGCCTCGACAACGACGGTGACGGCCAGGTCGACGGCGCCGACGGCGACTGTCTGCCGGGCGGCCCCGGCCGTGAGGTCACCCCGCCGCCGCCGCCGCCGGGGCCGTGCGCCGATGGGATCGACAACGACGGTGACGGTCGTACCGATGCCGCCGACCTCGACTGCCAGGCCGGTGGCCCGGGCACCGAGAACCGTGACAACCGGAACTGCTTCGACGGTGTCGACAACGACGCTGACGGCACCACCGACGCCGCCGACCTCGACTGCCGGCCCAACGCCGCTGGTCGCGAGTCGACCCCGCCGCCGCCGCCGGGGCCCTGCGCCGATGGGATCGACAACGACGGTGACGGTCGTACCGATGCCGCCGACCCGGACTGCCAGCCCGGCGGTTCCGGCGTCGAGCAGGTCAACAACCGTTCCTGCTTCGACGGCTTCGACAACGACAACGACGGCTTCCTCGACGGTGCCGACCCCGACTGCCAGCCCGGCGGTAGCCGCCAGGAGACCACCCCCCAGGTGGGCCCCCAGTGCGCCGACGGCATCGACAACGACGGCGACAACCGCACCGACCAGGACGACCTCGACTGCCAGCCCGGCGGGCCGGGCCGGGAGAACCGGGACAACCGGACCTGCTTCGACCTGATCGACAACGACCGTGACGGCGCCTTCGACGACGCCGACCCCGATTGCACGCCGAGTGGTCCCGGCGCCGAAGTGACCCCGCCTGGGCCTTGCGCCGACGGGCTCGACAACGACGGCGACTTCCGGGCCGACGCAGCCGACATCGACTGCCAGCCGGGCGGGCCGGGCAACGAAGTCCGGGACAACAGCAACTGCTACGACGGCGTCGACAACGACGGCGACCTGCTCCGTGACTTCGACGACCCCGACTGCAACCCGGCCGGTCCCGGACGGGAATCGCGGGACAACCGGTCCTGCTTCGACGGTGTCGACAACGACGGCGACGGCTCCACCGACCAGTTCGATCCCGACTGCGCACCGGCGGGGCCGGGCCGGGAGGAGACCACGGTCGACAACCCGTGCAACCCGCCCGACGGGCTCCTCGGCGTGGTCATCTGCCTGGTCGACGATGTGGTCGACCTGGTGCTCGGCGAGCCCGGGCTCATCGAGGACGACGGCAACAGCGAGGACAACGGCATCCTCGGGGGCGACGGGATCCTGGGCGTGATCCTGGGCGACGACGACGGTGACGGGCTCCTCGACGGGCTCCTGGGCGACGGCGACGGTGACGGGCTCCTCGATGGCATCCTCTTCGGTGACGACGATGATGACGATGACGGCCTCATCGACGGGCTGCTCGAGGCCCTGGGCCTGACCGACGACGACAACGACGGGGGTGGCCTGCTCGGCCTGGGTGGGATCCTGTAGCGAGCCCCTAAGGCGAAGAACGCCTGCTTCTGGCGTCGGTCCGTGCCGCACATGCGGCCTGGCCGGCGCCAGAAGCGCGTCCGGCCCAGGTTGGGGCGGGCCGCGACGCAGGCGGATCGGCCGGACCGGGCCGGGGCGAAAGGCGTCAGGTCTGGAGCATGTAGCCGCGGCGGGGCACCGCGGTAACCACCCGGCCATGGGGGCCCAGGCGCCGGCGGAGCCGCGACACGGTGACCTCGACGACATGGGGGTCGCCGCCGGCGTCGCCCCACACTTCCCGCAACAGGGCGGGCTTGGACAGGACGGCGCCGGGCCGGCGGGCGAGGGCCGCGAAGAGGCGGGCCTCGACGTCGGTGAGGTCGACCTCGTGGTCGTCGGACTGGAGCCTGGTGCCCCGCAGCGTGAGGCGGCCGGCCCCGGAGGGCACGTGGACCTCCCGGGCTTCGAGGGCGTCACCCACGGCCCGTACCAGGGGCCCCAGACGGGCCCGGGCCGGCACGACCACGGCTGCGGGGGAGATGCCGGCGTCGCGGGCGGCCTCGGCGCACACCGGCCCGACGCAGCCGACGACGATGCCGGCGAGGGCGTCGACCAACTCGTCGCGACGGCCGTGCTCGTCGGCCAGCGCCAGCAAGTTGCGTGCTGCCGGCCCGGCCGTGAACGTCACCGCGTGGACGCGTCCGCTGATGACGGCGTCGGCCAGGCGCAATGCCGGTCTGGGGTCGGCCGGCATCGTCCACACGTAGGGCGGCACCTCGACCACGACGACCCCGGCCGCCCGCAGGCGCCCGACCTCGTCGCTGGCGCCGCTGCCGTCGAGCTGGACGGCGACCACCGTGCCTGGCGCCGGGGCGTCCTCGAGGACGAGGTCGATCGCCTCGCGCAGGCGTTCGGTACCGGCCCGGCTGGCGACCGGTAGGCCGACGGCCACGACCGCAGCCGACGCTTTCGGGCCGCGGGCATGGATGGTGGCCGCCGACAGCGCCCGGAGCAGCTCGGCGTCGAGTCCCCAGCTCTCGGCGGCCGAGAACCAGGAACGGATCCCGATGCCGGTGTTGGCCACCAGCACGTCGGGGGGCTGGGAGATGATCGACTCGGTGACGTCCCGGAGCTGGCCGTCGCCGGGGAGAGGACCGGTCCGGATGGTCGGCCCGTGCTGGACCGACGCCCCCCGACGCTCGAAGAGGGCGGCCTGTTCGTCCCACCGCCGGTCGGCGGTGATCCCGACCGTGAAGCCGGCGAGCGACGCCGTCGCCGTGTCTCTGGGCGGCTGAGCTCCGTCGCCACCCGGGGCGCTGGGCTTGGCGTCGTCGCCCTGAAGCGCTCCTTTCGTTCGCACCCGAGGACCATCGCGCCGCGATGTGTCGCGGTCGTTTCCGGCCGATGTCCGCTGGACGGGAAGTTCTCCCTCTGCGGTCACACCTTCTCGACCCGTACGGCGCACTGCTTGTAGTTGGGTTCGCGGCTGATCGGGTCGAACTCGTCGTTGGTGAGGCGGTTGGCGCACCGTTCGTCCCAGTGGAAGGGGACGAAGACCTCGCCCCGGCGCACGATGGCCGTCACCCGGGCCCGGATGCGGTCCACCGCGCCCCGCTCGGACACCATGCGGACCAGGTCGCCGGAGCGGACTCCGAGCGCGGCGGCGTCGCCCGGGTTGATCTCGACCCACGCTTCGGGAGCCATGGCCTCGAGGATGGGGATGCGCCCGGTCTTCGTCCGGGTGTGCCAGTGCTCGACGGTGCGGCCGGTGTTGAGCACGAACGGGAAGTCGCGTCCGGGCTCGTCGGTGAAGGGCGCCGGCGCGACCACCCGGAGCGCGGCCCGGCCGTCGGGGCGGTTGAACCGCAGGTCGGTGTAGAGGCGGGGGGTACCCCCGAGCGCGAGGTCGGCGTCGTCGGCCGGGCAGGGCCACTGCACGCCGCCGGCCGCCTCGATCCGCTCCCACGAAGCGCCGCTGTAGTCGCAGGGGCGCCCGGCGGAGACCGTGCGCCACTCGTCCCAGGCATGCCGCGGCGTCGTCCAGTCCCGGAACAGCTCGTCTCGACAGCCCCACCGCTCGGCGACGTCGAGGAAGATGCGGAAATCGGTGCGGGCCTTGCCGATGGGGCCCACGGCCGCCCGCACCGGGCTGGCTCGCCGCTCGCTGTTGGTGAAGGTGCCGCTCTTCTCCCCCCAGATCGCCGCGGGCAGCACCACGTCGGCGCGCTCGGTGGTGGGCGTCTCGAAGCCGTCCTGGACCACCAGCAGCTCGAGGCGCCCGAGGGCGAACTCGAGCGTCTCGCGATTGGGGAAGGACACGACCGGGTTGGTGCCGATCACCCACAGGCCTTTGATGCGGCCACTGGCGATGGCGTTGACGATGTCGGGATAGGCCCGGCCCCGCTCGGTGGGGAGGCGGGACTCGTCGATGCCCCACAACGCCGCCAGCTCGGCCCGGTGCGCCGGGTCGTCGAAGGCGCGGTAGCCGGGCATCGAGGCGGTGAAGCCCGACTCCCGGGTGCCCATGGCGTTGCACTGGCCGGTGATCGAGAACGGTGCCGCCCCGGGACGGCCGACGTTGCCGGTGAGTACGCACAGGGTGTTGAGCAGCGTGACGGTCTCGGTCCCCTGCACCGAATGGTTGACGCCCATCGTCCAGGCCACGGTGGCCGCCCCGGCCTGCCCGATGGCGCGAGCCATGGCCATCACGTCGGGGGCCGGCAGGCCGCATTCCTCGGCCACCCGTTCGAGGGGGTACTGCTGGACGTGCTCGAGCAGGGCGTCGAGGCCCTCCACGTGGGCCCGGGCCGCATCGAGGTCGACGTAGCCCTCGTCGACGAGGAGCTTGATGAGCCCGTTGAGCAGGATGACGTCGGTACGGGGCTTGACCGGCAGGTGCAGGTCGGCGAACTGGGCTGTCTTGGTCACCCGGGGGTCGACGACGATCACCGTCGCACCCCGTTCCCGTTGGTTGTCGAGCACCCGGGGGGCGAGGAGCGGATGGTTGTCGGCGATGTTGGCGCCCCACAGCACCACCACGTCGGCCAGGTCGAGGTCCTCGTAGCAGCCGGGTGGGCCGTCGGTGCCGAAGCTGAGCTTGTAGCCCGACACCGCGCTGGCCATGCACAGCGTGGTGTTGCCGTCGAAGTGGGCCAGGCCCATGCCGAGGCGCACCAACTTGCCCAGCGCGTAAAACTCCTCGGTCACCAGCTGGCCGGTCGACAGGACCGCCACCGACTCGGGCCCGTAGCGGTCGACGAGGTCTCGGAACCCGGTGACCATCCGGTCGAGGGCGGCGTCCCAGGTCGCCGGCTGGCCGTCGACCAGCGGTTCGGTCAGCCGCCCCGGGGCGCGCAACGTGAGGTGCTCGGAGCAACCCTTGGGGCACAGGCGGCCACGGTTCACGGGGTGGTCGGGATCGCCGCGGACCGTCACTGCCTCGCCCTTGCGGATGCCCACCAGCATCCCGCACCCGACCGAACAGTAGCCGCAGGTCGTCTTGACCCACCGGTCGGGGACCTTGGCCGCATGCATGGGGCCGAAGACGTCGTCGCGGCCGAAGTGGTACCTCTCCTCGCCGTGGTCGAGTCCCAGGAAGCGGCCGATCTTGTAGCGCTCGGCGTGTTCGGCCACCTTGGCCGCCAACCGCTGGCGCTGGTTGGGCCGGGGGATGCCCCGGGGCATCAAGTCGTTCAGCGGCTTGAGGGCAGGCTTGCGGGCCGCCGCCTGCGCCGTCGCCCTGGCCCTCGGCGACTTCAACGCGCCCCCTGCCGCCAGAAGCTGCCGGGCATGTTGAGCGGCACCACCGTGACGTAGAACAGCCACCGCCCCAGGAGCTCGGCAATGGCCACCGCCACCACCGCGGCGAGGGTCGCCAGGGGGTTCCCGACCAGGGCGAGGGCGGCGCCGCCCAGCGCCAGGAGCACCCGCATCGATGTCGCCCGGCCGAACCGGTGGAGGTAGAGGTGCACCGTCCCCCGCCAGGCCCGGTCCCGGCGCCGGCTCAACCGAGCCAGGTTGGCGCCCAGGAGAAGGAGCTGGAACCCGACCGCGCCGACCGAGATGGCGGGCTGGCCCGCCATCATCGGGCCGAGGACGGCACCGGTGGCGAGGAAGGCGCCGATGGTGATGGGCGTGTCCCACGCCGGGCGCCCCGGCACCACGTAGAGCCGGCCGGAGGCGTAGACGCCGGCCAGCCCAATGGCGGTGGCGGCCGTCCCCAGACCGGGCGAAGGCTCGCCGGCGAAGATGACGACGGCGCCGTTGAGGGCGGCCACCGCGGCGTAGGCGCCGAACAGGGCCACCTCCCGTGACAGCCACGAGCGGCGCAGGTTGCGGAGTGCCTTCCAGGCCAGGGCGGGGCGGCCCAGGTGCAGCAGCGAACCGGCCAGGCCGATACCGGCGAGGAGGGCGGCGGCGATGGCCACCGGGCCCGAGCCGGTGTAGCGGCCGGTGGCGCTGGTCCCGACCGCGGCCTGGGTGAGCAGCGTGAGCCACACCAGCGGCCAGTGCGGGTGCTCGGGGCGCAGGTCCCAGTCGCTGGCGGCGGCAGCGTCGGCGGGCAGGTCCCGGGGGAGCTCGATCCGGGTGGTCGACAAGGTGATGTCGGCGGAGGGGAGCTCGGGGGCGTCGCCGGCGCGGTGATCGGCCCGCCACTCGGCCACGTTCACCTTCTCGACGGTGATGGCGTGCGTCGGGCAGGCGTCCACACAGGCCGGCTTGAGCCCGGCGCCCAGGCGGGGAGCGCACAGGTCGCACTTGGTGACGATGCGCCGGTCGGGCTGGAACACCGGCACCGAGTACGGGCATTTCCAGGTGCAGTACTGGCATCCGATGCAGTCGTCGGCATGATGCTCGACGATGCCGTTGGGCAGCTTCTCGTAGGCCTTGGTCGGGCAGCCGTCGAGGCAGGCGGGGTCGAGACAGTGGTTGCACGACATCGACAGGTGCCAGCGGCGGGTGTCGGGATGCTGGCCCCCCTCGATCTCGCCCACCCGCCGCCAGGCGGTCCCGGCCGGCAGCCCGTTCTGTTCGGCACAGGCCACCTCACAGGAGTGGCACCCGATGCAGGACTCCATTGAGAACCCGAAGCGGTACTGCTCGCCGGCGTCGAGAGGCAGCAGGTCCGGGCCGTTCTCACCGATGCCGGTCTTGTTCCGGCCGAGAGCCGGCGTCGGCGCCCGCCCGATCGTGACCGGTGTCGACTCCAGCGCCAGCGGCTCGAGCAGCGTCATGCCCGCCCCTGGTCCCGCCGGTGCGAGCGCCGGTGCGAGCGCCGGAGCGCCAGCGGAGGTGCGGTCACGAGCGGCCTGCGTGGCCGGGGAACGCAGCCAGCAACGCGACCTCGACAGTCTCGGAGCGGAGCCGGACGGGGTAGACCGGTACGGCTACCGCCTCGTCGTCGACGCATACGCCGGTGCGCAGGTCGAAGCGCTGTTTGTAGACCGGCGAGGCCACCATCGGCACGCCGCCGGCGTCGCCGACGATGCCCCGGCTGAGCGCGTTGACCCCCGAGAAGGGGTCGCGGTTCCCGAGGGCGAAGACCTCGCCGGTCGAGAGGTGGAACACCGCCACTTGCTCGCCTCCGACGAGGGCAGCGACGCCCCGGTCCGGGGTCAGCTGTCCGAGGCTGCACACCTCGACCCACGCCGTGCGTGCTTCGATCAGGGTCATCGGTGCTCTCCATCGGTCCGGGAACGGAGCTTCATGGCCGGGCTCCCACGATCTCCACGGGCTGGCGTTGGCCCCGCACCCGCACGTAGGCCAGGGTGGGGTCGCCCTCGTCGCTGTTGACGAAGGTGGCGAAACGGGCGAGGCGCATCGGGTCGTCGAGGGTCGCCTTCCACTCGCACTCGTAGCTCTCGACATGGCGGGCGATGTCGGCTTCGAGGTCGGCCCCGATCCCGAGGGCATCGTCCACGACCACCCGCTTGACCTGGGCGACGCCGCCGGGCAGCTTGCGCAGCCAGGTGGCGGTGCGCTCGAGGCGGTCGGCGGTACGGATGTAGTAGGCGAGGAACCGGTCGACGAAGCGGAAGAGGGTCTCGGTGTCGAGGTCCTCGGCGAGGAGCTGGGCGTGGACCGGGCGCATGCCGCCGTTGCCGCCGACGTAGAGGTTCCAGCCCCGCTCGGTGGCGATGACACCGACGTCCTTGCTCTGCGCTTCGGCACATTCCCGGGCGCAGCCCGACGCCGCCAACTTGATCTTGTGGGGCGCTCGTAGGCCCCGGTAACGGAGCTCGAGGTCGATCGCCAGCTGTACCGAGTCCTGCACCCCGAACCGGCACCAGGTGGAGCCGACACATGACTTGACCGTCCTGAGCGCCTTGCCGTAGGCGTGGCCCGACTCGAATCCGGCGCCGATGAGGCGGCGCCAGATCTCGGGCAGCTGTTCGACGCGGGCACCGAACATGTCGATGCGCTGGCCGCCGGTGATCTTCGTGTACAGGTCGAAATCACGGGCGATCTCACCGATGGCGATGAGGCCGTCGGGGGTGATCTCACCGGCGGGCACCCGGGGCACCACCGAGTACGTGCCGTCCCGTTGGAGGTTGGCCAGGAAGTGGTCGTTGGTGTCCTGCAGCGACGCCTGCTCGCCGTCGAGCACGTGGCCCGATGCCAGCGACGCGAACATCGACGCCACCGCCGGCTTGCAGATGGCGCAGCCCCGCCCATTGCCGTGGCGCCCGACCAGTTCGGCGAAGGTGCGGATGCCGGTGACGCGCACCACGTCGAAGAGCTCCTGGCGGCTCATGGCGAAGTGCTCGCACAACCGGACGATCACGGTCCTGCCGGCGGCGGCGAGGCCGGCGTCGACCATCTCGGAGACCAGGGGGACGCAGCTCCCGCAGCCGGTGCCCGCCTTGGTGGCGGCGCCCACCGCCACCGGCGTCTCGGCGCCGGCACTGACCGCCGAGCGGATGGCCCCGCAGGTCACGTTGTGGCAGGAGCAGATCGTCGCTTCGTCGGGCAGGTCGGCCGGCCCGGGCAGCGCCACGCCCGAGCCCGCCGGTGCGACCAGGGCGGCGGGGGCGGCCGGGGATGCCAGCGTGCCCCGGCAGTACTGCACCAGGGCGGGGTAGGCGGAGACGTCGCCGACCAGCACCGCGCCGGTGATGGCGCCGTCGGGGCCCAGGACCAGCTTCTTGTAGACGCCGGCGACCGGGTCGGCGAAGACCACCTCGTCGCCGGCGCCGTGAGGGTCACCGGCCACCGCGACGTCGACGCCGAGAAGCTTGAGCGTGGTGCTGGTGTCGGCGCCCTCGAAGGTGGCGGTGCCGCCGGCGAGGCGGTCGGCGACGACCTCGGCCATCTTGTAGCCAGGGGCGACGAGGCCGTAGCAGCGGCCGGCGTGGGCCGCGACCTCGCCGATGGCCCACACGCCGGCGGCCGAGGTCGCGCCCCGGTCGTCGATGACCACGCCGCCCCGTTCGCCCACCTCGAGGCCGGCCTGGCGGGCCAGCTCGTCGCGAGGGCGGATGCCGGCGGCGAACACCACGATGTCGGCGGCGAGGTCGGGCCGGTCGCAGGTCTCCGCGAAGCGCAGCCCTTCGACCCGGCCGTCGGGGGTGGTCAGCACCGCGCTGGCGCCGGCCGAGGTGATGACGTGCAGGCCGAGCGCCTCGACGTGGCGGCGTAGGGCCCGTCCGCCGCCGTCGTCGAGCTGGACCGCCATGAGGCGGGGGGCGAACTCGACGACGGTGGTGTCGAGGCCGAGCAGCCGCAACGCGTTGGCCGCCTCCAGCCCGAGGAGGCCCCCGCCGACCACGACCCCGGTGCGGCAGCCGGTGGACCAGGCCCGGATGGCGTCGAGGTCTTCGATGGTGCGGTAGACGAAGCTGCCGGCGGCTTCGATACCGGGGACGGGGGGAACGAACGGGTACGACCCGGTGGCCAGGACGCACTCGTGGTAAAGGAGCACGGCACCGGCGGAGGTGGTGGCGCGGCGGCCCGCGGTGTCGAGAGCGACGACGACCTCGTTCGAACGCACCTCGATGCCGTGCTCTGCGGCGAAGGTCGGCGAGCCCAGGCGCAGGTCGTCGGCGGACATCCCGTCGAACAACGAGGACAGGTGGACGCGGTCATAGGCGGGCCGGGGTTCCTCGCCCACCACGACGATGTGATGGGCGAGGTGCAGGCCGGCCTCGACCGCGGCTTCGAGGAACCGGTGGCCGACCATGCCGTGGCCGACGACCAGGATCGTGCGGTCGGTGCCCATCTAGACCGCCTCGATGGCGGTCACTGGTGCACCAACTGGCGAGAGGCCCACGGGTGACCGGTCGACCGAGCGAGCGCCAGCGAGCCGGGCGACGATAGGGCTCCGGGGGCGCAGCCCCCGAGCAGGAACGGTCACGGCGGCTCGGGCGTCGATGAGGGCCGCGGTCATCGAGCGGGCTCGAGTGTCCTGGAGGTGGCACCGGCCGGTACTCGCCAGTGGCGGTCACGGCTGCCGACGGCGATGGCGGCGGCGGTGGTGGCGAGGGCCAGGACCGTATAGCCGGTGGCGAAGGTGCCCGTCGCCGAGGCCAGGGCCCCGAAGGCGAAGGGAAGGGCGAAGCCGCCGAGGCCGCCGGCGGCGCCGACCAGGCCGGTCATGGCCCCGACCCGTTCGGGCACCCGGCTGCCCACGAGCTGGAACACGGCGCCGTTGCCCATGCCCAGCAGGCCCAGCATGGTGAAGAGCAGGGCCACGGTGAGGCCCAGGCCGGGCAACGTCGTGAGCACGCCGGCCAACACCGCGGCCAGGCCCAGCACCGAGGCCAGGACCAGCGTCCCGCCGAAGCGGTCCGAGAGCCATCCGCCCAGCGGGCGCAGGAACGACCCGGCCACCGCGCACAGGGCGGCGAAGGCGCCGGCCGTCACCTTGGCCAGGCCGAACCGGTCGACGAAGAAGATCGGCATGTACCCCGACAGGCCGACGAAGGTGCCGAAGGTGACCAGGTAGAACGAGCACAGCCAGCGGGGATCGTTGCTGCGCAGCAGCGAGAAGACGCTGCCGGCGGGCGGGCCACCGACCGGTTTGGGCGGCTCCTTGGCCAGGGCCGCGAACGTGACCCAGGCCAGGGTCACCGGGACCATGGCCAGGGCGAAGGTCCCGTGCCAGCCGACGTGCTCGGCCAACCGGGGGGCGGCCAGCGCCGCGATCACGGTCCCGGAGTTGCCGGCGCCGGCAATGCCGAGGGCGAGGCCCTGGTGTTCGGGCGGGTACCAGCGGCTCACCAACGGCAGGGCCACGGCGAAGCTGGCACCAGCCACGCCGAGGAGGAGCCCGATGACAAGCACCTCGGCGTAGGAGGTTCCGGCGACGGCGGCCCAGCCGAGGGGGATGAACGTGAGCGAGAGGGTCGCCAGGCCGAGCCGCTTGATCCCGACGCGGTCGGCGAGCGGCCCTAGCAGCAGCCGGAAGGCCGCGCCGCCCAGGGGGGGCACCGCCACCATGAGGCCCTTCTGGGTGGCGTTGAGGCCCAGGTCGGAGGCGACATAGGGGCCCAATGCCCCGAGCAGTACCCAGCACAGGAAGGAGACGTCGAAGTGGACGAGGGCGGCAATGAGGCTCGGGGGGTGGCCCGCTTGGCGGAACCCTTGTGCTGGCATTCCTGCGAGTGCACCCGAACCGGGTTGCCCGGCAGTTTCCTGGCCGTGACGGCTCCGTATCCGTTCCTGCACATGGGGCTGGCCGGGCTGTGAGACCCGCCCCGGCCGGGTGGCGCCGGGGTCAGGCGGTGCGGAGGCGGTCCTGGAGGTGGGCCGGGACGGGGACGTCGGGGAACTCGTCCTCGGGACGGGCCACCTTGGGCGGGCGGCCCCGCCGGCGCTTGGCGTCGAGGACCTTGCCGTGGAGGAAGAGCTGGCCGCCCCACACTCCCCACGGCTCACGCCGCTCGAGAGCGCCCTCGAGGCAGTCGGCCATCACCGGGCACAACGCGCAGATGCGCTTGGCGGCGGCGATGTCCTGGAGCTCCTCACTGAAGAAGAGCCCCGAGAGCGTGGCGGCCTGGTCGTCGCAGCGGGCCTGCGCCCACCAATCGGTGCGGACGAGGTCGAACGCGCCGGTCGTGGCGAAGTCCTTGGTGTCGGTTGGCTGCGGGGCAGACATCGGGTCCCCTTCCCCCTGGATCGTGGTCGGTTTCGGGCTCAGAAAGCAGAAAGGCCGTCGGGTTGCCCCGACGGCCTTTCGGAAGTCCTTCCCTCGCAGCGCTACTGCGAGGGCTCCCAAGGTCGTCGGGTGCGGTGATCAGGCCCGTTGACGAACATCGGCGTGGCCGGCTTGTCGGCGTCGATGGGCGTGGGCCAGGCCACGGTGAGGCCGGGCACGGCCGCCTCGCGACCGGCGGCGGCACGCGGACGCGAGAGGGCGAACGGTGCGCCGGCGGGAGCGGGCAGCCCCATCACCTGGTAAGCGCCGTTCTTCATGCTCGGTCCTCTCTCCCTCGCCGGGGTTCGTGCCCGGACCGGGCCGAGGGCCCGTGATCCGGAGGTCCCGGGCATCGAACTACGGGCGGTGGGCGGGCGTCAATCGAATTGTCGGTGAACTGGCGTGGCGAGGGCGGCGGCGCTGTCCATGTCCGACTCGCCGCGGCGGCGTCGGTCGTATCCAATGGGACCGTGCCGGTCGGTGACCTCGTCTCGCTCGTCGTGCGGTTGCTGGCCGGGTGTTGGCTGTTGTGGGCCGTCCGGCGCCCGGCGGATCACGGCGAGGGCGCCTCCCGGCCGCCGTGCTCGATCGTGGTACCGGCCCGCGACGAAGCCGGCACCCTGCCGGCGTTGCTCCGGTCGGTCGTGCCTCAGCTCGCCGCCGGCGACGAGCTGGTGGTGGTGGACGACCACAGCGGCGACGCCACCGCCACCGTCGCCGCCGCCGGTGGCGCCACCGTGGTCCCCGCGCCCGAGCTCCCCCCGGGGTGGACCGGCAAGGCGTGGGCGTGCTGGACCGGCGCCGCCGCGGCCAGGGGCGATGTGCTCGTCTTCCTCGACGCCGACGTGACCATGGCGGCCGGAGGGCTCGGGCGGGCCCTGGCCGAACACCGGGACCGTTGTCCCGACGGGCTGTTGTCGGTCCAGCCCTATCACGTCACCGTCAAGCCCTACGAGCGGGCGTCGGCCCTCTTCAACGTGGTGGCCATGATGGGGACCGACGCCTTCACGCCGCGGGGTGACGCGGTGGCGCCCCGGGGTGCCTTCGGTCCCTGCCTGGTGACGACCCGCGACGCCTACGAGGTCGCCGGGGGGCACGAAGCGGTGCGGTCCTCGGTGCTCGACGACGTCGCCCTGTCACAGCGCTACATCGCCGCCGGCCGGCACGTCGTATGCCGCGGCGGGCGGGGGACGGTGTCGTTCCGCATGTACCCGCGGGGCTGGCGCCAGCTGCTGGAGGGGTGGTCGAAGAACCTCGCCGGCGGCGCCGGCGCCACCCGGGTGCCGACCACGTTGCTGGTGGTGGCGTGGGTCTCGCTGCTCATCCAGGCGGCGTGGTGGGCGGTGGGTTACGCGCTCACCGGAGACGGCCCGGGGAGCGGGCCCTGGTTCACCGTTACCGCCTACGGCGCGGTCGTGGCGCAGTTGGCCTGGATGCTGCGCCGGGTCGGGCGCTTCGGGCCGATCACGCCGTTGCTGTTCCCCTTGCCCCTCGTCGCCTTCCTGTTCATCTTCACCCGGTCGGTGTACCTGACCGTCGTGCGCCGCAAGGTGACGTGGAAGGGCCGCGCCATCGAGACGTGACCGGTCCCGTCGCGGGCCGCCTCGTCGGCGCGAGCTACGCGTCGGGACCGGGACGGGGAAGGAAGAAGTGGTCGCGGTAGTAGGCCAGTTCGGCCACCGACTCGCGGATGTCGTCGAGGGCGCGGTGGGCGCTGCTCTTCTGGGGGGCGTCGGCCAACACTTCGGGATGCCAGCGCCGAGCCAGTTCCTTGACCGTGGAGACGTCGACCGACCGGTAGTGCAGGTGCTGCTCGATGCCTGGCAGGTGCAGGGCCAGGAAGCGGCGGTCGGTGCCGATCGAGTTCCCGCACAGGGGAACGGTGCGAGGCGCCGGGACGTGCTCGACGATGAAGGCCAGCGTCCGCGCCCCTGCTTCGTCCAGGGTCGTCGTCGACGACTCGATGGCCGGCAGGAGGCCGCTGCGGGTGTGCATGGTCCGCACGACCTCCTCCATCTCCGCCAGCGCCTCGGGAGGCTGGTGCACGACGAGGTCGGGGCCTTCGGCGACGACATCGAGGTCGTCGTCGGTGATCAGGGTGGCGATCTCGACGATGACGTGCCGGGCTGGGTCGAGCCCGGTCATCTCGAGGTCCATCCACACCAGCATCCGGGCGACCACGCTAGCTGGGGGGCGGGGCCGGCCCTCGGTACTCTGAGCCCGTGCTGGACATACCGATCATCCGGCTCGACCCGGACCTGCCCGTGCCGTCCTATGCCCATCCCGGTGACGCCGGCGCCGACCTGTACGCCCGGACCGACGCGGTGCTGGCGCTCGGCGGGGGCCGCGCCCTGGTACCCACCGGCGTGGTGCTGGTCCTACCCGACGGCTACGCTGGCTTCGTGCAGCCCCGCAGCGGGCTGGCCCTGCGTCACGGGGTGACGTGCCTCAACACCCCCGGGCTGATCGACGCCGGGTACCGCAACGAGATCATGGTCCTGCTGGTCAACACCGACCCGGCGGAGGCGTACACGGTCCGCAGAGGCGACCGGGTCGCCCAACTGGTCATCCAACGGGTCGAGCAAGCCACCTTCGTGGCCGAGGGCACGAGCGCACCGTCGGCCCGCGGTACGGCCGGCTTCGGCTCCACCGGCCGGTAGGCGCAGGGCCGCGATGGCGCTGCACCCGCTGCGCAACGACGTCTGGGGATTCGAGTCGAACTGCTTCGTCTGCGAGGCCGGCAACGAGGCCGGGTTGCGCATCTCCTTCGCCCATGACGACGAGACCGAGATGGTGGTGGCGCCGTTCAACCTCGACGAGGCCTTCTCGGGGGCGCCCTCCTATGTCCACGGTGGCCTGGTCCTCGCCATCCTCGACGAAGCACAGGCCTGGGCCGCCATCGCCATCGCCGGCAAGTTCGCCGTGACCGCCGAGACCACGAGCCGTTTCCGCCACCCGGTGCGCTGCGCCGCCGACCACCGGGTCGAGGCCCGGGTGACCCGCACCACCCCCCGCCGGGTCATGACCACTGCCCGGGTGGTGGACGCCGAAGGGGACGTCTGTGTCGAGACCGAGGCGACCTTCGTGGTCCTGAGCGACGCGGTGGCGGCCGACGCCATCGGCCAGGCCCTCAGCACCGACGAGCGCCGTTTCCTCCGGGGGCCGAGCGACGCCGCCGGGGCGCCGTGACCGGCCGGGCGTCGCCGGCCGCGGCGCTCGACACGCTGCCCGCCACCCGTCGGGAACTGCTGAGGACGATCAAGCGGTCCGGTGAGACCCGCTCCGACGAGCTGGCGGTGGCGCTGGGCATCAGCGTGAGCGCGGTACGCCAGCACCTGCGGTCGTTGAGCGCCGACGGCCTGGTCGAGCACCGCCAGGTGCGCGACGGGCCCGGCCGTCCCTCCCACCTCTACCGGCTGTCCGACGGCGGCGAGGGGCTGTTCCCCCGCGCTTACGGCGAGTTGACCCTCGAGCTCCTCAGCCACCTCGAAGAGGAGGGCCCGGGGCTGGTGGAGAAGATCTTCGAGCGTCGCCGGCGGGCCCGGGTGGAGCGGGCCGAGGCCCGCCTCGCCGGGCGGACCTTCGTCGAACGGGTGCGGGAGCTGACCCGGATCCTCGACGAGGACGGGTACCTGGCCGAGCTCGTCGAGCTGCCCGACGGGTCCTTCCGGGTCGTCGAGCACAACTGCGCCATCCGGGCGGTGGCCGAACGCTACGGCAGCGCTTGTGGGACCGAGCTGGACTTCATCCGAGCGGCGTTGCCCGATGCCCGCATCGAGCGCGTGTCGCACCTGATGGCCGGCGCCCACACCTGCGCCTACGCCGTGGCCGAGGCCCCGCTGTCGGTGCGCCGGCCGTCCTCGAACCGCACGCCGAGGAAGCCCTTGCCCACCTCGTAGACAACCACGACGCCGGCCGCCGAGGCAGGGCGCTGCACCCGTTCGGCCATGAGGTCCCGCACGGCGGCACCCATCGCGGCCACACCGTCCTTGTCGACCCCGGCCCGGTCGGCGAGGGTCTCCAGCGCGGCGAGGGCGACATCGAGATAGCGGCTGTCGGCCGGCAGGGTCAGGCGGATGTGCTCGTCGGCCCGGCCGCGCTGGGCTACGTCGGCGCCCTCGTCCTGCTGGCTCCCGCCCCCCACGGGTCAACCTTCGCGCACGACGTCGGTGGCTGCCTTGTCACCCCGCAGCCCGACGTAGGACGGGTGGCGCAACACGCCGTCGTCGGTCCACTCGCCGAAGGTCACCTCGGCCACCAGCGACGGCACCACCCAGCGCGCCGACCGGGTCACGAGGCTCGGCGGGGGTGGGTCGAAGGCGCATTGCGCCGTGGCCAGTGAGCCGAGGTCGGCGGCAAGGCGTTGGAGCTCCCGATCGTTGAACCCGGTCCCGACCTTGCCGGCGTAACGCAGCCGGCCGTCCTCGTAGTAGCCGACGATCAGCGAGCCCAACTTCCCGGCTCGCGCCCCGTCGCCGGGCTGCCAGCCGCCGATCACGAGCTCCTGGCGGCGGCGCACCTTGACCTTGCGCCACGCCGGCGACCGTCGGCCCGGTTCGTAGCGGCTGTCGGCGCGCTTGGCCATCACTCCCTCCAGCCCACTGGCCCGGGCCGCTTCGAGCAGAGCGGCTCCGTCGGCCTCATGGTGCGCGGGGACCCGCCACCCGGGCCCGTCCGAGACCGTGGCCGTGAGCAGTCGTCGCCGGTCGCGGTACGGGTAGGGCGTCAGGTCGGTGCCGTCGAGGTGGAGCAGGTCGAACACGACGTAGCAGACCGGTGTCTCCGCCGCCCGGAGTCGGACCTCGGCCGGCTTGCTCACGTGCATGCGCTGCTGGAGCCGACCGAAGCTGGGCCGGCCGCCGGCGTCGAAGGCCACCAGCTCGCCGTCGAGCACCGCCGGCAGGCCCCCGGTCGCCGCCGCCAGCGCCGCCACCTCCGGGAACGAGGCGGTGGCGTCCAGGTCGTTGGAGCTGCGCAGGCTGGTCTCGCCGGGCGGCGCCGGGCCGGCGCCCAGGAAGGCCAACGCCCGCATGCCGTCCCACTTGATCTCGAACGCCCAGCCGGCCTCGTCGTCGGGGAGCACGCCGGTGACCGCTTTCATCGGGCGCAGGTCCTCGGGGCGCACCACCCCCACTGTCCCACGCCCGCCGCCCACCTCGGGCCAGTTGGTAGGGCCCGCGCTGGTTGCGAGGCCCAGTAGGCGCGATCAGGACCAGGAGTTGAAGACGGAGCGAGCGAAGTGAGGACGACGACTCACAACACGACGACGGCCTCGATGTCGTCGTTGCCGCGGACGACGGTCACCCGCAGCTCGGCGCCGGCGCGGTCGAGGGCATCGTGCAGGTCGTCGCTGGTGGTCAACGCCAGCCCGTCGGCCGCGACCAGCAGGTCCCCCTCCCGCAGTCCGGCGGCGTCGGCCGGTGATCCCTCCTCGACCGCTCGTACCAGCAAGCCGTCACGGGCCTCGAGGCCCACCGAACGACGCAGGGCACGGGCGACGTGCGCCGGCGCCAGGCCCACCCCGAGGCGGGGCCGACGCGGAACGTGGCCGGAGCGGAGCCCCTCGATCCGTCCTCGCAGCTCGTCGTCGGCGGGCAGGGCCAGGTAGAAGCCCTCGCCCAGGCGGTTGGTGCTCAGCCCGAGAACGGCTCCGTCGGCGTCCACCACCGGGCTGCCCGACGAGCCCCGGGGTAGCGGGGCGGTGTGCTCGATCGTGCCCTTGATACGGCGGCCTCTCGGCCCTCGAAAGGCGCGTTCGGTGCCGCTGACGAGGCCGAACGAGACCCGGTCGCCACCGCCGGCATCGCGTGCCACCGCGAAGGCGACCTGGCCGGCGGCCGCCGGCCGGGGGGCCCAGTGGGCCGCCGCCGTGTCGCCGGTGTCGACCTCGATGGCGGCCAGGTCGCCGTCGACGTCGGTCCCTGACACTGTGCCGGTCGCCTGTCGACCGCCGGCGAAGGTGACGGTGGTGGTCGCCCCCCGCAGGTTGTGGGCGTTGGTCACCACGACCCCCACGCCCACGACCACGCCGCAGCCTCGGCCCGGCCCGCTGCCGATCCTGACAACCGACGGGCCGGCGCTGGCCAACGCTTTCGTTGCCGCCTCCGACAACTCGTCCACGATGCTCATGGCCTCCCTCTCCGGCCCACCCCAGCGCGAGCTGATAGTGAGCAGATAGTGACTTGCCAATCAGTATTCACTATCGGCCCTTGCCTGACAAGCGGCCTCGGACGGCAACATGGAGGTGTGCCCCGCGCCGCCCGCACCGCCCAGACGCCGACCGAGGTTGCCGGGGAGGCCCCCAGCCCGCTCGAGGAGGCGATGGCCCGTATCGGAGACCGCTGGACGCTGCTGTTGGTGAGCGGCCTGCTCGACGGGCCCCGACGGTTCAACGAGCTCCTCGACGGTTTCCCCGGGCTCGCCCCCAACGTCTTGTCGAAACGCCTGCGCCATCTGGAGCACGAAGGCCTCGTCGTCGCCCTGCCCTACAGCCAGCGGCCACCCCGGTTCGACTACCGCCTCACCGCCTCGGGAGCCGACCTCGCCGGCGCGCTGCGCCTCCTCGCCCAGTGGGGGGCGGCCCGGGCCGGCGGCGCCGAGCCCGCGCACCATGCCCTGTGCGGCACGCCCGTCGAGGCGCGGTGGTACTGCCCGACGTGCGCCCGCACCGTCGAAGCCGACGAAGCCGACGACCTCCGTTACCTGTGAGTGTCGCCCTCGCTCCGCTCGCTTCGCTCGCTTCGCTCTGGCGAGTCAAAGGCGCCCGCCTCCGGCGGGCTCGAGCCGCCTGCGGGCGGCGAAGCCACCCTCCGGCGGATATGCGGGGGTGCCTCCCGCACCCCCTGCGGCTGACGCCGTACAGGGCCCTGATCCGAAGGTCTTCGGTCGCTGACCGGGACCCCGACATCGATGGCCAGCGAATCCAACGGTCTGTCCCGGGCCCGAGGACACGGCCTGGGCCGGTCGTGGACGGGTAGGTTTGGCTGGTGGCCGGGCCGCTGCGCAAGAGCTTTCACGATGCGCTCGATGACATCGACGGGCGGGTCATCCAGCTCTTCGCGCTGGTGAGCGAGAGCCTGGCGGCGGCGACACAGGCGTTCCTGGCCGGCGAGCGCAGCTCCGGCCGGGAGGCCAGCGCCCGCGACGACCTCATCGACTCGCTCTACAGCAACGTGGAGCGCCTGGTCGAGCACCACATGTTGGTGCAGGCCCCGGTGGCGAGCGAGTTCCGCTACCTGCTCTCGGTGCTCCGCATCGTCCCCGAGCTCGAGCGCAGCGGCGACCTGGCCGAGCACATCGCCCAGCGGGCGGCCCGAGGCCTGGGCGGCGAGGTGCCGCCGGCGGTCCGGGGCCTGGTCGAACAGATGGGCACGGTCGCCGCCACCATGTGGCGGGCGGCGGCCGAGGCCTACGCCGACCGCGACCCGGCGGCAGCCGAGCGCCTCGACAAGATCGACGACGAGCTCGACGACCTGCACACCCGGCTCACCGCCCAGTTGATGTCGGGCACGGTGGAGCTGGCGGCGGCCCTCGAGATGGCGCTGGTCGCCCGCTTCTACGAGCGCCTCGGCGACCATGCCCTCCACATCACCGAGCGGTTCGTGTACCTGGCGGGCAAGCCACCCGAGTAAGCCGCCTCACCTCCGCGGGCCCCGGGCGTGGGCGCGGCGCCGGCCGGCGAGGTCAGCGGTCAGCGGAAGACGCGGTCCTTGTTGGTCACCTTCGGCCGCGCCCCCGGCGTTCCCACGAGCAGGTCGAGGCCGCGACCGATGATCCACTCGGGGGCCTCGTGGCCGCCGAGGAACTCCTTGTACTCGGTCATGTAGCCGGTCTCGAGCAAGGGGGGCACGATGCGGTGGCTGGCCATCTCGATGCGCAGCACGCGGTCGCTCACGCCGTGGGACACGAACACGTAGGGCTTGCCGTTCATGCCCGCCGGCATGCAGAAGCCGGGGGAGAAGGCGATGACGTGGGTGAAGATGTCGCCGTTGTTGAGCCCGAGCGACAGCGCATAGGAGGCGCCGTCGGAGAACCCGGCCAACGCCAACCGGGTCGGGTCGACGTTGACCCGTTGGTAGGCCTGGACGAGCGCCTCGTCGAGCAGGGGAGGGTCGGTGCCGACCTCGCCGGATGCGATCTGGTCCCAGGTGAAGCCCCGGGACTTGGGCGAGAGCACCGCGATGCCCCGGCTGGCGGGCTGGCCCCCCAACAGGTCGACCACCTGTTCGGGAGCCCCCCCGCCACCGTGCAACATGACCATCAGCGGCACCGCCCCGCCGGCGGGGACGGCGGGGACCGACAGCACCGCCCGTCCGCTGTCGCTGAGCTCGAGCTCGAGCTCGAGCTCGGGGGTACCCAGCGACGGTCCCGGCGTGGGCGTCGCCCCCATCTTGGCCGGGTTGGGGGGTTCTCTGTGGGGCATCGCCACGACCGTATCCTGGCCGTCGCGGTCACGACCAGGATGGGAGGGGCTCATGACACCGCCGCGGACGCG
Organism: Acidimicrobiia bacterium; assembly: GCA_052387955.1. Lineage (GTDB taxonomy): Bacteria > Actinomycetota > Acidimicrobiia > Acidimicrobiales > JACDCH01 > JBQTIQ01. Next base: position 8,869 of record JBQTIQ010000011.1, on the reverse strand, counting down.
GCTGTACCGCAAGGGCGTGCTCGACACCGAGGACTTTCCCGTGGCCGACGTCTCCGAGTACCTCGAGGAGCCCGGCACGGTGGTGTGGGTCGACTTCTCGGAGCCGACCAAGGAGCAGCTCGACGAGCTCGCCGACGAGCTCGGCTTGCACGAGCTGGCCGTCGAGGACGCCCTCGGCGCCCACCAGCGGCCCAAGGTCGACCACTACGACACCCATCTCTTCCTGGCCTGCCATGCCGTGCGCCTCGACCCCGACTCGGGCGAGCTGACCGACACCGAGGTCGACGCCTTCGTCGCCCGTCGCTGGTTGGTGACCGTGCGCAAGGACGAAAGCTTCGACGTGGCCCAGGTCCGCAACCGTTGGGACACGTCGACGGAGCACGCCCACTACGGCGTGAGCTTCCTGCTGTACGGCCTCCTCGACGTCGTCGTCGACGCCTTCGTCGAGACCGTGGACGCCTTCGACGACTACTACGAGGACGTCAGCGAGAGCCTCTTCAACGAGACCCCCCTCGAACCGGCCCGACAGCGCCACTGGTTCCAGATGCGCCAGTCGCTGGGCCGCTTCCACCGGCTGGTGATACCCCTGCGCGAGGCGGTGGGCACCTTGTTGCGCCGAGACCTGGACCTGGTCGTCGACGACATGGCGCCCTACTACCAGGACGTGTTCGACCACATCGTGCGGGCCAGCGAGGAGTCCGAGGCGATCCGGGAACGGGTCGCCACCATCGTCGACACCAACCTCAGCCTGCGTGACTACCGCCAGAACCTGATCGTGAAGAAGGTGACGAGTTGGGCTGCCATCCTGGCCGTGCCCACGCTCATCACCAGCTTCTACGGCATGAACGTCCCCTACCCGGGCTCGGGCCAGCGGTCGGGGGTCATCGTCTCTGTTGCCCTCATCGTCGTGCTTTCGGCCGCCCTCTATCGCCTCTTCCGGCACAACGACTGGCTCTAGGTTTCACCCTCACTCGCTCGCTTCACCGAGCTTGGGTACCCGCAGGCGGGCTCCGGCTCACAAGAGGGAGACGGGTAGCCTTCGCGCCCATGACTACCGGGGCCAGGGTGGCGTCGTGCGCCGTCGAGGCCACCGAGATGCGCAGGCGGTTCGGGACGACGCCGGTATTGCGCGACGTCGATTTCCGGGTGCCGGCGGGCCTCGTGGTCGCCCTGCTGGGGCCCAGCGGCTGCGGCAAGACGACGTTGCTGCGGATCATCGCCGGCCTCGAGCGGGCCGACCACGGCACGGTGAAGGTCGGCGACCGCGTCGTCGCCGGTGACGGCCTGTGGGTCCCGCCCGAGCGCCGCCGGGTGGGGATGGTGTTCCAGGACGGAGCCCTGTTCCCCCATCTCACCGTGTCCCGAAACGTGGCCTACGGGCTGCCCCGGAACCAACGCCACGGCGCCCGGGTCGACGAGGCGCTCGAGATGGTCGGCCTCGGGGGCATGGGTGACCGTATGCCCGGGACGCTCTCCGGCGGGCAGCAGCAGCGGGTGGCGTTGGCCCGGTCGCTGGCCCCGGCACCGTCGGTGCTGCTCCTCGACGAACCGTTCTCGAGCCTCGACACGGTGCTGCGGGTACAGGTCCGGGGCGAGGTGCACCGGTTGTTGGTCGAGCTCGGGATCACGGCCGTGTTCGTCACCCACGACCAGGAGGAAGCCTTCGTCCTCGGCGACGAGGTGGCCGTCATGCACGACGGGCGCATCGTCCAACAGGCCCGGCCCGAAGAGCTCTACGCCCAGCCCGTCGACCCGTGGGTGGCGGCGTTCGTGGGTGACGCCAACCTGCTCGACGGCCATGCCCGATCGGGCACCGCCGAGACCGCTCTGGGGCCGGTGCCGTTGGCGTCGCCGGCCTCGGGCGTGGGCCAGGTGCTGGTGCGGCCGGAGGAACTGCTCCTCGGCGCCGGGCACGACGCCGTCGTCGACCTGCTCGAGTACCACGGCCACGACACCGTGTACGTGGTCCGCCTCGACGCCGGCGGGAGCGTCCGGGCCCGTGCGGGTTCGGGGCCACGCCATCACCGGGGTGACCACGTCACCGTCCGCTACGCCGGGCCGCCGGCGGTCTTCTATCCCGCGGCACCGTCGTCGGCTGACGAGGCCGACGTCGTCGGTGACAATCGCCGCCCGCAGCCCGTCGATCGCGGCGACGTGGCGGCCCTGAGCAACGGCGCCCCGGGTCTCCTCTGACCCCCAATCTTTCGGTCGCTTGCCGGGCCACAGTCGTTGTTTGGACGACCTTACGACTGCTAACAGGAGCGGTTAGTGTGATCGCCGTATGCGCCTGCCACCCGGACGTCCGCTCACCGCCGTCTTCGCCGTCGCCCTCCTCGTCACCGTCGGCTCCTCCTGTAGCAGCGGTGACGACCAGTTGGTCACCGTCTACTCCGGGCGGACCAAGGACCTCATCGGCCCCCTCCTCGACCGCTTCGCCCAGGAAGCCGACGTCGACGTCGAGGTCCGCTACGCCGACACCGCCGAGCTCGCCCTGCTGATCGACACCGAAGGCGACCAGTCGCCGGCCGACGTGTTCATCTCCCAGAGCCCGGGCGCGGTGGCCTTCCTCGACTCCAAGGAGCGTCTGCGGCCGCTGCCGGCCGGCATCCTCGACAACGTCCCCGCCGAGGACCACGCCACCGACGGCGCCTGGATCGGCCTCAGTGGCCGGGTGCGCACGCTCGTCTTCAACACCGACAAGGTCCAGGAGGCAGACCTGCCCCCGTCGGTGTTCGACCTCACCGACCCCCGCTTCTCGGGCCGCATCGGCGTGGCCCCGTCCAACGGGTCGTTCCAGGACTTCGTGACCGCCATGCGGGTCGAGGTCGGCGAGGACCGCACCCGGGAGTGGCTCGAGGGCATCGCCGCCAACTCCCCCCGGATCTACCCCAACAACGTGTCGATCCTCGAGGCCGTCGGCCGGGGCGAGGTCGACACCGGGCTGATCAACCACTACTACGACTTCCGGGCCAAGGCCGAGGACCCCGACCTGCCCACCGCCCTGCACTTCTTCGAAGAGGGCGACCTCGGGGGGCTGCTGTTGGTGAGCGCGGCCAGCGTGCTCGACACGACCGACCAGGGCGACGCCGCCGAGCGCCTGGTCAGCTTCCTGCTGTCGCCCGAGTCCCAGCGCTACTTCGCCGAGGAGACCCAGGAGTACCCGCTGGTGGCCGGCGTGGAGCCGGCGGCGGGCCTTCCCCCACTCGACACGGTCGCCTCGAGCCGCATCGAATTCGGTTCCCTCGACCAGCTGAGCCGGACGGTGGAGCTGATACGCGACAGTGGCCTCGGTCGCTGAGGTCTCGCTCCGGAACCGGAGGTTCCGGAGCGAGTCACCGGTGCCCGCCTTCGGCGGGCCTGCGGCTGCATGCGGCGGGACGACCGGCCAAGCACGGATCGTCCCGCGGGTGGGGGGCACCGCCGGAGGCCGTTCCCCCCACACCCCCTCGCAGTGATGCCTCGGCTGCACCTCCTTGCGATGAGGCCTGGCCGGTCAGCAGGGCCGGGGTACTGGTGACTGAGGCGGCACTCCGGGCCCTGACACGGCCGTTCAGGGTCAGGGCCGCCGCCGGCCGGGGAGCGCCCCGCGGCCTGCTGGTGGTGGTCCTGGTGGCGGCGCTGCCGTTCGCGGCCCCCGTCGCCTACCTACTGGTCGAAGGCATCACCATCGGCGGCGAGACCTTCGAGTTCGCCACGTCGTCGACGGCGCTCGGGCCCCTCGCCCGTACCCTGACGCTGGCCAGCTCGGTGGCCGTGCTCAGCGCCCTGGTGGGCACGGCGATGGCGTGGCTGACGGTCCGCACCGACGTGCCCGGCCGGCGCATCTGGGCCGTCCTGGCACCCCTACCCCTCGTCTTCCCGAGCTTCGTCGGCGCCGCCGCCCTCCTGGCGGCGGTGGCGCCCGGCGGTCTCCTCGAAGCGGTGCTGCCCGGCGGCACCCCCCTGGGCCTGGGCGACGTCGAGGGGTTCTGGGGGGCCCTGGGGGTGTTGACCCTGTTCACGTACCCCTTCGTCTATCTACCCGTCGCCGCCCGGTTGATGGCCCTGCCGCCTTCGTTGGAGGAGTCGGCCCGGCTCCTGGGCCGGGCGCCGGCCTCGGTCTTGCGCACCGTCGTGCTCCCTCAGGCCGGCGGGGCCATCGGGGCCGGTTCGCTGCTGGTCTTCCTCTACACGGTCAGCGATTTCGGCGCCGTGGCCCAGCTCCGCTACCGCACGCTGACCGTCGAGATCTTCGAGACCCGGCTCTTCGCCCGTGACCAGGCGATCGCCCTCGGCCTGCTCCTGGCGTTGGTGGCCATCGCGGTGGTGGCGGCCGAACGAACGCTGTCGCGTCGACGCGCCCGGGTCGAGGTGGCCAGTTCCCGCGCCCCGCTCATCGTGCCGCTCGGCCGGTGGCGGTGGCCGGCGTTGGCCGCGGTGGTAGGGGTCCTCATGGTGGCCCTGGCGGCACCGCTGTCGGTCATGGGGTGGTGGGCGTGGCGGGGACTGGCCCGCACCGGCCAGCTCGGCGGGCCCGATCTCGGTTCGCTGGTCGAGCCGGTGCTGACCACGGCCGTGCTCGGCATCGTCGCCGCGGTCGTGACCGTGGCCGTCGTGCTGCCCGGGGCCTACCTCACCGGTCGCTACCGGTCCCGGGCCGGGGGGATGGCGAGCGCGGTCGTGGTCGGCGGGTTCGCGGTGCCGGGCCTGCTCATCGCCCTGGCCCTGGCCTCGTGGTCGCTCGAGGCCGGTCCCATCGCCCGGCTGTACCAGACCCTGCCGTTGCTGATCGCCGCCTACGCCGTGCACTTCGGGGCGCAGGGCCTGAGGGCGGCACAGGTCGCGGTGGCATCGGTGCCCCGCCAGCTCGACGACGCCGCCCGGTCGCTCGGCGCCGGCCGCATCCGTCGTTTCGGGACCGTGGACCTGCCCCTCATGGCGCCCGGTCTGCTCGCCGGCGCCGGGCTCGTGCTGCTGTCGACCATGAAGGAGCTGCCGGCCACGCTCCTGCTGCGCCCCACGGGCACGGACACGCTGGCCGTGCGGATCTGGACCGCCCGTGAGTCTGCCCGCTGGGCCGAGACCGGCCTCGCGTCCCTGGCTCTGGTCGCCATCTCGGGCGTGCTGACGTGGCTGCTCGTCCTGCGCCGCGTTCAGCACACCTGACGGACGCGCAAGGGGGCCGGCCCGAAGGCCGGCCCCCGATCAGTACTGCGCTACGGCTCGGCTACTACAAGCGCCGGACGTAGGTGAAGGTGGCGGAGTCCGTGCCCTGAGGCGTGGTCACGGTCACCAGCACCGCACCGGGCGGGCGGGACGGGGTGAAGAACTGCAGGTCCGGGCCGACGACCGTGAAGGCCACCGACAGCCCGTCGATCGTCACCGAGGTGGCGTTCGTCAGGTTGGTCCCGCTGATCGTCACCTGCGTGCCACCAGCAACCAGGCCCTGGTTGGGCGTGAGGATGATGATGTCCGGTCCGGGCGGGGCGACGTAGGTGAACGTCGCCGAGTCGCTCCCGTTCGGGGTGGTCACGACCACCGGCACCGCACCGGCGGCGTGCGCCGGGGTGGTGAACTGCAGGGTCTGGCCGACCACCGAGAACGGCCGCGAGATCCCGTCGATCGTCACCGAGGTGGCGGTCGTCAGGTCGGTGCCGTTGATGGTCACCAGGGTGCCACCGGCGGTGGTGCCCGAGGCCGGCGAGAGCGACGTGATGTCAGGTGCCGGCGGGGCGAAGTCGTCGTTGACGATCGTGCCCTGGCCCTGGCTGTCGATGATGCTGATGCCGGGGCTGGCCCCCGAGAGGTTCACGAAGAACGTCTCGTTGGGCTCGACGGTCACGTCACCGTTGACGTTGACGACGACGTTGGCCTGGGTCTGACCCGGAGCGAACTGGATCTGGGTCGAACCCTGGGCCTGGTAGTCGCCGTTGGCGATGGCGGTGCCGTTGGCGGTCACGTAGCTGACGACGAAGCCGTTGTGGTTGGCGGTCGACGAGGTGACCACGAACGTGAACGGCGTCGAGCCGACGTTGCCCTCGTTGAGGGAGACGTCGTTGATCGACAGGTTCACCGCGGTGGTGGCGTCGAGGATGCTCCCGATGCCCTGGTTGTCGGCGATGACCGCGTTGTTGGTCGGCACCGCAGTCAGGTTGAGGAAGAACGTCTCCGGGGCGCCCATCTCGATGACGCCGTCGACGGTGGTCGGGACGGTCACTGTGGTGGAGGCCTGGCCGGCGATGATGGTGGCCGTGCCCGACTGGGCCGTGTAGTCCAGCCCGGCGGTAGCCGTGCCGTTGGCGGTCGAGAAGGTCACCTGGATGTTCTGGGCGCTGGTGGTGTTCGTGGTGATCAGGAACTGCACCGCGGTGCCCTCGTTCACCGGCACCGGGTCGTTCACCGTCAGCTGCGGGAACACGTTCCCGTCGTCGTTGACGATGATCCCGAGGCCCGAGCCGTCACCGATGGTGGCCGAACCGGCCGGGCTGGAGCCCGTGGGGTTCGACAGCGTCACGTTGAAGGTCTCGTTGAACTCCGGCGTGGTGTCGGCGACGACCTGGACGTTGACCACCTGGTTGGTGACACCCGGGTTGAAGGTGACGACCTGGTTGGTGATGCCGATGAAGTCGCTGCCCTGCGTGCCCGTGCCCGACGAGGTCGAGAACTGCACCGTCACCGGGTTCGGGAAGGCGTTGCTCAGCGACACGTTGAAGGGGAAGGCGGTCAGGCCGGCGTTGCCCTCGTTGAGGGCCACGTCGTTGACGCTGATCGTCGGCGCCGCGGTGTCGTCGTCGAGGATCGTGCCCACACCGTTGCCGTCGGCGATGGTGGCGTTCGGCGAGATCGCCGTCAGGTTGACGGCGAAGGTCTCGTTGAACTCGGCGGTGATGTCACGGTTGACGGTGATGGGGATGGTCGTGGTCAGCTGGCCGGCGGCGATGGTGGCCTGGCCACCGAGGACCGACTGGAAGTCGCCGTTGGCGACGGCGGTGCCGTTGGCGGTGCTGTAGTTGATGGTGATCGGCTGGGCCGACGTGCCCGTGGCGGTGACGGTGAAGTTCAGCGTCGTGGTGCCGGGGGGGTTGCCCTCGACGATGGACACGTCGTTGATCGACACCGACGGGATGCCGGAGTTGTCGGTGATCGTGCCGGTGCCCTGGTCACCACCGGGAGCGATCGTGCCGCCGACCGGGTTCGAGAGGTTCACGAAGAAGTTCTCGGGGGTCAGCTCGTCGTTCAGGTCGACGCAGGCCGGGATGTTGATCACCGCGTTCAACGCGCCGGCCGGGACGGTCACCGACGAACCGGGGGCGGGGATGACGAAGTCGGCGGCAACGGCCGGCGCCGCGCAGGGACCGGGGCTACCGACGGCGGTGCCGTTGGAGGTGGCGAAGTCGACCGTGACCGGGTTCTCCGAGGCGTTGCTCAGGCTCACCGTGAAGCTGACGTTGCCGCCCTCGGGGCCGCTGCCGTTGCCGATGGAGATGTTCGGCGGGCCGTCGTCGTTGACCAACACGCCGATGCCCTGGTTGTCACCGATGGTCGATGCGCCCGGACCGCCGTTGTTGGACAGGTTGACGACGAAGAACTCGCTGTTCTCGAACTTCGTGTCGCCCACCCCGTTGACGGTGGCGGTCTCGCTGGTGTCGCCGGGCACGAAGGTCAACGTGCCGGCGTTGGCCTGATAGTCGTTGTCGGCCAGGGTGGCGTTGTTGTTGGGGTCGCCGCTGTTGCCGTTGGCGCTGGCGAACTGGACCGTGATCGTCTGCGACGACGGGTTCGACAGCGTGACGTTGAAGTTGTACGGCGTCGGGCCGGCGTTGCCTTCGGCCTGGGTGATGTCGTTGATGAGGATCGACGGCGAGTTGTCGTCGTCGACGATCGTGCCGACGGCCGAACCGTCGACGAGGACCCCACCGCCGCCGCAGCCGAAGTCGACCAGGCTGACGGTGAACGTCTCGTTGGGCTCGTCGATGTTGTCGGTGACGATCGGGACGTTCACCTGGATGAGGATCTCGCCCGGGTTGAACGCCACGAACTGGAAGCTGTTGTCGTAGTCGGCGGGGGCCACCGCGGTGCCGTCGGCGAAGAACACGCCGTAGCAGTCGGTACCGGTCGCCGGCGCGCCCCGGTTCACCTGGAAGCTCAGGAAGCTGGCGCCACCCGTGCCCTCACCGACGGAGGCGTCGCCGATGGCGATGTTCCCTGCGGCTGCGGCCGGCCCGGCCAGCAGCGTGATTGCCGGCGTGCCGATCAAGGCCCCGGCCAGCACAGTGCCTAGGAGCTTCTTGAGCCGCCCCCTGCCCGCGCTCGATTCTCGTTGGAAGTAACTCAAATGCCCGCTCCCCTCCACATGGGTGTTTCACACGAATAGATGGAACTACCGCCGCGCTGATTGTGCGGTGCCGGAATCCTACGGAACCAGGCCTGGCACGGCAAGAATAAGCTCGATGCCCTCTCATGATCTTTCGACCACGCCCGGGGGCTTCTTCGGACGGCCGGCTGGAGCGGAGCCTGACACGCTGCTGTTAGGCGGTCCAACCGTGGGAGGGCCCGGGTTTCCTGGCGTTGGCCACCACCGGGCAGGGACGCATTGAGTTCTCGTTGCAGTGGCTGAATGACCACTTGGCGTAGCGATCGAGGCGCACCGGAAGCCCGGGCCGCGAGAGCCCTTTCGGGGCGCGGCCGGGGCCCCCGCGGGTGGGGGGGCCCCGGGGTCGCGGCCGTTCCGCGCGGCCCTGGTGGGAGAGGGGGCTCGCCGCGGTTGGTTGGTGGGTTACACGTAGGTGATGGTGGAGCCTGGGCCGGTGGGGCTGGTGCCGCCGGGGTTGGTGACGGTGTCGACGACGTCTCCGGGGATGCCGCCGGGGCTGTTGACGACGAGGTCGTT
>JBQTIQ010000010.1:0-15673 GCA_052387955.1 Acidimicrobiia bacterium | reverse complement strand
TGCCGAGCGGCCGGCCTCGAGGCCTGCGGGGGGACGGCGGGGGCGGCGGCGACGGCCGCCCCCGGGCTGGCGCCGGGGGCAGCGTCGTGGCCGAACCCGGCCAGCAGCCCGTCGACGCGGCGCGCCGCGTCGGGGCCGGCCTCGGGATCGCCACCCCCCCAGGCCCACAGCGTCGGGTCACTGTCGGCCAGGTCGCCGAGGATCCGGGACCGGTGGGGCGTGACGATGCCCTCGCGGAAAGGCCGCCCGAAGGTGGCGATGGCGTCGGCCGGCAGGCCGAGCCGGGCGAGACCGGTGGCGGAGAAGGCGACCTGGAGCGCCTCGTGCTCGTGGCGCTGGTGGCCGAAGGAGATCATGGGGAGGAGGCCAGCCAGCCATCCCCGTGAGGCCGCCTGCGCCGGCGGCCCGCCGTCGGGCAGCCGGAAGGGCACGTACGAGGCCGACGTCAACTTGCCGTGGCCCCGGACCACGAGTGCTTGGACGTTGGCCAGGTCCAGGGCCGGTTTGCCCCGATTGGGCACGTCACCGGCGCCCTTGCCGGTGCCCGGCACCGGTGCCAACCACGCCGGCAGCGGGGCGTGCGGGGTGGCCAGGGCCGTGCGCAGGGCGGAGGCGTCGTCGATGGCCCGCACCGACAGCGGCGGGTAGGCGCTATACCAGAAGCCGTGCTCGACCTGGGCGGCGCGTGCCCACGCCTTGAACCGGGGGCCGTCGGTGGCACCGTCCTGGACCAGGTTCTTGGCCCGGGGGAAGCCGGTGGTGTTGCTCCACACCCCGGTCAGGCCGATGTGCGCCTTCTCGATGAAGTCGTCGAGATAGCTCGCCCAGCTGGAGTCGAAGTTCGACATGAACAGCAAGTTGCGGCCCCGGTCGATGACCGTCCAATGGGCGAAGTGGATGCTGTCGATGCTGCCCAGGCGGCCCTTGTCGAAGATCACCCGGGCCAACGAGTTGAGCGCCGAGAGCACCAGGCGTTGGGTGAAGATCCTTCCGCTGCCGGGCTTGACCGGGGTGAGGACGACGAGGTGGTTGGCCACCCAGCCGAGCTCGTCCTCCTTGTCCTCGATCGGCCGCAGAGCCTCGGGGTCCTCCACCAGGTCGGCGGAGTACTCGGTGGCCTCCCGGAACCGCAGCCACCCGTAGGCGGCGACATACGCGGGCAGGACGTACCGGGGCCGCACGACGGCGGGTACGACGATGGCGGCCGCCAAACCGGCCAGACGGGCCCAGAAGCCGGCCCGTTCGGCGACCGTGCGCCAGGCCGGGGGCGGCTCCAGGGCGAAGGTGAGATCGGGGTCGGCGCCCTTGGTGCCTCGCACGAACCCCCGCACCGACTCGGCCACGGCTTCGGGCGCGGTGTCGACGGGCGGGTTCTCCTGCAGCCAGCGGTTGACCTCGCGCCGGAGCCGGTCCTCCCTCCTGACCTGGTCCAGATTGCGGCCGACGTTGGCCACGTGCATGGCCGCGGCCCGGTGCAGGTGGCGGCGCAGAAAGCGACGGGCGGCGACGGTGTCGGCCCCCTGGGGCCAGCCCTTGCAGTTGGAGAACAGCCGGGCGACGCCGGCGAGCTCGGCCGCCACCACCGCGTCGAGGAGCTCGGCGGGGGTACCGTCCCCGTTGAGCTCGAGGACGAACCGGACGCCCTCGGTGGGGTCGTCGAGGAGGAACCCGGAGGCGTAGTGGACGCGCCCGACCGTGCCGAAACAGAAGGCTTCGTTGTACTCGGGGTTGGCGCCGATGATGTCGAGCAACGCGCTCAGGCGAGCGACGTTGTCGGGCAGCACCGGGACGATGACGGTGCAGGCGGTGTGCCTCACCGCGGCGCTCCGGAACCCGAGGTGCGAGCACCGCGGGCCGACGGGGCCGCCACCCGCCCGCCGGGCGGGGATGGGTGGGGGGCGGAGCCCCACGGGAACACCGTCATGGCCACCTCCGGATGGTCAGGGCCGGTCACCCTCGAGCTTCGGCGAGACTCGCCGGGCGACCGCTCCCTACGCCGCCGCCGAGCCGCGATGCCCTCCGTGCCGGGCGATGAGGCCGGCCACCGCGGCCGTCCGGTCGGCACCGTAGTTGTCCGGCGACCCGCTCGCCGTGTCCCGGGGACCGGTCGGGCGCAGGACGACTCGGAGCCAGGCCGGATGGGTGGGCGTCGAGCGCAGCGAGCGCTCCACGCCGGCCGGCACCAACGGGCAGAGGGCGTGCGCCTCAGAGAGGCCTGCGTCGCAACGTCTAGCGTGGACGGTTCCCGCTCCCGGAGGCCGGACCCTGCCCCCCGAGACCGTCACGGCGCCTGCGCCGGCGCCCAGCCCCTCGTCGAAGAACCGCAGCCCGACGCCCGGTCTGCGTCGGCCCGATCGCTCACCGCTGGCCGTGGCGGTCGCCGTGGCCGGCGTCGCCGTGCTGGCGCTGTCGCTGTGGGCGTGGGTCTCCGTCGTGCAGTCGCACCGAGGGGAGCTGTGGTCGCTGCTCGACCTCGACGTGTACCGCCAGGCGGCGCGGGCGGCGGCCGATCACGGCGGGGACATCTACGCCATGCGCTTCGGTCCCGCGCAGCTGCCCTTCATCTACCCGCCGATCGCCGCCGTGCTGTTCGGCGCGTTCGACGTGCTGTCGGTGCCGGACCAGCGGACCACGGCCACCGCCGCCAGCCTCGCGGCGATGGCCGCGTGCGTATGGGCGGCCTGGGGAATGGTCGGCTGGCGACGCGATTTCGGCCGCCTGGGGGCGACGACAGCAGTGGTGGCGGTGGCCCTGTGGCTCGAGCCCGTCCAACAGACGCTCTCGTTCGGCCAGGTCAACCTGTGGTTGATGGCCCTGGTGGTGCTCGACGCCGCCCGCCCGGACCACCGCCGGACCAAGGGAGCCCTCACCGGGATCGCCGCCGGCCTGAAGCTGACGCCCGCCCTCTTCGCCGTGTACTGGCTCCTCACCGGCCGGCGCCGGGCCGCGGGCACGGCCGCGGCGGCGTTCGCCGCCACCGTGGCGCTGGGCTGGGCGCGGTTGCCGGCGGCGTCCAACGCCTACTGGCTCGACGGCGCCTGGAACGTGGGCGACAAGGTCACCCAGGACTACATAGGCAACCAGTCGCTGCGCGGCGCGATCGGCCGCCTGCTCGCCGACAGTGCGGCGGTCACCGCCCTGTGGCTGCTCGTCGCCTTCGTCGCCGCCGGCGCCGGCCTGTGGGCGGCCACCCGCTACGGCCGGCGCGGTCGTGAGCTGGACGCGGTCCTGTTGGTGGCGCTCACCACCTTGTTGGTGTCGCCGATCTCGTGGACCCACCATTGGGTGTGGGCTGCTCCCGCCATGGTCGCCGGCGCCCACTGGGCCCTGGGCCGCTCCCGGTCGTCCCGGTGCCGGCGGTCGGTGCGCATCGGCGTGGCGGTGGCCCTGGCCGGCGTCGTCGGGCTGCTGTTGGCCTGGCCCGCCCGCCTCGACGGCCAGGGCCGCTTCGACCCGGCGGCGCCGGCGCTGCCCACCGGCCTGCTGTGGCGCCTCCCCCACCGTGACGGCCTGGAGTACCGGTGGACCGTGCTCGAAGCCGTCGCCGGCAACGGCTACGTGCTGGCGGGCACGGCCATGCTGGCGCTGGCGGCGGCCGGCGCCCGAAGGCGAGCGGCGCCGACGGCTCCCCAGTGACGAGCGCTGAGCGCATCACCGCTCAGGAGGGGCCCACTCGAGGACCAGGAAGGCGCCGAGGCCGGCGGGGTCGGTGAGGGCGGCGGCTTCGGAGATGCGGCTACGGGCGCGGACGGCGGCGAGGTCGCCGACGCCGGCACGCTCGGCCCAGAGCCGGCGGCCCTCGGCGACCAGGTCATCGAGGCCGTGCCGGGCCAGCCACTCGGCCTGGGGGGTGACCGAGGTGGGCGGCGCCGCCAGCGCCGCGATCTGGTCGACGGCGATGTCGGCTGTGATGTCGGCGGCGCCGAGGTCCACCAGCGGGCTGGCGGTGCGACGGTGACGGGCGTAGGTGCGCAGCCAGCCGGTACCGGGACGGGCCGCCAACTCCGACGTGGTCGCCGCCCCGTAGTCGATGACGACCAGGCGACCACCGGCCCCGGGCCGGGCCAGGGCGAGGGCCTCTCGGGCCCAGCGGGCGGCGCCTCGTTGCACCGGCACCCGGGCGCCGTCGGCGACCTCGGGGGCCAGACGGTCGAGGACGACGGCGGCGTCCTCGCCCAGAGGCACCAGGAACTCCTCCAACCGGCCGTCTGCGCCGGCGCCGACCCGTACCTCGGACCAACCGCCGCTGGTGCGCACGGCGATGTCGAAGGCGATGTTGTCGAGCAGTTCGTTGGCCAGCACCACGCACGGGGCGTCGAGGCGGGGTAGGCCGGCCAGGCTGACGACGATCGGCCCGGTCGGTAGGTCGAGCCGCCCGGGGGGTTCGGGCCCATGCTCGTCGGCGTCGTCGGCCGGGCGGGGGGCGAAGGCGAACGCCGGCGACTCGAGTGCCAGATGGTCACCGTGGCCGGCCCGGAGGGCGACGGAGCGTTCGACCAGCACGTAGCGCAGCGCCGGCCTGCAGGCCGGTCGGGCGGCCAGCACCGCGACGGCGAGCGTGCCGGCGCCGGCGCCGGCCTCTACCACCACGTAGGGGTCGGGCTCGCCGGCGGCGTGCCACCAGCGGTCGAGGGCAGCGGCCACAACCGCGCCGAAGAGCGGGCCGACCTCGGGCGAGGTGAGGAAGTCGCCCCGACGCCCGGCCCCGCCGCCACGGGCGTAGAACCCCAGGATGGGGTGATAGAGGGCGAGGTCCATGACCTCGGCGAAGGGCAGGGGGCCTCGCCGGGACACGAGGGAGGCAACATGGTGGTCGAGGTCGGTCATCGGGCCGTGGCGGCGGCGGCCGCTGCCGCCCACCGGTACCCCGTCGGGCACTAGCCGAGAACGGCGAACTGGGCCATGTCACCGAGGCGGGCGACGGCCTGGGGGAAGAAGCCGAGCACCACCGTGACCGCCACGCAGATGCCCAGGGCCGCCGCCAGCGCCGGCGGTACCCGTACCGGGGCCTTGTCGCCGTCGGGGACCGGCTGCATCCACATCACCTGGGCGATCCGGGCGTAGTAGAAGAGCGCGACCACCGAGTTGACGGCCACGACCACGGCGAGGACGTAGGCCGCCCCGGTGCCGGCGCTGATCACCGACTCGAACACGACGTACTTGGCGAACCAGCCGGCCAGGGGCGGGATGCCGGCGAGGGCGAAGAGGAAGACGGTCATGACCACGGTGAGGCCGGGGGCGTACTCGAAGAGGCCGCCGAAGCTCTCCACCTCGCCCGAACGGGTCTTGCGGGCGACCGTGATGATGATGGCGAACACACCGAGGTTCATGGCCGCGTACACCAGCAGGTACACGACCGTGGCCGAGATCGACTGCTGGACCGTGGTCGCGGTGCCGGCCACCGCCAAGGGCGCCAGCATGTAGCCGGCCTGGGCCACCGACGAGTAGGCGAACAGGCGCACGATGTTGGTCTGGCGCAGGGCGACGAGGTTGCCGACGGTCATGGTCAGCACGGCGAGGGCCCAGAACATCGGCTCCCAGACGTCGGCCTGGCCGAAGAAGCCCACGAAGACCAACTGCATGATGGCGACGAACCCGGCGGCCTTCGAGGCCACCGACAGGAACGCGGTAATCGGGGTCGGGGCCCCTTCATAGGTGTCGGGCGCCCAGGAATGGAACGGCACCGCCGACACCTTGAAGGCGAACCCGACGACGCAGAAGATGACGCCGAGGGTGACGATCGGACGGGTGGTACTACCCAGGCTGGCGCCGATGTCGGCCAGGACCGTCGTCCCCGTCACGCCGTACAACAGCGACATGCCATAGAGCATGATCCCAGAGGCGAAAACGCCCATCAGGTAGTACTTCAGCCCCGCTTCGTTGCCTTTCGGGTCGCGCTTGCGCCACGCCGCCAGCATGTAGGCCGGGATCGACAGAGTCTCCAGCGCGATGAAGATCGTGATGAGGTCGCGGCTCGACGCCATGACCGTCATCCCCAGCACCGACGACAGCAGCAGGAAGTAGTACTCGCCCTCCCAGTAGTCGCCCTCGGCGACGTAGTTGGTCGAGATCAGCACGACCACGTAGGCGGCGACGAGGAACAGCGCCTTGAGCACCAGGGCGAAGTTGTCGACCACGTAGGCGCCGTCGAACATCGACCGGTCGGCGCCGTCCACCGCCATCGTCAGCACCGGGACGACGGCCCCGAGCAGCCCGATGCCGGCGATCGATCCCAGCAACGGCCGGTTGCCCTCGGAGAGCAGGTCGACCAGCAGCACCGCTATCAGCGCCCCGACGAGGATGAACTCGGGCGCGAAAGCGTGGAAATCGAGGTTGGGGGCCGAGAAGCTGTTCACCGGTGGGCGGGCCTATCGCCCCAGGCCGGAGGCGATCTGTTCCACCCCGGTCAGGGCGGTCTGCACCCCGGCATCGGTGACGTGGAAGACCGCGTTGGGGTACAGGCCGATGGCCAGGATGAGGACGAGCAGCGGCGCCCAGGCGATCCACTCCGGCACTTCGATGTCGTGGAAATGGCTGTCTTTCCACTCGTCGCGGACCGTGCCGAAGGCCGTGCGCTGCAAGAGCCACAGCAGGTAGGCGGCGGCGAACACGGTGCCGATGGCGGCGATGACCATGAACACCCGGAAGGTGGCGACGGGCAGGCCGGTCGCCGGCTGGTACGAGGCCAGGATGGCCGGGAACTCGCCCCAGAAACCGGCCAGCCCGGGCAGGCCGAGCGACGCCATCGTGCAGAACCCGAGCACCCAGCCGAGGCGGGGCATGCTCAGCAGCAGGCCGCCGAGCCGACCGATCTCGAGCGTGTGGTAGCGCTCCTTCACCGACCCGGCGAGGAAGAACAGCATGCCGGTGATGAGGCCGTGGGCGACCATGCCCATGATGGCGGCGTTGAGCCCGAACGGGGTCAGCGTGGCGATGCCGAGCATGACGAAGCCCATGTGCGAGACCGACGAGAAGGCGATGAGGCGTTTCATGTCGGTCTGGGCCAGACAGCAGAGCGCGCCGTAGATGATCCCGATCACGGCCAGCAGGGCGATCCACGGTGCCCACGAATGGGCGGCCCCGGGCAGGATCGGGATGGCGATCCGGATGAACCCGTAGGTACCCAGTTTCAGCAGGACGGCGGCGAGGATGACCGAACCCTGTGTCGGCGCCTGGGTGTGGGCGTCGGGCAACCACGTGTGGAAGGGGAATATCGGCACCTTGATGCCGAACCCCAGGAACATGCCGCCGAAGATCCACAGCGCTGCGGTGGTGCTGATGCCGGCCGCCGCCGCCGGCAGCTGGCGCATGTCGAAGGTGTTGCGCAGGGCCCCGTCGACCATGACCGGGTCGGACAGGAAGTACAGGGCCAGGAAGCTGACGATCATCAGGGCCGAGCCGAACAGCGTGAACAGGAAGAACTTGATGGCGGCGTACAGCCGCTTCTCGCCGCCCCAGACGCCGATCATGAAGTACATCGGCAACAGCACGACCTCGAAGAACACGAAGAACAAGATGAGGTCCTGGGCCACGAACGTGCCGACCATGCCGGTCTCGAGCACGAGCGTGAGGATCAGGAACGCTTTGGGGTTCTTCGGGTCGGGCCAGTGGTGCCAGGAATAGACGATGACCAGGGGCACGATCACCACGGTCAGCAACAGCAGCGGGAGCGACACACCGTCGATCCCGACGATGAACCGGCTGTTGATGACGTCGATCCACGCCTTGTCGACCACGAACTGGAGCGTGCCGCTGTCGCCGTAGTCGAAGTGGAGGGCCACCAGGGCGACGATCCCGAGGACGGCGAGCGAGGTCAGCAGCGCCAGCCACTTGTGGACTTCTTCTTCCGCCCGGGGCACGAGCATCATCGCTCCGGCCCCGAGCAGGGGCAGGAACACGGCCAGCGCGAGGCCCCAGCTCTGAAGGATGTCTTCCATCGGTCTCTTTCTGGGATCTCCGGGGCTAAACGGCGATGACGAGGACGCCGGCAAGGACGACGGCCCCACCGAAGAGCAGGGCGCCGTACTGCTGCACCTTGCCGGTCTGGAGCCTGCGCAGCAGTTGGCCACCGCCCTCGGCGGTCACGCCCGAGGCGTTGGCGACACCGTCGACCACCTCTTGGTCGATGCTGTACACGAAGGTGGCTGACCGCCGGGCGAGGTAGGCGGTGCCGTTGACGATCCCGTCGACGACGTTCTGGTCGAACCAGTAGACGGCGCGGGCGATGGGGCCCGAGGTGGCCCCGACGATCCAGTCGGTGTAGACGATGTCGAGGCCGTACTTCTTCTCCAGGGCCACGTAGCCGGCCCGGGCCAGCCGGCTCCGCTTCGTCGCCCCCTGGAACATCCCCCGGAACCAGTAGGCGTAGGCCATTGCGATGCCGGCGAGGGCGAGGCCGGCCGAGGCCGCCGCCACCCACGGGGTGAACTCGGGGTGCGAGATCTCGGGGAAGTAGCCGGCGACGGGCTCGACGTAGTGCTCGAAGCGCAGTTGGAACGAGTCGGAGGGGAAGCCGAAGGGCCAGTTGGCGAAACCGGCCAGGACCGCCAGCCCGGAGAGGATGTACAGCGGGTAGACGATGCGGGGGCCGGACTCATGGGGCGGGTGGTGGGGGTCGGCGGCATGGCCCCGGGGCTCGCCGAAGAAGGTGAGGTAGATGCACCGGGTCATGTAGGCCGCGGTCAGGGCGCCGCCGAAGATGCCGGCCACCACCATGACGGGGTAGCCCGCCAGCCCGCCCGAGCCCGCCGCGCCGGCGAGGATCTCGTCCTTGGACCAGAAGCCGGCGAGGGGCGGGATGGCGGCCAAGGCCAGCGAGCAGATGACGAACGTCTTGAAGGTCTTGGGCATGAAACGGGCCATGCCGCCCATGTCCTTGCGCATGTCGAAGCTGTGCACCGAGTGCGCCACCGAGCCCGACCCCAGGAACAGCCCGGCCTTGAAGAAGGCGTGGGTGAAGAGATGGAAGACGGCGGCGGTCCAGGCGCCGACGCCCAGGCCCATGGCCATGTAGCCGAGCTGGCTGACCGTCGAGTAGGCGAGCACCTTCTTGATGTCGTTCTGGACGAAGGCGAGGAGGCCCCCGCCGATCAGGGTGACGGTCCCCACCACCGCCAACAGGTTGAGGTGGGACGTGCCGATCTGCAGGCCTTCCCAGATGACGCCGTAGAACCGGGCCACGAGGAAGATGCCGGCCACCACCATGGTGGCGGCGTGGATGAGGGCCGAGACCGGCGTCGGGCCGGCCATGGCGTCGGGCAGCCAGGTGTGGAGGATGAACTGGCCCGACTTCGACATCACCGCCCCGATGAGGCAGCACGACGCCACCAGGAGCAACAGGTGGCGCACGTCGCCGCTGGCGGCGGAGGCGTTGATGGTGGGGATGTCGAACGAGCCGGTGGCCCAGAACAGGATCGTCATGCCCACCAGCAGCCCGATGTCGCCGACCCGGTTGGTGAGGAAGGCCTTGAAGGCGGCGTCGCTATTGGGTTTCTCTTCCCACCAGTGGCCGATCAGGGCGTACGAGCACAGGCCGACCAGCTCCCAGGAGGTGATGAACTGGACCGTGTTGCGGCTCATGACCAGCATGAGCATCGAGGCGGTGAACAGCGACAGGAAGGCGAAGTAGTGCGTGTAGCGGCGGTCGCCGCCCACGTAGTCGGTGCTGTAGATGTGGACCAGCAGCGAGATCAAGGTGACGACGAAGAGCATCATCACGCTCAGGCCGTCGACGAACGTGCCCACCTCGAAGCTCTGCCCGCCGGAGCGGAACCAGTTGACGCCGGTCAGCACCGGTTCGACCTGATGGTGCTCCTCGCCCTCGACGGCTCCGGCGCCGTGGCCCTCCTCCTCGGCGGGGCCGGTCTCGCCGCCGTGGTCGTCCTCGGCGGGGGCGGGCGCCTCGGCCCCGTGGCCCTCTCCGGCCGGCTCCTGGCCGGCGGCGGCGGCGGCCCGGCCGCCGTGGGCATCGAGGGCGGCGGCGTGGGGCTCGGCGCCGCTGCCGGCGTCGTTGACCCGCCCGATCCAGCCCAGCCCGGCGATCAACGAGAACAGGAAGCACAGCCCGGCACAGGCGATGCCGATCTCGGAGCCCTTGTTGGGCAGCCGCTTGCCGACGAAGAGGATGGCGAAGAACGACAACCCCATGAGGGCGGGCATGAGCCACACCCATGAGAGCACCGAGTCGAGCGCGGCGAAGGTCACAGGAATCGGTCGCTAGCCCTTCATCAGATCGACTTCGTCGAGATCGATGCTCGAGCGGTTCCGGTACAGCATCAGCACGATGGCCAGGCCCACGCCGACCTCGGCGGCGGCCACGGTGATGACGAAGAGGGCGAAGACGGCGCCGACGACGTCCTGGTGCAGGGCGCCGAAGGCGACCAGGTTGATGTTGACGGCGTTGAGGATCAACTCGATCGACATCAGCACCATGACGCCGTTGCGACGGGCGAGCACTCCATAGACGCCGATGGAGAACAGCACGGCGGCCAGGAGCAGGAACTGGTTGAGCAGCATCCCTACTCCTTCCGGGCCAGCACGATGGCCCCGACCAGTGCCGCCAGCAGCAGCACCGACACCACCTCGAACGCGACCAGGTACTGGCCGAAGATGCTGTCGCTGACGCTGGCGGCGTTGGAGCCGGCCACGTCGAGCACCCGGCTGTCCTCGGGGAGCTTGCCGTCGTCGAAGGCGTCGATGAGCGCATAGGCCATCAGGCCGAAGGTCAGCACCGAGACCAGCGCCGCCACCGGCCAGATCCGGTTCGTCACCTGCAGCTCACGACCGATACGGGCCCGGGTGAGCATGATGCCGAACAGGAACAGCACGACGATGGCGCCGATGTAGACCAGGATCTGGGTCACGCCGACGAACTCGGCCCCGAGGAGCAGGAACGCGGCCCCCACACCGGCCAGCACGGCGATGAGGTAGAGGGCGGCGTGGACCACGTTGCGGGTGGTGACCACCCGCAGCGCCCCGAAGGTGATCACCGCGGCGATGATCCCGAACGTGATGTTCTGGGCAACCATCAGCCGCTCGAGCGCCGAGGTTGGCCACGTCGGCGTCGCCGCGGCCAGGGAGCAGCCGACAATTGGAGGAGGGCCCAAGGCCTGGAGCGGACCAACATCTACGCCGTCTTCTTCGGCAGCTTCTTGGCCTTCATCTCGGCGCCGGCCTCGTAGGGCTCCCAATCGGGGACGGTGTCGAACCATTCACCGAGGCGTTCCTTGTCGTGGAGCAGGTCGGCGATCCTGGGCTCGGCGTACTCGAACTCGGGGCTCCAGAACAGGGCATCGAAGGGGCACACCTCGACGCAGATCCCGCAGTACATGCACAGCGCATAGTCGATGTCGAAGCGGTCGAGCTTGTTCACCTGACGGGGCTTGCCGCCTTCGCGGCGAGGCGGCGCCAGCTCCTTGTGGCCCTCGATGTAGATGCACCAGTCGGGGCAGCTACGGGCGCACAGCATGCAGACGGTGCAGTTCTCCTCGAGCAGGGCGATGACGCCTCGGGCACGGGGCGGGGGGGACTCACGCTCGTGGGGGTACTGCACCGTGTGGGAGCCGCGCACCGGGCTCGGGATGAACAACCTGATGCCCCGGTACGGGAACATCGTGCGGATCATCGCCTTGAAGGTGACGCCCAGGCCGGTGGCCAAGCCTCGTTTGCTCATCAGAACACGACCTTCAGGACGGCGGTGGCGACGATGTTGAGCAGCGATATGGGGATGAGGACGGTCCAGGCGAAGCGCTGGAGCTGGTCCTCCCGGAAACGGGGGAACGTGAAGCGGACGAAGAAGATGATCCCGGCCAGGATCATGATCTTCGTCATGAGCACGATCGGCCCGATGACGTTCATGAAGTTGGCGTCGGGCGACAGCATCGGCACCGACCAGCCGCCGAGGAACAAGGTGGCGGCGATGGCGGCGAACGCACCGGTGGAGGCGAACTCGGCGATGAAGAACAGCAGGAAACGCATGCCCGAGTACTCCGTCATGTACCCGGCCACCAACTCCGATTCGGCCACCGGCATGTCGAAGGGGGTCTGGGTCAACTCCGCCTGGGTCGCGACCATGAACACGGCGAATCCGACGAACTGGGTGAAGACGTAGGGCTGCCCGATGGCGGCCAGGCCGAAGATCTCGCCGTTCGCCTGGGCCAGCACGATGTCCTGCATGTTGAGCGTGCCGGCCTGGATGATCACACCGACCACCGCCAGCACCATCGGCAGCTCGTAGGCGATGAGCTGGCCGGCGGCCCGAAGGCCTCCGAGCAGGGAGTACTTGTTGGCCGACGCCCAGCCGGCGATGAGGACCCCGATCACCGAGATGGACGCCACCGCCAAGGCGTAGAAGATGCCGCTCTCGAGGTCGGCGAAGACCGCGTCAGGGCCCCACGGCACCGCGATGTACACGAGCAGGACGGTGGCGAAAATGACGTACGGCGCCGCCTTGAACAGCTGCCGGTCGGCGGTGGCCGGCACCAGGTCTTCCTTCTGGAAGAACTTCCCGACCTCCGCGAACAGCTGGAACATGCCGTACGGGCCGCACTCCATCGGGCCCAGTCGGCTCTGCATGAAGCTGACCATCTTGAACAGGAACACGTAGACGAACGTGCCCGCCGGCAACAGCACGGCCAACAGGACGCCCACGCTGCGCAGGACCGACTCCTGCCAGTAGGACAGCTCCAGGCCGAGCACGCGCATCATCGGTCGATGTCGCCGAGGATGAAGTAGAGCGAACCGAGGATCGTGATGACGTCAGGGACGTAGACGCCCCGCAACACCCACGGGGCGATCGAGGTGTTGTTGAAGCTGGCCGTGCGGATCTTCACCCGGAACGGCCCGAGGTCGCCCTTGGAGACGACGTAGTAGCCCATCTCCCCCAGCGGGTTCTCGGTGGAGACCCAGGCCTCGCCCTCGGGGACCTTGATGATGCGGGGCACCTTGGCCATGATCGGCCCGCTGGGCAGGCCGTCGAGGAGCTGGTCGACCATGTTGCAGGCTTCACGCGTCTCCTGCAGGCGGACCCAGTAGCGGGCGTACGAGTCCCCGTCGGTACTGGTCCACACGGTCCACTCGAGCTGGTCGTAGGGCAGCGGTGACGGGCTGTCGCGACGGAGGTCCCAGTCCACCCCCGATGCCCGGATGTTGGCACCGGAGAGGCCGTAGGCCAGGCCGACGTCGGCCGGGATGACACCGATGCCGCGGCAGCGGCGCTCGAAGATGATGTTGCCCAGCAGCAGGTCTTCGATCACGTCGCAGAACGTCCGCAGCCGGTCCATGACCTGGTGCGTCTCCTGCACCCAGCCCTTGGGCAGGTCGTCTTTCAACCCGCCGATCCGGTCGAAGTTGGGATGGAAGCGGCCGCCGGTGACCGACTCGATCTGGTTGAGGACGAACTCGCGGTCGCGGAAGGCGTAAAAGGCGGCGGTCATGGCCCCGAGCTGGAGGCCCATCTCGCCCAGGAACAGCGAGATGTTGGCCACCCGGGCCATCTCGAAGAGCGCGGTACGCATCCACTGCGCCCGCGGCGGCGCCTCGATCTCCATGAGCTTTTCGGCGGCGAGGATGAACGGCACCTCGTTGGCGAAGCTCGACAACCAGTCGATCCGGTTGATCAGGGTCGTGACCTGGGGGAAGGTGCGGACCTCGGTCAGCTTTTCGTAGCCCCGGTGCATGTAGCCCATGACCGGGTCGGCCGACACGACCTGTTCGCCGTCGAGGCGAACGATGATCCGCAGGGTGCCGTGGGTCGCCGGGTGCTGGGGGCCGAGGTTGAGGGTCATGCCGTCGTCGGTCTCGAACTCGAGGTTGACCCGGGCCTCGGCGGCCTGGCCCTCGATGTAGGCCATCTGGTCCCGTTCGGTGACGCTCATGGGCCCCCCACGACGGTCTCCCGCCGGCGCCGGCCGGTCTCCCGTTGCACGCTCATTCGTCGCCTCCCTCCGCGGTGAGCTCGCCAGCGGCTGCGGGCTCCTCCCCCGGCATCGGTTCGACGTCGACGATGCCCGGCCACGGCTTGACGATGCGGGCCAGGAGCGGGAAGTCCTTGCGCAGGGGGAAGCCCTCGAACTCGCCCGGCAGGTAGATGTGGCGCATGTCGGGATGGCCGGCGAAGTTGATGCCGAACATCTCCCACGTCTCGCGTTCGTGCCAGTTGGCGCCGGCATAGACCGTGGCCCACGAGTCGAGGGTGAGGGTCTCGTCGGGGACGTCGACCTTGAGGGTGAAGCTGCGGTGGCCGTCGATGTCGGCGACCCGGGCGAACACCTGGAACCGGGTGTCGCCGCCCGTGTAGCCCGGCGCCAGCTCGTAGTCGGCGCCCAGCCGGCCGAGAACGGGGTTGTCGATCTCGGACTCCTCGTAGCGTCCGAAGGGCGAGGGCCGCCAGTCGATGGCCGACAGGAACCCGAAGTACCGGCAGTTGAGCTTGTGGCGGGCGAACGTGCCCGCGGTCACCCAGGCGGCCGCCGTGACCCGCAGCCAGAGGTCGTCACCAGGCTTGAGGTGCTGCGCCACCAGCCCGTCGCCCAGTTCGGCGGCGAACGCGTCCGCCAGAGCGGTCCGCACCTCGTCGAGGGGGCGGACGGGCTCGACGACGGCGACGTCGGTACCAGGCGCGTCGGTGGTGGTGGCCGGCGTGGTGTCCTCAGGTGACGACAATGGGCTCACCTCGCCAGCGTTCGGCCATGTCCTCGTTGAGGATGCGCTCCTGCAGCAGCACGATGCCCTCGAGCAGGGCCTCGGGCCGCGGTGGGCAGCCGGGGATGTACACGTCGACCGGGATGATCTGGTCGACGCCCTTGGTGACCGAGTAGCTGTCCCAGTACGGCCCGCCGCAGTTGGCGCAACTGCCCATCGAGATCACGTACTTGGGATCGGGCATCTGCTCGTAGAGCCGGCGGATGGCGGGCACGATCTTGTCGGTCACCGTCCCCGAGATGACCACCAGGTCGGCCTGCCGGGGGCTGGCCGGCAGCGGGATCACGCCCAGGCGCATGACGTCGTAGCGCGGCGAGCCGAACGCCGCCCCCATCTCGATGGCGCAGCAGGCCAGACCCCACTGGTACACCCAGATCGAGTACTTGCGGGCGGTGTTCAGGATCTTGGTGAGCGGCCGGGGCATCTTGCCGCTCTCGACGAGGCCCATGGTCCCCCTAGACCCAGCGCAGCACACCCTTGCGCCAGGCGTACAACAAGCCCAGGGCAAGGATGAAGATGAAGATGAGCATCTCGATCAGGCCGAAGACACCGTAGGCCTCGAGCCGAGTGGCCCACGGGAAGATGAACACGGCTTCGACGTCGAACATCACGAACAGCAGGGCGAAGATGTAGTAGCGGACCTGGCTCTGGCTCCACCCGAACCCGACCGGGTCGACCCCGGACTCGTAGGTCACGTACTTCTGCGGCTGGGGGCGGTCGGGACGTACGAGGCTGCCGAGGCCGAGGATGCCGCCGACCAGGCCGACGGCTACCCCGAAGAAGATGGCGACGGTGAGGTAGTCGCGCAGAAAACCCGACATCGAGGCCGAGACTACTGACCGTCCCGCAACGGTCGCCAAAGCTGTGCTGGTCGCGGTCCCCGGCCATGCCGGCCGCGCCGCGCCGCACCACCGCGGGGGCGCCGGGGGGGGGACCCGGGGCCCCGTGCAGGGGGGGAGCGCCTGGCCCGCCC
>JBQTIQ010000009.1:0-21763 GCA_052387955.1 Acidimicrobiia bacterium | reverse complement strand
CCAGTCGAGCCTTGCCGTGCGGGCCATTGCCGCGGCGACCCGGGCCCGGTTGTGCGTCGCGAGCGGCACGGGCGACCCACGAGCGTGCTGGCACGAGGCGATGTCGCTCTTCGGTGCCGCGCGGATGCCTGTCGAGGTGGCCGGTGCTCGCCTCGGCCTGGCGCAGTACCTGGCCGCCGAGCGGCCCGCGGTAGCGGCGGCGGAAGCGTCGGCCGCCTACGAGGCCCTCGACAAGGTCGGCGCCATGGGCCCAGCCGACGAAGCGGCAGCGCTGCTCCGGTCCCTGGGCGCGCCGGCCCGAACGGGCCCCAAGCGCAAGGCCGGGTTGACCAAGCGGGAGGAGGAGGTGCTGGCGCTGGTCGGTCACGGGTTGACCAACCGCGAGATCGGCGCACGGCTCTACATCAGCCCGAAGACCGTGGAGCATCACATGGGACGCCTGCTGGCGAAGCTCGGTTTGCGCAGCCGCACCGAGGCAGCAGCGTTCGCGGCCCGCAACGGGCCGGCCCGATCGGGGCGCCCATAGGGGACAGCCCCGATGCTCCGAAGGTCCGCAGATGCGACGTTCTTCTCGTTCGACACGAGAGGAACAGCACATGCAGACGATCGTCAACGTCGAGATGGCCGCGCTCTGGGATGGCGAAGAAGGCGACGAGTGGGTCGCGAACGCCGACCGCTATGACGCCACGGACCGGTGGATCAACCGGCGGTTCGAGTCGGCGACGACGATCGCGCCGACCGACCGGGTGCTCGACATCGGCTGCGGCACCGGCAAGTCGAGTCGTGACGCCGCCCGCCGTGCCAAGAGCGGCGGCTCGGTGCTCGGGGTCGACCTGTCCTCGAAGATGCTCGACGACGCCCGCCGACGCAGTGCCGACGAGGGTCTCACCAACATCGGCTACCTCCAGGCCGACGCCCAGGTCCACCCGTTCGAGCCCGGCGCGTTCGATCTGGCGATCAGCGTGTTCGGTGCCATGTTCTTCTCCGATCCGACCGCGGCGTTCGCCAACATCCGATGCAGCCTGCGACCCGGCGGATCCATCGCCTTCCTTGCCTGGCAACGGTTCGAGGACAACGAGTGGCTCACGACCATCTTCGACGCCCTCGCCGCCGGACGCGACCTCCCGACGCCCGCCCCGGGCGACCCGGGACCGTTCGGGCTCGCCGATCCCGACGAGGTGATCTCCCTGCTCGGAGCCGCCGGCTACGTCGACGGCCGGATGACCTCGATCACCGCACCGATGTGGCTCGGAGACTCACCCGATGAAGCGTGGTCGTTCCTGTCCGAGATGGGCATCGTTCGTGGCCTGACCGGCGGGCTCGACGAAACGACTGCCGCCAAGGCGTTGGCCGAGCTCCGGCAGCGCATCGACACCCGCCAGACCCCCGACGGCGTCACTCTCGGTTCCGCCGCCTGGCTCATCACCGCCCGCCAGCCCTGACCCTGGCCGCCCGAGGAGACACGACATGGAAGACACCCGCCTGGCCGAGATCGCCGACGGCATCCACCAACTGACCACCTACCTGCCCGAGATCGACTTCAGCCTCAACCAGTACCTCATCACCGGCGACGAGCCGATGCTGTTCCACACCGGCATGCGCGAGCTCTTCGACGCCGTCGCCGGCACCGTTGGCCGCGTCGTGGACCTGAACGAGCTGCACTGGATCGGTTTCGGCCACCTCGAAGCCGACGAGTGCGGATCACTGAACCAGTTCCTCACTGCTGCGCCCAGGGCCACCGCCGTGCAAGGGACGACCGGTTGCATGGTGTCGATCGGCGACCTCGCCGATCGCACGCCCCGCCCGCTCGCCGACGGCGAGGTCCTCGACCCGGTGGCCACCGGCTCGAGTTGGATCGACACCCCGCACGTCCCCCACGCATGGGAAGCGGGACTGCTCTACGACCACACCACCCGCACGTTGTTCTGCGGCGACCTCTTCAGCCGGTGGGGAGCGTTCCCGCCGTCGACCGACGACGACCTCGCAGGAATGGCCATCGCAGATGACGACTCCTCCTGGATGTCTCTCGCCCCGTCCAGCCCCTCTGTCCTCCGCCGCCTGGCGTCGTTCGATATCGGGACCCTCGCCCCCATGCACGGCCCCGCCTACAGCGGCGACTGCCGGAAAGCCCTCCTCGACCTCAGCAACGACTTCCAGCACCGGATCGATCAGGCATCCTCCGTCAGCGGCACCTCCACAGGCCGAGGAGGCTGAGCCACCTCATCCTCGCCGCCTCCGGACTGCCCCAGATCCCGTGGCGGAATCGATCCTTTGCTCCGAAGCGAGTGCGCCGGCACCGGCCGACCAGCTCTCGGGCTGTCCCCGCCGACGACGGCCGAAGGGAGTCAGCCGGTGCCCAACACTTTCGTCCACGGTCCGGGTTGCGCACCGCGAGTTGGGTGGACCTAACATACGGTCCGAATGTTCGGGCTGCCTAACGTCTATCGCTAGGTTGGATGAAGGAGCAGCAACGTGGAGAGAGCTCCTGAGGCAATGCGCCTGCCTCGTCGGGCTGTCCGATGAGCGCCTCTGCTGACCTCGACGTCATCCCGACCCACGTCACCGAGGTGGTCCGGACCGAGCGCGTCAACGCCTCGTTCGTGCGAGTGACCTTTGGCGGGGGCCTGGACCGGTTCCAGCCTCAGGGTCTCGACGACTTCGTCTACATCCTGTTGCCACCACCGGGTCGCCGCGAGTTGCCGATCGACACCTCGTTCCGGTGGACCGGCTTCTACGAGATGGCGGTCCAGGACCGTCCGGTCGGCGCGTACTACACGGTCCGTACCTTTCGCCCTGAGCTCGGCGAACTGGACTGTGACGTCTACCTGCACGAGCCCGCAGGCCACGTCTCCGGGTGGGCTCCGCACGCAGAAGCGGGTCAGCCCGCCGCGATCTGGGGCCCCCACACCGCGTGGGGGCCGCCGGCGACCACGACAGATTGGCTGCTCGTCGCCGACGAGACCGGCATCCCGGCGCTCGGCACCATCCTCGAGCATCGGCCGACCGGTCTTGCGGTGCAGGCCTTCGTCGAGGTCGCCACCGCCGAGCATCGCGTCCCGCTCCCCGCCGGTGACGGCATCGATGTCACGTGGCTCTACCGCGATGGCGGCGAAGCCGGGACCACCGACCTGCTCGCCCGAGCGGTCCGCGACAGTGCGACCGCCAGGAGCACCACGTACGCGTGGGGTGGCGCGGAGAGCCGGGCAATGACCGATGTGCGCCACTACGTGCGCCGCGAGCTCGGTCTGGCGAGAGAGCAGGTTTCGATGACTCGTACTGGCGGCACGCTCGCCACGCCGAGGACCCGATCGATGCTGACGACTGAAAGGCCACGACCAACGGTCGGCGCACGGCCGGTCACCGTGGCCGCCGCCCGAGGGGTGCGCGGCAGCACACGGGTACGCGTCCTAGGGCTCGTCGCCGCGGTCGTGGGCCTCGTGGCGGTCGCCCTGGCAAGCGTCGCCGTGGGCGCCAAATCCATCCCCGTAGGGGACGTGTTCGACGCGCTCGTGGCGTTCGACGGCTCCACCGACCATGTCGTGGTCCGGACCCTCCGAGTCCCCCGGACACTGCTCGGCATCGGCGTCGCCGTCGCCCTTGGGCTTGCCGGCGCGGTGATGCAGGGCGTCACTCGCAACCCGCTCGCCGACCCGGGCATTCTCGGCGTCAACGCCGGTGCGTCCCTCGCGGTGATCGCGGCCATTCAGGTGTTCGGCGTCACCAGCCTCAACGGCTACGTGTGGTTCGCCTTCCTGGGCGCCGCCGTCGCCAGCGTCGCTGTGTACGGGCTCGGCGCGCTGGGTCGCGATGGCGCCACGCCGATCAAGCTCGCGCTCGCTGGTGCTGCCATTGCGGCCTTCGCAGCATCGGTCACAACCGCGATCCTCATCGTCGACGTAGCCACGCTCGAGCAGTACCGCTTCTGGGTCGTCGGATCGATCGCGGGCCGCGACGGCGGCATCGTCGCGCAGGTCATGCCGTTCCTGGTCGCCGGGACGGTGCTGGCCGTGGGCTCGGCGCGAGCATTGAACACCCTGAGCCTGGGCGACGACGTCGCCCGCTCCCTCGGGTTGCGGGTGGGCGTCGCCCGCGGGACCGCCGCTGTCACGGTGGTGCTGCTGTGCGGCGGCGCGACGGCCGCGGCCGGCCCGATCACCTTCGTCGGCCTAACCGTCCCGCACATCGCCCGCGCCATCGCCGGCCCCGACTACCGATGGGTCCTGCCGTACTCGGCCGTGCTCGCACCGATCCTGCTCCTCGGCGCCGACGTGATCGGGAGGATCGTCGTTCGTCCGGGCGAGCTCCAGGCGGGGATCGTGACCGCCGTGGTCGGCGCCCCGTTCTTCATTGCCCTCGTTCGCCGACGGCGCCTGGCCCAGCTGTGACCACGACGAGCATCACCACGACGCCCCGGCTCGTACGCCCGGGGTCGGTGCGCCTCACCCTCGGCGGCCTCGCACTGCGCTTCGACCGGCGCGTCGCCGCCGTCAACGTGGCGCTGGGTGTCGTCGTCGCGGCCACCGTCGCGGTGTCGGTCAGCGTCGGCGACTTCCCCATCCCGCTGAGCGATGTCGTGCCCGCCCTCGTCGGCCTGGGCAATCCTGACTCCGACTTCATCATCCACACGCTGCGGCTTCCCCGGGCTCTGACCGGAGCGCTGGTCGGCGCCGCGTTCGGTCTGTCGGGCGCCCTGTTCCAGTCCCTGGCCCGGAACCCGCTGGCCAGTCCCGACGTGATCGGCATCACCGGCGGCGCGAGCGCCGCGGCCGTCGCGGTGATCGTGCTCGCAGGCGCCGGCGGCTTCGTGGTCTCCGTCGCGGCGTTGGCCGGTGGCCTCGTCACCGCCGCGGCGATCTACGTCCTCGCTTACAAGCGCGGCGTTGTTGGCTACCGGTTGGTCCTGATCGGCATAGGCGTCGCCGCCGTCCTCCAGGCCGTCACTTCGTACCTGCTGACACGCTCCGAGATCTACGAAGCCCAGCGTGCGATGGTCTGGCTGACCGGCAGCCTGAACGGTCGCAGTTGGGATCACGTCCGGCCGGTCGCTCTGGCCCTCGCGGTCCTGTTCCCGGTGACGCTGGCCCTGGGCCGCCAGCTCCGCCTCCTCGAGTTGGGCGACGACACGGCCAAGGGCCTCGGCGCCCGCGTCGAACCGGCCCGAGCCGCCCTCATCCTGGCTGCAGTCGGGCTCGTGGCCGTGGCCACCGCGTCCGCCGGGCCGATAGCGTTCGCTGCGCTCGTGGCGCCGCAGATCGCCCGGCGGCTCGTCCGCTCCGCCGGCGCCACGCTGCTGCCCTCGGCGTTGACGGGCGCAGCGTTGGTGCTGCTTGCCGATCTCGTCGCTCGACGCGCGTTCGCACCCACCGAGCTCCCGGTCGGAGTCGTCACCGGGATCATCGGCGCGCCGTACCTGCTGTGGCTCCTTGCCCGGGCCAACCGGATCGGCGCCGGCTGATGAGCGAGCAGCACAGCCGGCTGCGAGCGGAGCACCTGCGGCTCGCCTACGACGACATCGATGTCGTCAGCGACCTCACCGTGGACATCCCGTCCGGAGCGATCACCGTGATCGTCGGGGCCAACGCCTGTGGCAAGTCGACGCTGCTGCGCGCCCTCGCCCGGCTCCTCAAACCGCGCATCGGTGCCGTGCACCTCGATGGGCAGGACATCCAAAGGCTTCCCACCAAAGAGGTGGCCCGGAGGCTCGGGATCCTGCCCCAGCAGCCGATCGCTCCCGAAGGGCTGACCGTGGGCGACCTCGTCGGCCGCGGCCGCGCCCCCCATCAGGGATGGTTCACACAATGGTCCGACACGGACGAGGCCGCAGTGCTCGCCGCGCTGGAGGCGACCGGGACCCTCGATCTCGCGGCCCGACCTGTTGACGACCTCTCCGGCGGGCAGCGACAGCGTGCGTGGATCGCGATGGCGCTGGCCCAGGGCACGCCTCTGCTGCTGCTGGACGAACCGACCACGTTCCTCGACCTCGCCCACCAGGTGGAGATCCTCGATCTGCTGGCCGACCTGAACACGCGTGACGGCTCCACGATCGTCCTCGTGCTGCACGACCTCAACCAGGCCTGCCGATACGCGCAGCACCTCATTGCCATGCGTGAGGGGGCCATCGTCGCCCGAGGACGGCCCGCGGAAGTCGTCACCGCGGAGCTCGTCGAAGCCGTGTTCGGCCTCGCCGTGCGTGTGATCGCCGACCCCGAGACCGGCATGCCACTGGTGATCCCCCGTGCCCGTGCCGTCCCCCACCCCGTCGATACCAATCCCGCGGACGCCGACGACGGGGCCCGCCCACCTGCCCTCCTGGAGGAGAGATGACCCCCACCACCGTCCACCGCATGGCGGCGCCGAGGCGGCGCCTGACGCGCTCGAGGTTCGGAGTGCTCGTCGCCATCACCGTGTCGATGCTGCTCGCGGCGTGTGGTGACAGCTCGTCGGACGACAACGGAGCTGCCGGCTCCGCGTCTGCTGCTTCGGAAAAGGGCAGCGATGCGTTCCCCGTCACCATCGAGCAGGCCGACGGGACCGTGACGATCGAGGAGGAGCCGCAGCGCGTCGTGACCTTGGACTTCCCGAGCGCGGATGCGGCGCTCGCGCTCGGCGTGACCCCGGTGGGCATGGCCAGCGTCTCGTACATCGAGGGCGGTGTGCAGGAGTGGACCATGGCGGCGCTCGATGGCGAGGAACCGGAGCTGTTCCCGACCGATGACGGCTACCCGTTCGAGGCGATCGCTCGGCTCGAGCCCGACGTGATCCTGGCCACCAACGCCTACCCGCTGATCAGTGAGAACTGGGACACCCTCAACGAGATCGCACCGGTCGTCGGCAACGTCGAAGGCCCCGGCGTCGACACCTGGCAGCAAGGCCTGGAGTTCGTCGGCCGCGCCCTCGGACGGTCCGACCAGGCGGAGCAGGTCATCGCGAATGTCGAGGCCGCCATCGCGCAGGCGAGGGAATCGCACCCGGTGTTCGAAGGCAAGACCGCTTCGTTCTTCAACTACGCCGGCGGCGGTCTCTACGTGATCAACAGCGACGACGACTTCTCGATGAAGTTCATGCGCGAGCTCGGATTCGCCGGCGTGACCGACACCGTCGCCGCCATGCCGAGCACCGAAGGCGAGGGACGTGCCGACGTCAGTCCCGAGCAGTATGAGCTGATCGAAGCCGACCTCGTCATGGGCACAAGCTCTGACGGTGATCTCAGCGAACTGGAGGCACAGCCGACGTTCGCTCGAGTCCCGGCCGTCGCCCGAGGTGCCTTCGTGCCGTTCGACATCGGCCCGGCGACCGCATTGGCGTTCCCCTCCGCATTGAGCCTGCCGTACGCGCTCGACGAGCTCGTCCCGCAGCTGGCTGACGCCATGGCCGGAGACTGAACGGCATGTGGAGGCGTCGCGATATGGCGTCAGAGGACCGGGACCGGGGCCCGATGTCCGCGGGGCGGACCGATCGCGGAGGTACCCTGGTCATCTGCGTCAGACGCGTGTCTGGGAGGTGCGAGATGTTCACCATTGTCGCGGCGTTCGGCCCGACCGACGAGATCACCGCGGTCTTCTATCTCGTAGCGGTGATCTGCCTCTTCTTGGCTGCGTTCTCGGTTGGCACCACCGGGCGCTTCCCAGGCGGAGGCCTTGGCCTGATCGCGCTCGGTTTGGGATTGTGGCTCTTCCCGACGATGTGGACGACCTTCGACGCAGCTTTCTGACCGACCGATCCCGAGGCGAACGGGCGTCGGCGACGTAGTTTCACCTCGTGCGAGGTTCGGTCACGGTTCACATGGACGCAGCGCCCGAGCAGATCTGGTCACTGGTGAGCGACGTCACCGCGACGGGCCGGTTCAGCCCGGAGACCTTCGAGGCGGAGTGGCTCGACGGCGCCACCGGGCCGGCCGTCGGGGCCAGGTTCCGCGGCCATGTCCGTCGCAACGGCCGAGGTCCGGTCTACTGGACCACGTGCACGGTGACCGCCAGCACACTCGGTCGAGAGTTCGCCTTCGCGGTCATGGCGCGCGGCAGGGTCGTGAACTCCTGGCGCTACCAGCTCGCCCCCGCCGACCGCGGCACCGACGTGACCGAGTCCTTCGAGCTGACGGATTCGCCCGTGACCCGCGTCTACTGGAGGGTCGCCGGCCGAGCCCGGCTCCGGACGAACGTCGAAGGCATGCGGGCCACGCTCGAGCGCATCAGAGCCGAGGTCGAATGACGGTCGCCCTTTCGGTGTGGCACTCCCTCGGTGGACGTCGGCTGTCGGCAGCCTGTGCACCGCCACGCCCGTCGACCACGGCCGGGCCACCTACGGTGCGCGTCGACCGCGGGCCAGGGCCAGGACGGAGATCACGGATGCGGGAGCGGTCCCCGGCCGGCGCCTGATCGTGCGCGGCGGTCTCGTCGTCTGCGGCGCCACCAGCGACGCCGGCAAGTCCTGGGTGGTGGCCGGACTGTGCCGGTTGCTGGCCCGAGCCGGGGTGTCGGTGGCGCCCTTCAAGGGCCAGAACATGGCCCTCAACTCAGCAGTGACCGCCGACGGCGCCGAGATCGGGCATGCCCAATGGGTGCAGGCGC
Organism: Acidimicrobiia bacterium; assembly: GCA_052387955.1. GTDB lineage: Bacteria > Actinomycetota > Acidimicrobiia > Acidimicrobiales > JACDCH01 > JBQTIQ01. Next base: position 13,196 of record JBQTIQ010000009.1, on the reverse strand, counting down.
TCGCCGCCGGCGCCGAGGCGGAGGCGGCGATGAACCCGGTGCTGTTGAAGCCCGAGGGGGACCGCTCCAGCCAGGTCATCGTGATGGGACGGCCCCTGGGGGTGTTCTCCGCCGCCGACCACCACGACAACACCAGCGTGCTACGCCCGGTCGTGCTGGACGCCCTGGCCGACCTCCGTCGCCGCTTCGAGGTGGTCATCTGTGAAGGCGCCGGCGGCGCGGCCGAGATCAACCTGCTCGACCACGACCTGGCCAACCTGCCGCTCGCCGCCGCCGCCGGCCTGCCCGCCATCGTCGTGGGCGACATCGACCGGGGCGGCGTCTTCGCTTCCCTCTACGGGACGGTCGCCCTCCTTCCCGACCATCTCCGGAGCCGGGTGCGGGGCTTCCTGATCAACCGGTTGCGCGGTGACTCGGCCCTCCTGCGCCGCGGGCTGGAAGAACTCGAGCGCCGCAGCGGTGTCCCGACGCTGGGCGTGGTGCCGATGGTGCTCGGCACCGACCTCGACGCCGAGGACTCACTGGCCCTCGACCGCTGGGACGCTCCCGCGGCGACCGACGGGCCGGGGCTCGACGTCGTCGCCATCCGCTTCCCCCATGTGGCGAACTTCGGTGACCTCGACCCGTTGCGGCTCGAGCCCGGGGTCGCGGTGCGGTGGGTACGGTCGGCGGCCGAACTCGGCCGCCCTCAGCTCGTCGTGCTGCCGGGATCGAAGACCACCCGCCACGACCTGGCCTGGTTCCGCGCCGTCGGCCTCGCCGCCGCCGTCGAGGCCAGCGGCGCCGCCGTGATCGCGATCTGCGCCGGTCTGCAGATGGCCGGGGGCCGCATCGAGGACGCCGGCGGCGTGGAAGGGGCGCCGGGCGCAGCGGACGGGCTCGGCTGGCTCCCGGTGGCGACCCGGTTCGAAGCAGCCAAGGTGCTCGGCCGGCCGGCGGTCGTTGCCGTCGAGGGCCCCGGCGTCGGCCGACGGGGGACCGGCTACCGCATCCACCACGGCCGGGCAGTGCCCGGACCGGGCGCCCGGACGTGGCTCGTCGACGACCGTGCCACCGCCGTCGGCTGGTGGTCTGGTCGGTTCGCCGGCACCTCGGTGCACGGCCTGTTCGAGAGCGACACCCTCCGGGCCGACCTCCTGCGTTGGGCCGCGGACCACGCCGGCGTGCCGGCGCCGGCGCTTCGGGGTGCCGGGTTCGCCGCCGCCCGGGAGGCCCGGCTCGACCGCATCGCCGACACCCTCGAAGCCCATGTCGACCTCGGGCGCCTGTGGTCGATCGTCGCCGAGGGCGAGCCGTCGGGCGAGGTCACGATCGCAGGTCAGCGCTGATGCCGGCGCCGGCTCACGTCAGGGCGTCGAACAGGGTGACCACGTAGGAGTGGGACACGGTTGCGCCGTCGAGGACGATGCCGTCGACGGTGACGTCGAACGCCTGGTCGGGAGCGCCCGGGCCGTACCCGGTGGCTACCTCCCAGACGACGGTGTTGTTGGCGAACCCGGTGACCGGGGGGTACACCGTGACCGGCACCACCTGTCCGCCTCGGCGAACGGTCACGGTGGCCCCGGCGAAGTTGGCCCCCCGGTTGGAGGTGAGGGACCACCGGCCGTCGGGCTCGAGCTGCACCGGGAAGAAGTCGGCTGCCGGCCACGGGGCCCACGGCGGCGTCCCCGCCACCGGCGGGCCCGGCTCGGTCACGAAGAGGGCGCCGCTGGCCGACGTCGCGCCGTTGCCCATGCGTTGCTGGTCGGCGTTGAGGATCCAGCGGCGATGGCCGGCGGCGGTGTTGTTGTCGCCGGTGTCGCGGACCCAGTCGGCGATGGCCACCGCGCCGCCGGGCAGGCTCGAGAGGTTGGACGACGCCGCTCCGAGGGCGCCCTCGGGGGTGTAGCAGGCCCAGTCGGGCCCGGGATCGTGGGACAGGTCGTCCTGGGCCAGCATCATCAGGGCGGCCTGCTGGGCCCGGGCCGACAAGGTCACGTCGAAGGTGACCGGGACCAGGGAGGCCAGCCCCCGGAAGTAGTTGACCGCGGTCAGTGCAGCCTGTTGGGCTGCAGCCGAGGGCTGGCCCGGGTTGCAACCGGCGACGGAGCCGGTCCAGTCGACAGGGACGGCGAGGGCGGGGAGGAGCACATCGCGATAGGCGGCGGCAGCAGCGGCGCGGGAAGTCTGCGGGGCTTCGCCCCGGCCCGCCGCCTCCAGGCTGGCCTGGGCCGCGCTGCTCAGGGCACCCGTCCCGCCGAGAACGTGGCCGTCTTCGACCTCGGCCGTGTGCTCTCGCAGGTACTGCGCGGCTGGGCCGATGGCCGGGTCGGGCTCGGCCAGCAGCACCGTCGAGCGCAGGGTCCCCGCATGGGCTGCCCCGGCCAGGGCATCCGGGAAGGAGGTCCCCGTCGCCGCCTCGACGTGGTCGCGCCCGAAGCCGTGCTCGGTCACCGCGTAGTCGGCGATCGCCACCGCGGTGGCGAAGCGGTCCGAGCCGGCCACCCGAAGGGTTGTCAGGCCTTGGGCCCGGAGGCTGTCCTCGACCGCAGGGGACACCGCCGCGGTGCCGCCCAGTACCACCACGGTGCCGATCTCCAGGTCGTCGAGGGCAGCGGCGGCCGGGGCGCTGAGCGATCCCGGCTCGGTGAGCAGCAAGGGGAGCCCGGCACCATAGGCCAGGGCCCCGGCGGCCAGGGCGTCGGGGAAGGCCCGGCCCGAGGCCAACAGGGCTACGGCGTCGTCCGTCTCGCCGCCCGCCGCGGCCACCGCTGCGGCGGTGGCGAACCGGTCCGGTCCGGCCACCCGCTCGACGGTCAGCCCGGCCCCGCTCAACGTCGCCTCCACCGCGGCGCTGAGCGCCGCCTCGCCCCCCAACAGGATCGCCGACTCGGCACCCAGGGCCTCGATCGTCTCGAGCGTGGCCGCGGGTACGCCCGACCGGGCGGACAACAGGACCGGTGCCTCGCGTCGACCGGCCAGATAGCTGCCGGCCAAGGCGTCGGGGAACTGCTCGCCCGACGCAATGACCACCCGCTCGGCTGTGTCGAAGCTGTCCCGGGCGATGGCCGCGGCGGTGGCGTAGCGGTCCTCCCCGGCCAGCCGGGCCAGCGTGAACCCCGGCGTCGCTCGCGCCGGCAGCGTCGCGGCACCGCCCAGTACCGCCGCCGTCACCGCCAGGGCGACGGTGATCCTCGATTTCCTCGTGACCGCCTGCACCTCTCCGGCACTCTCCCGTCCGAACGGGCCCGCCCCGGCACCGTACCGGGCGGGCGAACCTGACTGGCCTCTACCTCAGTGGGGCGAGGTATGACTTGACCCGACGGATCTTGTCGCCTGCGAACGTGACGAGGTCGCAGAAACCGGACCGATGGAGGCCGCCGTTGCGGTGGGTGGCCGGCGGAGGCGGACGGGCGCATCGTCCTGGGTGGCCCGCGGGGCGGCGTCCGGGTGCGGCGCTCGGGTCAGGCGCCCGGCGGGCGGTAGTCGACCACCGTGCGGGTGGCCTGGTCGAGCTCCTCGGGGGTCAGCAGGGGCACGGTCCGGATCCCGATGAGGCCCGTCGCGCCGATGGCCAGGGAGAGGGCAGCCGCATCCACGTTCGTGGGAAGCTCGATGAGCGCCACCGCGTCGTCGGTGCCGAACATGAAGTAGAACCCTTCGAGGTTGCCCCCGAGGTTCTCGACGGTCCGGCTGATCGACGACGCCCGGCTGGTGCCGCCCTCCTGGAGCAGGCCCCGGACGCCTTCGGGCGTGTATCGGGCGTAGGCAAGGTACTTCGGCATCGGTTCACCCTCCTCTTGGGACATTCCTCACTTGAGCCGACAGTGTCCATCATCGTGGGCTTGTCGTGCCGGATCGTCCCCGGCCCAGCCATCCTTATTGACCTGTGGTCAATTGTGTCGTACTGTCGGCGACAGCACCCGAAGCCCACCACCGTGAGGTGACCGGACGGCCTCCGAGGCGTCCGGTCCCGGACGGGACCTCCGACGGACGTCGGGCGTACGACTGCCCTGGCTGGACCTGGCGCGCCGCGTCCAGGTACAGCCGCCTGAACCCAGGGGAGGACCAGATGGCCGACGCAGGCGTGGTGACGATGGGGTCGCAAGCGAGGACAACTCCGGGCGTCGCCGACGACGGCGTGAGCGGGCCGGGTAGCTGGCTGGTGATCGCCCTGGTCGGCGTGATGGTCCTGGCGATCGTCCTCGGCCTGAAGCTCGTTCCCCGACTGAGTGACGGGCAGTCGGTGCTCGACGAGCTGCGGCCGGCGATGACCGACGCCAACGTCGCCACCGCTCGCGGCGGGGTCGATTTCGTCTCCCAGGTCATCGACACCTTCGACCCTCTCGTGCTGGCGGCCGGCGGCGGCGCCGCTGAGGTCCCGCAGCTGGTGTCGTTGCTGGCCAGCCGCACCGGGCAGTCCGTCCAAGCCGTCCAAGCCGACCTGGCCAGCCGCTTCCCCCATGTCATGGGCGGGCTACAGGCACTTCCCCTCGAAGCGGTGACGGCGGAGCTGGCCCCGTTGTCGGCCTATCTCGCCGGGGTGCTCGACCTGCCCGTCGACCAGGCCCTGGCCGCAGCGCTGGCCCGCGCCCCACGGCTGGCCCAGACGCTCCAGAGCCTGCCCGTCATGACGACTGGGTGGGCCGCCGTCCCCGGCGCCGGTGAGCGCTTCGACGGCTCACCTATCCGCTCCGCCACCGAGCTGCGCGACTACTTCAGCTCCGACGTCGTCCCTGTCCTCGAGTCCCAGGCCGGGAACTTCCGCAAGGTCGACAGCCTGCCCGGGGGGCTGGGGCTCCTCGCTCCCCTGCTGGTCGCGTTCGGGATCTCCATCATCCTCTTCGGCGTCCTCATGATGCTGTTGTCGAGCGGAGGGGACCTGACCCGGACCTGGTCCGCCGCCGCCTGGGGCCTCGTCGTCGCCGTCGCCGTCGGGGTGGTGCTGCTCGAGCTTGCGATCGGCTTCTACCCCCGCATGAGCGCGGCCCAGGAGCTCCTCGACCGCACCGAGCCGGTGTTCGTCGAAGAGGGAGCAGCCGCCACCCGGTCCGGCATCGAGTTCATCTCCACCGGGGTCGACGCCCTCGACCCCATCATGCTGGCGACCGGCGGCGCGGCGGCCGAAGTCCCGCAACTGCTGCAGTTCCTGGCCAACGAGTCGGGTCAGTCGACCGATGCGGTCACGGCGCAGCTCGCGGCCGAGACCCCCCACTTCCGTGCCCTGCTCGAGGCGCTGCCGCTGGAGTCGGCATCGGCCGAGATCGCCCCGCTCCAGGCGTATGTGGGGAACCTGCTCGGCATCGCCCCCGACCAAGTCGTCCCGACCCTGTCACCTCAGTTCCCGCGGCTCGCCCAGACCATGGCCGCACTCCCGGCGGTGACCGCCGGATGGGCGGATGTTCCCAACACCGACGGCTCCCGCTTCGCCGGCCAGCCCGTTAACACCGCGACCGAGGTGCGCGACTACTTCCGTGCCGATGTCGTCCCCGCGGTCGAGAGCCAGCGCAGCCAGTACCAGACGGTCCAGTCGACCTGGCCGAAGACGACCTTCTTCCCGCCGCTCCTCACGGTGGCCTCCTTGGCGGTGGCGGCCTACGGGCTGGTCAAGTTCAGCGCCGCCCGCAGTCGGGGCTGAACCGGCCGGGCCCGCTAAGGCCAGCCGTGCTCGTGGACGTCAGCGCAGGGCGGCGAGCACGGCCTGGCCCCGGGGCGAGAGACGGTAGCCCTGGACCAGGCTCTCGGTGAGGCCGAGGCCCTTGAGCACGCGGACGTCGCGCTTGAAGCGGTCCCGTTCGACGTCTCGCCCGGTGGCCAGGTCGCGTGCCGCCACGCCGGGCTGTCGGTCGATCAGCGCCAGCACGGCCAGCGTCCACGGCTCCGGGGCGGCCCGGTCGAGGCGGGCCAAGCGTCGGGCGACGGCGTCGAGCGCAGCGGCATCCAGGTCGTCGTCCTGGGCCAGGACGGTACGGGGATCGGGACCGGCGGGGTGGAACTCGATGCGGTAGAGCAGACGGTCCTCGGCCTCGGGAGCGAGGTCGGCCAGCAGCTCGCTGACCGTCGGGTAACCCGCTCGCCGAGCTTCGGATTCGTCGATCCCGTCGGCCTCGACGACCGCCACCGAGTCGATGGCGAGCGGTCCTCCCGGGCTGCGCAACTGGCCGCCGGCCTTGACCGTGGGACGGCGCCAGCGCCGGTAGGCGACCGTGGCCGTGCCCGCCTCCAGGCCCGCCCAGAACCGTCGTGGGAACAGCACCGGATGCCGGCCCTACCGGCCGGGAGTCGATCGGACCGCGGCCGAGCCGACGCCCTCCCCTGTAGCTAGCAATCTTGTCTAGGGGTGTTTAGTGCACTTAACCTCAGGAGGTGGCCGACGCCAAACCGGGACAGAGGCTGCTGCGCTCGGTCGTGCGTTCCCAGCTCCGACGGCTGTCCGGTTCGTCGGCCCTCTTCGTCCTTCACCAAGTGGGGGAGACCCTGGTCCCGGTCGTGGCCGGGGTAGTGGTCGACCGGGCGGTGGTGACCGGCGAAGGCGCGGCGTTGGCCCGGTGGCTGTTGGTGTTGGCGGTGGTCTTCGCCACGCTGTCGATCTCGTACCGGTGGGGGGACCGCGTGTTCACCCGCGCCCACGAGAACGCGGCCCACGACCTGCGCCTACGGCTGTCGGCCCGCATGACCGCGGCCGAGGGGGTCGAGGGCGGTCCCGGGGTGGGGGAGGCGGTGAGCGTCGCCACATCCGATGCCGAAGGCGCGGCCGGTGTCCTGATGGCGGTGGCGTCAGCTGTGGCCGGGACGGCGGCCGTGCTGTTCGTCGCCGCCGTGCTGGTGGCCATCTCGCCACCGCTCGGACTGCTGGTGCTGGTGGGCATGCCGCCGGTCCTGGTGCTGCTGCAGTCGCTCGCCAGCCCGATCGAAGCACGGGTGGCGGCCCAGCAGGCGGAGGTGGCCCGGGCCGCAGCCACCGCCACCGACCTGTTGCGCGGTCTGCGTGTGCTCAAGGGGCTGGGAGCGGAGCACCACGCCGCCGAGCGCTACCGCCAGGCCAGCCGGCGGTCTCTGGCCGCCGGGCTGCGTTCCACCCGGTTCCAGGCTGTCCACGGTGGGCTGACGGTGGCCGTCACCGGCGCCTTCATGGGGATCGTGGCGTTGGCTGGCGGGCGGCTGGCGGCCGAGGGACGCATCAGCGTGGGCGAGTTGGTGGCGGTCGTCGGTGTCACCCAGTTCCTCGTCGGGCCGCTGGGCCGGCTGGGCTATGCCGGCGCCGCCTGGGCGACGGCCCGAGCCTCCGCGGTGCGGGTGGCGACCGTTCTGGACGCGCCGTCGAAGGTGGCAGACGGCGCCCAGGCGGTCCCCGCGAAGGTTGCCGGGGCGATCTCGCTGCGTTCCCTCAGCCACGGCGGTCTGGTCGGGGTCGACCTGACGGTGGCCGCGGGCGAGTTCGTCGGCATCGCCGTGAGTGACCCTGTGACTGCAGCCTCGTTGGTGGGGCTGCTGGCCCGGGACACCGATCCGGCTGGGGGCACGGTCGGCCTCGACGGGGTTGGGCTCGGCGACCTCCGGCTCGAGGGCCTACGCCAGGCGGTGAGGGTGGCGAAGCACGAGGCCGCGCTGTTCACCGGCACGCTGGCGACGAACCTCGATGGGGGCGGAGCGAGGGCGAGGGGCCTCGTGCCGGCGGTCTCGACGGAGCTGTTGGCGGCGCTCGCCGTCGACGACGTCGTCGAGGCCCTGCCCGAGGGCCTGTCGACGGCGGTCACCCAGGGCGGTACGTCACTGTCGGGAGGGCAACGCCAACGGGTGGCGCTGGCCCGGGCGGTCGCTGGGCAAACCCCCGTGCTGGTGTTGCACGACCCGACCACGGCGGTCGACGCCGTCACCGAAGCACGTCTGGCCGCCGGCCTCCGCCGGCTGCGGGCCGGGCTCACGACGATCATCGTCACGACCAGCCCGGCTCTGTTGGCCGCCGCCGACCGGGTGGTGTTCATCGACGGTACCGGGGTCGCCGACGGCGGCAGCCACGAGGAGCTCGTGGCCAGGGACCCCCGATACGTCGAAGTGGTACTGGGTTGAGCGCCTCGTTGCCCACCGCCGATCGCGCCGCCACCGTGCGGGTGGTCCGGGCCCTGCTCCGCCCCCGCCGACTTGTCCTGGCCGGGGCGGCCGGATTGTTCGTCGCCCGGGCCGGTGCGGGGCTGGTCGGGCCGGCGGTGCTGGGCCGGATCGTCGACCTCGTCAATGCCGGAGCTCCTCCTGGTGCCATCACGGCCCCGGCGGTGGTGTTGCTGTGCGCGGCGATGGCCGAGGGCATCCTGGCCTGGGCGGGCCCGGCCGCGGCCGCGTCAGCCGCGGAGCCGGCGCTGGCCGACCTACGGGAGCGGGTGGTCGAGCACGGGCTGCTGGTGCCGCTCGGTGAGCTCGAACGGGCCGGGACCGGAGACCTGGTGGCACGGGTGGACGGAGACATCGCGGCGGCGTCCCGGGCCATGAGCGAGGCGGTACCGGAACTCGTCGAGTCCGGGCTGACGATCGCCCTGACCGTCGTCGGGCTCACCGTGCTCGATTGGCGCCTGGGCCTCGCCGGGCTCTGCGCCGCGCCGGTGCAATGGCACACCGTGCGGTGGTACGTGCCCCGCGCCATCCCGCTCTACGCCCGCGAGCGCATCGCCGCCGGTGCACGGTCGCAGCAGCTGTTCGAGACGATCGGCAGTGCCGCCACGGTGCGGTCCATGGGAATCCAAGACCGCCACGAGCGGCTAGTCGATGATGCTTCCGGCGCCGCTCGACAGCTCGCGGTGGCGGCTAGCTTCCTACGGACCCGCTTCTACGGGAGGCTCAACGTCGCCGAGGTGACAGGGCTCAGCGCCATCCTCGGGACCGGCTTCGTGCTCGTCGGCCGGGGGGCGGTGACGGTGGGAGCGGTCACCGCTGCCGTCTTGTACTTCGTTCGGATCTTCGACCCGGTGAACGTGCTGCTCTCCTTGGTCGACGACGTGCTGGTGGCCGGGGCCGCCCTGGCCCGACTGGTCGGGGTCACGCAGCTGACGGCGGCCGGCCCGGGCCAAGGCTCGAGCCCCGACTTCCCGGGCGAGGTGCGCTGCACGGGTGCGAGCTTCGCCTACGAGGCCGGCCACACCGTGCTCCACGACATCGATCTCACGGTGGCACCCGGCGAACAGGTGGCCATCGTCGGAGCGAGTGGCGCCGGCAAGAGCACCCTGGCCAAGTTGATCGCGGCCGTCCACGAGCCCACGACGGGGCAGGTCACCGTGGGCGGCCTTCCCGCCGGCGAGGCCGGCGACATCGGCGGCCATCGGCCGGTGGTCCTCGTGACGCAGGAGGTCCACGTGTTCGCCGGGCCCCTTCGTGAAGACCTGTGGCTCGCCGCCCTCGGGGCCTCCGAGCAGGAGCTCGAGGCTGCGCTCGACCGGGTCGGAGCGATCGGCTGGGCGCGAGCGCTGCCCGACGGGTTGGCAACCCGGGTGGGGGACGGTGGCCACCCTCTCAGCGCCACCCAGTCCCAACAGCTCGCCCTGGCCCGCCTGGTGCTGGCCGGCCCGGCCGTGGCGGTGCTCGACGAAGCCACCGCCGAGGCCGGCAGCGCCGGCGCCCGCGTGCTCGAGGCGGCCGCCGCGGCTGCGCTCAGCGGGCGCAGTGCCGTCGTGGTTGCTCACCGCCTGACCCAGGCCGCTCGTGCCGACCGGATCGTTGTCCTCGATGGCGGTCGGGTGGTGGAGACCGGGTCCCATGAGGGGCTGGTGGCGGCGGCCGGCCACTACAGCGCCCTGTGGTCGGCATGGTCCCGGCCTCGGCAATAGGGACCGGCCGGCTCTGATGCTTAGCGCACCTTGCAAACGTTATTAGGCTACCTTACTATCAGCGCATGACGGCCGTGGCCATCCGATGCCCGCGGCCCGCGGTCGAGCCCACTGCGGCCGGCGATCGCGGTGGCCTGCTCCGCAGAACGGGGGCCCGCGGCGGTGGGCTGGCCGCCGCCGTGGTGGTGTTGGCCGTCCTGGGGTGCGTCTCGGTGGCGTACGGCTCGAAGTCGATCTCTCTGGGGACCGTGTGGGACGCCTTTGCCTCCTTCGACGGCACTCGGGAAGACCACGTGATCGTGCGCGAGCTGCGCGTCCCCCGCACGGTGCTCGGCCTCGAGATCGGCGCCGCGCTCGGCCTCGCCGGCGCGGTCATGCAGGGCCTGACCCGCAACCCGCTGGCCGATCCCTCGATCCTGGGGATCCAGGCGGGCGCCGCCCTGGGGGTCGTACTGGCGATCTCCACGTTCGGCATCGGGACCCTGACCGGCTACGTCTGGTTCGGCTTCATCGGTGCCGCGATCGCCGGGGTGGTCGTCTACACCCTCGGCTCCCTGGGCCGGGGCGGCGCCACCCCGGTCAAGCTGGCGCTCGCCGGCGCGGCGGTCATGTACCTGCTGATCTCGATCACGACCGCCATCGAGCTCAGCGACTTCTCCACCCTGCAGCAGTCCCGGTTCTTCGTCGTGGGCTCGCTCGTCGGCCGTGACACCGCCATCGCCGGCCAGGTGTTCCCCTTCCTGGCCGTGGGCGCGGTCCTTGCCCTCGGCCTTCCCCGGTCACTGAACGCCATGGCCTTGGGCGACGACGTCGCCCGTTCGCTGGGCCAGCGGGTCTACGTGACCCGAGCGGTGTCGGGCCTGTCGGTCGTGCTGCTGGCCGGGGCCGCCACCGCCGCCGCCGGCCCGATCGTCTTCGTGGGGCTTACCGTGCCCCACATGGCCCGGGCCATCTGCGGGCCCGATTACCGCTGGGTGCTGCCCTGGACCCTCGTGCTCTCCCCCATGCTGCTGCTCGCCGCCGACGTCCTGGGACGGGTCGTCGCCCGCCCGGCGGAGCTGCAGGTGGGGATCGTGACCGCAGTCCTCGGGGCCCCGTTCTTCGTGGCGCTGGTCCGGCGCGGGAGGGTGGCCGAGCTTTGATCCAGCTCGAGCTTGAGCCCGGCGGCCGCGGAGACCGACGGTGATCGCCAGCGCCCTGTCCGCCCGGCCCGCCCGCGACCGCCTGGTCGTGGTGCGGACGCAGCACCTGGGGGTCTCGGGGCGTCTGCACCTGCGTGCCGTGCTGGTCACGGTGGTGGTGTCGGCCGCCGCCGCCGGGGTCTTCGCCTGGTCCCTCACCGTCGGGGACTTCCCGGTCCCCTTTCGCGACGTGGTCGCCGCCCTGCTCGGCGGCGGCAGCGCCGACAGCGCCTTCATCGTGCGGAGCCTGCGGCTCCCTCGGGGCCTGGTGGCGCTGCTGGTCGGGGCGGCCTTCGGCCTGTCGGGAGCGATCTTCCAGCGCGTCGTGCGCAATCCGCTGGCCAGTCCCGACATCATCGGGCCTTCCGCGGGCGCCGCCGTGGGGGCCGTGTTCGTGATCGTCGTGGCCGACGGTTCCGGAACGGCCGTCATCGCTGCCGCCCTCATCGGTTCGCTCCTCACGTCGGCGGCCATCTACCTGTTGGCCTTCAAGCGAGGCGTCACCGGCTACCGACTGGTGCTCGTCGGAATCGGGATCACCTACGCCCTGATGGCCTCCGTCGACTACATGCTCACCCGGGCCGACATCTACGCCGTTGCCGAGGCGACGGTGTGGCTCACCGGGAGCCTGAACGCCCGCGGCTGGTCGCACGTGCGGCCCCTGGCCGCCGGCCTGGCCGTCCTGGTGCCGCTGGCCGTCGTCCTCGTGCGCCACCTGCGGGTGCTCGAACTGGGAGACGATGCCGCCCGGGGGCTGGGAAGCCGGGTCGAGCTCGCCCGGGGTGCCCTCCTGGTGACCGGCGTGGGGTTGGCCGCCCTGGCCACGGCGTCGGCCGGCCCGGTCGTGTTCGTGGCGCTCGTGTCACCCCAGATCGCTCGCCGGCTGGTCGGCGGCCGCTCGCTCGCGTTGTTGCCGTCGGCGGCTTGCGGGGCGCTCCTGATGGTCGCGTCGGACCTGGTCGCCCGGCGCGTCTTCGCGCCGACCGAGCTCCCGGTCGGCATCGTGACCTCGGTCCTCGGCGCTCCCTACCTGCTCTACCTGCTGGCCCGGGCCAACAGGATCGGTAGCGGGGGATGAGCCGACCTCGCCTGAGCGCCGCCGGCCCCGGCCCGGACCAGCGCGGCGCCGTCGCCGACGAGGTGCCGCCCCAGCTGAGAGCCGACCACCTGTCCCTGGCCTACGACGACCGGCTCGTCGTGGAGGACCTCACCGTGAGTATCCCCGCAGGGAAGGTCACGGTGATCGTGGGGGCCAACGCCTGTGGGAAATCGACGCTCCTGCGAGGCTTGGCCCGGCTGCTCAAGCCCAAGGGGGGATCGGTGCTGCTCGACGGCACCGACATCCATCGCCTCCCGACTCGCGACGTCGCCGTGCGCCTGGGGATCCTTCCCCAGCAGCCGGTGTCGCCGGAGGGGATCACCGTCGCCGACCTGGTCGGGCGCGGCCGTCACCCCCATCAACGGTGGTTCCGACAGTTCTCGCACGACGACGAAGCCGCCGTCGAAGCGGCGCTGGTCGCCACCGGAACCGCCGGATTGGCCGACCGGCCCGTCGACGAACTGTCGGGCGGGCAACGGCAGCGGGTGTGGATCGCCCTGACGTTGGCCCAGGGCACCCCGTTGCTCCTGCTCGACGAGCCCACCACCTTCCTCGACCTCGCTCATCAGGTCGAGGTGCTCGACCTGCTGGCCGAGCTCAACGAGACCGAGGGACGCACCGTCGTCCTCGTCTTGCACGACCTCAACATGGCGTGCCGGTATGCCCATCATCTCGTGGCCATGGGCGACGGGGCCATCGTCGCCGAGGGCCCGCCCGCCGATGTCGTGACCGCCGAGTTGGTAGCCGACGTCTTCGGTCTCCGTGCCCAGGTGATCGACGACCCGATCACGGGCACCCCCTTGGTCCTTCCCGTCCCGTCCCGGTCCCTGTCCAGGCCCGCGGCCCTGTCCGCGGCTGCCGACGGCACCGTCGTATAGCCAGCCAAGGAGCCCCATGGCCTCACGTCCCTGTTCCCCGTCGGGAGAGCTCTCCGCCCTCTCCCGGCGCCGGTTCCTCGCCGGCGGAGCCGCTCTCGGCCTCATGGCGGCGGCCGGGTGCGGAGCCGAGGGCCCCCCGCCCGCCCCCCCCCCCGGCCCCCGGTGGGGGGGGTAGGCCGGGGCCACCCGGTGCGGCGGCGCCGGGGGGTGCGGGGGGGCCGGACCCCGGGAGAACGCCCACCCC
>JBQTIQ010000008.1:0-83222 GCA_052387955.1 Acidimicrobiia bacterium | reverse complement strand
GCATCCCACTGGAACGACGACCCCAAGCCGTTCGTCTGGCACACCCCCGCCAACAAGATCATCGCCAAAGTCCGGCGCGGACGTGCGGCCCTAACCCACCAGATCAAATCCGCGACGGACCACTAGCCACACCGCCTCGGCCTGGCGACTGAGCTATGCGAGCTTGACGTCGCGGGCCTGGAGGCCCCGGTCGGTCTGTTCGGTGGTGAACTCGACCTTCTGGCCCTGCTCGAGCGAGCGGTAGCCGCTGCCGGCGATGTTCTTGTAGTGGACGAAGAGCTCCTCGCCCCCCTCTTCGGGCGAGATGAACCCCCAACCCTTCTCGGCGTTGAAGAACTTAACGGTGCCCGTCGGCATGGCCGTCCCCCTCCACACATGACCTGACGCCGGGGTCGGCCGTTCTGCCTTGCCCGCTCGCTCAATGACCACGAAAGCGTACCGAACAGCATCTGCCGGCGCCTAGGCCGACATCCGGCCATCGGCCCGGTCCCGTCAGGTGTTGAGCTCGACGAACTCGCTGCCGGGGTGGCTGCGTTCGGCGTCGGACTTCAGCGTCGAGCCGAGGATGGCGGACAGGACGGCGCCGCCGGTCAGGAACAGCGCCGGCAGCACGACGACCAGCACGACGACCATGATCACAGCGCCGACCATGGCCTCATCCTCCCCCGACGAAGGCCCACGCTTCCACTTCCACCAATGCACCGAGGGGGAGGTCGGCCACGCCGATGGCGGAACGGGCCGGGCGATGGCCACCGAAGAACTCGACATAGGTCTCGTTCATGATGTCGTAGTCCCCCATGTGGCGCAGGAAGACCATCGTCTTGACCACCTGGGCGAGCCCTGCCCCCTTCGACGCCAGATGACCGGCCAGGTTGGCCAGAGCCTGGCGCAGCTCGGCCTCCAACCCGCCCGGCACCAGCCGCCCGTCGAGGATGCCGACCTGGCCGGAGACGACCAGCCAGTCGCCGGCCTCGACCACCGGCGTGTAGGGACGGTTCGGTGGCGTGGGAGGTGCCTCGCTCACCGGCTGATCACCAGATCGTTCATGTCACGCTCCTCATGGTGGGCCAGTCCTGGGGGCAGCCGTGCGCGGCCCAGGTGGCTGCCGCCACCGCGGCGAACACGGCATCGCTCCCGTTGACGGGGGGACCGGGTTGGTCGACGATCTCGACGTCGACGGGGGGCATGTCGACAGCACGCAGCACCCCGAACGAGCGGATGGTCAGGTCATGGGGGTCACCGGCGGGATCGATGGCCAACCCCTCGGAGTGGACCCACCCCAGGCCCATGTGGGCCGCACCGATGCAGTACGACCGCAGCACCACCTCGTCGAGGGGGTCACCGCAGCGCACCCGGGCACGGACACGGCCGTCGGGCGCGATCTCGGCCTCAGCCTGTCCACCCCCGGGGGCGGTCACCCTGACCGGGCCTCCGTCGTAGCCCACCGCGGCCTGCAACACGGCAGCCTCCGCCCATCCCGCCCCCCGCAGGGCGGCCGATGTGGGCGGACCGGTCACGTCGACCTCTTCCACCACCAGGCAAGGGGCCACCGAAGCCACCGCAGCGGCGATGCCGGCCGTCCGGGCCACCCTGATCACGCCGCTGCCGTCAGCGGCTACACCGGCGGCGACCGGGGGTCGCTTGGGGCCGAGGCGCACGGTGTCCTCCCTCGACAGCAGCGCCCGCACCGGGCGGCCGTGGCGGTCGGCCAACGCCCGCGCAGCAGCAGCCGTGATCGAGGCGACCTTGCCCCCGAAGGCACCACCGTTGGCCAACGGGGTCACCGGATCGCCACCGGGAGCACACCACGACGCGTCGGTCTCCAGGTACGCGGGTTCGACCCATGTCGTGCGCAGGGTCAGCACCCACTCGCCCGGTGCGACGTCGAGGGGGTGCCGCAACGCCGCGGTGGTCCGCCGGCCCTGGAGCTTCCCGGCCCGGCGCCGGGCACCGTCCAGGGTCTCGTCCACCACCCACTCCCCCGAACCGTCGAGCACGGCGACCAGGGCGCCCGCAGGAGCCGAGTCGTCGGCGAACCCGCCCCGGCCCCAGGCAACCGCCGGTCCGACGGTCTGGTCGGCGCCGCCCTCGAGGCGCGCCCGGGCTTCGGCCGCCGCCGGGCCTGCGCCCCGCACCGTCACCGGGGCGTCCTCGAACGAACGCCGCCAGGCGTCGAACACCGGGCGCCAGCCCGTGCACCGGCACAGGTGTGCCAGCAGGGCGCGACCGACCCTGTCCTCGTCGTCGGGGCCGGCGCCGTCGGCCCTGAGGGCGTCGAGGCGCACGATGATCCCCGGCGTGCAGAACCCGCACTGGCTGGCGCCGGTGGCGCTGAAGGCGTCGGCCCAGCGATCCGCGGTGGGGAGGCCCTCCATGGTGGTCACCGACCGGCCGGCGACGCGCCGGACGGGGGTGACGCAGGCGACCCGGGGGGAGCCGTCGACGAGCACGGTGCAGCAGCCGCACTGGCCTTGCGGGCTGCACCCGTCCTTGGGCGAGCGCAGGCCCAGGTGGTCGCGAAGAGACTGCAGCAGCGACGCCCCGTCGTCGGGCACCGACGCGTTGACGCCGTCGACCATGAACGCCACCTGCGCCACACCGGCCTGGGGCCGGCTGGCGGCGGGCGGCGGGGGCCCCGGCCCCTGACTGTTGACGACCACAGCGGGAGGATAGGTTCGATCCGATGGCCGACCGACCGGAGAGCGAGCGGGACGAGCACGGCACCCAGAGCGGGCAGGCGCCGGCGCGCCGGCCGGCGAGGCAGACGGGGCGCAGCCCCGCGGGGGCATTGACCCGCCGGTCGTTCCTCGCCGCCGCCGCCGGTTCGCTGGTGCTGGTGGCCTGTGGCGACGACGAGCCCGGTGTCGTCACCGGTTCGTCGGCGGTCTCGTCGGGGGCACGACCAGAGCCGGCCTCGAGCGGTCCTTCCCTCACGCCTGAGCTCAACCTGGTCGGCTTCTACGCCCCCGACGCCCTCGTCCCCGGGTCCCCTCAGCGGCTGCCGCTGGGCCTCGCCGATTCCCAGGGTGCCCTCCTGACCGAAGTCCCCGGTTCGCTGACGATCACGGTGACGAACTCCGCAGGACAGACCGTCGGCGACCCCGTGGCGGTGGCGGCGAGAGGGACCGGCCTCCCGCGCTCCTACTACCCGCTCGTGTTCAGCCCGCCAGGGCCGGGCGTGTACACCCTCAATACCGAAGCCGAGGGCGAGGCCCTCGTCACCAACGTGCAGCTCTCGGTGGGCTCAGGGGTGGTCCAGCCCGGGGCGGCGATGGTCCCGGTCGATACGCCCACCACCGCCGACCGCCGGGGTGTGGAGCTGCTGTGCACCCTTACGCCGACGGCGTGCCCGCTGCACGACGTGACGCTGGGAGGGGCGCTGGGAGAGGGCAGGCCCCTGGCGTTCCTGATCGCCACGCCCCAGTTCTGCCAGACGGCGGTGTGCGGCCCTGTGCTCGACGTGCTGCTCGCGGTACGAGAGACGTTCCCACAGGTCAGATTCCTGCATTCCGAGGTGTTCCCCACCGTCGCCGCGGCCCAGGGAGGCCCGGCTTCGCAGCTCGTGCCGGCGGTCTCGGCCTATGGGCTGACGTTCGAGCCCTGCCTCTTCCTGGCACGGGCCGACGGCACGGTGGCGCGCCGGCTCGACGTCATCTTCGACGAGACCGAAGTCGCCGAAGCCCTGACCGAGCTGACCGCTTGACGTCCCGGGAACGGGCCGGGCGGCAGGAGGGATGCCGCTACGGCGCCCGCGGGGAGGGCGGCGGAGCTAGGAGAAGGACTGGCCGCAGCCGCAGGTGCGCTGGGCGTTGGGGTTGTTGATCGAAAAGCCTGTCTGTTGCAGGCCGTCCTTGTAGTCGAGGACCGCGCCCTCGAGCAGGGGAGCGCTCGACGGGTCGACGACGACCCTCACCCCGAGGTGCTCGGCGGTGAAGTCGTCGGTGGCGATGTCGCTGTCGAAGAACAGCTCGTAACTGAAGCCCGAACAGCCACCGGGCCGCACCGCGACGCGGAGCGCGAGCTCAGGTTCGCCCTCGGCTTCGATGAGATCCTTGACCTTCGCGGCCGCCGTGTCGGTCATGGTGAGCAACGTCAGGCCCTCCTGCGTCTCGAGACGGCCACAGCTTACCCCTCGCCGCCAGGCGCACCACCGCTGATCGTCACCATGCAGGGCGAGCGGTCGGCGAGGGTGTGAAAGGCCGTCACCGACGCTCCGGGCTCGCCGGCGGCGGCGATGATGCCCTCGACCAGGCCCCGGTGCAGGTGGCAGACCAGCCCGGGGTGGGCCTCGGCCAGCTCGCGGAACGGGCACAGGGCGAAGTCGATCCGGGCCGTGTCGTCTTCGACCTCGAGGACCGGGTCGAAGCCGTAGCGGTCGAGCAGGTGCACCAACGTGTCCAGGCACGGGGCGCCGGCATCGACGTAGGGCCGGGCCTCGGCCTGGCCCTGGTTGCGGCCGGCGTCGGCGGCGTCCTCGCTTCCCGCGCCCGCTCGCAGGGCCACGTCCACGAGCATGTTGGCCAGGACCGAGAGCACCTTGGGCTCGAAGCCCAACGCCGGTGCGTCCGCGGCCAGCGCGTACCGGTGCTGAGGCCGGCCCACCGCGCCCCGGCTGTCGACGTGGACGTCGAGCAGCCTCAACTCGCGCATCCGCTCGAGATGGGGCCGTACGGTGTTGACGTGCAGCCCCAGGGACTCGGCCAGCTCGGCGGTAGCGAGGGGCACGTCCGAGTCGGCCAGCTCGAGGTAGATGGCGTAGCGCGTGTCATCCCCCAACGCCTTGAACAGGTCGAGGCGGGGAATGCCGGCCCGGTCCGGGCCGTCGTCCGACGAGGCCACCATGGACCGAGCGTACCGGAGCCGTCCCCCTGCTCCGCAGGTTTGCACGGTCAGGACCGTTAGAATCCCCGGACATGGCCTCCTCCGAAGTGCGAGCGCATGAAGTGAACGCGCTGGGAGAGCGACAGCCCGACCCATCGAGCACCAGCCCGCCCGGTACCGACGGGTACGAGGAACCGCGCCCGGGTACGTCTCAGCCCACCGAGGACGAGGTCCGGGGCTCCTTGCGAGGTGTCATCGACCCCGAACTGGGCTCTGACGTCGTCGACCTCGGGATGGTCCGGTCGGTGTCCGTCGGTGACGACGGTGCCGTGGTCGTGACTTTGGCGTTGACCACCGCCGGCTGCCCGTTGCGGGCGCAGCTCCAGCGCGACGTGCGGGCCCGGGTCGGGTCCCTTCCGGGGGTCGCCAAGGTCGACCTCGAGTGGTCCGAGATGACACCGGCCGAACGCAACCGGGCCATGGACCGTGCCCGTTTCAAGATGAGCCAGCACGACGAAGCCACGTCGGTGGCTCCCACCACCAGGGTGATCGCGGTGGCCTCGGGCAAGGGTGGCGTCGGCAAGTCGTCGGTCACGGTCAACTTGGCCGCCGCCCTGGCCGACCGGGGCCTGAAGGTGGGCGTGCTCGACGCCGACATCTGGGGCTTCTCGGTGCCCCGCATGCTCGGGGTCGACGGGCGCCTCGCCGGCATCGAACGTGACGGCCGCAAGTTCATGGTGCCCAACGAGCGCCGTATCGGCGCCGGGTTGGTCAGGGTCGTCTCGATGGGCTTCCTCGTCGACGACGAAGGCGCCGCGCTGATGTGGCGGGGCTTGATGCTCAACCGCGGCGTCCAGCATTTCCTCCAGGACGTCGACTGGGGTGACGACCTCGACTACCTGCTGATCGACATGCCTCCGGGGACCGGCGACGTCCAGATGGGCGTGGCCAAGCTGGTGCCCCGGACCGATGTGCTCATCGTGACGACGCCGGCGCTGGCGGCCCAGAAGGTGGCGGTGCGGGCGGCGTCGATGGCTCGGAAGAACTACCTGCGCATCGCCGGCGTGGTCGAGAACATGAGCGCCTTCACGTGCGCCCACGGCGAGTCGTACCCGGTCTTCGGTGCCGGCGGCGGCGAGGCCTGCGCCCGTGAGGCGGGGGCGCCACTGCTGGCGTCGATCCCGATCGAGCCGTCGGTGGCGGCCGGCGGCGACACCGGGACGCCGGTGGCGTTGGGCCAGGGACCGGCGGCGGAGGCCTTCCGGGCCCTGGCCACCCGCATCGTCGAAGAGGCGGTCCCCCCGGTGGCGATGGCCGGCTGCAGCGCCCGCATGCTCGAGGCGGCCGTGGCCGCCCTCGACGGCTGACCCCGACCCTCGGCCCCAGCCGACCAGCCAGCTCGGTCAGCTGGAGGCGGAATCCGAGCTGAACAGCCTGCACGCCTCGAACGCCCTCGAGTCGTGCACCTGGAAGTCCCGGTCGGCGCACAGCAGCTCGAAGAGCTCGTCGTTGTCCCGTGCCGAGCCCAGGTCGGCGATGTCGAGGACCTCGAGTTCGAGCGTGGCTCGGCCCTCGGTCCGGTCGACTCCCTCCACCACCACGGCGACGTCGAGGTCGTCCAGGGCCGGGAAGAAGTTGCGCTCGGCTTCCCCTTCGTTACCGTCGTCGGCCACCGACACCACCGTTGTGGCCTCGGCGTCGAGCCCGTCGCTGAAGCCGTTGCCATCGGACGACAACTGTTCGTCGATGACGCTCTCCAGCGCCTCCGCCCCTTGGCTGTCGACATCGAGGGCGATGCCGAGGCGGGGATCGAAGCCGTCGTCGATCGGTGTCAGGGTCACCAGGAGGACCTGGCCGGCGCTCAACGACACGTTCCGGACCAACGGGGTATCGGTCACCTCGATCTCCGAGATACCCCCGGTCGCGGTGTCGTCGTCGTCGCTGCCCAGCACCAGGAAGGCGGCCACCGTCAAGGCCGCCACCACCAGCACGGCGCCGACCACGAGCGGCGCCCGTGAACGCCGTCGGGGCGGAGGCCCGCCCGGCATCTGACCGCCAGGACCGGGGCCGGGGGGCGGAAGGCCCGCTGGCGGAGGTCCGCCCATCCAGTCGCCGGGTGCCGCCGGAGGCCCTTCGGGTGCCGCAGGAGTGCCCGGGTAGGGGACCGCGCCGGCGCCGAGGGCGGGGCTGACCGAGGTCGGGGGGTCGACCGTCGTCGGCGGCTCGAACGGAGCTGACGGCACCCACGTGCTCTCCCCCGGCGGGGGCGGTTCCCACGCCGACCACGGCGGCGGGTCGGAGGCGGCCACGGGCGGAACGGTCGTGGTCGGGTCGTCGCCCGCGACGGTGACCGGCGGGGGCTCGGGATCGACCGCCGGCGAGGACGTGCTCTCCGCGTCAGGCTCAACTGTGGCTTCGGCCTCGGCGGAGGGTTCGACCAGGTCCACCGGCTCGGTCAGGTCCGCCGGGCCGGCCTCGACGGGACCGGCGGCCTCGACCGGGCCGGCGTCGGCGGGCCAGATCCCCGGTCGGTCCTGCTCGGCCAGGGAGGGGGCGCCGCCGGTGGGGGCGACATCGGCTTCGGCCGGCGCCGGCTGGACGTCATCGGCGAGGCCGTCGGCTTCGTACGGGTCGGAGGCGGCGACGCCATCGTCGGCCACGTGGTCGGTCCACGTCGAGCCGTCCCAGAAGCGGTACTGGTGCCGACCGGTGGGGTCAGGCTGCCAGTCGGGGACACCGACGTCAGGCGTCGTCATCCGAGGTTCCCCGATGGCTCGAACACGCTCGCCTCCGTTGGGTCAGCTCACCGTCGCCGAGCGCGACGCTACCGTGCTCGACCGGCGCGCCGGCGCAGCACCCGTGCGGGGGCCCTGCGCTACGGTCCCTCGCCATGTCGCAGCGCGCCGGCCGGCGCTCCTGGGCTCGGCCGCTGCCGGCGATCGCGGTGCTGGTGCTGGGCAGTGCCTGCGCCCCTGCCGGCCTGGACGCCGGACAACGGGCCGCCGAAGCGAAGGCGTGCGCCAGCCTCATCGAGCGCCGGGTAGGGCTCAGGGTGGCCGAACTCGAGGGCACCGACATCAGCCTCGCTACCGATCCGGCCCGGTTCTACTCGGTGCTGGCCGCCGAACGGGGACCCGAACGGTTCGCCCGCGACAACCCCGCCACCACCACCGATTACCGGGCCAGCGTGCTCAGCCGACTGTGCTCGCCCGAGATCTCCCGTTCGTCGGACAGCGGTTCGGGCCCCGCGACATCCACGAAGACGAGCGATGACGGCGCCTCCTCCGACAGCCCGGGCGCCGGCCCGGCCGGGCCGGCGACGGCCGTTCCGTCGGGTTCCGGCGGTTGACGCCTCCCGCGGTCGTGCCCTCGCTGTGACTGCACCAGGGACGCCGGCCCCGACGCCGCTCACAGGGCCCAGCCGGGCCGAGGGCCAGCGACGCCGGTCGCCGGCGCGGCCGATGGTCCCGGCCGTGGGCGAGCACCGGGCCGAGCCTCGTCACTGGCTCGACTTCGCCGTCCCCGCCGCCCTCGTCGGCGCCACCGCGGCGACCCGTCTCCCCCGCCTCGACACCCCCGCGGCCTTCGTCTTCGACGAGATCTACTACGCCCTCGACGGAGCCGACCTGTTGCGCCACGGCGTCGAGCAGGGCGGCGTGGTCCATCCGCCGTTGGCCAAGTGGCTGATCGCGGCCGGCATCCGAGTCGGCGGCTTCACGCCGACGGGCTGGCGCCTCGGCGCCCTGGTGTGCGGCTGCCTCGTCGTGCTCCTCACCTATCTCTGCGCCCGCCAACTCGTGGCCGGGCGGACGTTGCCGGCCCTGGCCGGCGGCCTGGTGGCCCTCGACGGGATCTCGTTCACCACCGGCCGGGCCGCGCTGATCGACGTCTTCCTCGCCTTGTTCACCACCGCCGCCCTGCTGTTCACGCTGACCGCTTTCCGCCACGGTCACGACGCTCGACGGGTGGCCCGGTGCGAATGGGCGGTCGCGCTTTGCCTTGGGTTGGGCCTGGCGACCAAGTGGAGCGCCTTGTGGGTGCTCCTCGGCTGCATGCTGGCGTTCCTCGTCCTGCACGGGAGCGGGCCGCGCCGGGCCCATCAAGGCCGGGCCGTGCTGGCCTCGGTCCTGCGACTGGGCCTCGTCCCTCTCGGGGTCTACCTGGCCGCCTACGGGCCCTGGTTCGTCAACTTCGACCGCACGTACATCCATCTCCATGAGTGCGAGCGCCGGGATGACTGCGGGACGTCCTTCGTCGACCGCGCCCGGCTGTTCGCCAAGGACCACAAGCGGGTCTACGACTTCCAGATCGGGCTCCGCAGCACCGACAACACCAGCGCCGCTCCGGCCTATACGTGGGCCAACCAGAACCAGCCCTCGACGCTGTACCGGAAACGATGCCTCGAAGGCATGCAGGAGGTCCCGCCTCAGCTCGACGACAGAGCGTGCGCCGGCGCCGGCGCCGACGAGACGGCCGAGATCATCGCGGTCGCCAACCCGGTGGTGTGGTTCGTGGGCGAGGCGGCGGCGGTCGTGGCCCTGGGATGGATGGCCATCGCCCGCCGCAACCTACCGAGCGTGGTCCTGCTCGTCTTCGTGGCCACCCTGTGGGCGCCGTGGGCGCTCAACCCCCGCCACTCGTACACGTTCTATCTGGCGCCGGTGATCCCGGTCTTCGCCCTCCTCACCGCCGTCGTGTTGTCCCGGCGTCGGCTTCGGTCCCTGGGCCCGGTCGTCGCCGTCGCCGCCGTCGCCGCCTTCGCCTTCTACTACCCCATCTGGTCGGGCGTGCCACTGTCGCCCGACGCCGTGCGCGCCCGGGAGTATTGGCGGGCCTATTGACCCCGCGATCGGACGCGACGTCGGCGACGTATGCCGTCGATGGGCCCGCCGGGGAAACGGACCGGTGGATGTGGGCCCGTCGGGCCGCCCTGGGCGGCTACCTGGTGGTGTTCGTCACCTACTGCCTGGCCCGGGGCATACCCTTCGACAAGGTCCTGGTGATCCCGTGGGTGGCGGGCGGGATGGCGGCCGCGTCGATCGGACGGTCGTGGCGACAGGTGCTGCAACTGGTGCTCGACTGGGCACCCTTCGCGGCCGTGCTGGTGGTCTACGACCTCTCCCGGGGGATCGCCAACGAGATAAACCCGACGGTCCACTATCTCCCCCAACTCGAAGTCGACCGGTGGCTGTTCTTCGGCCAGGTCCCCACCGTCTGGCTCCAGGACCGTCTGGTGGGCGGTGGCCCGTACTGGTACGACGCCGTATTCGACGTGACCTATGTGTCTCATTTCCTGGTGTCGTTCGTGCTGGCCGCAGTCCTCTGGGTGCGGTCCCGGCCCCGCTTCCTGCGCTATGCAAAACGGTTCGTGACCTTGAACTTCGCGGCCGTGGCCACCTTCGTCGCCTTTCCTGCGGCGCCCCCGTGGATGGCAGCCCGGCTGGGCCTGATCGACCCGGTCCGCCGTACCGTCGGGGCCGGCTTCGACGAGATCCTCCACCTGGAACCGGTCCGCGCCGTGATCGTCCACGGCCGTGTCGCCACCAACCCGGTTGCCGCGGTGCCGTCGCTGCACGTCGGCTACGCGGTGCTGGTGGCGCTGGTCCTGTGGCCCAGCGCCCCCCGATGGGCGAGGCCGCTGCTCGTCACCTACCCGCTGTTGATGAGCCTCACCCTGGTGGCCACCGGCGAGCACTACGTATCGGACCTCATCGCCGGCGCCCTCTTCGCGGTGGCGGTCGACCGTGCCTTCGCCTGGTGGGAACGCCGACGGGCCACCGGCGGGTCATCGGCCGGCGGCACCGGGCCCGGCCCGACGGTCCCGGGTCAGGCCAGGGCCCACTCGCCGGCGGCATCGTCGCGGTCGTCGGTGACGACCTTGCCGTCGGTGACGAGCTTGCGCAGGTGGGCGAACACGGTAAGGCCCGCCACCAGGACCAGGGTGGGAGCGAGGCCCGGATAGATGCGTTCCACCAGGGCCGGGATGGTACCGAGACCGTCGGAGAGGGCGTCCAGCACCAGGCGTTCTCGCTCGAGCCGGTGGCCGATGTAGCCGTCGATGACCGCGGCCGGGTCACCGATGAGATGGCCATGGCCAGGGGCGATCGACCGCAGCCGGGGACGGATCGACTGCAACCGGGCCAGGGAAGCGAGGTAGTCGGACATGTCGCCGTCGGGCGGCGCGACCACGACCGTCGACCCCTCCATGATGTGGTCGCCGGAGAACAGCAGCCGCTCCTCTTCCAGGAGGAAGCACAGGTGATCGGAAGCGTGACCGGGAGTGTGCACCGCGGTGAGACGGAACTCGGTGGCTTCGACCCGGTCCCCGTCACCGATGGGGCGGTGCACCTCGAGCCCGTCGGTCCCGACGAACGCCAGCACCTCGGCCCCGGTGCGCTCGGCCAGGCGGTTGGCCCCAGGCCAGTGATCGGGGTGGGTGTGGGTGCACAGCACCCATCGGATGCGGTCGCCTCCGCAGCCGACGATGGCGTCGAGGTGGGCGTCGTCGTCGACGGCGGGATCGATGACCGCCACCTCGTCGATGCCGACCAGGTACGTGTTGGTGCCGGGCCCGGTCATGACGCCGGGATTGGGGGCCAGGACGCGCCGCACCAGCGGGGTCAACGCCGAGGCCACCCCGGGCACCAGCGGTCGGGCCTCGGCCCCTGCTCCCTCCGGCATCTACTTCCCCAGCCCGGGACGGTCGGGCCTGCGGGCAGTGGCGTCGCGCCCGTCCACGTCGTAGGCCTGGCCCGTGCCCGGCCGGCCGTGCCCCCGGCCGAAGCCCAGTGGTACCCGCCGGCGCAGGGCACCGGTGACCGGAGCGCGCACGGCGGCCCGCACCGGGGGCAGGAGCAGGAGGATGGCGACAAGGTCGGTGAGGAAGCCCGGGGTGAGGAAGAACACGCCCGCCAGCAGGACCAGGAACCCGTCGACGAGCTCCCGATGGGGAATCTCGCCGCGGCCGATGGTCTCCGACAGCCGGCGCATGACCCCGAGGCCCTCCCGCTTCACCAGCCAGGCACCGGCGACGCTGACGAGCACCAACAAGCCGAGCGTCTCGATCACGCCCACTTGCCCGGCCACGGTGACGATGACCGCCAGCTCGGCGATCGGGACCAGGAGGAAGAGGACCGCGAGGACCCCGGTCACACCGGGCCCCTCGCGTTCGAGGCGACGTGGGGGGCACCGTGAATCATAGGGAAGCCTACCGCCGGGCTACCGTCTCACTGATGGGGCCTGACGGACCGGGACCGACCAGGGCGTCGTCGGCGCCGGGCAACAGCGGAGCGTCGCGACCGGCGGGCGAACCGCGCCCCGAGCAGGCCGCGCCGCGCCTCCGGCCGGGCGGCGGCGACAGCGCCGCCCCTCGTCGGGGTGTACGCCCCCGACCGGCCGGTGAGCCCACCTCCGCCAACCCGGCTCCTCGGCCCGGCCCGGGTGCGCCGCGGCCCGACGGTGGCATCGGACGCGATCCCGGCGACTTCCGGCCGACCGGCGCCGGGGTGGGCCGCGGCGAGCCCCGCCCGCCCCGGACCGCGCCGGTGGCCGACGATGGCGTCGGCGCCCCTCGGCGCGTCCCCGAGACCCCACGCCCGGCCGGCCCCGCCGGTCCGGTGCCGTCGCCCGGGCCTTCCCCGGCCGACGGGCGCTCGGGCGGTCCACCGGCCCGGTCGAACATCCGCACGGCCATGCCCAAGAGCATGCTGGGCCTCGCCGGCTTCCTGTTCTGCATGGGCATCGCCGCCGCCTTCACCGGGGCCGTGCTCTACGCCTACTACGAGTCGCGCCAGGCGGCGACGACCAACAAGATCGACTCCTTCGTCGGTGGTTTCACCGAGCAGCTCGACGCGGCCAAGAAGATCATCCAGGAAGAGGGCGATCAGACCAAGAACGAGATCCGCGAGCAACTCGGCGAGCTCCAACGCCTGGCCGCCACGGGCACCACGCTCACCGCCCTGCTCGAACGGGTCCAGCCCTCGGTGTGGTTCGTGTCCTCGGTGAACTCCGACGGGGCCCCGTTGGTCGGCTCCGCCTTCGTGATCTTCGCCGACAGCGCCCAGTCGTTCCTGCTCACCTCGTTCAGCGCGGTCGAGGCCGCCACCCGTTCACCGGCGCCGGGCGTGATCCTGCGCAAGGGCCTCGAGGAGTTCCCGGCCACGCTCTACGGGTTCAGCGCGGAGAAGGACATGGCCCTGCTCAGCATCGACCGGCCGAACCTGACGCCGTTGAAGTTCGCCGACGCCTCGCCCCGCCTCGGTGACCGCCTCTACGCCCTGTCGGGCCTGGGCTCTACCGGCGCCTCCATCACCCAGGGCTTCGTAGCCGACGTGTCGGCCGACGGCATCCAGCACGACGCCGCCACCGGGCTCCAGTTCCAGGGCGGCCCGCTGCTC
Source organism: Acidimicrobiia bacterium (assembly GCA_052387955.1). Lineage (GTDB taxonomy): Bacteria > Actinomycetota > Acidimicrobiia > Acidimicrobiales > JACDCH01 > JBQTIQ01. Next base: position 70,005 of record JBQTIQ010000008.1, on the reverse strand, counting down.
GACACCGAGGGCAACGTGGTCGCGGTGGCGTCACGGTCCTACGCCCCGGCCGGGTTCCAGGCCGAGACCGTGTGGTTCGCCCCCCTGGTCCGCTCGGCGTGTGGGGTCGTGGTCGACTGTCCCAACGGCCTGCCAACCCAGCCGATCCCCACAGGCTGAGGGCCGAGGGCGGAACTCTCAGTTCAGGCCGAGCAAGCCGGGGACGGTGGTGGAGGGGGCCAGGGGCCGAGTGGTCGAGGTGCTCGACGTCGTCGGTGGGGGCGTGGTGGGCGGAAGGGCAGTCGGCGGGGGTAGGTCGAGCAGGAAGTCGCTGTCGGGCGGGACCGAGATCGGCGGGACCGGCGGGCCGGGGTCGAACCCGCCCCGCAGCGCCCGCAGGGCGGCGTCGGCGTAGTCCTTGATCGGCACCGGCTCGGAGAACTCGGTGGCGGGGATGTCGGCCAGGGCCGCCCTCATGTAGCGCTGCCACGTCGCCGCCGGCAGCGCCCCGCCGGTCATCTCCCGGATGCCGTTGATCCCCCGGAGGCCGCAGTCGCGGTTGGCGTCACTGGCGCCGCAGTCGTAGTAGCCGATCCACACCGCGGTCGACAGCGCCGGCGTGTACCCAACGAACCAGGCGTTGGCCGCGTCCTCGGCGGTGCCGGTCTTGCCCGCCGCCGGCCGCGCCAGCCCCTTGCCCCGGGCGGTGCCACTCTCGATCACACCGGTGAGGATGTCGGTGACGTTGTCGGCCACGATCGGCGGGAGCACCTCTTCGGCCCGCTCGGCGGCCCGGTTGTTGTCGAGGATCACGTTGCCGTCGATGTCGGTGACCTCGATCACCGGGACCGGCTCGGCCCGCCGGCCGTGGTTGGCGAAGACGCCGAAGGCCGAGGCCATGTTGAGCGGCGAGGCGTTGGTGACACCGAGGGAGATGCTGGCCCCGAACACCGACGGGTCATAGGCGGGCTGGGGGACGCCGAGTCGCGTCGCCATCTCCATGGTCTTCTCGACGCCAACGTCGAGGATGAGCCGGCAGTAGACCGCGTTCACCGAGTTCCACGTGCCCTGGCGCAGCGAGAGGCTGCCGTAGCTGGCGCCGCCGTAGTTGCGGATCACGTCGCCGTTGGGCAGCTGACAGGGCGATCCCGAGTACGCCTTCTCCGGGCCGATCCCCTGCTCCAGGGCGGCGGCGAGCACGAACGGCTTGTACGCGGAGCCGGGCTGGCGGCCCGCCCGGGCCGTGTTGACCTGCAGGAAGCTGTAGTCGCGTCCGCCGACCATGGCCCGCACGTAGCCGGTGCTGGGCTCGACCGAGGCCAGGCCCATCTGGAGCCGGAGGTCGTTCTCGCCCATCGACTCGGCCACCGCCGCCTCGGCTTCGGCCTGCATGTGGGGGTCGAGGGTGGTGCGGATCGTGAGCCCACCCCGGTCGAACACCTCGCAGGTGGTCCCGTCGCAGTCGGGCAGGTTGTTCCTGAGGTACTCGACCACGTAGTCGGTGAACCACGGCTGCACGCTCTGCTGCTCCTCGGGCGGGTACACCAGGGTCGTGCCCGGGGGAGGCTCGCCCTCGGCGACCAGCCAGAGGCGCTGGGAGATGGCCTCCTCGTAGGTGGCGGCGTCGAGACGGCCCTGCTCGCGCATCTGCCCCAGGACCCGGAACCGGCGGGCCTCGGCCTCGCTGGGGTTGGTCCTGGGGTCATAGCGGGTGGGGGCGGGCAGGACGCTGGCCAGCAGGGCGGCTTCCGAGGCACTGAGCTGGGCCACCGGCTTGCGGAAGTACGTCTGGGCGGCAGCGCCGACCCCGTAGGCGCCGGCCCCGAAGTAGGAGATCGACAGGTAGCGGTACAGGATGGTGTCCTTGTCGACCTGGTTGTCGAGCTGGTTGGCGAGGATGGCCTCGCGGATCTTGCGGGCCAGCGACCGCTCGCCGCCGGTGAAGGCCTGCTTCACGTACTGCTGGGTGATCGTCGAGCCGCCCTCGACGATGGCCCGGTTGCGGATGTCGGCCCACAGGGCCCTCACCGTGCCGCTGAAGTCGATGCCGCCGTGGGAGTAGAAGTCCTTGTCCTCGGAGGAGACGACTGCGTCCTTCAGGACTTGGGGGATCTCCGACTGCTCGACCTTGATGTTGGTCTCGAACTGGCGCACGGTGGCCAACTCGGCCCCGGTGGCGTCGAGGATGCGGCTGATCTGCTTCTCGATGCCCGCCTTGGGCGTCGGCAGGGTCGCCGGCAACGGCAACAAGATCAAGGTGCCCAGGGCCACCGCGACGCAGACGATCGGGGTCAGGACCGAGATCACCAGAAAGGCAGCAATGAACCGCGAACCTTTGCGAACCACGGCCTACACGTTCCCATGCGTGGAGAAGCTCGACACCATCGCCGCCAACATCAGCACATGATGTTCCTATCGTGGCATCGGCCCCGGCAACTACCGCCGGGCCAACAAGTACCCTCTCGCCGTTGATACCCGATCGACCGCCGTCGGTCGACGCGCTGGCCCGGTCGATCGTCGGCACCGGTTTGCCCCATCCGTTGCTGGTCGACGCCGCCCGGCGGGCGATCGCGGCGGGTGCCCCGGGCCGGGCCCAGGCCGCGGCCGCGCCCGTCGCCGCCGCCCTGCTCCGGCCCGTCGTCAACGCCACCGGCGTGCTGCTGCACACCAACCTGGGCCGGGCGCCCCTCGCCGTCCACGTGCCGGCGGCGTACACGAACCTCGAATTCGACGTGGCCGGGGGCCGGCGGGGTTCGCGTCGTGACCACGCGGGGACGTTGTTGGCCCGGGCCTGCGGCGCCGAAGCCGCCCTCGTGGTCAACAACGGCGCCGCCGCCGTGCTGCTGGTGCTGGCCGCCCTGGCCCGGGACCGCGACGTCGTGGTGAGCCGGGGCGAGCTGGTGGAGATCGGGGGCGGGTTCCGGGTCCCCGACGTCATGGCCGAGTCCGGTGCCCGCCTGGTCGAGGTGGGCACCACCAACCGCACCCGGAGAGACGACTACGAGGCTGCCGTCGCCGCCCCTGGCGCCGACGTGGCGGTGGTGCTCAAGGTCCACCGCTCGAACTACCGCATCAGCGGGTTCACCGAAGAGGTGGCCGTCGGCGTGCTGGCCACGGTCGGCCCGCCGCTGGTCGTCGACCTCGGGTCGGGGCTGCTCGACGCCGCCTGTGGGTGGCTGCCGGACGGGCCCCCGGAATGGCTGGGGCACGAGCCCGCCGCCCGCCAGACCTTGGCCGCCGGCGCCGCCCTGGTGGTGTTCTCCGGCGACAAGCTCCTGGGCGGGCCCCAGGCCGGCATCGTGGCCGGGCGGGCCGATCTCGTCGACGCCTGTGCCGGTCACCGCCTGTACCGGGCGCTGCGTCCCGGCGGGTTGGTGCTGGCGGCCCTGCAGCAGGTCGCGTTGGCCTATCTCGGACGCGACGGTGCCGCCCTCGCGTTCTGGCGGATGGCCACCGCCCCGGTCGCCGGCCTCCGGGCCCGGGCCGCGGCCGTGGTGGGGACGGCGGGGGTGGGTGCGGTCGTCGACTGTGCGTCGGTGACCGGCGGAGGCACGCTGCCCGGCACCGAGTTGCCGTCGGCGGGGATCGCCGTCGCCGGCGACGTCACCGCGACCCTGCGCCAGGCTTTCCCTATGCCCGTCGTGGCCCGGATTGAGGCGGGGCAGACGGTGCTCGACCTGCGAACGGTGGACCCGGCCGACGACGAGGCGCTCATCAGCGCCCTCCGTTCGCTGGGCTCAATAGTTCGTTGACGTGCGAGCGCAGCCCGCGCTCCAGACCGACGGCGCGAGCGCCAGCGAGCCCGGCGGCGATGGGTGTGGGGCGCAGCCCTACGGAGAACACTGGCAGGATCGAGCAATGGCAACGGTCCCGCGCCCCCGGCCCCTCACGATCGCCGTGGCCATCGTGGTCTTCCAAGCTGGCCTCCTGGTCGCCCTGGCGTTGGCGAGCCTGCTCAACGCCGACGAGTACGCCCGCAAGGCGAACGAGAAGGCCAACCAGTCGACCACCACGACGACGTCCCCCGACGCCGGCCCGCCCCTCCCGATCGAGCCCAAGGTGGTCACCAACCCGGGCCGGGTCCGCACCGGCGCCTACATCCTGTTGGCTGCGGCCGTGGTCGAGACCGGCCTGTGCCTCGCCCTGCTCCGTCGCGACAACCGTGCCCGCATCGCCCTCATCGCGGTGATGGTGGCCACCGCGGTCTACGCACCGCTGCTCTTGTTGTCGTTCGTGGTCGCCGCCGCCGTGGTGTACCTGCTCCAGTTCAACCGAGAAGTGAGGCAGTGGTTCCTGAGGACCGAGTGAGGCGGCCGGTCGCCACCGCCGGGCACGTCGACCACGGAAAATCGACGCTGGTCCGGGCGCTCACCGGCATCGACCCCGACCGCTTCCAGGAAGAGAAGCGCCGGGGCCTCACCATAGACCTGGGGTTCGCCTGGGCGACGCTCCCGTCGGGCCGCAGCGTCGCCTTCGTCGACGTCCCCGGCCACGTCCGCTTCCTCAAGAACATGCTGGCCGGCGTGGGCGCCGTCGACGCCTGCCTGTTCGTGGTGGCCGCCACCGAGGGCTGGAAACCGCAGTCCGAAGAGCATCTGCGCATCCTCGATCTGCTCGGTGTCGCCGCCGGTGTGGTCGCTCTCACCAAGGTGGGCCTCGTCGGGGCCGACGACGTCGAGCTGGCGCAGCTCGACGTGGTGACGCGGACGGCGGGCTCGTTCCTGGACCGGGCCGAGGTGGTCGCAGTCGACGCCGTCTCCGGCGTGGGCCTCGGTCCTCTTCGGCTGGCCCTCGACCGTCTGGTGTCGGCGACGCCGGCGCCGGCCGACCGGGACCGGCCCCGCCTGTGGGTCGACCGCAGCTTTGCCGCCCCCGGGGCGGGGACGGTGGTGACCGGGACGCTGGCCGGCGGCAGCCTGCGGGTCGACGACGACGTCGCGGTGGTGTCGGCCTCGGGCGTGCGGCGGGCACGGGTACGGGGCCTGCAGTCGGGCGGCGAGCCCCAGGCCACGCTCGGGCCCGGGAGCCGGGCCGCGATGAACCTCGCCGGCCTGCACCACGAGGAGGTGGCGCGGGGCGACGCCGTGGTGAGGCCCGGCCAGTGGCACGTGTCCGGGACGGTCGACGCCTCGTTGACGGTGCTCGAGGCCCTCGGCCATGACGTGTCCCGCCGGGGCGCCTACGTGGCCTACGTCGGCTCCGGCGAGTACCCGGTGCGGTTGCGGGTCCTGGGGCCGGCGCTCGGCCCCGGGGCTTCGGGCCTGGTCCGTCTCTACCTCCCGGCCGGACTGCCCCTGCTGCCCGGTGACCGCTACGTGCTGCGAGAGTCGGGCCGGGCCGAGACGATCGGCGGCGGCGAGGTGCTCGACGTCGACCCGGTCCGGGCCCCGTCCAAGGCGTCGCCCGACCGTCGGGTGGAGCGGGTGGTCGCCGAGCGGGGCTGGGTCGACGCCGACGAGCTCGAACGGCTCACCGGGGCCCGACTGGCGCCCACCGCAGGACGGTGGGTCGTCGACGCCCAGGCCCTGGGCGCAGCCCGGACGGCCCTGCGCCGCGCCATCGCCTCGGCCGGGCCTCTCGGCCTCGACGTCGCCACCCTCGACGAGCAGGGCCGGGCGGCCCTCGACGGGTTGTCGGCCACCGAAGGGATCGCCGTCGTCGGGGGCCGGGCGACCGTGGGCGGCGAAGGCGACGAGCCGCTCGCCCGCCACCCGTACCTGGCCAGCCTGCAGCGGCACCCCTTCGACCCGCCTGATCCTGCGACGGCCGGGGTCGACCGGGCCGAGCTACGGGAGATGGTGCGCCGAGGGCTGGTGGTGGAACAGGACGGCGTCTACTTCGCCCCCTCAGCCCTCGCCGCCGCCGCCGGCCGGGTGGCGGAGCTGCTGGCGGGAGCCGAGGCCGGGGTGACCGTGGCCGAGGTCCGGACCGCGCTGGCGACGAGCCGCAAGTGGGCGGTGCCGCTACTGGCCCGCCTCGATGCCGAAGGCGTTACCCGCCGACGTGGTGACCTCCGGGTCGCCGGCCCTCGCCTCCCTGCGCCCGCCGCGGACCAGCCGGCCCGTCTCAGCCGAGGCCGCGGTGGGCAATGACCTGTTTGCGCTCGACCTCGTTGGCGCCACCCCAGATGCCGTGGGGCTCCCTGATCTTGACGGCGTACTCGAAGCAGGGTTGACGGACAGAGCACGTGGCGCAGATCGCCTTGGCCCGGCGCTCCCGATCGAGCTTCTCGTCCTTCCGCTCGAAGTGCGACGGCGGGAAGAACACCGCTGACTGCGGTCCCCGACAGGCCGCTCTTACTTGCCAGGAGTCGTCGCTATGAAGTGCGCTCACCCCGATTCCCCCTTGTCGGCGCGGAACTTACGCCCGGCGGTCACAGAGGTACAAGGGGTAACTTTCGCGATCAAACCGATCGCGACACTTAGCGCCGGCCGTCGGCAGTTCAGTGACGGTAGTCGCGGGCGGCGCCTTCGAGAGGCTCCACTTCGAGCACCAGGCCCTCGATGGAGGCGACACGGACCGTCATGCCCGCTTCGATCGGAGTGGCCCGGTTGGTGCGGGCCCGCCATGGTGCACCGCGCACGGTCACGATCCCCTCGGGCGCCAGGGGCGTGCTGGCCTGGCCGTCCTCACCGATCATCCATTCCCGACCGATCGTCGGGGTCGAGAACCGGGCGCGGACCATGGCCGGCATGCCCGCGATCATCGCCAGCGTGATACCGACCACTGCGATCCCGAGCGTGATCCACGACAGGGCCACGCCGTCGTAGAGGACCACGGACCCGGTCACGAACGAAACCGTGGCGATGCCCGTCCACAGGCGGGGCGCTCCGGTCTGCACGTCGACCGCGTAGCCGAACATGGCCAGGCCGAGAAGGGCGAGGCCGGCAGGGCGCACCGGCAGCGAGCCCATGCCGAAGCACCCGAGCAGGAAGGCCAGCGCCCCGACCGCGCCGGCCACCCCGATCCCGGCGGTGAAGAGCTCGAAGAGCAGCAGCACCATGCCCGTGACCACCAGGAGGTAGGCCATGGGAGGGCTGGCGACGGTATGCATGAGCCGGTCGCCGAGGCTGAGCTGACGGAACCGTGCCCGTACGTCGGGCTCGACCCGGGTCTGGCCGTCGTCCCGGGTGACCTCTCGGGTGGGTACGCCCAGACTGACGATGAAATCGCCGAGGGTGGCGGCGCACCCTTCGGTCGAGCCCCGTTCTCGGTCGCAGGTGCTGCCGACGTTTGTGCGGCCGGTGCGCAGCGCGTCGTCGGGGCCGATGCGGTCGCCGTCGGCGATCTGCAGCCGGCTGCCGGGGGCCAGGGCCCGGAAGTCGCCGGCCGCGACCAGCTCGGCCACCTGTCCCGCCGCCTCGGCCCCCGAGGGGCCGACCCAGACGCCCACGGGCACTCCGGCGTCCGCCACCCGCTGCACCAGGCGGTCGAAGCGTTCGCCTCCGACCACAGCTCCCGGGCTGTCGAGCTGAACGACGAAGGCAAGCGCGCCCCGCTGTTCGGCGTCGGAGAGCGACCGCTCCAGGAAGTCCACCACGATCGGGTCGACGTACCCGGTGACCTGCACGACGTCGACGACGGGCAGGTCCGCCGGGGGCTCGTCCTGTCGGCCCGAGGCGCCGGCCGTGCCCCCTCCGGGCGGCGAAGCCAAGGCGACGAGGACCACCCCGAGCGCGACCCGTCTGGATAGTCTGCGCACCGCTCACTCCGAAGGGTTGACCGTGGATCCAGCGCAGTTCTTCGCTGCATCCCGGCTCGTCATCGTGGCCGGGAAGGGCGGCGTGGGCAAGACGACCGTGAGCGCGGCCCTGGCTCGGGCCGCTTCGTTGTCGGGCCTCTCCACCCTGATCGTCGAGGTGGAGGGCCAGAGCGGGCTGGCGTCGGTGTTCGGACAGGAGCCGCTCTCCTACGACCCCATCGAGCTGTTCCCGGGCGGGGGCCCGGGCGCAACGCCGCCGATCCTCGGCCGGGCACTCACCCCTGACGACGCCCTGGTCGAGTACCTGCGCAGCCACGGGCTCGTGCGCATCACCAGGCGCCTGGTGTCGAGCGGGGCGCTCGACGTCGTCGCCACCGCCGCGCCTGGCATCAAGGACCTGCTCGTCCTGGGCAAGGTCAAGCAGCTGGAACGGGCCGGCGAGGTGGACCTCATCATCCTCGATGCTCCGGCGGCGGGCCACGCCATCACGTTCCTCCTCTCGGCCCGGGCCCTGCTCGAAGCCGTCCGGGCCGGGCCCATCAACACCCAAGCCCGCGACGTGCTCGAGATGCTCACGGACCCCAGCCGCTGCCAGGTGATCCTGGTCACCTTGCCGGAGGAGACGCCCGTCAACGAGCTGGTCGACACCGCGTACCACCTGGAGGACCGGGTCGGAGTGAGCCTGGGCCCGGTCGTCGTGAACAGCCTGTACCCCGCCCGGGAAGGCCTCGGCTCCGATCCCTTCGAGGCGGCCGGCGATGCTGGCATCGATCTCAACCGTCGCGACGCCGAGGCCCTATCCGCCGCCGCCGCCTTCCGCATGCACCGCATGGGCCTCCAGCGCGAACAGGTCGCGCGGTTGGCGGCCCAGCTCCCCCTGCCCCAACTGCACCTCCCCCACCTCTTCCGGACCGACCTCGGCCCCGACGACCTCGAGACGCTGGCCGGCGACCTTCTCGACGGGGTGCGGGCCCTGTCGGCGGCAGACCGTTGATGTCGGAGACCACCGAGGCCGACGCCGCAGCGGCAGCGCCGGCATCGTCCGACCCGCTGGGGGACCTCCTCACCACGGCGCGCATCATCGTGACCGCCGGCTCGGGAGGCGTGGGCAAGACCACCACTGCCGCCGCCCTGGCTCTGGAGGGGTGCCGGCGGGGCCAGCGGGCGGTGGTCGTCACCATCGACCCGGCCAAGCGGCTGGCCGACGCCCTCGGGCTGGCCGGCCTCACCAACAAGCCGGCGAAGATCGACGGCGACTGGCCCGGCGAGTTGTGGGCGCTCATGCTCGACACCAAGTCGACGTTCGACGAGTTGGTGGTCAAGCACTCGGCTGATCCCGACCAGGCCGGGCGCATCCTCGCCAACCCCTTCTACCGCAACATCTCCGGGGCCCTGTCGGGCACCCAGGAGTACATGGCCATGGAGAAGCTCTACGAGCTCCACCAGGACAACGCCTTCGACCTGGTGGTGGTGGACACGCCGCCCACCCGCCACGCCCTCGACTTCATCGACGCGCCCCGCCGGCTGACCCGCTTCCTCGACCATCGCTTCTACCGGGTGCTGATGGCCCCGAGCCGGGGCCTCATGAAGGCGGCCAACATCGCCGCCCAGGCCTTCGTACGGACGCTGGCGAAAGTGGTCGGCAGCGCCGTCATCGACGACGTCATCACGTTCTTCGGCGCCTTCGCCGGCATGGAGCAGGGGTTCAAGGTCAGAGCGAACTTCGTCTTCGAGCTGCTGGTGTCACCGGTCACCGCCTTCGTCCTCGTCACCGCGCCCCGCCGCGACACGGTCGACGAGGCCGACTACTTCGCGGTGAAGCTGGCCGAGGCCGGCATCGACGTCCGGGCCCTCATCGTCAACCGCATGCACCCCCGCTTCGGGAAGGGGGACATCGGCGCCGCCGACCTGCGTGCCGCGGCCGAAGGCAGCGCGATCGACAGCCTGTACGCCAACCTGGCCGACTTCCGCCTCGTCGCCGACGCCGAGGAGGGCCACCTCGTCGGGCTCGCCGAAAAGGTGGCGCCGGCCCCGGTGGTGAGGGTCCCCTTCCTGCGTGACGACGTGCACGACCTCGACGGGCTGCTCGAGATCGGCCGCTACCTGTTCACGCCGGTGACGCCGGGCATCGAGCCGTAGCTCGAGCTGGCGGACGCCGGCGGCGACGGCCGGCACCGGTCCCATCGTGTGCGGCTACCGGCCCCGCCCATGCCCATCGTCCTCGGGCGAGCTGGCGCTCGCGCTGTCGAGGGGTGCGCTCGTTCTCGGCGCGCCTCAGTAGGGCCGGCGCCGCGCCTCGATGCCGGGCGTGGCCGGCGTCTCGTCGTCGCCCACCGCGTTCAGCGCCGCCGTGGCCGCCTCGACGGTGTCGGCCACCGGGACGATCCGGTCGAAGCCGGTGGTGTGCAACAGGCGGGTCAAGGTTGGCCGGCTGCAGGCGACAGCCACGTCGCCCCCCGCCTCCCGTGCCCGGCGGATACCGCCGATGAGTGCCCCGAGCCCGGCCGAGTCCATGAAGGGCACCGACGACAGGTCGATGAGCAGTCGGGGCGAAGTGGCCAGCTCGGCCAACTTCTCCCGGAACTGGCCGACGGTGTAGGCGTCGAGCTCGCCAACGGGACGACAGACGACGACGTCGCTGGACTGCTCCACCTCGATTTCAAGCACGCGTCGTCTCCTTAGGGGTTTCGGCGCCGCCGACTGATCGTAGCCAGCCCGCCGGAGGGAGACTCCCCCGAGCGCCCGACCTCATGCCTCGGAGTAGCCTGCCGCCCGTGGCCAGGATCGACACCAAGGTGAAGCCGTCAGTCCTGTTGGCCACCGACGCCGCCTGGGTGCACGCCGAGGTCGAAGCCGCCCTCGGTGCCCCTGACATGCCCATTCGCTGGGTGCGCCACGGCAGCGAAGTGCCGGCCGAGGTGGCCAAGGCCACCCCGACGCTGGTGCTGCTCGACATGCAGGTCGGCAACATGGGCGGCATCGCCACGTGCATGGCGTTGCGCCTCGATGCCGGCGTCGGACGATTGCCCCAGGTCCCGATCCTGATCCTCCTCGACCGCACCGCCGACGTCTTCCTGGCCCGGCGATCCGGCGCCGACGGATGGATGATCAAGCCGCTCGACGCCCTCCGCCTGCGCGAGGCGGCCAACCGGCTCCGCAAACGGGGCGGCACCTATACCGAAGGCATCCCGGCCGAGCTGCCGGCGTAGCGGCGGCGGAGTACCGGCTTCTATACCGAAGGCATCCCGGCCGAGCTGCCGGCGTAGCGGCGGCCGAGTACCGGCTTCGGGAGCGCCGGCGCCGGTCGACTAGGGTCTCCCCTTCCGCCGGGGAGTGGCGCAGTTTGGCAGCGCGCTGCGTTCGGGACGCAGAGGTCGTGGGTTCAAATCCCGCCTCCCCGACCAATAAACTCGCAGGTCGACCCCGGCCGTTCTCGTCGTCGACCGGGCGGACCGCGCCGGGGACCGGTGCCGCCCGCAGTCGGTCCGGCGCCGGCGGTAGATCTGTCGTGGCGCCGGGCCGCGGGCGCTACTTGAGGGCGAGGAGGAACTCGACGCCGCCCTCGTCGTTGACCCGGGCGTCGAGGACCTTGTCCTCCAGGGCGACGGCGGCGGCCTCTTCGAGGAAGACGCGGGCGCCGTCGTCATCGACGACGGCGTCCCCGGCCTGAGGGGACGGGGCGGTCGACACGACGAAGCCCTGCGTGCCGTTCGACGGGCTGGCGACCCGGAGGCCGGCGTCCTCGCCCAGCTCGGGCCGGTCGACCAGCGCCCGGATGACGCTGGCGGCATTCTCGGTGAGGGTGACCATGGGGTCGTCTCCGATCCGTTTGCGTAGGGACTGCCCTGCCCCCGATCCCGGTCTCGCAAACCACCCCCGTTCCCCTGCCGGGCCACGTCGAGCGTCGCTCTCGACCGTCTGTCCGATGGCCGACAAGGGCCGGGACGGGCCCACCGAGGCGACGTAGGGTGCGGCCGATGCCTCAGGACCACGTCGGCGCGAGCGTCGAACTGTTGGCGACGATGATCCGCAACCGCTGCGTCAGCACCGACGACCCGCCGGCGGGCAGCGAGTCCCGCAATGCCGACACCTTGCGCGCGGTGCTCGAGGGGCCCGGGCTCGAGGTGGAGACCATCGAGCTCGACCCGGGGCGGTCGGCCATCGTCGCCCGCATCTCCGGCCACGACCCCGAGGCGGCGTCGCTGTCGCTGCTCAGCCACACCGATGTCGTGCCGGCCAGCGAAGAGGGCTGGCGTCACGACCCATTCGGCGGCGAGCTCATCGACGGGGAGGTCTGGGGCCGGGGCGCCGTCGACATGCTCAACCAGACCACCACCATGGCCATCGCCGTGCGGCGCCTGGCCGACGCCGGGTTCCGCCCCCGGGGCGACCTCGTCTACGTCGCCGTCCCCGACGAGGAATGTGGCGGGCTCGTCGGCATGAAGCCCTTGATCGAGCGTCACCCCGACCTGGTGCGGACCGACTACGCCGTGACCGAGGTCGGCGGAGCGGTCACCCCCGGCCCCAACGGCCCGCTGGTCGAGGCGTACGTGGCCGACAAGGGCGGCGGCTGGATCAGCATCACCGTACGAGGCACGCCGGCGCACAGCTCGCTGCCCTTCGGGGCGGACAACGCCCTGGTCAAGGTAGCCGCCGTGGTACGACGCCTGGTCGAGTACCGCCCCCCGACCCGCATCAGCGATGAGTGGCGTGCGTGGGTCTCCCACCAGGACTTCGACCCCGCCACCAAAGCCGTGCTGTGCGACCCCTCCCAGTTGTGGGACGCCCTGGCGACCCTGCCCGACGACCTCGCCCGCCAGGCCCACGCCTGCAACCACTCCACGATCGTGCCGACGGTGGTGCGCGGCGGCGACAAGTCCAACGTCATCCCCGGGCTCGTCCGACTGTCGGTCAACGTACGCCCCGCGCTCGACGAGGACCCCGACGAGGTCGTCGACAGCCTGCGCACCCTGCTCGCCGACCTCGTCGCGCCCGACGACATCGAGACCCGGGTCCTGCTCGGACCGACCCGATCTAGCACCGCGACCCCATTGTGGCCGGTCCTCGAATCAGTGGTGACCGACCACTACCGGGGCGCCACCCTCGTACCGACCGTGCTGGCGGCCCAGACCGACGCCCGCTGGCTGCGGCCCGAAGGTGTCACCGTGTACGGCTTCGGGCTCCTCAGCGAGAAGGTCAGCCGCGACGAGTACTGGTCCCGCTTCCACGGCCGCGACGAGCGCATCGACCTCGAATCCCTCGACCTGTCCTGTCAGGGCTGGGAAGAGATCTGCCGGCGCTTCCTGGGCTGAAGTGCGAGCGGCGCGAGTGCTTCAGCCCGACGGCGCGAGCGCCAGCTCGCCCGGCGGCGATGAGTGTGGGGCGCAGCCCCACGGGAGGCACTGAGTCCCGGCCCGGACCGAAGGTTCGTCACCGAATCAACCGCGCCGGCCTCCGGCGGGCGGACCGCCAGCGGCTGCGCCGTACAGGACGACGAGGCCGAACTACACCTCAACTCCCGGCGATGCCGCCACCACCCGACGGGCTCGGCGCCACCAAGGGGTTGCGCATGGTGCCGATGCCCTCGATCCACGTCTCGAGGACCTGGCCCGGCGCGAGGAAGCGTCTGGGCGTCCGGCCCATGCCGACACCGGCCGGCGTGCCGGTGAAGATGACGTCGCCCGGCATCAGGGTGAGGATGGCCGAGAGGCGCTCGATCAGGGTGGCGACGTCGAGGATCATGTCGCCGGTACGGGCGTCCTGGACCACCTCGCCGTCGATCGAGCAGCCGAGCCCGAGATCGTCGCGGTCGGCGAACTCGTCGGGGGTCACCAGGTACGGCCCCATCGGACCGAACCCGGTGAACGACTTGCCCAACGAGAACTGGCGGCCGGCGGCGAACTGCACGCCGCGGTCGGAGAGGTCCTGGCCGATGGTGAGCCCGGCCACGTGGCCCCAGGCATCGGCGGCAGCCACGCGACGGGCGCCGGCGCCGAGGACCACCACCAGCTCCACCTCCCAGTCGACCATGTCGCTGCCGATGGTCACCTCGGAGCGGGGACCGGTCAGGCACGAGGGGAACTTGGTGAACGTCGCCGGTACCGACGGCACCTCCATGCCCGACTCGTCGGCGTGGGCCTGGTAGTTGAGGCCGATGGCGAACACCTGGCGAGGCTGCGGGGCAGGCGGGCCGAGGCGGGACTCGTCGATCGGGACGGCACCGGCACCAGCAGCCGCCGGGCCGGCGAAGGCCACGAACGCCGGCCAGTCCTCGTAGAGGGACTGGACACCAGGCCCGAAGCGCCCGGCGGATGCTTCAGCGACGTCGACGCCGCCGGCGTCGGTCACGATCGTTGCCCGGCCCTCGAGGTTTGCCAGCTTCACGCCCCGATCCTCGCGCTTGTGCGGCCGCGGCCTCGCACCGAGGGGACCGCGGACGGGGGACGGGGAGGGCCGGCGACCCTCTACCGGCGGCCGCGGATCATGAGGTTGCCGCTGCCGAAGAGCAGCACCAGCAGCAGCACCAGGACCACGAAGCTACTCATGACCGAAGGTTCCCTGGGGAGCCGGCCGCGAAACTGACTCGGTGCCGGACCTCCAGTTCGGCACCGGCACTTCAGCGGTACAGCTCGCCTCCCCCGGCCACGAACTCGGCCGCCTTGCGAGCGAGGCCGACGTCCACCTGCTCCCAGGCATCGGTGTCGGTGCCGTTCTCGGCCGCCGTCCTTCGGACCTGCTGGCTCAGCTCCATCGAACAGAACTTGGGCCCGCACATCGAGCAGAAGTGCGCGGTCTTGGCCGCGTCGGCCGGCAGCGTCTCGTCGTGGTAGGAGCGGGCCGTGACCGGGTCGAGCGCCAGCTCGAACTGGTCCTCCCAACGGAACTCGAAACGGGCCTTGGACAAGGCGTCGTCCCAGTCCTGGGCGCCGGGATGGCCCTTGGCCACGTCGGCGGCGTGGGCCGCGATCTTGTAGGCGATCACCCCCGCTTTAACGTCGTCGCGGTCGGGCAGGCCCAGGTGCTCCTTGGGCGTGACGTAGCAGAGCATGGCCGTGCCGTGCATGCCGATGGTGGCGGCGCCGATGGCGGAGGTGATGTGGTCGTAGCCGGGGGCGACGTCGGTGGTCAACGGGCCGAGCGTGTAGAAGGGCGCGTCGTGGCACCACTCCCGCTGCAACTCGACGTTCTCGGCCACCTTGTGCAGCGGCACGTGGCCCGGGCCCTCGATCATCACCTGCACGTCATGGCGCCAGGCGACCTCGGTCAGCTCCCCCAGCGTGCGCAGCTCGGCCAGCTGGGCCTCGTCGTTGGCGTCGGCGATGGATCCCGGCCGTAGCCCGTCGCCGAGGGAGAACGAGACGTCGTAGGCGGCGAAGATCTCGCACAGCTCCTCGAAGTGGGTGTGCAGGAAGTTCTCCTGGTGATGGGCCAGGCACCATGCCGCCATGATCGACCCGCCGCGGCTGACGATGCCGGTGACGCGCTTGGCGGTGAGGGGCACGTAGCGCAGCCGCACGCCGGCATGCACGGTCATGTAGTCGACGCCCTGTTCGGCCTGCTCGATCACCGTGTCGCGGAACATCTCCCACGTGAGCTCGGCAGGTCGGCCGTCGACCTTCTCCAGCGCCTGGTAGATCGGCACCGTGCCGATCGGCACCGGGCTGTTGCGCACCACCCATTCGCGGGTGGTGTGGATGTCGGGGCCGGTCGACAGGTCCATGACGGTGTCGGCGCCCCATCGGGTGGCCCAGACCAGCTTGTCGACCTCTTCGGCAACGGAGGACGTGACCGCCGAGTTGCCGATGTTGGCGTTGACCTTCACCAGGAAGCGCCGGCCGATGATCATGGGCTCGGTCTCGGCGTGGTTGATGTTGGCGGGCAGGATGGCCCGGCCCCGGGCGATCTCGTCCCGCACCACTTCGGGGTCTGTCTGCTCGCGCACGGCCACGAAGCTCATCTCGGGCGTCACCTCACCCCGGCGGGCGTAGTGCAACTGGGACACCGGCTTGCCGCTGATGGCCCGACGGGGCTGGCGGGCGGGCCCGGTCCACGCCCGATCAGCGGCGACACCGCCCCGGCGGGCGGCGGCACGACCGTCGTCGCGCCCGACCGGGGCACGGCCCTGGTGGGACTCGACGTCGCCTCGGCCCTCGATCCACGCCGCCCGTATCTCGGGTAGGCCCTGCGCCGGTTCGGACCCCGGGCCGGCGGTGTCGTAGAGCCGCAGCCGCTCGCCGTTGGTCAGCTCGACCTCGGTGCAGGGGACCCGCACACCGTCTGGCCCATCGAGGTACACCCTGCTCCGGGTCGCCGCCTTCGTCGTCGTCATGATCGCTCCCTTTCGTCGAAATGCTCGAGATCGTCGTCCCAGCCGAAGTGGTCGAGGGGGCCGTGGCCGGACCCCAAGGCCCAGCCCGCGCCCGAGGCGATGGCTCGGGCCACGAACGCCTTGGCCTTGTCGAGGGCGTCGTGGAGGTCGTCGCCGTGGGCCAGCCGGGCGGCCACCGCCGAGGCGAACGAGCACCCGCTGCCATGGGTGTTGGCCGTCGGCACCCACGGCGCCCGCAGCTCGCGCTCGTCGCCGGTGG
The DNA here is from genome assembly GCA_052387955.1 of Acidimicrobiia bacterium. Lineage (GTDB taxonomy): Bacteria > Actinomycetota > Acidimicrobiia > Acidimicrobiales > JACDCH01 > JBQTIQ01. Next base: position 53,736 of record JBQTIQ010000008.1, on the reverse strand, counting down.
CGGCGTCGTAGACCACGTCCACGGCGTCGCCCCGTTGTGCGGCGGTGCCATTGTCGGGAGGCTGCCCGCCGGTGATGACCACCACCCGGGGACCGAGCTCGGCCAGGGCCCGCAAGGCGTCGCGCTGTTCGGCCCATGAGCCGATCTTGGTCCCCAGCAGCGCTTCGGCCTCGCTGCGGTTGGGCGTTACGACCTGAGCGTGGGCCAACAGCTGGGAGCGGTAGCGCTCCACGGCGTCGGGACCACCGAGGCGGGCCCCGGTCGAGGACACCAGGACGGGGTCGACCACCAGGTTCCGCAGGCGGCCGGCGGTGGCCAGTGCGGCCACGGCGTCGATGATCGCGCCGGTGGCGAGCATCCCGGTCTTGACCGCCGCCACCGGGAAGTCGTCGAGCACGGTGGTGGCCTGGGCGACCACCAGGGCGGCATCGAGGGGCACCACCTGGCGCACCTCGGCCGAGTTCTGGGCCGTGATGGCGGTTATGGCGGTGGTGCCGAAGACCCCGAGGGCAGCGAAGGTACGCAGGTCGGCCTGGATGCCAGCACCGCCGCCGGAGTCACTTCCGGCGATGGTGAGGGCCACCGGTGGGCCTGGCCGAGACCCCTGGGGGCGGTTCACGCCGCGACCGGGGCGATCGCCCGGAGAAGGGCGGCGACCGCCGCTGCCGGGTCCGCGGCCGCCATGACGGCCCCCATCACGGCCACGCCGGCGGCGCCCGCGGCGATACAGGCGCCGGCGTTGTCGGCATCGATGCCGCCCAGGGCGTACACCGGCAACGGCGCGTCGCCCAGCGCGGCGGTGCCCAGCACCGGGCCGTAGCCGGGCTTCGAGCGAGAGCAGAAGACCGGCGACAGGGTGGCGTAGTCACAGGCCTCGGTGGCGGCCCGGTCCAGATCGGCCGGCGAGTGGCACGACCGCCCGACGAGACCCTCGTGGCGCCCGTGCGGTCGGGGACGAGGGTCGGCTCCGGCCAGGTGCACGCCGTCGCCGTGGATGGACGGGTCGGACGCGACCACCACGATGGGGACGACCTCCCGGAGGCGCCCGACGAGCCGGGCGCGCTGCGCACGGGGGAGGCCCTTCTCCCGCACCACCACCGCGGTGGCCCCGCCTTCGGCGGCGGCCCGCACCACGTCGAGGACGTCGCGGCCGCCACAGCCGAGGCGGTCGGTCAGCACCAGCAGAGCGGGCAAACGGACGGGGCGCACCGACGGGTTCATGACAGCTCGGGCCGGCCTTCCCAGGAGGTCGACGCCTCGGCGTAGAGGCGGCGAGGGATGCGCCCGGCCCGGTACGCCAGCCGGCCCGCCTCGACGCCGTGGCGCATGGCCGCAGCCATCAGCGCCGGGTCGGGAGAACGGGTCACCGCGGAGGCCAGCAGCACTGCGTCACACCCCAGCTCCATGGCCACGGCGGCATCGGAGGCGGAGCCCACGCCGGCGTCGAGGATCACCGGCACCGACACCTGGTCACGGATGATGGCCAGGTTGTAGGGGTTGCGGATCCCCATGCCGCTGCCGATCGGGGAGCCCAGGGGCATCACCGCGGCGCAGCCGAGATCGGCCAGCCGCACCGCGGTGACCGGGTCGTCGTTGGTGTACGGGAACACCACGAAGCCCTCGTCGACGAGGGCCTCGGCGGCGTCGAGCAGCTCGACGGTGTCGGGCAGCAACGTGCGCTCGTCGCCGATCACCTCGAGCTTCACCCAGTCCGTGCCGAGCGCCTCTCTCGCCAGCCGGGCGGTGCGGACGGCCTCGACGGCGGTGAAACAGCCGGCGGTGTTGGGCAGCGGCCGCACACCGGTGCGCTCGATCATGTCCAGCACCGAGCCGGCGGAGGATGGGCCCACCCGTCGCATGGCCACCGTCACCAACTCGGCGCCCGAGGCAACGATCGCCCGCTCCAGCACCTCGATGCTGGGAGCGCCGCCGGTCCCCAGCACCAGGCGGGACGAGAACTGCTCGCCGCCGAGCATCAACGGGTCGTCGGCTCGCACATCAGCCTCCCTGCGCCGCTCGGAGCACTTCGACGCGGTCGCCGGCCATGAGCTCCACCGCCGGCCACGTCGAGCGAGGCACCACCTCTTCGTTGACGGCCACGGCCAGGCCTCGGGTCCCGGCGCCGAGCTGGTCGAGCAGGTCGGCCACTGTCGTCCCGACGCTCACCTCGTGCCCGGCGCCGTTGACCGAGAGGTGCAGTCGCGGGTTCACGATGCGAACCGTCCCACCGAGAAGGCGGCGACGGCGGCCGGCAACGGGGCGCCGCCGAGCAGGTCGGCCACGGCATCGGCGGTGACCGGGGCCAGCAGGACGCCGTTGCGGTAGTGGCCGGTCGCCACCACGACCCGGTCGTCACCCGGCAATGGCCCGATCAGCGGGGCGTTGTCGGGAGTGGCGGGGCGCAGCCCGGCGGACATCTCGACGAGCTCGAGGTCGCCGACGGCGGGGACCAGGTCGGCTGCGGCTTGGAGGAGCTCTCTGACCGCGCCGGCGGTGACCGAGGTGGTGAAACCCTGCTCCTCGACGGTGGCGCCGATGACCAGCTCACCGTCACAACGCGGCACCAGGTACACGGCCCGCCCAGCCACCAGGCCCCGCACCGTGGCCGTCAACGGTGGTTCTGCGGGATCGAAGCGCAGCCGCAGGAGCTGGCCTTTCACCGGGCGCACCGGGACCATCCCCCCGCTCAGCAGGCCCGACCAGCTGCCGGCGGCGACGACGACGGTGCCGGCGGCGACCTCGTCGCCTCCGGCCAGGCGCACCCGTCCGGCCCCCTCGAGCGCGGTCGCCCGGTCCGCTACGAAGCCGACGCCGGCCCGGTGGCACGCCTCGATCAGGGCGGCGGCCACTCGGCGGGGATCGACCTGGTGGTCGGCCACCGCCAGCACACCTCCCCGGGCCCGGGGCGACAGGAGGGGCTCCCGGCGACGGCACTGGCGACGGTCGAGGCGCTCCACCTCGAGCCCGAGGCGGGCCTGGAACTGGCACAGCTGGTCGAGGACGCGCAGGTCGTCGTCGTCGAAAGCGACCGACAGCGTCCCGTCGTCCCGGTAGCCGACGCCCAGGCCCGCCGCCGCTTCGAGCTCGGTCGCGAACTCGGGCCAGCGCTGCGCCGATTCGACGTTCAGGGCCAGCAGCGGCTCCTCGCCGAAATGGACCTCGGTGACCGGCGCCAGCATGCCGGCAGCCACGCCCGTCGCACCCTGGCCGGGGGCGTCGTCGATCACGACGACGTCGAGGCCGTGGCGCGCCGCGGCCCGCCACGCGATCGACAGCCCGATGATCCCGCCCCCCACCACGGCCACGTCGGGAGCACTCACCGTCTCGCCCTCCGGCGCCGGGCGGTACCGTCGGGACGATGGCGCTCATGGTGAACAGCGTGACCTTCGATGCCAGCGACCCGGGGGCGTTGGCCCGGTTCTGGGCCGGCGTGTTCGACGTCGAAGCCGATAGCCCCAACCCGTATGTGGCCTTCGTACGGCCCCCCGGCCAGCAACTGATGTTCATCCACGTCGACGAGCCCAAGACCGCCAAGAACCGCTGCCACCTCGACCTTCACGCCGAGACGCAGGCGGAGGTGGACGCCGAGGTCGACCGTCTGGGCGGACTGGGTGCTGCCCTCGTCGGCCGCCACGCCGAGCACGGCGTGTACTGGGCAACCTTCCACGACCCGGAAGGCAACGAGTTCTGCGTCGGCACCCCGATGGCGGGCCACGGGCTCTAGGGCCGTCGGCACGATCGGGAGGCCAAGTCGATCGCGGCCATCAAGGTGGCGGTGGCGGCGTAGGGATCGGCAGCCTCGCTGACCGCTCCGATCACCGCGACGCCGTGGGCACCGGCCTGGACCAGCTCCGGCACCCGTTCAGCCGTCACACCGGCGATGGCAATGACGGGTATCCCGACGGCTGACGCCACGTCCCGGAGTCGGGCCAGGCCCAGGGGCGCAGGCAGGCCGTCCTTGGCCGACGTGGCGTAGACGGGCCCGACCCCCAAGTAGGTGGCTCCCGCCGCCTCGTGGGCCTGGGCCGCGGCCGGGCCCCGGGCGGTGGCCCCCACTTCGAAGCCACCCCCCCGGCCGTCGAGCACGTGGCGGGCTGCCGCCACCGGCAGGTCGTCCTCGCCGAGGTGCACGCCGCCGGCGCCGGCGGTGAGGGCCACGTCGAGCCGGTCGTCGACCAGGCAGAGGGCACCGTGCCGTGCGCATTGGTCGACCACCCGGCAGGCGAGGTCGTAGTACTGGCGGTCGGTGGCGCCCTTGGCCCGTACCTGTACCACCGGTACGCCGGCGGCGAGGGCAGCGGCGACGACCGGCATCGGGTCGCGTCCGCCACGAGTATCGGTGATGAGATGCAATCGGCCGATCGCCATGCGTTCCTCCCTGCGCCGGCATGACCCGGATCAGGTTCGGACGGTCGGGGACGGGACGGTCCCCTTCTCAGCCCGGTCCTCCGGGCTCCCGTGTGTACGGGGCTGACTCTAGCGAGTGACGTCCAGGGTCCCCGTCGGACGGGACCGTGCCCGGGACGACTGCGCCGAGGCCGGTGTCGACGCGCCCGACCATCCCGCGGACGCCGGGAGGCGGGGCTGCTGGGCCCGCAGGACGGTGCGGCGGCGGGCGGCGGGCCGGGCCGGGCCCTTCGGTGGGCCGCTGGCTAACGTCTCGGGGACGTGGACAGTGCCGAGTTGGTGGACGGGATCGGCCGACGGGTCGTCGAGGCCGAGTTGGCCCGACGCCTCCCTGGCCGGCGGCCGGGACCGTCCACGGTGGGCGCCGCCGCGCCCCCGCAGTCACTGGCGCTGCTGGTCCCCCACGCCTTCCCGCTGCCGGTGCTGGAGCGGCGGCTCCGCTTCCTGCGCGCCGCCGGGTGGTACCCGGTCGAGGCCCCGGCCGTCACCCCGGGCCGCGACCCGGCGCTCCCGGGCGAAGCCGGCATCGCCGATCACGTTGCCGCCGTCCTCGGTGCCAGCCGGATCGTCTCCGACGGGCCCGACATCGGCGCATTGGCATGGGCGCTGGGACGCCCGCTGGTCGGGACCGGGCCGGCCGGCACCGACGTAGCCGTCCTCAGCCGGTACTTCGACGACCTCGCCGACCAGGTCGACCCGGGCTGGCGACGACTGACGCCCCGGCCGCCGACGGTGGTGGCCCGCTGGGCTCGGATGGAAGCGGCGACGGTCGCCGCGGACCGGTGGTTCGGGCGGGGCCGGGGAGGGCGGGCGTGGGAGGCAGTGGCCGACGGCGTCGGCCGCCTGGGCCGGTTGAAGCGGTGGTTCGGCTAGGTGGGCACGGGGACCGGGCCGGGCGAACGGCTGCCGCTGGCCACCAGCGCGCAGCCCGCCGTCAGCCTGGTGATGGTCCTCTACGGCGGCTACGAGGTCGCCCGTCGCGCCCTGGTCACCGTCGGTGCCACCGCCGACGTCGACTACGAGGTGATCGTGGTCGACAACGCCTCGCCCGACGGCGCCGGCCGCCGGCTGCGTGACGAGGTCGACGGGGCCCGGTTCGTCCTCAACGAGGACAACGTGGGCTTCGGCGCCGCCGTCGACGTGGGCGCCCTGCGCGCCCGTGGCCGCTATCTCGGGATCCTCAACAGCGACATCGAGCCCGAGCCGGGCTGGCTGTCGGCGCTCGTCGGCGTGCTCGACGGCGACGACGGGGCGGGCGCGGCCACGCCGCGGTACCTCGGCGCCGACGGCGCCGTCCAGGAGGCCGGCGTGGTGGTCGGGGCCGACGGCCGGGGCTACGGCTACGGCGACCGGCTGGACGACGACGACCCGCGGCTGGGATTCCGACGCGACGTCGACTACGGCTCGGCGGCGGCGCTGGTGGTGCGCCGGGAGGCGTTCGAACGGGTCGGCGGCCTCGACCCGGTCTACGGCCTCGGCTACTTCGAGGACGCAGACCTCGGGTTCTCCCTGCGGGAGATCGGCCTGCGCACCGTCTATGAGCCCTCGGCCCGGGTCCGCCACCTGGGGCAGGGCGCGTTCAGCCACCGGGCACGGCGCCGGCTACTGGCCCGGAACCGTCATATCTTCGTCGACCGGTTCGCCGGCCAACTCGCCGGCCGGCCGCTGCTCCGCCGGCCCCCCTTCGACCCCCACCGTGACCTCGTGGTGCGGGACTGGTGGGCAGAGGACCGCCTCCTCGTGATCGACGCCAGCGGGGCTCTGGCCCCGGTCGCCACGGCCGCTCACCGAGCGCTGCCCCGCTCCCGGGTCACGTGGGTGGCTGCCGGCGCCGGCGCTGACGGTGTGCTGGGGCCGGGAGTCGAGCGCTTCGACGACGTCGGTGAGCTCGGCGCCTTCCTGGAACGGCGCCGCTTCCACTACGGAGCGGTCATCACCGACGCCGTCAGCGAAGCCCATCTACGACCGTGGCTCCGCCACAGCCAGAGCCCGGCCGTCGTCGGTGTCATGGGCGCCAGCGCCGACGGCACCACCCCGGCCGGCACGGTCGCCCTCGCCGCCGACGCCCCTATCGAGGTGACGCTGCCGCGGCTCGGTCTCGGGGCTTAGAGCGCGTGGCGGAGCACAGCCGCGTCGGAGAGCGCCCACGGCCCCACCGTGATGCCCTCAGGCGTCGACCGGCCGCAGCTCGGGTCGCCGGCCGGCGTCGACCACGGGGCGCAGTTCGACTGCTCTGACCGGGAAGTGCGCCGCCGGGACCGGCTCGACCGCCCGTTGCCGGGCCCACGCCGGAAGCTGGTCGAGGGACAGGAACTGGCGGCGCCCGACCGGGATCAAGAGGCGCACGGTGCGAGCCAGGATCCACAGGTCGAGGCGCACGCTGCGGTTCTCGATGTAGAACCGGTCGAACTCGGGGTGCTCGAGGATCAGCCCGTCGGAGTGCTCGCCGATCTGCCACAGCCCGGTGCAGCCGGGCAGCACCGACGAGCGCACCTCGGCGAAGCCCGGATCGAACTGGTCGTTCAGGAACGGCATCTCGGGCCGGGGGCCGACCAGGCTCATGTGGCCCCGGACCACGAGCCACAGCTGGGGGAGCTCGTCGAGCTTCAGGTGGCGCAGGGCGGCGCAGAAGCGGGGGATGGCGTCGGTGTCGAGGTCGTACTTGCGGGAGTACCGGGGTGCGTCGACCGGCAGGGTGCGCACCTTGACGAAGCGGAACGGGCGCCCGTCACGGCCGATACGGGTCTGGGAGAAGAACGGCCATGCTCGCAGCGACAGCGCGCAACCCACGACCGCCACCAACAGCACCGGCAACGTGACCACGAGCAGCACGCTGGCCACGATGGCGTCGATGATGCGTTTCACGAAAGCGCTAACCCCTCGCGTCTGCGTCGTGCCGGCCCACCGCGCCGCTTGCGGGCCTGACGATAGTGCGCCCGCGGCCACGTCGCCTCATCATCCATCATGCGCTCGTGGAACGGTCCAACCGCTCCTACCTTGCGGTTGTGTGACGGTCATGGGCCCATGACCGACTGCGCTACCCCGGTGACCGGTCGAGCGCGCCAGCGCCCGCGAGCCGGGCGACGATGGGGCCCGGGCGCCGCCCCGAGCTCGAGCCGCCCGGGCTCGGACGCCATGACGGAGCTCGCGCCGAGGTGCACTCACGCCGTCAGCTCGTCGTACAGCGCGGCCAGCCGGTCCCCGAGGGCGCGCACGTCGAAGGCGGCGATGACCCGGCGCCGGCCGGCGGCCCCGACGAGCTGGCGCCGGCCGGGGTCGGCCAGCAGCATGAGCACACGATCGGCCATGGCGGGCTGGTCGCCCTCGGGCACCAGGAAGCCGGACACGCCGTCCTCGACCACGTCGCGGCTGCCGACCACGTCGGTGAGCACCACGGCCCTCGAGGCCCGCATGGCCTCGAGGGGGGCGTAGGGCCCGCCCTCGAATCGGGACGTGAGCACGAACACGTCGAGCTGGCCGACCACGGCGGCAGCATCGGCCAGGTCGCCCACGAGGTGGAGGCGACCGTCCAGGCCCGCCTGGCGCCGGGCCGCGTCGAAGGCGCCCCGCAACGGCCCGTCGCCGATCAGCACCACATGAGCGTCGCTGGCGGCCGCCACCCGGGCCGCCACCGCCACCAGCCGCTCGGGCGCCTTCTGGGCGACGAGGCGCGCCACCGATCCGACCAGCGGCGTACCGTCGGCCAGGCCCAACCGCCGGCGCAGGTCTACGCCGGCCGCCGGGACGGGATCGGGTAGGACCCCGTTGGGGATCGTCACCAACCGGGCCGGCGGCACCAGGCGCAGGCGGGCGACGAGCTCGGCCTCGCTGTCGGAGACCGCCACCAGGCGATCGGTGACGCAGCCCAGCGCCCGCTCGACGGCCAGCGCCGCCCGTCCCGGCCACAGCCCGTTCGGGGTGTACACCCGAGGTAGCCGGGCGGCCGTCCCCACGATCCGGCCCAGGGCGCCGCCGACGGAGCTGTGCCCGTGCACGACCGCGGGCCGGGCCCGGCTCACCAGGGCCAGCAGCCGGGCAGTGGCGACGAGGTTGTCGGCCCGCAGCGGGTGGCGCCGCATGGCCACCAGGTGGACTTCGGCGCCGGCGGCGGCCAGGCGCAGCGCGGCCAGGCGGTCGGTGGGGGCACCGACCCGGCGGGCGGGGATGGCCACATGGTGCTCCCAGCCCCGGGCGTGGGTGACGACGTCGACCAGGTGACGGGCGGTGCCGCCCTCGAGCGCCTCGAGCACGTGCACGACCGTGCGCCGACCGCCGGCGGCGGAGGCCGACCGGTGGTTCAAGCCCGACCGGAAGGGTCGTTGACGACCACCCCGAGCACCCTGGTCTGGCTCCGGGCCAGGGCATGGTGAGCCTCTCGGGCCGAGTCGGCCGTTGTCTTGCGGGAGGCGACCACCAGCACCGCGCCGGTTGCCGAGCGGCCGAGGGCCAGGGCGTCGGCCGAGACCAGCACCGGGGCGGCGTCGACCACCACCAGGTCGCAGTCCGCAGCCAGGGCGGCGAACAGCTCGACGGCGCGGTCGCCGCCGAGGAGCTCACTCGCCCGCTCCCGCTCGACGCCGGCGGTCAGCACCCGCAGCGACGGCGGCGCGCCGGCGCCGCCGGGGACGGGCTGCAGGGCCGCTTCGAGCACCGTCCGATCGATGAGCACGTCGGCGAGGCCGGCGGCGTCGGCGACGCCCAGCCGGCGGTGCAGGTCGGGCCGGGCGAAGTAGGTGTCGACCAGGATCACCCGCATCCCGGCCTGGCCGACGGCGCGGGCCAGCGCGATGGCGCACGACGTGGTGCCCTCGCCGCCGCGGGGCCCGGTGAACGCCACCACCGGATGGGCCGTCCCCGAGAGCGCCGCCAGCAGGTTGGTCCGAAGCGCCCGTACCGCTTCGCGATGGGCGTCGTCGGTCGGACGGGCACGGGGTCGGGCCACCGATCGCCTAGGCATGGTGGGGAGCCGGCCCGACGGCATCGGCGGCCCGGTCGACGCCGGCGGCAAAGGGGACAACCCCCAGTAGCGGCAGCTCGAGCCGGCGCTCGGCATCGTCGCCGTCGCGCACGGTCGTGTCCAGGTATTCGAGCAACAGCACCAGGCCGATGGCGGCCAGGAGCCCGAGGATGGCACCCACGGCCACGTTCGCCTCGCGGTTGCCCTCGGGCGTGGCGGTGGCCGTCCCCGCTCGTTCGACGACCTGGACCGACCCGGCGTCGCCCACCCCGGCGGGCCCGAGCGCGGCGACCTGGTCGGCGAAGGCTTCGGCCATGCCGTCGGCCAGGGCCTGGGCCACCGCCGGGTCTCGGTCCGACACCCGCACCCGTACCAGCTGGGTCCCGGCCGGCGCTTCCGCCCGGGTCGCTTCGAGGATCGTCGCCACGTCCCGGGCCACACCCGTGCGGCGGGCGGCGCCCTCGGCGACAGGGCCGGTGTCGACGAGCACGGCGTAGGTGAGCGTGAGCCGGTCCAGCAACGTCGCCCGGTCCCCGAACACGCCGAAGATGCTGGGGTCGCCGGAGAGGTCGGGGGTGCCGACCATGATCGTGGACTGCGACGTGTAGCGGGTGCCGTCGGGGGTGACCAGGTACCCGGCCGCGGCGGCGGCGACCACCCCGGCGACCAGCACGGGCCATCGCCGCCCGAGGAGGGCGACGTAGCGGCGAAGTTCCATGTCGGACCTCCCTGTGCGACCGAGGATGGCCGCCCTCCTGGCTGGCGCCGGCGCTGAGCCTACGGTGGCGGCAAGGGTGGCCCACACCGTCCACGACACGGCGACGTCGGTCCACAGCGGTAGCAGTACGGCACCGGCCGACAGCCCGACGAGCGCGGCGAAGCTTCCTCGGGCGGTGATCGAGGTGGCGCCGACGGCGCTCTTCTTCAGTCGTCGCGCCACCAGTACGACCAGGCTGACGAAGGCCACCATCGACAGGGCGCCGGTCTCGTTGCCGACCTGGAGGTAGTAGTCCTCGCTGGTCAGGGTGGTCTCGACCTCGAAGCGGTTGCCGGTGGCGCCGGCGGTGCCGAGGCCGCGCCCGAGCGGGGCCAGGAACAGCTCGCCGGCAGCTTTGGTGGTGCGCTCGAGGTGCAGCTGGGTCGACTCCTCCTCGCCCCCGACGGCGCTGGTGGTGCGCTGCGCCAGGCCGCTGCTCAGGGCCAACGCCACGATGGCGGCCAGGCCGACCGCCAGCAGGACGGCCGGCACCCGGTCTCGGGCCCGGGTGCTCCCGGGGCGGCGGAGACAGACCAGCACAACCAGCACGGCGAGGATCGCGGCCCGGGTCTGGGTGAGCACCACGGCGGCACCGAGCAGGCCGGCGAGGGCATAGGTCGTCCGGGTGCGGACATCGCGGGCCAGGGCCAGGGCCAGGGCCGCAACCAGGTAGAAGGCGCATGCCATCTGGTCGAGGAACACCGACCCGACGCGGAGCACGTCCCGGCCGCCCACCTGGCTGTAGATCCGGATGTCGGCCACGTTGCGGTTGGTGGCTTCCAACACCTCGGCGCGGTAGGCGGGCACCCGCAGCGTGTCGACCACGAAGGCGTTCCAGCGGTCGGAGAACATGAACTCGACGACGGCGACGGCGGCGACCACCGCGCCCACGGCCACCACGGTGCGAGCCAACGTGCGAGCGAAGACGGGCGAGAGGTCGAGGCGGCGTACGACGACGAACAGGGCTACGAAGCCGGCCGCGGTGCGGGCGGCCACCAACAGCGTGGCCGTGTCGGTCGGGGGGCCGACCGAGAACGGCCCGGTGGGGTGCACGAACAGCCGGGGCCACCACCAGTAGGCGGCGACGACGGCCACGTAGGCGAGGGCGACGACGTCGATGCGGTCGAGACCGGCCCGACGCCGCAGCGAGTGCCGCAGGGCGGCGAGGGCGAGCCCGGCGCACACGCCCTCCTTCCAGTAGCCGAGAGCCCTGACGGCACCGGCCGGGACACCGCGCCCGTACAACCACGAGAGAAGGACCTGTTGGAAGGGCAGGACGACGACCAGGGCCAGCAGCCAGCGTTCGGGCCGATCGGCGACCAGGTCGGCGAACGCCAGCAACGCCAGCCCGGCGGCGACCCAGGTCAGCCAGCCCGAGCTGGACCACACCGCCCCCAGGAGCACCGGCGGTACCAGCCATGCCCACGGCTTGACCACGCCCCGGACGGCTAGGACCGGGTCGAACGAGGCGGCCACGGCTCCCAGGATGGCCCAGCGGCGGGCGGCCCGGCCGCCGGCGGGTCACCACTACCCTCTGGACCGATGGATGACGGCGACGACGCGGGCCTGGACGACCAGGACATCCCCGCCGACGGCGACCCCGACGACCGTCCCTACGACAGCCGGGGCTGGGCCGACGAGCCCTGGGACGAGCCCGATGACCGTTCCGTCCCCGGGCCCCGGCCGCCCCCCCGCCCCGTCGTCGCCTCCACTGGGCTGCTCCCGGCCATCAACGACCACCTCGGTGTCCTCCGCCGCCTGACCGAAGGCCTCCAGGACCGCTGGGAGGAGTCCGAGGCGGCGGCCGACGCCTTCCAGAACCTTGTGGTCGATCGCATCACGGCCCAGGGCCGCGCCATCGAGGCCCTGACCGGTCGGGTGCAGGCGCAGGAGGGCGTACTGGCCGCGGTGCTGGCGTGGTCCGAGCAGGCGGGCAATCCACGGGCCGACGAGGTCGACGCCTGGTCGTCTCAACTGGGCGAGCGGGTCGAAGCGATGGCGGAGACGCTCCAGCGCGTCGAACGGGCCGGGGTCGTACGGGCCGAGGGCCACGAGGCTGCTCTGGGCTCGCTGGGAGATCTGGTGCTGGAGGCTCAGCGGCTGGCCGGCGAACGGGCCGAGGAGCACCAGGCGATGTTGGGTTCGGTCGTCTCGCTGGTCCGGCAAGCTCAGCGGCTGGCGACGGAACGAGCTGAAGCGGCCGGCCCGGAGGCCTCGACCAAGGTCGTCCTGGGCGCACTGGCCGACCGCCTCGAGGCCGCCACCGCCCAACGAGAAGCCGAGCAGGCCGCCGCCGCGGACCGCACGGGCACGGCCCTGGAAACGGTGGCCGACCGGCTTGACGCCGCCGCCGAGCGCGAGGCCACCCAGATCGCCGCCTTCGGCGCCCTCGCCGCGCTGGTCCAGGACCAGGGCCGCCACGTCGCCGGCCGCCTCGAAGCTCTCGCTGCCGCGGGAGCGGCATCGAGCATCGGTGCCCTGATCGACCGGGTCGACGAGCAGGCACGGTCCTTCAATGCGGTCGTCGCCGCCATCGAGCACGACGACGAACCCGACGAGCGGTTCGTCGCCCTCGTCGGCCGCCTCGACGAGCTCGGCCCCGCCCTCGAGTCGGTACAGGCCCGGTTCGAGCAGGCCGAGGCCGGCCGCGACGACGGCTTTCACGAGCTGGCGTCCCGACTGGCCGCACAGGCCGACGAGGTGCGGGCTGCGATCGAAGGGCTCAGCGCGACGCTCGTGGAGCGGTCGTTCGACCACGAGCGCTCGCTGCGCGAGCTGGCCGAGCGGCTCGGCGAGCGCGACGACGAGCTGGTCCAGCCGGTTGGGCGGGCCGACGCTGCGCCGGGCACAGACGCCGCCCTCGAGGCCTTCGCCCAGCGCATCGACGAACAGTCCGCCGCGGTGATGGCGGCACTCGGGTCGCTCGACCGTGCGGCGCAGCAGTCCCGGTCCCGCCAGGAGCACTCCGTCGAGGCGCTGGCGGCGCTGGTCGACCGACAGGGCCAAGCCCTTGCCGGGCTGGTCGAACGGCTCGATCGCAGCGACGCCGACAAGACCGACGAGCTCACCGCCCTCGCCACCGGCTCCGAGGAGCACACCCGGATACTGGCCGCGGTGCTGGACCTGTTGGAGAGCGCCGAGGCGCCGGAGCACACCTTCGGCGAAGCCCTGGGTGCGCTCGAGGCTCGGCTGGCGGCCGCGGTCGGGGACCGGGCCGAGGAGCGCGACCGACTGGAGCAGCTGGCAGGGGCCGCCGACCGGGCCGGGGTTGGCGATGGGGCCGACGCCGTCGACCGTGCGGTGGGTTCGATGGAGGCTGCCGTCGAACAGATGCGCGCCGTGGTGGCCGAGTTCCGAGTGATCGAGGACGTCATCGCCGAGACCGTCGACGGGCCTCGGGCGGCAGGCCCCGACACCCGGTTCGACCAGCTCCGCGACGAGCTGATGGCCGAGCTGGCCACGGTCCGCGACGACGTCGGCCAACTGCGCCGCCGGCTCCCGCTGCGGGCCGCCGAGCCGGCGTTCGACGCTGACCATGTCGCCGAAGTCGTCGCCGCCGCGGTCGAGGCCAGGACGGCGAGCCACGCCCCCCGGCTCCGTCCCGACGAAGCCACCGTCGACCTCATCGCCCGCGGCGTCGCCAAACGGCTGGCCCAGATGTTCGAGGTGACCAACGACGACGCGGGGTGAGCCGGCGGCGCCACGCCGACAGCACCCGTGGATTCAGCCCATGGTCACGGCTCGTAGCATGGCGGGTGTGACCCCCCCCGACGTGGTCGATCCCGAGGGCGGCCACCTCAAAGAGGCGTGCGGCGTCTTCGCCGTGTACGCCCCGGGCCAGCCGGTGTCGCACCTCACCTACCTGGGCCTGTTCGCCCTCCAGCACCGGGGTCAGGAGGCCGCTGGTATCGCGGTGAGCGACGGGTCGTCGATCATGGTGGTCAAGGAGCAGGGCCTGGTGGCCAACGCCTTCGACGACCGGACGCTGGCCGCCCTCACCGGCAACCTCGCCGTCGGCCACACCCGGTACTCGACCACCGGCTCGGGAAGCTGGCGCAATGCCCAGCCGTGCTATCGCAGCGTCGGCATGACCGAGTTCGTGCTCGGCCACAACGGCAACCTGGTCAACACGGAGGCCCTCATCGATGCCGCCGGGATGCTGCCGGGCACCGTCACCAGCGACAGCGACCTGGTCGCCGAACTGCTGGCGGCGGAGATCGCCGCCGACGGCGGCGAGCGGGCCGACGGGCGGGAGCTGGAACGGGCTCTCGTGACCGTGCTGCCCCGCCTGGAGGGTGCGTTCAGCCTGGCCCTGGCCGACGAGGGCCACATCATCGGCGTGCGCGACCCCCACGGCTTCCGGCCCCTCTGCCTCGGCGCCCTCGAGAACGGGTGGGTGCTCGCCTCCGAGACGCCGGCGCTCGACATCGTGGGCGCGGAGTTCGTGCGCGAGCTCGAGCCGGGCGAGATGGTCACCATCGACGCCACCGGTGTGCGCTCCGAATGGCCCTTCGGCGTCGACGCCGCCCAACCGTCCCTGTGCATCTTCGAGTTCGTGTACTTCGCCCGGCCCGACAGCCGTTTGTACGGCCGCAACGTCCATCAGGCCCGGGTTCGGATGGGTGAGCTCCTGGCCGCTCAGGCGCCGGTCACCGCGGACATGGTGATGGGAGTGCCCGAGTCCGGGGTCCCCGCGGCCGAGGGCTTCGCCCATGCCAGCGGCATCCCCTACGGCCAGGGTCTGGTGAAGAACCGCTACATCGGGCGTTCGTTCATCGCCCCCAGCCAGGAGCTGCGGGCCATGGCCGTGCGCATGAAGCTCAACCCCATACGCGAGAACATCGAGGGAAAGCGGTTGGTCGTCGTCGACGACTCGATCGTGAGGGGTACGACCCAGAAGCAGTTGATGAGGATGCTGCGCGAGGCCGGCGCCGCCGAGGTGCACCTGCGCATCACGTCGCCACCGGTGCAGTGGCCGTGCTTCTACGGCATCGACACCGGCGACCGGTCCGAGCTGTTGGCGGCCCAGCTCTCGGTGCAGGAGATACAGGACTATGTCGGTGCCGACAGCCTGGCCTACCTCACCCACGACCGGCTGGTGACGGCGACGGGCACACCGCGGTCGGGTTTCTGTACCGCCTGCTTCTCGGGCGAATACCCGGTCGAGGTGCCGGTGGCCCTGCGCAAGGACGTCCTCGAGAACAACGACATGCCCCCGGGAGAACTCGAGCGCATCGTCCGAGAACCGACGCTGTCGATAATGGAATAGGACAACGGCGCCATGGGAGAGACGTACGAGAAGGCGGGCGTCGACATCGCTGCCGGCGAGGCGGCGGTCGAGCGCATCAAGGGCCATGTACGGAGCACGTTCCGGCCCGAGGTCATCGGCGACATCGGCGGCTTCGGCGGGCTGTTCGCCTTCCCTCAGCACCGGTTCCAGAACCCGGTGCTGGTCTCCTCCACCGACGGCGTCGGTACCAAGGCACTGGTGGCCCAGGCGGTGGGCCGGTTCCGCACCATCGGCATCGACCTGGTGGCGATGTGCGTCGACGACCTCGTCTGCCTCGGCGCCGAACCCCTGTTCTTCCTCGACTACGTGGCCGTCGGAAAGCTCGACCCCGACCACGTCGACCAGCTCGTCGAGGGGGTGGCCGCCGGGTGCCGGACCGCTGGGTGCGCCCTCATCGGAGGTGAGATGGCCGAGCACCCCGGCGCCATGGAGCCAGGGGAGTTCGACCTCGTCGGCTTCGCCGTCGGCGTGGCCGAGCGTGATCAGTTGGTGACCGGCGACCGGGTGCGGGGCGGAGACGTCCTGATCGGGCTGCCGTCGCCGGGACTGCGCTCGAACGGCTACTCGTTGGCGCGCCGAGTCCTGCTGCAGAAGGCCGGCCGGCGTCTCGACGGCCCCGCCTTCGCCGGCGCCCACCACAGCCTGGCCGACGAGCTCCTGATGCCCTCGGTGATCTACGCGCCGGCCGTGCTCGCCGTCCAGCGGGTGGTCGAGGTCAGCGCCGTCGCCCACATCACCGGTGGGGGACTGCCCGGCAACTTGGCCCGGGTGCTGCCCGACAAGTTCGATGCCGTCGTGGACCGCTCGACGTGGGACGTGCCGCCGATCTTCGGCGAGATCCAGCACGCCGGTGAGGTTGGCGACGATGAGATGGCCAGGGTCTTCAACCTCGGGATCGGCATGGTCCTCGTCGTAGCGGCCGACGACGTCTACCGGACGATCGACGTCCTACGCACCAACGGCCACCAGGCCCAACGCATCGGAACCGTCGAGCCCGGCCAGGGCCGCGTCCGGCTCGTCTGACACGGGGCACGGCAGGCCGGGATGGCGGTGGTCCTGGTGGTAGACGACGAGCCCGACATCTTGTTGCTCCATCGGCTCAACCTGGAGATGGCCGGGCACACGGTGTTGTTGGCCGCCGACGGGCAGAGCGCCCTGGAACGGGTCGTGGCCGAGGCCCCCGATGTCGTCGTTCTCGACGTCATGATGCCGGTCCTCGACGGCTGGGGGGTGCTCGAACGACTGAGCCGGATGCCGTCGCCACCACCGGTCCTGGTGGTGTCCGCCTACAGCAGCCCCGAGAACGTGGCCCTGGCCGCGGCCAAAGGGGCATCGGGCTTCCTGGTCAAGCCCTTCACCCAGGACGGCCTCCTCGACGCCATCGCCGGCCTGCTCGACCCCGCCTCGCCGTCGTAACGGCGGGCGCGCCCGCCACGCAGAGGTACGAGCAGCCGCCGGCGGTCGGTCCTGCCGCGGATGCGAGCGCCGGAGCGCCAGCGCAGGCGCGGCCAGGCCCGGCCTGCGTGGCCGGGGAACGCTGACGTAACAGTCTGCGTGGCCGGGGAACGCCAGCCAGCATGACTAGTCCCCCGCGGGGTACGAAATGGCCCATTCGTGCTATGGCTCCCCCGGGGGCTCCTCCGTATCTTCGCCATGAAACGGACATGCCGCCCGAGTCGGCGGATGGCCCCGAGAAGACAAGGACCCACAGATGGCGCATCCCGACGATCTCGACAGCCCCGAGGCGCTTCTGACCCCGGCCGAAGTGGCCGCCCTGTTCCGCGTCAACCCCAAGACCGTGACCCGATGGGCTCGCGCCGGCAAGCTCACCGCCATCCGCACCCTCGGCGGCCACCGCCGGTTCCGCGTGTCCGAGATCAAGCGCTGCCTCGAGGAGATGTCGCGCGAAGCGGTGTAGCCGGCCCGTCGCGGCGGCCAACGTGAGCGGGGCCACGACCTGACCGTCCCGAGTTCCGAGCGGGCCCGCGTTGCCGCCCGTGGCCGGGCTCGGCAACGCTGTCGACGGTGCGCCGCGGGACACCATCGCCGTTGGCCAGCGCGTCTTGGACGTGAGCAACCGTAGGGCTCCCGAGAGCTCTTACCTGGCGGTGACGTTCGACTTCTGGAATACGCTGGTCGCCGAACAGCCGGGCCAGATCCGGGCCTTGCGGCTCGACGCCTGGGAGCGGGTCCTGGCCCGGGAAGGCATCCCGTCGCAGCGTTCGGCGCTCGAAGCTGCCCTCGACGCCGCCTGGCAGACGTTCGACGCCGCCTGGCAGGCCAACCACCAGTACCGATCGTCGGAGGCCGCCGCCCTCGTGCTGCGCACGGCGGGGGCCGACGTTGCCCCCGCGGTCCGCGACGAACTGATCGAGCTCTTCGTCACGATCGGCGCCACCGCCGACCTGCCCACTGCTCCCAACGTGGTCACCGCGTTGTCCGAACTACACCGAGCAGGGCTGCGGATCGGGATCATCTGCGACGTGGGCATGACGCCCTCGACGATCCTGCGCGGCCACTTGGAGAAGCACGGCCTTCTCGGCTACTTCGACCACTGGTCCTTCAGCGACGAGGTCGGCGTGTTCAAGCCCGATCGGCGCATCTTCGAGCACGCCCTGGCCGGCCTCGGCCATCCCGACCCGGCCCGCACCGCGCACGTGGGCGACCTGCGCCGCACCGACGTGGCCGGCGCCCGGTCGATGGGGATGGTGGCGATCCGGTATTGCGGCGTCAACGACGACCCTGCCGGCGCCGGCCTGCCCGAGGGCGACCACATCGTCGCCGACCACGCCGACTTGGCCTCGGTCCTCGTGCGTCCTAGGGCCTGACCGCCAGGCCTCTGCCCTCGGCACGCTCCGCCCCCCGACGGCCTGTCACCGCCGGCGCCCACCGGCGGCGGCCTCGCGTATGGCGCCCTCCAGGGCGTCGATACCGTCGGCCTTCTCGACGTAGCGGAAGCCTTGGCGTTCGACCTGCCGGCTCAGCTGCAGGTCGAACAGCGAGCTGAAGATCACGATGGCCTGCCCGGGGCGACGCTCGACGATCTCCTCGGCTACCGAGAGCCCGTTGCGACCGGGCATGACCTCGTCGAGGACGACGACGTGGGGGTCGAGCTCGTCGAGCCGGTCGAGGGCCTCGTCGGTCCCGGTGAAGCCGACGACGTCGAAACCTTCGTCGGCGAGGATGCCCTGCACCAGGTCGACCATCTTGCGGTCGTCGTCGACCAACACGACCCGCAGCAGGCTCATCCGCTCCCCGCATCCCTTCTCTCGGGCCGGCGCTCGCCGGGCCATCGCCGGTCATGATCGCAGCCCTGGCCGGTTCGCGCCTATCAGCCGATCCGGTCGGATTCGCCCGTTCATCCCATTCGGGCACTCAACGCCCTGGGCTCGGCGTTTCGTCCGCTGTCCGTAGCGACCGCTCTGATAGACCGTCCGCCACCGCCACCGCCACCGCCACCGCCACCGCCACCAACGCCGGCGCCGGAGCGCCCGCGGGAGGCGCGGTCCAAGCCCGGCCTGCGCATCGGGCTAGACCAGACGTGCCACCGATGCGAGCGCCGGAGCGCCAGCGGAGGCGCGTCCAAGCCCGGCCTGCGCGGCCGGGGAACGCAAGAGATGAGGAGAACGATGCTGAAGGAGTTCAAGGCGTTCCTGCTGAGGGGCAACATCGTCGACCTGGCGGTAGCGGTGGTGATCGGCGCCGCCTTCGGTGCCGTGGTCACGTCGTTGACCAAGAACCTGCTGACACCGCTGATCGCCATCCCCGGCAACCAGGACTTCAGCTCGCTCGACTTCACCATCAACGAGAGCACGTTCGGTTACGGCGTGTTCCTCAACGACGTGATCTCGTTCGTGCTGATCGCGGCCGCGGTGTTCTTCGCGGTCGTGCGGCCGATGAACACGTTGGCGCAGCGGCGCAAGCGGGGCGAGGAGGAGGCGATCGCCGCCACTCCGACCCCGAGCGACGAAGCCCTGCTGTTGACCGAGATCCGCGACCTCATCGCCAATGCCCGGGGGTCGTGAACCCGGTCGGCGGCTCAGCCGGGCCGGGACCGGTCGAGCAAGTGCTCGAGCCGGGCCCGGTTGTAGCGCTGTACGGCGACACAGGGGCCGTTGGCGGCCACCGCGTAGCCGGCCATGACCGGTACCACCCACCAGTAGTTCCAGATCACGAACACGGGCACCGCCAGCATGATCACCCAGTGGGCCCACTCGGCTCGCCGGGTCTCGATCTCGAAGCGCGACAGCGCTTCGATGCCCTTGCCCGGTAGGGCGCGTTTGGACATCCCGCCGGCGAAGAACGCTCCCGCGTCCGGTAGCCGGTCCTTCCAGTCCTTGATGCGAAGCCGTTCCTCGTAGAAGCGCCCGCCTCGCTCCCAACGCCGGAGCCGGTAGAGGCGCCGGTTGCCGGCAAACGCCTGCGGCGGGCGCCGGTGGCCCCAGTAGCCGACCACCGCGCTCCACGCGCCCCACACCGCGACGTCCAGCACGACCATGACCGGACGGGAGAGCTCGATCAGCGGGAACAGCAGGCCTCCCAGGCCTTCATCGGCGCGCCCGAGCCGGTACCCTTGTCCCGATGCCGGCCGAGTTGGGACTGGTGCTGGTCGCCTTCGTCCTGATGGAGCCGGCGGCCTATCTGGCCCACCGCTACGTGATGCACGGGCGCCTCGGGGCCTGGCACGTCGGGCACCATCAGGTCCGCCTCACCCTCTTCGAGGCGAACGACCTCTACCCGGTCGTCGCCGCGGTGCTCACCATCGCTGCCATCGCGGCCGGGACGTTCGTGGACGGGCTGTCGGCGTTGGCATGGGTGGGCCTCGGCGTCACCCTCTACGGCATGGCCTACCTGTTCGTGCACGACATCTACATCCACCGCCGCATCCCGGGCTTCACCTGGCGGTGCGCCCCCCTGGAGCGGGTCCGCGAGGCGCATCGCATCCACCACCTGTGGGCCGGTGAGCCGTACGGGTTCCTGCTGCCGGTCGTCCCCCGCGAGCTACGGGAGCGAGCACAGGCCGTTACCCGCGACCCTCTCGTCCCCGCACCCCGCTGAGGGCGCGCCGGGCGCCGAGCCGGCCCTTGCGGACGGCGTCGTCGAGGACGAGCGCCTTCACGCCGGTAGCAGCCTTCTGCCAGGTCGGCACCCGGGCCCTCGACTCGAAGACGTCGAGGCCGTTGGTCTCGATCACGTCGAGGATCCGGCTGTAGAGCACCCGTGCCGCCCGGATGGCGCGCGCCGACGATGGCGGCAGCATGTCGATCCCGAGGTCGGCCTGGCGGTAGATCGCCCGGATGCGGCTGATCTCGAAGCGCATCAGGGCCAGGAACCCCGGTGTCACCCGGCGGTCCTCGAAGGCCTCCTCGGCCCCGAACCAGCGGATGTCGCTCTGAGGCACGTAGGTCCGGCCGCGGCGCAGGTCCTCTTCGATGTCCCGCAGGAAGTTGGTGAGCTGGAAGGCGTTCCCCAGGGCGCGGGCCGGCGCTTTCGCTTCGGGTGTCAGCGGCTCGAGGATCGGCAGCATCATCTCGCCGATGACCGCGGCTGAGCCGTCCATGTAGCCGAGCAGGTCGTCGAAGGACTCGTAGCGGTCGACGGTGAGGTCCATCTCCATCGAGTGCAGGAACCGGCGGAAGCAGTCGGGGTCGATCCCGAAGCTGAGCACCGTGTGGACAACGGCCCACAGCACGTCGTCGTCGGACCGCCCGGTCTCGAGATCGGCGAAGAAGCGGTCGCCGAACTCGTGCAGGGCTTTGGCCCGCACGTCGACGGGCACCGGGCCGAGGTCGTCGACGATGTCGTCGGCGTAGCGGCAGAACCCGTAGAGGGCGTGCACGTGGTGGCGCTTGACCGGAGGCAGGGCGTAGGTCGACCAGTAGTAGGTGGTGCCGTTGCGCTTGTTGAGCTCCCGGCAGCGTCGATAGGACTGCTCGAGGGTGATCACTGGTAGAGCTCGTCGACTCGCTCGGCGGCCAGGCGGCCCGAGATCAGCACCATGGGCACCCCCACGCCCGGCAATGTACTGCTGCCCACGAACACGAGGCCGGGCGCCCGCTTGTCGATGTTGTTCGGACGGAACGGGCCGGTCTGCAGGAACCGGTGCGACAGCGCGAACGGCGTGCCCCGCTCCATGCCCATCCGCTCCCAGTCAGTGGGGTCGACCAGCTCCTCGACCTGGATGTCGATCGGGTAGCCGAGCTTCTCGATCATCTGGGACAGGTCGTCGCGGACCTTGTGCCGCTCGCGGGTCCAGTCGACCTTGCCGTCCAGGTTGGGGGTCGGCTCGAGCACGAAGAGGCTGTGGCACCCTTCGGGAGCGGCGGTGGGATCGGAGTACGTCGGCACCGATACCAGGATCGACGGGTCGGGCATCCGCCGGCCATCCTTTAGCAGCGCCTTGAACGCCTGGTCCCACTGCTGGCCGAAATGGATGTTGTGATGGCCGACGCCGGGCGGCAGCTCGCCTCTCGCCCCTACGTGCCACACCACGCACGACGGCGAGTACGTGCCCCGGCGGGCCACCAGCGGCATGGGAGTTCCCGGCAACAGCGTCCGGTAGGCCACCGGCAGATCGGGGTTGCAGACGACGGCGTCGGCCTCGATCACCTCGCCGGTACCGGCAAGACGCACGCCCCGGACCCGGCCCGACGTGCCCTCCTCGAGGATGATCCGGTCGACCTCGGCCCCGTAGCGGAACTCGACGCCGGCCAGCTCGGAGGCGTCGGCCATCGCCTGGGGGATGGCGTGCATGCCCCCCTGGGGCTGGAACACGCCGGCGACGGTGTCCATGTAGGTGATGACGCAGTAGATGGCCAGCGCCTGCTGGGGGGCGAGGCCGGCGTAGAGCGACTGGAAGCTGAAGATCCGCTGCAGGCGCTCGTCGTCGAAGTACTTGGCCACCCGGTTGGCGACCTTGCCGAAGCCACCCATCATGAAGAGCTGGATCCCCGGCGGCAACGGGTTGGCGATGCTGAACAACGAGTTGAAGTTGCGGTCGATGAAGTTCGGCATCTCGAGCCGGTAGAGCTTGGTGAGCCAGTCACAGAACTTGTGGAACTGCTTGGCGGCGTCGGGCCCGGCGAACGAGCGGATCTCCTTGGCCATGCGTTCACGGCCGTGCCACACCCGCAGCTCGGAGTTGTCCTCGAAGACAGCCCGGTACATGGGGTCGACCGGGAAGATCTTCAGGTGGTCGGCCATGTCGGCGCCGACGGCGGTGAAGCAGTCGGCGATGATGTCGATCATGGTGAGCACGGTCGGGCCCGTGTCGAAGCGGTAGCCGTCGCGTCGCAGGATCCCGGCCCGTCCGCCGGGGACGTCGCCCCGTTCGAGGACGACGACGTCGTGGCCGCGTCCGCGCAGATGCATCGCCGTGCTCAGCCCACCAAGACCGGCCCCGATGACCACGACTTCCATGCGTGCTACCCCCTCGGCTCGGTGCGCCTGAGCGCGACGATAGGACCGAACCGCGCCCGCAGCCCGAGCCGGCCCACGATCGGGTCGATCGCTCTCTGCTGGTGGGGCTGCGCCCCACACCCATCGCCCCCGGGCGAGCTGGCGCTCGCGCCGTCGGCCTGAGGGGCTCGCTCCCCTCGCACCTCAGCGGTCTCGCCAGGCGACGAAATGAGCGAGCTCGACCAGCGCGGTGTGGGCGTCGGGGCGGATCTGGCCCCAGTCCACGGCGTCGACGGCACGGGCGGTGAGCCCGTCGATGATGGCCTCTGTCTCGGCCACGGCACCGGTGTCGACCAGGACGGCCTGGACGGACGCCACGTCGTCGGCGGACAGGTCGGGCCGGCCGACGAGGGCGAGGGCATGGGCCTGCGTCGCGGTGGCCCGGGCGGTGGCCAGCGCCAGCAGCGGCGTGGGCTTGCCCTCGCGCAGGTCGTCGCCCACCGGCTTGCCGGTGACCGACTCATCGCCGAAGGCCCCCAGGAGGTCGTCGCGGAGCTGGAACGCCTCTCCCAGCGGGTCGCCATAGGCCGACAGCACGCCGAACAGGTCGGGCCGGCCGGCCAGGGCCGCGCCCACGTGAAGCGGCCGCTCGATCGTGTACTTGCCGGACTTGTAACGGGCGATGCGCCGGGCCCGGGCCAGGTCGGTGTCACCCCGGGCGGTGCCGAGGACGTCGAGGAACTGGCCCACGTTGAGCTCGACCCGAAGCTCGTCCCACAACGTCCGGACCTCGTCGGGTGCCCCGGCCACGAACCGGTCGGCATAGACATGGGCGAGGTCCCCGATGAGGATGGCGACGCCCTCGCCGAAGCGGCGGGCCTCGCCCCGCCATTGGGCCACCCGGTGGCGGTCGGTGTACTCGCGGTGGGCGGTGCACAGGCCCCGCCGGGTCGGCGAGCCGTCCATGACGTCGTCGTGGATCAGCGCGAAGGCGTGCAGCATCTCGAAGGCACACCCGGCCTCGACCACGGCCGGGTCGTCGGGGTCGCCGCCGGCTCCGACGAACCCCCAGTGACAGAACGCCGGCCGCAACCGCTTGCCGCCGGCGCCGACCAGGCGCATCAACGAACGCAGGGGCTCGGCCATGTCCTGGTCGAGCGCGCTCCAGCGCTCCAGCTCGGCGGTCATCATCGTGCCGAGACGTCGCCCGGTCCGCTGGGCTACGACGGCGAGGCTCGCCGGCAAGGTCACACTGCGTGCGGGTCCCGCCATTCGGGCGCCAAGCGTAGGACCGTCGGGCTGTAGCACCACCATTGCCTGGCCTAC
This sequence comes from Acidimicrobiia bacterium, assembly GCA_052387955.1. Classification (GTDB taxonomy): domain Bacteria; phylum Actinomycetota; class Acidimicrobiia; order Acidimicrobiales; family JACDCH01; genus JBQTIQ01. The sequence goes on along the minus strand of JBQTIQ010000008.1, from coordinate 29,601 downwards.
GTAGCGGCGGACCGGGACGGATGCCCGACAAGTCGGGGCGCCGGCCGGACGACTAGCCAGTGGGCTGCGCCCCCCCGGCCCCCATCTAGAGGCCCCGCTCCTGGCCGGGCTCGCCGACGATCCGGGCCACGTCCATGCGGGCGGTTTCGATGCGGGCCCGGCAACTCTCGATGAGAACCGCGGCCCGGGCGACCCGGCTGGCCAGACGGTCCACGTCGACGGCGTCGCCTTCGAGCTCGGAAAGGATCTCCTCGAGCTCCCGCAAGGCGTCGGCGTAGCCCACAGTCCGAGCGTCGCCGGCCGAGCCGCCGTCGGGGACGGGCGCCTCAGCCATCGACCGTGCTCCGCAGTTCGCCGCCGGCGACGGTAGTGACCAGGGTGGACCCTGGGGGGACGGCGCCGGGTTCCCGCACAAGTCGGCCGGCGCGGTCACGGGTGATCGACCAGCCCCGGGCCAGCAGGCGCGACGGGTCGAGGGCGCGGGCCCGGGCGTCGACCGTGTCCAACGTCCGCTGGGCACGGTCGAGCAGCTGGTGCGGGCGGTGGGCAAGGCGCTGCGCGCTGGCGCCGAGCCGGTACTCCTCGGCCCGGAGATGGTGACGAGCGGCGGCCCCGGCGCGGGCCGACGCCCGTTGCAGGCGTGCGCCGGCCTGCTCCAGCACGGCCGCTGCTGCCGCGGTCACGCCATCGGACCGGCGGTCCAGCAGCTCCCCGAAAGCGGCGACCCGCTCCACCAGGAAGGCGGCACAGGCCGACGGGGTCTTCAGCCGCTGGTGGGCGACGAGGTCGGCCACGGTGGTGTCGATCTCGTGGCCGATCCCAGTGAGGACCGGCACCGGGCACAGGGAGATGGCGCGGGCCACGGCCTCTCGGTCGAAAGCGGCGAGGTCGGTGCGGGCGCCACCGCCCCGGACCAGGCACACGACGTCGAGGGCGGGAACGACCGCAGCCATCGCCTCCAAGGCGGCGAGCACCGACGGCTCTGCCGCCGGCCCCTGGACCCGCGTGTCGGCCACCACCACCTGCCAACCGTGCCCGCTCGCCTCCAGGGTGTGGAGGAAATCGGACGCCGCGGCGGACCCGTCGCTGGTGACGAGGCCCACCCGCAGGGGCACGGCCGCCAGCGCCAGCGCCCGCTGGCGGGCCAGGAGCCCTTCGGCTTCGAGCACCTGTAGGAGCCGTTGGCGCTCGGCCTCGAGCTGGCCGAGCGTGTAGGCGGTGTCGATCCCCAACATCCGCAACGAGAGCTGGCCCCCGTCGGGCCACCAGGTGACCCGGGACCGGAGACGGACCTCCGTGCCGTCCGCCATGCGGACGGCTCCGCCGGCCCGGCGCAGGATGCCGTTGACCACCCGGCGGTCGGCTGCCCACAGCGTCACCCGCAGCCGGGCCCCCTCCCCGACGAGGTCGAAGTAGACATGCCCCGAGGCCGGCCGCTGGAGGTTGGCGATCTCCCCCGACACCCACACCTCGTCGGGGAAGGCCCGCCCTACGGCGAGGCCGACGGCCTGGCTCAGCTCGACCACCGACCATGTCGGCTCGTCGACGAAGAGCGGCTGCTGCACTCGCCAAGTCTGGCAGTGCCGGCCGGTCTGCATGGCCGACGAGCGCAGCTCGCGACCAATCGGCACGGCCGGCGAGACTGGGGCGGTGCACACCGTCATCGGCCCCGGCGTCATCCAGATCGACACCCTCCTCGGTGGCTGGGAACGGGTCACCGCCGGCTACCTGATCGAGGGGCCCGAGCCGGTGCTGGTGGAGACCGGGAGCCAGTCGTCGGTGCCCGCCCTCCTGGCGGCGCTGGCCGACCTCAACGTGGACGCCGCCGACCTGGCCAGCATCGCCGTGACCCACATCCACCTGGACCACGCCGGCGGCGTCGGCGACGTGGCCCGGGCCTTCCCCCGAGCCACCGTCTACGTCCACGGCCGGGGTGCCCGGCACCTCGTCGACCCGTCGCGGTTGGTGGCCAGCGCGGCCATGGTCTACGGCGACCTGCTCGACTCGCTCTACGGCCGCCTCGACCCCACGCCGGCCGACCGCGTCAAGGTCCTCGAGGACGGCGACCTGTTGTCGCTCGGCGGCGGCCGGGCACTGAGGACCGTCGACTCGCCCGGGCACGCCAAGCATCACCTCGCCCTGCACGACTCCGAGAGCGGCCTGTTGTTCGCCGGCGACGCCGTCGGCGTACGCCTGCCCGATGCCGGCATCCTCCGGCCGGCGGCGCCGCCACCCGACTTCGACCTCGATCAGGCACTGACGTCGTTGCGGAAGTTCGCCAGCCTCCGTCCCACCGGCGTGGCGCTGGCCCACTACGGGCTGGTACCGGGCCCGGCCGACACCCTGGAGGAGGCCCAAGAGGTCCTGCGCCGCTGGGCCGCGGTGGCCGAGGTGGCGTGGAGGGAAGGGCGCGACATCGCCGCTGCCCTCGAGGTCACCTTCGGCCATGAGCTCGACGGCGTCGACCCCGCCCAGCGGGAGAAGCTCGAGACCCTCAACGGCATCCACTCCAACGCCGCCGGGTTCCGGCGCTGGCTCGAGACCACGTCCGCCCACCCACCCCACACGCACTGAACCGGGCGCTGTGGCGCGCCGCGGCGATCGCCCCCCAGTCGCTCCTGCGCCCGGCGCCGGCCGGTCAGGCGATCGGTTCCACGGCGGTGCGGACCAGGGTGCGGTAGAGGTCGGCGTAGAGGCCCTCGGCGGCGAGCAGCTCGTGGTGGCGGCCCCGTTCGACGACCCGGCCGTCGTCGATCACCAGGATCTGGTCGGCGTCGGCCACGGTGGACAACCGGTGGGCGATCACCAAGGCGGTGCGTCCGGCCAGCGCGTGGCCGAACGCCCGCTGGATGGCGGCCTCGTTCTCGGAGTCGAGATGACTGGTGGCTTCGTCGAGGATGACGATGCGAGGGTCCTTGAGAAGCATCCGGGCAATGGCCAGGCGCTGTTTCTCGCCCCCCGACAGCCGGTAGCCGCGCTCCCCCACCACGGTGTCGTAGCCCTCGGGAAGGCTGGCGATGACGTCGTGGACCTGGGCCGCCCGGCAGGCCGCCGCGACCTCGTCGCTGGTGGCCGAGGGGCGGGCGTAGCGCAGGTTCGCCATCACCGTGTCGTGGAAGAGGTGCGGGTCCTGGGCGACCACGCCGATCGCGGCCCGCAGGGAGTCCTGGGTCACGTCGCGGACGTCGTGGCCGTCGATGCGCAGGGCGCCGGCGCTCACGTCGTAGAGGCGGGGTACGAGGTTGGCGAGCGTCGTCTTCCCGGCACCCGAAGGGCCGACCAGGGCGACTGTCTGGCCCGGTTCGATCGTGGCCGACACGCCGTGGAGCACCGTCGCCGACACCGTGTCGGAGAGCCGGCCGTCGCCCGACACGGCCACCTCGGGGCCTTCGAGCGAGGCCACCGAGGTCTCCGCCGCCGACGGGTAGTGGAACCACACGTCGTCGAACTCGATCCGTCCGGCCACCGCGGCCAGCGGTGAGGCGCCGTCGCGGTCGGCCACCGAGGCGGGCGTGTCGAGCACCTCGAAGACCCGCTCGAACGACACGAAGGCGGTCATCAGGTCGACCCGGGCGTTGGTCAGCGAGGTGAGCGGTCCGTAGATCCGGGTGACGTAGGCGCCGAGCGCCACCAGCGTCCCGAGCGTCATGGCGTCGGAGATGACCAGCTGTCCACCCACCAGATAGATCGCGGCGATGCCGACCGCGCCGACCAGACCGAGCGCCTCGAAGAAGACCCGTCCGTACATGGCGCTGCGGACGCCGATGTCGCGCACCCGTCCGGCCCGGGCGCCGAACTCGCTCACCTCTTCGTCGTGACGGCCGAAGAGCTTGACCAGCAGGGCGCCGGCAACGCCGAAGCGCTCGGTCATGGTCGAGTTCATCGAGGCGTTGAGGTTCATGCCTTCGCGGGTGATGGCCTGGAGGCGGCGCCCGACACGCTTGGCCGGGACCAGGAAGACGGGGAGCAGGACCACGGCCAACAGCGTCAGGCGCCACTCGAGGGCGGCCATCGCCACCAGCGTGAACGCCAGCGTGACGATGTTGGCCACCACCGAGCCGAGCGTGCCCGTGAGCGCCCGCTGCGCCCCGATCACGTCGTTGTTCATGCGGCTGACCAGCGCCCCGGTCTGGGTGCGGGTGAAGAAGGCGATCGGCATCCGCTGGGTGTGGTCGAACAACGACACCCGCAGGTCGAAGATGAGCCCTTCACCGATGCGCGAGGACCACCACCGGCCCAGCATCGAGAGCATCGCGTTCACCAACGCCGCCGCCATCATGGCCAACGCCAGCACCGTGACGAGCCCCCGGTCCTGGGCCGGGATGGCGTCGTCGATCACGCTCTTGATCAGCAGCGGCGGCGCCAGGCCGACGACGGCCTGCAGCACGACCACGGCCAGGAACCCCGCCAGCTTGGCCCGGTAGCGACGGGCGAACTGCCACACCCGTTTCATCAGCCCCGGCGCCAGACGCGATCCCTTTACCTTCTCGGGATCGTTCCCGAGCATGTGCCACATCGCCATCGACATCAGAGCGAATGGTAAGGGATCACTGTCGAAACCGGCGCCGGCCGGTTTCGCCCAGCGGATAGGGTTCCCGTCCCCGGAGGGTTGCCAGAGTGGACGAATGGGACGGTCTCGAAAACCGTTGTGGTCGCAAGGTCACCGTGGGTTCGAATCCCACACCCTCCGCCATCCCCGGGGGCTGCGCCCCCGCTCGCTCCGAGAGCGGTAGCGCCTGCTCCGCCATCCGAGGGGGCTACACCCCGAGGTCCTTGTTCTCGGGGACGAACTGGCTGGCGACGAAGTGTGCCCCCTGCGGGTCCTTGATGACCGCCATCCTGATCCACGGGGCATCGAACGGGCCGGCGACGACCTCGCCGCCGAGTTCACGCGCCTTTGCTGCCGTGGCGTCGGCGTCGTCGACCGCGAACGTGACGCTCCAGTGCGCCGGCGTCTCGGAGTCGTCCTCCGCGATCGGGTTGAGCGCGGCGACGACGTCGATGAAGCCCTCGGGCGCCCCCATCTGTCCCATCTGCTCGCGAAGGCCCGGGCTGCTCTCCTCCAGGTGGTCGCCATAGCCGGGCAGCGTCCACATCGCTCCGGTGGGCAACGCCAACGTCTCCCAATCGAAGACGGCGCCATAGAAGGCTTTCGCGCCGTCGGGGTCGCGAGTGGCAAGGCCGTTGAAGTTCAGCGAGCCGTGCTCGTTGACGACCTTGGCCCCCTTGTGGTCCTTCGCCTGCCAGACGCAGATCACCACCCCTTCGGGGTCGGCGACGACAGCCATCCGGCCAGAGTCCATGACGTCGAACGGCTCGATCACTACCGCGCCGCCGGCGTCGCGGGCCTTCGTCGCGGTCTCGGCGGCACTCTCGACCCAGACGTACGTGTTCCACATCGCCATCGGCGGTGTGCCTTCGGGGATGGACCCGACGGCAGCCACGTCCCCGCCGCGTATGCGGCCGATGTAGTAGTCGCCCTCCATCCCTTCGGGCATGACGTTCACGAAGTCCCATCCGAACAGGCCGCGGTAGAAGGGGAGGGCGGCGTCGGGATCGGGCTGGCTGGTATCCACCCAACAGGGGACGCCGGGGATGTATCCGTCGCGCTCGGGCATGCCGTTCCCTCCGACTGCTCGCGGTCGCTCGCACCCTAACGCCAGCACCGTCCGGTGTGGGCCCGACCGGCCGCCTCTCAGTAGTCGATTCCCCTCTTGGCCCGGATGCCCTGCTTGTAGGCGTGCTTGGTCTCGCCCATGTCGGTAACGGTGTCGGCGAGGTCGACGAGCGCGTCGGGGGCGTTGCGACCGGTACAGATGACGTTGACGTGCCGGGGACGGTCGCGGATCGTGGCCAGGAGGTCTTCTTCGCCGATCCAGCCCCAGTTGAGTGGGTAGGTGACCTCATCGAGCAGGACGAGTTGGTGGTCGCCGGCATCGATGAGGGCTTTGGCGTGGGCCCAGGCGCTGGCGGCGACGGCTCGGTCGAGGGTGAGGTCGGCGGAGTCCCACGTGAACCCTTCACCCAAGGTCCACCAGTCGACCCCGAGCTGACGGCAGACCTTCTCCTCGCCGGTCTTCCAGTTGCCCGACTTGAGGAACTGGACGACGGCGACCGACCAGCCCCGGCCGACGCCGCGGACCACGACTCCGATGGCAGCCGACGTCTTGCCCTTGCCGTTGCCGGTGTTGACCAGCACCAGCGACGGTGCCCGCCGTAGGTCGTCGGGCCGGGGGTCGTCGACGGGGATCCCTCCGGGGGCGCTGGCGGTCATGGGAGCTCCTGTCGTTGCTCGGGTGGTTCGCGCCAGGGGACCACGACGTCCCAAACCCCGCCACGTCGTGCGGAGAGCGTGGCGGTGAGGGCGGCGCCAGCGCCATCGGGCCGCTCGCGGCGCGGGCCGCCGACGGGGCCGACATCCTCGTCATCGAGGCCGTCATCGGGGTGGAGGCACGGCCGGCTGGCCGGCCCTACTCCGCTCGGTGACAGCAGGCCTCGACGTTGTTGCCGTCCGGGTCGCGTACGAAGGCCCCGTAGTAGCCCGGGTGGTACTCCGGCCAGGGACGCGGCTCATGGAGCACCTCGGCCCCATGGGCGAGCGCGGCGGCGAAGAAGGCCCGAACGGCGGCCCGGTCGGCGGCGGAAAAGCAGATGTGGGTCTCGCCGGCCTGGCGGTCGACGGGTCGGGGGCCGAGCCAGAAGTCGGGCATGGGCGGCACGCCGAAGCCGATGACCTCACCGAAGTCCAGGATGCGGGTGCCGCCCAATGGGGCCAGCACCGCGTCGTAGTAGGCGGCCGCCGTCGTCACGTCGGCGCACTGGATGGCGACATGGTCGAGCACGCCAGGATCATGGCCCAATTGCCGGAGGAGCAGGCGCAGGATGCCGGTACGGTCGCCAGGTTCGCCCTGTCTCGATCATGGGCGCCAACCGTGTTCGCACGTCTCGGTGGGTGGTGCCACGACCGTCGTCGGCGGGTCGTGGTGTTGTGGCTCGTGGGGCTCGTCGTCGCCGGCGGTGTCCTGGGGGCGGTGGGCGCCGATTCCCGCTCGGAGTTCAAGCTCCCGAACGTCGAGAGCCAGCGGGGGCTCGACGTGCTCGAGGAGCGCTTCGGCGGACAGAGCACGGGCGAGAGCGGCTCGATCGTGTTCCGCTCCGACGGCGGCGTCGAGGATCCCGCGGTCCGCTCCGTCATGGGACCGTTCCTGGCCGCAGTAGCCGAGATCGAAGGCGTCGACCGGGTGGTGAGCCCGTACGGCCCCGAGGGGGACTCGCGGATCTCGTCGGTTGCACCGAGGGTGAGATCGCCTACGCCACCGTGGAGCTCGACCCCGAGTTCAACTTCGAGAACTCCCAGTCGGTGGTGGACGGCATCCGCGACGTCGAGCCGACGATCGAAGGTGTGCAGATCGAGCTGGGCGGGGCCATCTTCGCCGGGTTCGAGCCCCCCTCCTCCGAGCTGTTCGGGCTCGCCTTCGCCATCGTGATCCTGGTGCTGGCCTTCGGGTCAGTGCTCGCCATGGGCCTGCCGGTCGGGGTGGCCCTGGCCGGGATCGGGGCCGGCACCATTCTCGTCGGCCTCCTGTCGAACTTCTTCACGGTCCCTGACTTCGCCACCACGCTGGGCGTGATGATCGGCTTCGGCGTCGGCATCGACTACGCGCTGTTCATCGTCACCCGCTTCCGAGAGCAGCTCCACGCCGGCCACTCGGTGGGCGAGTCGGTGCGGATCGCCCTCGACACCGCCGGCCGGGCCGTGCTCTTCGCCGGGTCGACCGTGGTCATCTCGATGCTCGGGATGCTGGTGATGAACATCAACTTCATCTCCGGGCTCGCCATCGGCGCCGCCAGCGTGGTGGCCACTACCACCCTGGCCTCGCTGACGCTCCTCCCGGCCCTGCTCGGGTTCGCCGGCGAACGGGTCGAGCTGACCCGTTGGCGGGGTCTCGTGGCCGCCGGGCTGGTGGCGTTGGGATTGATCGGCGCCGGCCTGAACGTGCAGCCGATGCTCGTCGGGTTCCCCTTGGCTGCGGTCGTCCTGGTGGCCAGCTTCGCCTTCGCCCCCCTGCGGCGCGCCGTCCGCCGCCGGGCGGCCAAGCCCCGGGCCGAGACGGCTGCCTATCGGTGGAGCCGGCACCCCCGAGGAAGCGCTCGACCGTGTCACCGAGGCACTGCGGGCGACACCCGGTGTGGCCTTCGCCAGCCCAGCCACGCCCAACGACCCCGATCAGCCCACCGCCGCCCTGTGGCGGGTGTTCCCGACCACCGCTCCCCAGGACGACGCCACCACCGCACTGGTGCAGCGTCTTCGTGCCGACGTGTTGCCCGGCGCCGAAGCCGGCAGTTCGCTCGACATCGCCGTGAGCGGGCCGACCGCTATCCAGGTCGACTTCTCCCAGTACCTCTCGGCTCGCTTGCCGATCTTCTTCGCGGCCGTGCTCACGCTGTCCTTCCTGCTCCTGATGACGGTGTTCCGTTCGGTCCTGGTACCGCTCAAGGCCGTCGTGATGAACCTGCTGTCGATCGGCGCCGCCTTCGGCATCGTCGTCGCCATCTTCCAATGGGGCTGGGGGAGCAGCCTGCTCGGCATCGGGAAGGCGCCGATCGAGCCGTTCCTGCCGATGATGCTGTTCGCCATCGTGTTCGGCCTCTCCATGGACTACGAGGTCTTCTTGCTGTCGCGGGTCAAGGAGGAGTGGCACCGCACCGGCGACAGCCATGCGTCGGTAGCCGACGGCCTGGCCGCCACCGCCCGGGTCATCACCGCCGCCGCCGCAATCATGGTGTTCGTCTTCGGCAGCTTCCTGCTCGAAGCCGACCGCATCATCAAGCTCTTCGGCCTCGGCCTCGCTGTCGCCGTGCTGATCGACGCCACCATCGTGCGCATGCTCCTGGTCCCGGCCACCATGGAACTGCTCGGTGACCGCAACTGGTGGCTGCCGCGATGGCTCGACCGGCTGTTGCCCGACATCGACGTGGAGGGCCACGCTGACGTGGGGCCCGAGACCACCGACGGCAAGGGCCCGGGCGAGCCCGATCGGCGCCGCGACGAACTCGAGCCGGTGAGCTGACCCCGGTCCGCAGGCCTGGGTCTCAGCGTCGGGTGGCGAAGAAGTCCGACAACAGCGCGGCACAATCGGCGGCCCGCACCCCGGCCGTCACCGCGACCTCGTGGTGCAGGCGCGGGTCGGCGCAAAGGTTGTAGAGGCTGCCGCAGGCGCCCGCCTTGGGGTCGGCGGCGCCGTACACGAGCCTGGCCACCCGGGCCGCCACCAGCGCTCCCGCGCACATGGGACAGGGCTCCAGCGTGACCACGACGGTGGCGCCACCGAGCCGCCAGCCGTGGCCGGCAACGGCGACGGCGTCGCGCACCGCCAGCACCTCGGCGTGAGCAGTGGGGTCGCCCTGGCGCTCCCGTTCGTTGTGGCGCCGGGCGATCACCCTGCCGTCGAGGACGACCACGGCACCCACCGGCACGTCGCCATGCGCCGGCGCCGCCGCCGCTTCCTCGAGGGCCAGGGCCATCAACTCGTCGTCCTGCACCGCCGCACGCTGCCATGCCCGGGTGCGGATCTCCAGAGCAGGAGATCGCCTCGGCGCACCGAACCCTGGCACGGGATCGTCCGGGCGGCGCTGGGGCCGTCCGGCCGAACAGCACACATCGTCGACCGCGGCCCTGCAAGCCGGGTACAGCCCCCGGGATGGCGGAGCGGGCGCTACCGCTTTCGAACCCTCGTCGGCCGCTCCGCACCGACCGAGCGAGCGCCAGCTAGCCGGGCGGGGAAGCGCCAGCGAGCCGGGCGGGGATGGGGCGCGAGCGGAGCGAGCGGGGGCGCAGCCCCCGGCGATGGCGGAGCGAGCGGGGCGCAGCCCCCAGCGATGGCGGAGGAAGTGGGATTCGAACCCACGGTGGGCGAGGCCCACACACGCTCTCCAGGCGTGCCGATTCGTCCGCTCTCGCATTCCTCCCGAACGCCTCCGCCGGTCACCGAAGGCCCGTACGGAGCCCCGCCTTCCCAAGTGGCGGCCAGGCTGTCTGCGGCACACCGCAGGGCCCGCTGAGAGCTGCTGCCTCCCGGCCCTGACTCGGTTCACGGCCTGCAGTTGCACAGGGCCCGGCCGCCACATGGGAAGGCGGGGACCCGTCACGTTAGTGGCCGTCGGTGGCCGTCGCCGAACCGGGCAGCGCCCACGACGACAGCGTCGGCGCCGAGGCGGCGCCCAGGGGGCCGGCCGTACGGCATGGCCAGGGACCCCGCTCGGTAGCATCGTCCCGATGGCGTACCAGTCCCTGTACCGGCGCTACCGGTCGCGCCGGTTCTCCGAGGTCAGGGGCCAACCACACGTCACCACCGCGTTGCGGAACTCGGTCCGCGACGGCCGCGTCGGCCATGCCTACCTGTTCTCGGGCCCCCGGGGCACGGGCAAGACCAGCACGGCCCGGATCCTGGCCAAGGTGCTCAACTGCACCGCTCCGGTCGACGGAGAACCGTGTCTCGAATGCGCCTCGTGCGTGGCCGTCGAGGCCGGGACCAGCTTCGACGTCCACGAGCTCGACGCCGCTTCGAACCGCGGGATCGACGACATCCGCCGGCTCATCGAGAGCGCCGCCATGGTGTCGGGTGGGCGGACCAAGCTCTACATCCTCGACGAGGTCCACATGCTCACCGAGGCGGCCGAGAACGCCCTGCTGAAGACGCTCGAGGAGCCCCCCGCCCACGTCGTGTTCGTGCTGGCCACCACCGATCCGCAGAAGGTGCGCTCGACGATCAAGAGCCGGGCCCAGCATTACGAGTTCCACCTGCTGTCGACCGCCGATCTCGACGAGTTGGTGCGCTGGGTCATCGCCGACGCCGGCCTCGACGTCGGCCCCGATGCCATCGAGCACGTGCTGCGCGTCGGGGCGGGCTCGGCCCGGGACACGCTCTCGGCTCTCGACCAGGTCGTGGCCACGGGCGGTGTGGTCGAGCGGGTCGTTGTCGTCGACGACCTCGTCGACGGCTTGATCGAGCGCGACATCGGCCGACTGTTGTCATCGGTGGCTGAGTCGGTGTCCGCCGGGCGCGACCCCCGCACCCTGGCCCAACGCCTCATCGAACGCCTCCGGGACGTCTTCCTGGCCGCCATGAAGGCCCCGCTCGACCATCTCTCCGACGCCGATCGCGACCGAGCGGTGGCCTTGTCCGAACGGGTGGAACGGTCGTTCCTGACCCGTTCGCTCGAGGTGCTGGGCGAGGCCCTGAGCAAGGCGCCCGAGACCCCCGACCCCCGGATCCTCTTCGAGACCGCTCTGGTGCGAATCGCCGTCCCCGAGGCCGACACGACAACCGCGGCCCTGCTCGAGCGCATCGAGCGTCTCGAACGGACCATTGCCGGCGCTGGCCTCGAGGCCGGCGGGCCCTGGCCGGCGGGGTCGCAGGACGCATCGCCGGCAGAGGCCACCCGGCCGGCGGCCGCCGCCCGCCAGGTACTCCGGCAGGCCCGCCAGGCGGGAGCCATCCCGCCGGCGCTGCCGACCGCGCCGCCCGACGGTGCCGGCGCTGCCGGCGCCGAGGAACCACCGCGGCAGCTCGGTCCGCCGCCTGCGGCTGCGCCGCCCGACAGCGCCGGGCTCCCGAGCCGCGACCAGCTGACGTTGGCGTGGGGAGACACGGTGCTGGGAGCGCTGCCCCGCACCGTCAAGGCCCGGTACTCGGTGGGCCGGTTCGTGTCGGTCGATGGCGCCGGCGCCCGTTTCGCGCTGCCCAACGAACCCCATCGGAAGCGCTGCGAGGAACAGCGCCCGGAGGTCGAACGAGCGCTGGCGGCCCATTTCGGACGGCCGGTGCCGCTCGTGCTGGTGGTCGAGGAGCACCCTGCTGCCGGCGCCGCCGACCGGGCCGAGCCCGCCGGCGCCGACGAGTCCCGGCCCGAAGAGATCGAGGACGTCCACCAGCTGGCGGACGCGGCCCCGGACCACCGCAGCGGCCTCGACCGTCTGGCCGAGGCGTTCCCGGGGGCCCAGCTGATAGAGGAGGAGCCGTGACCGTTCCTGCTCGGGGGCTGCGCCCCCGGTCCCCATCGTCGCCCGGCTCGCTGGCGCTCGCGCTGTCGACCGGTCACCCGGGAGGATCACAAACGATGGTGCACCAGTGACCGACGCCGGCCATGACGACGAGATCGAGCCGGACGCCGGGCTCGACGTGCGGCGGGTGCCGCCCGACCTGGAGGGCCTGCCCGATCTGGCCGCGATGGCGGGGGCGATGCCCGATCTCGGCGGGATCCTCGAGAGCTTCCAGCGGGTCCAGGATGCAAGGTCCCAGATCTACGAAGGCCGGGCCGGCGGCGGCGCGGTCGTCGTCCGGGCCACCGGCGATCTCCGCTTCGAGTCGGTCACGATCAGCCCCGAAGCCCTCGAAGGGGCCGACGCCGACATGGTCCAAGACCTGGTGCTGGCAGCCCTGCACGATCTCACCGCCCGCATGCAGGAGGCACAGGCCGATGCCCTCGGCGACGTGACCGGCCCGGGCGGGATCGACCTGGGCGGCCTGTTTGGCTGAGCTGGGCTCTCGGGCCCCTGGCGCGCCGTCGGCCGGGGGCTGAAGAAGATGGGAAGCGCTTACGCGGGCCCGGTCCAGGACCTCATCGACGAGCTCGGGCGGCTACCCGGGATCGGTCCGAAGTCGGCCCAGCGCATTGCCTTCCACGTGCTCAAGTTGCCGCGCGAGGATGCCGTGCGCCTTGCTCGCCGGATCGCCGAGGTCAAGGAACGGGTGACCTTCTGCCAGCGGTGCTTCAACATCGCCGAGGGAAGGCCCGACGACCCGGCCGGCAGCGAGTGCGGGATCTGCACCGACTCCCGCCGCGACACAGCCATGGTCTGCGTGGTGGAAGAACCTCGAGACGTGGTCGCCGTCGAGCGCACCGGGGACTACCGGGGCCGGTACCACGTCCTGGGGGGGGCGATCAGCCCGATCGAAGGTGTCGGGCCCGAACAGCTGCGGATCAGGGAGCTGTTGGCCCGGCTCGGTCCCGAAGACGTCACCGAGGTGATCCTGTGCACCAACCCGAACATCGAGGGAGAGGCCACCGCCCTGTACCTCGGGCGCCTCTTGCAGCCGATGGGACTCAAGGTGACGCGGATCGCCAGCGGCCTGCCGGTGGGAGGTGACCTCGAGTACGCCGACGAGCTCACGCTGGGCCGGGCGCTCGAAGGCCGCCGCGAACTGGGCTGATCAGTCGGGCCGTGGCAGGAGCGGGTATCAAGGGGCGTACCCACCTCGCCCGTAACGCGAAGGGGCCCGATGCGCTGCCCGGGCGAGTCGGGCGCGGGCGGACGAGTTCCGGCTCGCCGCAGGCAGCACATCGGGCGATTGTCCAGCGCTAGCGGGTGGGGGGCCAGCGCTTAGACATCTTTACGAAATCAAGCAACCAAGGTAGACCGCTTTCGGTGAGGTTACAACCCCTCCGGGGATTGATCTCTCCGGTACCCCATGCCTCCGGGGGGCCAAACACCATTGCCAGAAATCTTTTCCCGGCCTTCGCCGGTGATGCCGGTACGACCCTAGCGCGCCCTACGGAGAGCGCACGAGCAAGGCATCACCCTGGCCGCCGCCACCACAGAGAGCCGCCGCGCCCATCCCTCCACCGCGCCGGCGCAGCTCGAGCATCAGGCTGAGCGCGAGGCGGGTGCCGGACATGCCGACGGGATGACCGAGGGCGATGGCGCCCCCGTTGACGTTGACGACCGAGCTGTCGACACCGAGCTCGGTCATCGACGCCCACGACACCGCTGCGAACGCCTCGTTTATCTCGAACAGGTCCACCTGGGACAACGGCAGGCCACACCGGTCGAGGGCCTTGAGGATGGCCTGTGAAGGCTGGGTGAGCAGCGAAGCGTCGGGGCCGGCCACCTGGCCGTAGCCGACGATCTCGGCCAACGGCTCGAGGCCGAGCGCCGCCGCCCGGGCCTTGCTGGTCACCAGCACGGCTGCGCCACCGTCGGAGATCTGGGACGCGTTCCCGGCGGTGATGGTGCCGTCCTTGGTGAACGCGGGCCGCAGTGCGCCGAGGGATTCCACCGTCGTGCCCGGCCGGACGCCTTCATCGGTGTCGACCAGGAGCGGCTCACCCCGGCGCTGGGGCACGGCGACCGGCACGATCTCCTCGGCCAGCTTGCCGTCCTTGATCGCCGCCGAAGCCCGTTCATGGCTCGCAGCCGCGATCTCGTCCTGGGCCTGACGGCTGATACCACCACCGGCAGCGGCGTAGTTCTCGGTGGCGAGGCCCATCGCGCACTGGTCGAACACACAGGTCAGGCCGTCGTGCATCATCGAATCGACGACCGACTTGTCGCCCACGCGGAACCCGGCCCGGGCCTCGGGCAGGAGGTACGGGGCCTGGGTCATCGACTCCATGCCGCCGGCCACGACGATGTCGGCCTCTCCGGAGCCGATCAGCTGGTCGGCCAAGTAGATCGTGTTCAACCCCGAGAGGCAGACCTTGTTGACGGTCGTGGCCGGGACCGACATCGGGATCCCGGCCGCTGCCGCCGCCTGCCGAGCGGTGATCTGGCCGGCGCCGGCCTGGAGCACCTGGCCCATGAACACGTAGTCGACCTCGTCGGGGCCCACGCCGGCGCGGGCCAGCGCCTCCCTCACCGCCAGGCCGCCGAGCTCGGCGGCCGAGAGTGTCGCCAGCGCGCCGGAAAGCTTCCCGATCGGGGTGCGGGCGCCGCCAACCACGACAGAACCGGCCATGAGGGACCTCCAGGAGGGACGACGGAGCGGGGACCGGGGGTGCCGTCTTGGGAGGCGCGCCCCGTCGCTGGAGCGTACCGGTCGGGGCCCGGGTAGCCGCCAAGTAGCGTTGTGCCGTGGAGGACATCCGTGACGCCATCCTGGCCGGCGCCCCTCGCGCCGAGCTCGGGGCCCTGCCCATCCCCGACCACTACCGGGCGGCGCACGTACGGCGCGACGAGATCACCCTTTTCGAGGGCCTCGACTCGGTCGACAAGGACCCCCGGAAGTCGCTGCACGTCGACGATGTAGCCACCCCTGAGCTGGCACCGGACGAGGCCTACGTGGCGGTGATGGCCTCGGCCATCAACTTCAACACGGTGTGGACGTCCATCTTCGAGCCGCTCCCCACGTTCTTGTTCCTCGACCGGCTGGCCAGGGAGTCGGTCTGGGGGGCACGGCATTCGCTGCCGTACCACGTGGTCGGATCGGACGCCTCGGGGGTCGTGCTCCGGGTCGGCTCCGCGGTGCGGAACTGGAGACCGGGCGACCGGGTCGTCGTGCACTGCAACCACGTCGACGACCAGGACCCCTCGGCCCACGACGACTCGATGTTGGGCGCCAACCAGCGCATCTGGGGCTTCGAGTCGAACTTCGGCGGCCTCTCCGACCTGACCGTGGTCAAGGCCAACCAGCTCATGCCCAAGCCCACCCACCTCAGCTGGGAGGAGGCGGCCTGCAACGCGCTGTGCAACTCGACCTCGTACCGGATGCTGGTGACACGCAACGGGGCCCACATGAGGCAGGGCGACGTGGTGCTCATCTGGGGGGCGAGCGGCGGGCTCGGCGGGTACGCGGTGCAGTACGTGCTCAACGGCGGCGGCATCCCGGTCGGAGTGGTCAGCTCGCCCGACAAAGCCGACCTGCTGCACCGGTTGGGCTGCGAAGCGGTCATCGACCGACGGGAGGGCGGGTACCGGTTCTGGTCGGGGCCCCACACCCAGGACGAGACCGAGTGGCGCCGCTTCGGCAAGGAGGTACGGGCCCTGGTCGGTGAGGACCCGGCCATCGTCTTCGAGCACCCCGGCCGCCAGACGATGGGCGCTTCGGTGTTCGTCTGTGCCCGCGGCGGCACCATCGTGACCTGCGCGGCGACGTCGGGCTACATGATCGAGTACGACAACCGCCATCTCTGGATGAAGCTCAAGACGATCAAGTCCTCCCATTTCGCCAACTACCGCGAGGCATGGGAAGCGAACCGGCTGATCCAGAAGGGGATGATCCAGCCCATCCTCTCCGACGTCCACCCCCTCGAGGATGTGGGCGAGGCGGCCTGGTCGGTGCACCACAACCGCCACGAGGGCAAGATCGGGGTGCTGTGCCTCGCCCCCCAGGAGGGCCTCGGCATCGACGACCCCGAATGGCGCGACAAGGTGGGCGAGGACCGCATCACGCTGTTCCGCCGTTCCAGCGCCTGAGCGCGGTTGGCGTCGCCCGCCGCGATCGGGCACGCTCGACGTCATGCCGTTGTCCGCCCCCAACCCCCGTCAGGCCGACCTGGCCCAGCAGAACGTCAGCGCCGAGTCGGGCCCGCTGCTCACCGAGATCGACCACGTCGCCATCGCGGTCAAAGATCTCGGCGCCGCCATCGACTTCTACCGGGAGGCGTTCGGTGCCCTCGTCGAGCACCGCGAGGTGGTCGAGAGCGATGGCGTCGAGGAGGCCCTCCTGCGGGTGGCGGAGAGCTACGTCCAGCTCCTGACCCCAACCCGGGACGATTCGCCGGTGGCGAAGTTCCTGGAGAAGCGGGGGGAAGGGCTGCACCACGTCGGCTACCGGGTGCGCGACTGCGCCGTCGCCCTCCACGCCTTCCAGGCCCAGGGCGGCCAGACCATCGACCAGGCCCCTCGGCCCGGGTCCCGGGGCACCACCGTCGCCTTCGTCCATCCCCGCTCGGCCTTCGGCACGCTCATCGAGCTGGTACAGGAGTAGACGACGGGCCACCACCTCCCGGTCAGATCGGGCGGGCCGGGACCGGCATCATGATGAGCGTGTTCTCCGCGGCCCCCGACGCCGACCTCGAGCACGCCCTGGGCGAATGGCGCCGGTTCCGGCGCCAGCAGCGGACGGCCGACGTCCACTGGGTGGACGCCCTCTACAAGGCGTACCTGACCGCCTTGCTGGCCGTGGTCGGGGCCTTCGTGGTCGCCGGGGCGATCGGCGACTCCCCGCTGGGCGGCGCCGAGCTCGATGACGTCCGGGCACAGGGGGCGGCCTGGCTCGGGGTCGCGGCGGCGGCGGTGTTCGCCATCGGCCTGCGTTCGGGCAGCCGGGGCGGGCCCCTGGCCCTGGAACGGGCCGAGGTGCGCCACGTGCTGATGGCCCCCGTCGACCGCACCACCGCGTTGCGAGGCCCGGTCCTACGCCAGCTGCGTTTCCTGCTCTTCGTGGCCGCCATCGTGGGCGCGGCGAGCGGCGAGCTGGCCGGCCGGCGGCTCCCGGTGAGCAGCGCGGGCCTGATCCTCGGCGGCACCCTCTATGCGATCGCGGCGGTGGCCGGCGCCTACGGCGCCGCGCTGGCCGTCTCCGCGCTGCGGGTGCGCTCATGGGCCGCGACGGTCGTGGCCCTGGCCGTCGTGGCCTGGTCGATCGGTGACGCCGTCGGCTGGGTCGGCTGGGCCCCGTTCACGGCCGTGGGCACCATCGGGCTGTGGGCCCTGTCGTTCGAGCCCGTCGGGCTGGCCGCAGTGGCGGTCGCCGGGGTGATGCTGGCCGGAGGCCTCGTGCGGGTGGGCGACCTGTCCGTCGAGGCGGCCGAGCGGCGGTCGAGGCTGGTCGGCCAACTGAGGTTCGCGGCCACGCTGCAGGACCTGCGCACGGTGCTGGTGCTGCGCCGCCAGCTTGCCATGGAGCTCCCCCGCCTGCGCCCCTGGGCCCGGTCGAGGCGACAAGGCCCCGGCCGGTGGCCGGTCTGGTCCCGGGGCCTGAGGGGAGTTGCCCGGTGGCCGGCGGCCCGGCTGGCCCGGCTGGTGATCCTGGCGGTGGTGGCCGGTCTGTCGGCCCGGGCCGCCTGGGCCGGCACCACCCCGATGCTGGCGGTGGCCGGCATCGCCCTCTTCCTGGCCGCCCTCGACGCCGTCGAACCGCTGGCCCAGGAGATCGACCACCCCACCCGGCTCGACTCGGCGCCGGTCGAGTCCGGCTACGTCCATCTGCGCCACGTGCCCCTGCCGGTCACGGCCATGGTGGTGGTGGCGGCCATGGGGGCCGGCGTGGCGGTGGCGGTCGAGCCGTCGGCAGGGGCCGTCGGCGTCGCCGCGGTGGCCGTCGTTCCCGCCGCGTTGGGCGCCGTGAGCGGGGCGCTGGCCAGCGTGCTCGGCGGGGGCCCGGCCAACATGGGCTCGGGTTCCTGGAGCGTCCTACCCCCCGAGGTGGCGGGTATCCGGCTGGCGTTCCGCAGCATCTGGCCGCCGGCCCTGGCCGTCGTCGGCGTGCTGCCGGTGCTCGCCGGCCGGGCCGCCCACGAGTCGGGACGGCCGCCGGCCGGCGCCGCCGGCGCCGCCGCCATCGGCGTGGTGGTGCTGTTCGCCCTCACCGCCGGGTGGGCCCGCCAGCGCGAGAACCTTCACCGGTGGTGGACCGAGCAGATGGACGCCGCCATGAACGCCCGGGAGTCCAAGACGGGGAGCACCGATGACGGGCCGTGACGACGCCGACCCGGCCGTGCTCGTCGCCCGCGACGCGACCAAGGCCTACGCCGACCTCGTGGCCCTGGCGCCGCTCGACCTCGAGATCGCACCGGCGGAACGGGTGGCGCTGGTGGGCCACAACGGTTCGGGCAAGTCGACGCTCCTGCGCCTGGCCTCGGGCCTGTTGGAGCTGACCGATGGCGCCATCTGGATCGCCGGCGCCCCCGCCGGAACGTCGCCGGCGCGCGCCGCGTTGAGCTTCATCCCCGATGACCCCGTGCTCTACGACGACCTCAGCGTCCGTGAGCACCTCGGCTACGTCGCCGCCCTCCACGGCGTGGACGCCACCGTCGAAGAGATGGACCGCCTTCTCGAGCGGCTGGGGCTCGCGCCGCGAGCCGACGACCTGCCCGCCCGGTTCAGCCGGGGCCTGCGCCAGAAGACGTCCATCGCCCTCGGGCTGGTGCGCCCCTACGAGCTGCTGCTGGTGGACGAGCCCTTCGTCGGCCTCGACGCCGGCGGGAAGGCGGCCCTCCTCGGCCTGCTCGACGAGGCCCACGACGCCGGCGCCGCCGTGGTCGTCGCCACCCACGACCCCGGCTACGTCGAACGGGTCGACCGCTGCATTGCCCTCCGCGACGGCGAGATCGTCCACGACGGGCCGGCAACGGCTCAGCAGGTACTCGGCCTCGTCGGCGGGTGACGCCGACGCCGACCACGACGACAGGCGCGGACCGGGCGGCCGAACCCCGCGCCCCACCCCCGACGGGGGATGCGAGGATGGCGCTCATGTCCTTCGAGGTCCATCTGGTCGACGGGACCTACGAGCTCTTCCGGTACCACTTCGCCCCCAACAACCGTGACCCGGTGCGGGGCGCGGTGCGAGGCGTCGTCGGCTCGGTCCTCGGGCTGCTCGAGGGCGGGGCCACCCACGTGGGGGTCGCCACCGATCATGTGA
The DNA here is from genome assembly GCA_052387955.1 of Acidimicrobiia bacterium. Lineage (GTDB taxonomy): Bacteria > Actinomycetota > Acidimicrobiia > Acidimicrobiales > JACDCH01 > JBQTIQ01. The sequence goes on along the minus strand of JBQTIQ010000008.1, from coordinate 10,237 downwards.
TCGAGTCGTTCCGCAACGACCTGTGGCCCGGCTACAAGACCTCGGCCGGTATGCCCCCCGACCTCCTGGCCCAGTTCGGCCCGCTCGAGGACGCCCTCGTCGCCGCCGGCATCCGCACCTGGCCGATGGTCGACCTGGAAGCCGACGACGCCCTCGGCGCCGCGGCCCGGGTGGCGGCCGCCGACCCCCGCGTCGACCGGGTGCTGATCTGCACCCCCGACAAGGACCTGGGCCAGTGCGTCGGCGGCAAGGTGGTCCAATGGGACCGCCGCCGTGACCTGGTCTACGACGCCGCTGGCGTGCGCGAGAAGTTCGGTGTCGACCCCGAGTCGATCCCCGACTACCTCGCCCTGGTGGGCGACAGCGCCGACGGGTTCCCGGGCCTTGCTGGTTTCGGCTCGAAGTCGGCGGCCGGCCTTCTCGCCCGCTACGGCCACCTCGAGTCGGTACCCCTCGACGGCGGCGGCTGGGACGGCGTCGGGGTGCGCAACCAGGGTCGGCTGGCGGCCCGGCTCAAGGCCGACTTCGCCCTCGCCCTGCTCTTTCGCCGAGTCGCCACACTCGAGGTCGACGAGGAGGTGATGGAGTCGGTGGACGAGCTGTGCTGGACCGGCCCCACCCCCGACTTCGTCGATGTCTGCCGGGAGCTCGATGCCCTCGGCCTGGCCGAACGGGCGATCCGCCTGGCCGAGCGCCGGAAGCGCTGACGCCGACGGCCTCGACGCCTCTAGATCTGCTCGGTCCCGAGAAAGCTCGACGGTCGGACAAGTCCCGGGACCGAGCAGATGCCGACCGAGCGACCGCCAGGGAGCCGGGCGGCGACGGGGGCCGGGGGGCGCAGCCCCCCGCTGGCTACGGGGCCTTCTTGGCTCGGCTCTGGGAGACCCGAGGGGGCTCGTTGGGCTGCTTGGGATAGACCGGTGGCCACGGGGCGTCCATGAGGCCGCTGGCCATGTCTCGCGCCGACATGTCGAGCAGGGCCTCGAGCGACTGGGGGTCGGCGTTCATGTCGGCCCACGGGTTGCCGGCCTCGGCCAACCGGGCCGGCACCGTGCTCAGGGTGAGCTCGTCGGGCTGGACCGAGTCGACCTCGTCCCAGTCGAGCGGGGTGGAGACCTGCCCGCCGGTACGGGCGCGCACGCACCAGGCCCCGAACACGGTCTTGTGAGGGGCGTTCTGGTTGAAGTCGACGAACACCCGGGTGCCCCGGTCCTCCTTCCACCACGCCGCCGTGATCAGGTCGGGCCGGCGCCGCTCGAGCTCGCGGGCGACGGCCACGGCCCCGGCCCGGACCTGGTACGAGTCCCATTCGGGCTGCAGGCGTACGTACACGTGGAGGCCCCGGTTGCCGGTGGTCTTGACGTAGGAGGCGACGCCGACCTCGCCGAAGAGCCGCTCGACCTCACGGGCTGCTTCGCGCACCTGGTCGAAGACGACGCCCGGCGACGGGTCGAGGTCGATGCGCAGCTCGTCGCTGTGCTCGGCGTCGGCGGCCTTGCAGGGCCACACGTGAAAGCCGAGGCAGCCGAGGTTGACGGCCCACAGGACGTGGGCGACGTCGGCCGCCACCAAGGCGTTGCTGGTGGTGCCGTTGGGGGTGCTCACCTCGGCTGTCTGCAACCAGTCGGGTACGCCGGCGGGCACCCGTTTCTGGAAGAACGATTTGCCGGTGGCCCCGTCGGGGAAGCGTTGCAGCAGCGTCGGCCGGCCGCCCATGGCCTCCATCAACGGTACGCCGACGGCCTGGTAGTAGCGCACCAGGTCGAGCTTCGTCTCACCCCCCCGGGGGAAGAACACCTTGTCGGGGCTAGTGATGCGGACCTCGCGGCCATCGGCCTCGATGGTCACCTCGCCCCGGCTCATCGGCTCCCCTTCAAGACCTGGCGCCCGTGACGACCGCAACCGCATCGCGCGCTCGGCAACCGATGAGCGAGGAACGCGGTGCTGGCTGATTCGCTCGCAAGCTCGCTCACCGGCCCGCGCCGAAGACCTGGGCGAGCTCGAAGGGGACGGCGACGTCGAGCTGGTCGTAGGTGCACGAAGCGGGGTCACGGTCGGGGCGCCAGCGCCGGAAACGCGACGAATGGCGGAAGCGGCGCCCGCCATGGCCTCCCGGCGAGGCGACGTGCTGCAGCTGCTCGAAGGCCACCTCGGCCACCCGTTCGACCCGCAGCGGTTCCCACGACAGGTCCTTGCCCGCGTTCCAACGGCTCTGCGCTCCCGGCAGGCGCTGGGCCTCGTGGGCCATGACCTCGGCCCACTCCCGCCAGGGGTGGCCGTCGAGGGCGCCGGCCCGCAGCGGTTCGACCTCCTCGGCCAGGGTTCGGCGCAGCTTGGCCGAGAACGACGACGCCACGCCGACATGGTGCAACGTGCCGTCCTGGTCGTAGAGGCCGAGCAGGAACGAGCCGACCCCGTCGCCCGACTTGTGCCACCGGAAGCCGGCGACGGCACAGTCGGCGGTGCGATGGTGCTTGACCTTGTACATCACCCGCTTGTCGGGTTGGTAGGTGAGCTCGGTCGGCTTGGCCATGACCCCGTCGAGGCCAGCGCCCTCGAAGCGGGTGAACCAGTCGGCGGCCTGGTCCCGCGACCGGGTGGCCGGGGTGAGGTGGACCGGCGGGCCTACGCCGGCGAGTGCGGTCTCGAGCTCGGCCCGCCGTTGGTGGAAGGGCAGGCCGGTCAGTTCGCTGTCCCCGAGGGCCAACAGGTCGAAGGCGATGAACGACGCCGGTGTCTGCACCGCCAGCCGTTCCACCCGTGACGCGGCCGGGTGGATGCGCTGCAGCAGGGCATCGAAGTCGAGCCCACTCTGGCCGACGACCACGATCTCGCCGTCGACCACCACCCGGGACGGGAGCTGGAGCCGTAGCGCCTCGACCACGTCGGGGAAGTAGCGGGTCAGCGGGCGCTCGTTGCGCGACCCCAGCTCGACCTCGTCCCCGTCGCGGAAGGCGATGCAGCGGAACCCGTCCCACTTGGGTTCGAACACCAGGTCAGCGCCGGCCGGGAGGTCGTCGAGGCCGTCGACGGCCTTGGACAGCATGGGCCGTACCGGGGGCATCAATGGCAGCAGCATCGACGCGAACGCTACGCGCTGGGAGACCGACCGGGCCCGCCGCTACCGTGGGCCGATCATGGCCCAAGAGTCCCTGAGCGAGCGGCTCGAGCAGCTCACCAAACGGCGGGAAGAGGCGTACCACGCCGGCTCCGAACGGGCGGTGCAGCGTCAGCACGAGCGAGGCAAGATGCTGGCCCGGGAGCGGGTCGAGTACCTCCTCGACGACGGCTCGTTCCACGAGCTCGACCTGCTGGTGCGGACCCGCAGCGCCGATGCCCCCCAGCGGCCCTACACTGACGGCGTCATCACCGGGTGGGGCACCGTCGAGGGCCGCAAGGTCTTCGTGTTCGCCCAGGACTTCACGATCTTCGGTGGCGCCCTCGGCGAGGTATTCGCCGAGAAGATCCACAAGCTCATGGACCTGGCCCTCAAGGTCGGGGCGCCGGTCATCGGCCTCAACGACGGCGCCGGCGCCCGCATCCAGGAGGGGGTGGTCAGCCTCGACAGCTACGGCGGGATCTTCTTCCGCAACGTGAGGTCGTCGGGCGTGATCCCCCAGATCAGCGTGATCATGGGGCCCTGTGCCGGTGGGGCGGTGTACTCGCCGGCCATGACCGACTTCGTGTTCATGGTCGAGGAAACGTCGTACATGTTCATCACCGGGCCCGACGTGGTGAAGACCGTCACCGGCGAGGAGGTCACCCAGCAGGACCTCGGTGGTGCCCTGGCCCACGCCTCGAAGTCAGGGGTGTGCCACTTCACCTCCGCCGACGACCGGGCCTGCCTGGACGACGTGCGCTACCTGCTGTCGTTCCTCCCCGCCAACAACCTCGAGCCGCCGCCCGCCTTTGCCGCTGAGGACGACCCCGAGCGCCGGTGCCCCGAGCTGATCGAGCTCGTCCCGGCGTCGCCCAACCAGCCCTACGACATGCATGCCGTCATCGCCTCGGTGGTGGACGACGGCGAGTACTTCGAGTACGCCGGCCGGTGGGCTCCCAACATCGTGTGCGCCTTCGCCCGCCTCGACGGGCACCCGGTCGGGATCGTCGGCAACCAGCCCATGCACCTGGCCGGGGTGCTCGACATCGAGTCGTCGGAGAAGGCGGCCCGGTTCGTGCGTACCTGCGACGCCTTCAACGTGCCCCTGCTCACCTTCGTCGACGTGCCGGGCTTCCTTCCCGGCGTCGACCAGGAGCACGGCGGCATCATCCGCCACGGGGCGAAGCTGCTCTACGCCTACTGCGAGGCGACCGTCCCCCGCATCCAGATCGTCGTCCGCAAGGCCTACGGCGGCGCCTACGTGGTCATGAACTCAAAGTCGATCGGCGCCGACCTCGCCTATGCCTGGCCGTCGGCCGAGCTGGCGGTTATGGGCCCCCAGGGTGCGGTCGAGATCGTGTACCGGCGCGAGCTGCAGTCGGCCCGCGACCCGGTCGCCCGCAAGGCGGAACTGGTCGAGGAGTACACGGAACGTTTCGCCAACCCCTACGCCGCCGCCGAGCGCGGCTTCGTGGACGACGTCATCGACCCGGCCGAGACCAGGGCCAAGGTCATCGCCGGCTTCGACCTGCTGCGCTCCAAGCGCGAGGAGCTCCCGGCCCGCAAGCACGGCAACTCGCCGTTGTGACCGGTACCGGGGCCGGGCCCACCGACGACGAGCTGGCCGCGATCATGGCTGCGGTCGAAGTCCTCTGGCCCCGCCCGGCGGACGCCGCCACCGTGCCCGAGACGGTGTCGCGATGGCGGTTCTCGGGCCGGTGGTGGTCGAAGCCCATACCGGTGAGGCGCGACCGCCCTCTATGACCGCAGAGGCCCACTGGGAGCTGACCACCGTGTCAGACGACGGGGCCGTCGCTTTCGCCGGGACCGGCGCCCGCCGCTACGAGGGCCTTGCTCCCGGGACCGAGTACTGCTACGACGGCCTGGCCTTCCGGACGCTGCTCCGCCCCGGCGGCGAGTTGCTGAGCCGGGTGGCCACCACCAACGACGTCCATTTCGGCGAGACCGAATGCGGCGTCATCGAGGGCATGGACCTGGGACCGGCCTACACGGTCGGCCCCGGCGAGGAGCCCTACCCGGAGCTGATGAACCGTTGCGCCATCGCCGAGATGACGACGCTCGGCCCTGGCGCCGTCGTGGTGAAGGGCGACCTGACCAGCGTCGGGGCCCCGGCCGAGTACGACCGGTTCCTCGACTTCTACGGGACCGCCTTCGGTGACCGCCTGGTGCACGTGCGCGGCAACCACGACGCCAAACCGGGGATGTCGTTCGCCGCGTGGCCGGTCCAGCTGGTCGAGCTATCGGGGCTGCGGTTGGCCGTGCTCGACACCTCGCTCGAAGGCCGGCCGTCGGGACAGCTGACCGGCGAGCAGCTCGCCTGGCTCGACGACGCCGCCGCCGACGCCGGCCGTGACGGTGTGCCGATGCTGGTCATGGGCCACCACCACCCCTGGGACCCGGGGGCGGCGGCACGGGAGCCGGGGTACTTCGGCATCGACCCCGACAGCTCGGAAGGCCTCGTCGACGTGATCGCCCGACGGAAGGCCATCGCCGGCTACTTCGCCGGCCACACCCATCGCAACCGGGTACGGCGCTTCGCGTCGACCGGCGAGGTCCCCTACGTCGAGGTTGCCTGCGTGAAGGACTTCCCGGGGACGTGGGCCGAGTACCGGGTCTACGAGGGCGGCGTCCTGCAGGTGCTGCACCGCGTCGCCGACCCGGCGGCGCTGGCGTGGACGGAACGCACCCGGGAGATGTTCGGCGGCCTCTATCAGCACTACGCCTTCGGCTCGTCCCTCGCCGACCGCTGCTTCCCGATCACCTTCCGTTCGTAGCCCGCTGGACCTCGGCGCGGCGCCGGCCGACGAGATCGGCGATGTCGTCCATGATCTGGCCGAGGGCGAAGTCCTTGGGCGTGTAGACCGCCTCGACCCCCGCCGCTCTCAGCTGGTCGCGGTCGTCGTCGGGGATGATGCCGCCCACCACCACGGGGACGTCGACGCCCTCGTCACGCAGCCGGCGGATGATCTCGGGCACCAGCTCGAGGTGCGAGCCGGACAGGATCGACAGGCCGACCACGTCGACGTCCTCGTCGCGGGCGGTGACGACGATCTGCTCGACGGTCAGGCGGATGCCGGGATAGATGACCTCCATACCGGCGTCGCGGGCGGCCACCGCGATCTGCTCGGCCCCGTTGGAGTGGCCGTCGAGGCCCGGCTTGGCCACCAACAACCGGGGCGGGCCCCCGGCCATGGCCTTGGCCTTGACTGCGACCGCCCGCAGCCCGTCGTTGCCGCCGCCCAGCCCGCCCGCCCCCCCGACTCCGGTCGGCGCCCGGTACTCGCCGAACACCTCACGCAGGGCGCCGGCCCACTCGCCGGTGGTCCCGCCGGCGTGGGCCAGGGCGATCGTCGCCGGCATGATGTTCTCGTCGGTCCGGGCCACCCGGGCCAACTCGGCCAGGGCCGTCCGCAGCCGGGCGTCGTCACGCTGCGACCGCCAGGCGGCCAGGTCGGCGCTCATCTGGTCCTGCACCGCGGGGTCGACCCGCAAGATCGAATCGGCGCTGTTCAACGGTGACGTGGCGGTCTCGGTGAAGCGGTTCACGCCGACGACCGTGAGCTCGCCGTTCTCGATCCGCCGGACCCGCTCGGTGTGGCTGCGTACGAGACGGCCCTTGAGCTCGTCGATCGCCTCGAAGGCGCCACCCCGGGCGAGCACGTCGGTGAGCTCGGCCCACGCCGCATCCCCCAGTTCGCCGGTCTTGGCCTCGACGACCTTCGAGCCGTCGAAGAGATCGTCGTACTCGAGCAGGTCGGTCTCATAGGCCAGCACCTGCTGGAGCCGCAGCGACCACTGCTGGTCCCACGGGCGGGGCAGACCGAGGGCCTCGTTCCACGCCGGCAGCTGGATCGACCGCGCCCGTGCCCGCTTCGACAACGTGACCCCGAGGGCCTCGAGGACGATGCGGCCGACGTTGTTCTCGGGTTGGGCCTCGGTCAGCCCGAGGGAGTTGACCTGGACCCCGTAGCGGAACCGGAGGAGACGGTCGTCGGTGACCCCGTAACGCTCCCGCCCGATGCGCTCCCACAGCTCGCCGAAGGCCCGCAGCTTGCAGAACTCCTCCACGAAACGGATGCCGGCGTTCACGAAGAACGAGATCGACCCGAACACCGCCGGGAACCGGTCGGCGGCGACCTGGCCGGAGTCCCGTACCGCGTCGAGGACACCGACGGCGGTGGAGAGCGCGTAGGCGATCTCCTGCACCGGCGTCGCCCCCGCCTCCTGGAGGTGGTAGCTGCACACGTTCACCGGGTTCCAGCGCGGGACGTGGGTGGCGCAGTAGGCGACCATGTCGACGATCAGCCTCCGGCTCGGCCGGGGCGGGAACACGTAGGTCCCTCGTGACAGGTACTCCTTGACGATGTCGTTCTGGGTCGTGCCCCGCAACCGGGCCGGCGCCACCCCGTGGTCGTCGGCGTTGGCCACGTACAGCCCGAACAACCACGCCGCGGTGGCGTTGATCGTCATCGACGTGTTCATGTCGTCGGTCGGGATCCCGTCGAGCAGCTGGCGCATGTGGCCGAGATGGGCCACGGGCACCCCGACCTTGCCCACCTCGCCCCGGGCCTGGGGGTCGTCGGGGTCGTAGCCCAACTGGGTCGGGAGGTCGAAGGCGACCGACAGCCCGGTCTGTCCCTTGGCCAGGTTGGTGCGGTACAGCTCGTTGGAGGCCTCGGCGGTCGAATGCCCGGAGTACGTCCGCATCATCCAGGGCGCATCGCGCTCGGCCATCGGCCCATTGTCGGCGCCGGCGCCGGCGTACGCCAGACCGGAGCCGCGATGCCGATCTGCCCGAGTCAGGCGAACACGGGCGGGAGCGGCTGGGCCAGGGCCGCTTCGAGCAGCTCGAGGTACCCGGTGGCGGGCACCTCGGTGGCGCCGAGGGTGGCCAGGTGCGGGGTGACCCACTGGACGTCGAGCAGGCGTCCGTCACCGCCGGCCCCCAACATCTCGACCAGGCCCAGCAGGGCGACCTTAGAGGCGTCGGTGGCGCGGTGGAACATCGACTCGCCGGCGAAGAGGCCGCCCACGGCGACGCCGTAGAGCCCCCCGGCCAGCGTGCCCTCGTCACGTGACCAGGCCTCGACGCTGTGGGCCCAACCGAGGTCGTGGAGCCGGGTATAGGCGGCCTGGATCGACGGTGTGATCCACGCGCCCCGGCGGCGGGGATCGGCGCACGCCGCCACCACCTGCTCGAAGGCGGAGTCGGTGCGCAGCTCGTAGCGGCCGAGCGAGCGGCGCAGGGACCGGCTCACTCGGAGCCCGTGGAGGGGGATGATGCCCCGGGGGTCGGGCGACCACCACGCCATCGGCCCCCGGAACCGGACCGGCATGGGGAACAGGCCCCGACGGTAGGCGCCCAGCAGCGTCCCGGGCTCGAGGTCGGCACCGAAGCCGACCAGGCCGGCGTTGTCGGCCGAGACCGCCGGCGGGAACTCCCAACGGCACGGGGGAGGTTCGACCGGCACCGCGCCATTCTTTCCCCGCGCCGGGCTACCACCGTCAACCCACCGTCAACCGGCAATGGGGCCTGTCAGGACGAGACGGCGGGGTAGCACGTCGAGGGAGAGGGCTCTCCTTGACTTGATTCCCGATTTCGGCAACTATTGCCCGCAGTCGAAAGGATGTCCGATGGACGACAGCAACGTGTTCGTGTCCAGCCTCCACTATCGCGACCCGAAGGCCGCCTTGGCCTGGCTCGAACGGGTCTTCGGGTTCGAGACCACGATGGCGATCGACGGCCCGCCCGAGGCGCCGGAGATGTGCCACTACGAGATGGCGATCGACGGCAAGGGCCGGGTGATGGTCGGCGCCGAGTGGACCGAGCTCGCCAGGAGCCCGGCCAGCGTCGGCGGGGCCAACACCCAGCGCCTCCACGTGCAGCTCGACGGCAGCGTCGACGAGCACCACGAGCACGCCGCGGCGGAAGGCGCCGGCATCGAGAAGGCCCCGGAGGATCAGTTCTACGGCGACCGCTCGTACGTTGCGGTCGACCTCGAAGGCCACCGCTGGACGTTCTCGACCAAGGTCCGCGACGTCAGCAGGGAAGAAGCCGAGCAGGCCATCGGCCAGCGGATCATGGCCACCAACTGGCCGTGACCGGCGCCGCCGCAGCCCTTCTCGACAAGACCCTGGCGGCCCTCGCCGACCCGGTGCGCCGGGGTACGGTTGAACTGCTCGCCCGAGGACCGCTCCGCGCCGGCGAGCTGGCCGCCCAGCTCGGCACCACGCCGTCGACGATGAGCAAACACCTGCGGGTGCTGCGCGAGCGGGGCCTGGTCGACGAGGCCCACCCCGACTTCGACGCCCGCGTGCGCATCTACACGTTGCGCTCGGCGCCGATGGTCGAGTTGCGGCACTGGCTCGACACTACGGAGAGGGGTTGGGCATCGCAGCTCGCCGCCTTCGCCGAGCACGTCGAGCAAGACGGATGACCGACCGGTCCCGGGTGCTGGTCGCGGTCCGCGTCGCCGCCTCGCGGGCTCGTGCCTTCACCGTGTTCACCGACCAGATCGGCCAGTGGTGGCAGCGCAACGGCCTGTTCGAGTTCAGCCCCAGCCGAACGGGAACGCTCGCGTTCGAGCCCGGCCCCAACGGCCGCCTGATCGAGACCTACGACGACGGCGACGTGTTCGAGATCGGCCGGGTCACCGTGTGGGACCCCCCGTCGGCGCTGGTGCTCTCGTGGCGACACGCCAACTTCACCGACGACCAGGAGACCGAGCTCCACGTCCGCTTCGAATCCGCCGGCGACCAGACCCGGGTCACCGTCGAGCACTTCGGTTGGGACACGATCCCCGCCGAGCACGCCGCCCGCCACGGCTTTCCGCTGACGACGTTCCAGCGGCGCTTCGCCGAATGGTGGCAGCTGATGCTGGCCGGCGTGGCCAGCCGTGCCTGACCACCATCCGACCGGATCCGAGGGCTGGTCCCGACCATTCGTCCCCGCTGCCGGCGCTTACCCCTGGACCGAGGGCGCGATGAACGTCGGGTGACAACCTGGTCCGTCCGCCAACTTCACCTGGCGTGCGTCGGCGCCGGCCACCCCCCGCCCGGGGCGGGGGGCGCAGCGAGCACAGTTAGGGGGGGGGCCCGATTGCCGCCAAAGCCAGT
>JBQTIQ010000007.1:0-10872 GCA_052387955.1 Acidimicrobiia bacterium | reverse complement strand
CTAAAGCCCTCACGGACCTCCCCCAGAGTCGAACTCGACGCCACCCCCCGGACCAGCCGGGATGACCATGCAACCCTGGGACCCCGACCCCGTGGTGGACCCACAGTGCCGATGTCCCTTACATGAGCCGGGCGGGCTGGTCGGCGGCGCTTCGTACCCGCCCTTCGTAGCCTTCGTGCCTGCGCAGCGAGGTCGGATCGGGCCGCAGCCCCCGGTAGATTCGGCGGCGCCGCCGATCGATTTCAGGAGGCTGACATGGGCCTGATCCGCAAGGCGCTCTCCGTGGGGACGCTCGGGACCGTCTCGTTCCACAGCAACAAGGAGAAGCTCCGCCAAGCCGAGCGGTCGCGGCGTGACGCCGAGGCTGCCCTCGACCAGGCCGAGATGGCCCGGGTCGCGGCCGAGTCCGCAATCGCCGCAGCGGAAAAGCAGGTCAAGCAGGCAATCCAAGACGCCGCCAAGGCGGCCCAGCGCCTGGAACGGGCCAAGCGCCAGCGCCGTCGCCGCCGTCCCGAGCGGGTCGGCGGCCTGCTCGACGGCGTCGAGCCGGCGCTGCACCGAGGCGTCGCGAGCACCCGAGCCGTCCGCGACGATGCCCTCGAGCAGGGCCGCCTGGCGGCGCGCCACGCCCGCAAGGTCACCGCCCGGTCGGCGGCCCGGACCAAAGCCCTGGCCGAAAGGGCCGGCCGGCGGTCCGAGGCGGCCCTGGCCCCGGCGGACTGATTATGGCGCACCCTCCCCGGGCCTCACGGAGGGACGATCAGTGGAAAGTTTCCTTAGCAAGGTTCTGGCATCCGGGACACGCCTCTTTCCCCTCGGGCGGTCCGGGTGGATTGTTCCCCTAGTGTCCCGTCCAGCTGATCATGTCGGTAATTTCGACTCGGTCTGAGCGCCGCTGGCTGCGTCCTCGGTCTCACCGCAGATGCCCGATTGCGCCTTCGCCCTGCGTCCTTGCCAGCGACGCACAGCCCGGCCGAAATGTCCAACGGATCAACCGGACGGGACACTGACCGCAGGTCACTTCAGCTGGGGGAGTGTGCTGGGCCCATGGACCGATCTGCCTACTACGAGCCGGCCGGCGTTGATCAGGGAGCTTCTTGCGCCGCCGACTGGGCAGACGTGGTCCAGGGCCGAGCCGCGGATTTGGCCGACGAGCTGGTGAAGGCCATCCCTCATGTGACCGGTGCCACCGTCCGGCCCTGTTCGGGGAGCCGACAGGTCTGGATCGGCGTGCAGACCCGTCACCGCGACCGGTCGGCTATCTCCTTCGAGGTGACCGAGGCCGTAGCCGGGCTCTGGCACCGCTTGGGCCAGGACATCGGGCTGCGCATCCAGTTCCAGGGACTCACGGTGGTGGTGCCGAGCGACTACTTCGCGCCCGCCGCCTCGCCGCTGGAAGCTCGCCGCCGCTGGGCGGCGATGGCCCGGCCCCAGTTCAGCTACGAGCGGGCCTAGATCTGCTCGGTTCTGAGAATGCTTGACGTTGTGACAAGTTCCGGGACCGAGCGGATGCCGACCGAGCGACCGCCAGGGAGCCGGGCGGCGATGGGGGCCCGGGGGGGCGCAGCCCCCCACCTAGCCCGCAGCCCGTCTCAGGCGCCGGCCGTGGGACGGGGATAGGTGATCACCCGCATCTTGGCGCTGTAGTCGGCCCTCGCCGGCAGTCCGGCCCCGATGACCGAGCTGGCGGCGACGTCACGGATGTCGTCCTGACCGCCGGTGCCGCCGTAGGCGCCCCGTTGCATCGAATAGAACGCCCGCACCCGGTCGAGCATCTCGGGCAGGCGATCGAGCGACGCGGCCAACAGGCTGGCGAAGGCGTTCAGCTCGTCGAAGCTCCGGCCCAGCTCGGTGGTCCCCTCCGTCCGGAGGTCGTCGAGGGTGACCATGCGGTCCCCGGTGCGGACCAGCGGGGCCCGGTAGAGGCCGTAGCGCTCGACCAGATCGGCCTCGTCGCCGGCGAACTCCACCCTGGCCGCCAGCACGCAGGCTCCCGGCTCGCCCTCGGGAGCGCCGGTCTCGTCCATGTTGATGAACAGCCGCATTGCTAGCTGCGTTCCCCGGCCACGCAGGCCGTGCTGGGCCGCGCCTCCAATGGCGCTCCGGCGCTCGCATCGGTGGCAGGGTCGACCGCCTGCGCTGGCGCTCCGGCGTTTGCGTCGGCGGCAGGGTCGACCTCACGGGTCGTGCTGGGCCGCGCCGACGCTGGCGATCCGGCGCTCGTACCGATGGACCGATCGACATGCACGTGGCGGGGGCGCACCGGCGCTTGCATCACCGGTCACGGTACCTCGATCGGCGTGGCCGCAACCCGGGTCAGCACGGGAAACGATGCCGCCGGCCCGCCGACGATGCCGGCCCGGGGTGCGCCGACGGCCGCCGCTTGCCACCATTGCGGGGTGGACGCGGTGCGCATCGACCGGTGGCTGTGGGCCGTCCGGCTGACCAAGAGCCGGACCGTAGCCACCGCCGCCTGTCGCGCCGGGCACGTACGGCTGAACGGGGCCGCGGCCAAGGCGGCCAGCCCGGCAACGGTCGGCGACCGGATCGAGGTCCGCGGAGGCGACCGGGACCGCGTCGTCGAGGTCACGCGGGTGATCGCGTCCCGGGTCGGCGCCCCTGTCGCAGCGACGTGCTACATCGACCACACGCCGGCGCCGGACGAGGACAAGGTGGCCGCCCGCGAGCGGGGCGCGGGCCGGCCCACCAAACGCGAGCGACGCGAGCTCGACCGGTGGCGGGCCGGTCGCGATTGACGGGTGCCCTCGGCGTGGATGCCGGCGATCCTCGGCCACGCAGGCCGGACCGGTCCCGCGCCTGCGCTGGCGCTCCCCTTTCCGCATCGATGGCCATGCCCCAGGGCGACCGTGGGGCCGTGGCGGTGGGCCGCCACTTGACGGCGGCGGCGCTCGCGACGGCAGTATGCGCAGGCCAAGGACCGCCAGCGGAGGTATCGGACATGGTGAACGTCGGTGACCAGGTCGAAGTTGCCTCGAACAAGGTCGGCCAACTGAAGCGGTCGGGGCGCGTGACCGGGGTGAGCGGCACGTTGCTGACCGTCGAGTGGGACTCCGGCGGCGAATCCACCTTCGCCCCCGGCGCCGGCGCGGTGACGGTAGTGGGGAGGGCCCCGGCGGCCAAGAAGCCAACGGCCAAGAAGGCGGCCGAGAAGAAGGCGCCGGCCAAGAAGGCGGGGGTGAACAAGGGCAAGGAGGCCAAGCGCTAGCCCATCGGGCGGCGCCAGGAGGTAGGACGAAGTGCCACCGGATGTGTGGCATGCGCCGGCCGAGCGTTCATCGGGCCGGGCGGGGGGCGGGAAGGTACCCTTGAGCGGCAGTGACGTGGACGTACGTGCTGCGACCGCGGGAGATCGACGGGTTCCTCCGGTGCCGCCGGCAGTGGGACCTGAGCGCTTCGGTCCGCCAGGGCTACCTGCCGTCCCTGCCACCGCCGTTCGAGTTCGACAAGGCGATCTACTGCGCCCTGGCGGCCTACTACCTCCCCGCCATGGACGAGTGGGACCGCACCATCGTGCGGCCGCTCGCCCTCCGGGGCTTCCTGCGCTCGATGGGGGAGGACCGTGCCGCCCACGAAGCGGTCCAGCCGTTCACGGCCGATGTAGAAAGTGACTTCGCCGACCACATCGCCCTCGGTGAGACCGTGCTCGGTCACTACCTCGACTGGGCGATGCAGGTCGACGACTTCGCCTCGGTGTTCGCCGACCATGCCGTGTGGGCCCACATCGCCGATCCCGATGCCCCCGAAGACGAGCTGGGGACTCCCGATCGCCGGCCGGTGCGGTACTTCGCCCGGCTCGACCAGCTCTTCTCCGACGACGATGACCAGTGGTGGGCCGTCGAGCACCGGGTCGTTCCCGACCGCTGGTGCCCCGAGGACGAGCTCCTGGGCCCGTCGGTGGCGCTGTGGAACATGTGGGCGCTCGAGGTGTCCTACCCCCAGCTGCGCCTGGCCGGCACCGTTCTCAACGAGCTGCGCCTCGACGCCTGCGCGGCAGCCCCCCGCCACGACCACGGCATCGGTCGCCCCGACATCGAGGTGCTGGACAAGCGGGACATGACCGGCAAGCGCCACCCCAACTACCGACGGAGCCCACTGACGGTCGGCGGCGACGACAGCGCCCCGGTGGTGCACGACGACAACCGCTCGCCAGCGCAGGACGAGATCCTCCTCCAGCAGGGCAACGAGTTCGTGCGGCGTACGTACGTCCGCCGCAGCCGGCGCTCGGTCGGCGACGTCGGCCGGTACATGGGCCGGGTGGCGGCCGAGATGGTGACGGCGGCCCGCACACCCCCCGACCCGGCGCCACAGCGCTGCTCGGTCTGCGCCTATCGGGCGCCGTGCGACGCGATGAACGCCGGCGCCGATCCCGAGCCGCTCCTGGAGCGCCATTTTCGCCGGCGCTCGCCCGACGAGTTCCCCGAGGAGCAGCTGAGGTGGTCCCTGGCCCGCCAGCGCGCCCGCTCCGACCTGGGGGACGTCGGCTCCAGACCCTCCACCGTCCGTTCCCACTGGGGCTAGACCGCCCGGCGCGGGCCGCCGCCGCTGCTCGCCGTGCTACTGGAGGCCGGCGTACCAGCCGCCATCGACCTGCAGGGCGGCGCCGGTCGTGAACTTCGCCTGTTCTGAGCACAGGAACGCCACCACCGAACCGAAATCGGCGGGATCGCCGAAGGTCCGGGCCGGGACGTGGGCGGTCCCTTCGGCCAGGTCGCGCCCGGCGTAGAGGGCCCGCAGCCGGTCGGTGAGGTGCAGGCCGGGCTGCACCGAGTTGACCGTCACCCCGTCGGCGGCGACCTCTTTGGCCACCGACTTGAGGAACCCGGTGGCGCCCGCCCGGGCGGTGTTGGAGAGGATGAGGTTGTCCATCGGCTGGCGTACCGCGGCCGACGTGATGGCCACGACCCGGCCCCAGCGCCGGCTCTGCATCGCCGGTACCGCCACCTTGCACATCGCCACCACCGACACCAGGTTCAGGTCGAGGGCCTGGGCGTAGGCGGCGACGTCGGTCGAGGCGAAGCCGCCGAACGGGGGACCGCCGGCGTTGGGGACCAGGATGTCGACCTGGCCCAGCGCGGCGATGGCCTCCTCGACGAACGCGCCGGCTCCGGCGGGCGTGGCGACGTCGGCGACGAGCCCGACGGCGTCGCCCCCCAACCGCTGTACGGCATCGTCGACGGTGTCGCGATTGCGCCCGCAGATGGCGACCTGCACCCCCTCGGCGGCGAGGGCGGCGGCGGCGGCGAAGCCCAACCCGGCCGAAGCGGCGGCGACGGCAGCGGTACGCCCACCGAGCCCGAGGTCCATGGGAGTGTTTATAGCGTTGCTGATGGCGTTCCCCGGCCACGCAGGCCGAGCTTGCGCTGGCGCTCCGGCGCTCGCATCGGTGGGCCGGCCACGCAGGCCGAGCCTGGCCGCGCCTGCGTTGGTGCTCCGGCGCTCGCATCGGCGGGCCGCCCACCAGCGCGGCTACACCGGCCTTCGGCACCTCGTTCACGGCGGCCGCTTTGGCGCTGGGGCGCGCACGTCGGTAGGAAGGGCACCGATGACCCGCCAACTCCGGCCACCGGCCGCGGCCCACGATGCGCACGACGATCGGGTCGTGGTCTCGGCGTTGCTCGGCCGACCGGCCCGCAGCGTGGTCGACGTCGTTGTGCGCCATCCCGACGGTTCGCCGGTCGTCATCCGTAACCCGCCCCTGCTCGACGACGGCACCCCGATGCCGACCCGCTACTGGCTGGTGGGCGAGCCCGAACGCACGCTCGTGGGCCGGCTGGAGTCGACCGGCGGCGTGTCCGCCGCCGCGGCCGCCGTCGACCCCGGTGCGCTCGACCGGGCGCACGAGCGCTACCGGGCCGAGCGCGACGCCCTCGTCGAGCCCTCCTGGACCGGTCCCCGGCCCTCCGGCGGCGTCGGCGGCTCCCGTGCCGGCGTCAAGTGCCTCCATGCCCACTACGCCTGGTACCTGGCCGGCGGTGACGACCCGGTCGGCCGGTGGGTCGCCGACCAGCTCGAACGGCCGGCTCGATGAGAGACCGCCTTGCCGCGGTGGACTGTGGGACCAACTCGACGCGGCTGCTGGTGGCGGAGCCGTCGGCCGACGGCGCCGGCTTCGTGACCGTCGAACGGCTCATGCGCATCACCCGGCTGGGCCAGGGGGTCGACGCCGCCGGCGTGCTGGCCGACGCCGCCATCGACCGCACCGTCGCCGCGCTGCGCCACTACGGCGAGGTCATCGACCGGCTCGGCGCCGGCCGGGTGCGGATGGCGGCCACCTCGGCGGCCCGCGACGCCGCCAACCGCGACCGCTTCTTCGCCGCCGCCCACGACGCCGTCGGCGTGAGCCCGGAACTGATCAGCGCCGAGGAGGAGGGACGGTTGTCGTTCCTCGGCGCCACCGCCGACCTCTCCCCGCACCAGGGCCCCTTCCTGGTCTTCGACATCGGAGGCGGGTCGACCGAGTTCGCGTTCGGTACCGACCACGCCGACGGGGTGTCCTCGACCGACATGGGCTGCGTGCGCTTCACCGAGCAGTTCTTCGACCACGACCCGCCCCAGCCCGAGGAGCTCTCCGCCTGCCTGTCGGTGGCGTCCGCCCATCTCGACGACGTCATCCGTGACCTTCCCGACGCCGGCTCGGCAGCCACCTTCGTCGGGCTGGCGGGCACCGTGTCCACGGTGGCGGCGGTCGAGATGGGCCTCGCCGCCTACGACCGTGACCGGGTCCACCACTTCCGGCTCACCCGTGCCGCCGCCGAGGACGTGTTCCGCACCCTGGCCACCGAAGCCCGCGCCGACCGCATCCACAACCCGGGGCTGGAGGAGGCTCGGGCCGACGTCATCGTCGGCGGGTGCTGCATCCTGGTGGCGATCTTCCGAAAGTTCGGCTTCGACGAGTGCCTGGTGTCCGAAGCCGACCTCCTCGACGGGCTCGTACAGGACATGCTGGCGTTCCCCCGCTGAGCTCGCCGCGTTCCCCGGCCCCGCACGCCGTGCCTGCACGCGCCTGAACTGGCGCTTCGGCGCTCCTGGCGGCGACGCTGCCAGGGAGCGGGCCGCCGATGGGGGATTACAGTCGCCGCGGTGGCCCTTGTCGATCGCATCCTCATGGGCCCCGGGCCGGGCAACCCGTACCCCGAGGTGGCGGCCGCGTTCGCCCGGCCGCTGCTGGGGCACCTCGACCCCGAGTTCCTGGCCGTGCTCGACGAGACCAACGACCGGCTGCGCCAGGTCTTCCGCACCGGCAACCGGCTCACGCTCCCGGTGAGCGGTACCGGTTCGGCCGGTATGGAGGCGGCGTTCGTGAACGTGGTGGCGCCCGGCGACGTGGTGGTCGTCGGCGTCAACGGCGTGTTCGGTGAGCGCATGTGCGACGTCGCCTCCCGTTGTGGTGCGGAGGTCGTCCGGGTCGGCGCCGACTGGGGCCGGCCCCTGGCGCCCGACGACCTGCTCGGGGCCCACCCGGCGCCCAAGGTCATCGCCGTGGTCCATGCCGAGACGTCGACCGGCGTGCGCAACGACATCGAGGCGCTGGGGGCGGGCAAGGGCGATGCCCTGCTCCTGGTCGACTGCGTCACCTCTCTCGGCGGTATACCCGTCGAGGTCGACCGGTGGCAGGTCGACATCGCCTACAGCGGTACCCAGAAGTGCCTGGGCGTCCCGCCGGGGCTGGCGCCGCTGACCGTGTCGGAGCGGGCCGTCGAGCGCTTCGTCGAGCGCTGCCCGAGCTGGTACCTCGATCTGTCGATGATCGCCCGCTACGCCTTCGACGCCGGCGGCGGGCGGGTGTACCACCACACCGCGCCCACCGCGATGATCACCGCCCTTCACGCCGGCCTGGGCGCCCTGCTCGAGGAGGGCCTCGACGCGGCGTGGCATCGCCACGCAGAATGCGGCCTCCAGCTCACCGAAGGGCTCGAGGGGCTCGGCTTCCGGCTCTTCGCCGACGAGGGCTACCGGCTTCCGGAGCTGACGACCGCGTGGGTCCCCGACGGGGTGGACGAAGCGGGCGCCCGCAAGGTCCTCCTCGACCGGTTCGGCATCGAGATCGGCGGCGGCCTGGGGCCCTTCGCCGGCAAGGTCTGGCGCATCGGGTGCATGGGCCACACCGCCCGCCCCCGCAACGTGACCCTCCTGCTCGGCGCCTTGACCGAGATCCTCGGACGATGAAGGCAGTGGCGGGCGGGTACTGGGGGCACCACGCCACGGGCGTTGCCGGCCGGTGAGGGGACCGGTGGTCTGGGAGCCGCCGCTCGACGGCTCGACCGTGGTCGAACAGTTCATGGCGGCCCAGGGCATCGGCGCTTTCGACGAGCTGGTCACCCGCAGCATCGACGAACCGGAGTGGTTCTGGCACGAAGTGGTCGGCTTCCTCGGGCTGCCCTTCGACCAGCCGTACCACCAGGTCCTCGATGCCAGCGCCGGCGTGGCGTGGGCGCGCTGGTTCGTCGGTGGGCGCTGCAACCTGGGCGCGGCCTGTGTCGACCGGTGGGCGCAGGCGACCCCCGACGCCCTGGCGGTGATCGCCGAAGGAGAGGAGGGCTCGGTCCGGCACTGGTCGTTCGCCGAACTGCGGGGTGCAGTCGATGCGCTCGCCGCCGATCTCCGCGAGCGGGGCATCGGAGAAGGCGACACCGTCGGTGTCTTCCTCCCGATGGTCCCCGAGGTGGTGGCCTCGTTCATGGCCCTGGCCAAGCTCGGAGCCGTGACCCTGCCGCTGTTCTCCGGCTACGGCGCCCAGGCGATCGCCCTCCGCCTGGCCGACGCCGGCGCCAAGGCGCTGATCACCGCCGACGGTTGCCTCCGCCGCGGCCGGCGCATCGAGATGCGCGCCACCGCCGAGGCGGCGATGGCCGAGGTGGCTTCGGTCGAGCAGCTGATCGTCGTGCCCCGTCTCGACGGGGACGGCTGGCCCGCCGACCCCGACGCCCCCGCGTTTGCGGCGGCGTCGGTCGACAGCGAGCACCGCCTGCTGCTGGCGTACACGTCGGGTACTACGGGCCGGCCCAAGGGTGCCGTGCACGTGCACGGCGGGTTCCTGGCCAAGATCGCCGAAGAGGCCGCCTTCCAGTTCGACTGCCGCGGGGCCGAGGCCGGCACCGCCGGTGGCGACCGGCTGTTCTGGCTGGCCGATTTCGGTTGGATCATGGGCCCGTGGTCGATCGTCGGCGCCCTGGCCAACGGCGCCACCGTCTGCCTCTACGACGGTGCCCCCGACTGGCCTCACCCCGATCGGCTGTGGGCCTTCGTGGAACGCCACGAGGTGACGATCCTGGGGGTCAGCCCGACCCTGGTGCGCAGCATGATGACGTCAGGCCCCGAGCCGGTCGAAGCGCACGACACGTCGCGCCTGCGGGTGCTCGGCGCCACCGGCGAACCCTGGAACGAGGGCCCGTGGCGGTGGTACTTCGACGTGGTCGGCGGTGGGCGCTGCCCGGTCATCAACATCTCGGGCGGCACCGAGGTGGGGGCCTGCTTCCTGAGCCCGCACCCGGTGGAGGCGCTCACGCCGATGACGCTCGGCGGCCCGTCCCTGGGAATGGCCGTGGACGTGTTCGACGAGGCCGGCCGTCCCTGCCGCGAGGAGGTGGGCGAGCTGGTCTGCACCAAACCCTGGCCGGGGATGACCCGAGGCCTCTACCACGACGCCGAGCGCTACCTCGAGACGTACTGGTCCCGCTGGCCCGACGTGTGGGTGCACGGTGACTGGGCGTCGATCGAGGACGGACGGTGGTACCTCCACGGGCGCAGCGATGACACCATCAAGATCGCGGGCAAGCGGTTGGGCCCGGCCGAGGCCGAATCGGCGCTGGTGTCGCATCCCGCGGTGGCCGAGGCCGCCGCCATCGGGATGCCCAACGAGCTCAAGGGGGAGGAGCTGTGGGCCTATGTCGTACTGGTGCCCGGGTGGGAGGGGTCACCGGGCCTGCGGGCAGAACTGGTAGCCGTGGTCGCCGATCAGCTGGGCAAGCCGTTCACGCCGGCAGGAGTGCGCTTCGTCGACGCCCTGCCCAAGACACGCAGCGCCAAGGTGTTGCGCCGGGCCATCCGGGCGACCGCGATGGGCGTCGATGCCGGCGACCTGTCGGGCCTCGAGGACGCCGCCGCCATCGACGCCGTGAGGGCCGCCCGATGAGGTGCTCTGGCACCTGGATCGGGGCATGGTCATGGCCATGAGCACGCCGACGTTGTTCGGGCGGCGGGTGTTGTTGCGGCCACTGGTCGTCTCCGACTTCCTGGCGTGGCAGGAGGTGCGGCGCCGGAACGGGGACTGGCTCACCCGGTGGGAGACCAAGCGGGTCCCGGGCCAGCCCGACCCGGTCGAGGACCGGGACGCCTTCGCGGTGCGCTGCAGCGCCCGCCAGCGCGAGCGCCAACTGGGGACTGCCTACGGGTTCGGGATCTTCGTCGGCGGCGTCTTCGCCGGCGAGATCAACCTCACGTCGATCCAGCGGGGCCCGTTCCAGTCGTGCTATGTCGGCTACTGGATCGACGAGGCGTTCGCCGGCAAGGGCTACATGCCCGAGGCGCTGGTCGTGCTGTGCCGCTTCGCCTTCGACGAGCTGCACCTGCACCGGGTGCAGGTGGCGGTGATCCCCCGCAACAAGGCCAGCTGTCGCGTGGTCGACAAGCTCGGCATACGGGAGGAAGGCATCGCCGAGCGCTACCTCGAGATCAACGGGATCTGGGAGGACCACGTCCGCTACGGGGTGACGGTCGAGGAGTGGGCCGAACGCGGTGACGCTCTCCTGCGGGAATGGGTGTACTGAGTTTGTCGGTCTGCTGCGGGCGTCGCTTCGCTCCTGCCTCCGCAGACTGTCGCCGGCGGCCTGGCGGCCGCGACGGCGACCTGCC
>JBQTIQ010000006.1:0-60274 GCA_052387955.1 Acidimicrobiia bacterium | reverse complement strand
GCGCCGGCGCCGGCGCTCCGGCGCTCTGGTCTCCAGTCGAACCTTCTCGGGGTTGGTCTGTCATCGTGGGCTCGCGTGTGCCGTCGAACGTTGTCGCCACTGTCCCGTCATCGTGCGCCGGCCAGGGCGTCCCAAGCGCAGGCCGAGGGCGCGGCGCAGGGCCGAACCATCGGTGGCGACCACCTCGACCGGGCGGGGCAGTTCCGTCGGCCGTAGCCCGTCGAGGAACACGCCGTTGGACAGGCAGACGTCGGGCAGCAGGTAGCGGTCGCCGACGGGCTGGTCGGCCAGCACCCGGGCCAGGTCCTCGCCCACCATGAGGCCGGCGACGCCGACGTTGCCGCCGAAGAAGCGGTTCTCGACCGGGACCAGCCTGACCTCGGGGGCACCGGCCTGGGCCAGCATCGGGGCCAGCACCTGCGCCCCGTACACGCCGGTGAGCACCGCGGTGGCGCCACCGGCGCGGCGACGCCGCGGCCCCAGGGCGACCGGGGTTCCCGGGCCGAGCCGCGGCCCCCGGTAGGGCTCGTAGTCGGTCTCGCCCTGGTCGAGGCGGCCTTCGGCCCAGGCGAAGAACCCTGGCGTCGTCCCCACGGGGTTCTCGGCGCGACCGAGCAGCTCGGCCTCGAAGGTGCGGACCATGCCGACCCCGTCCTCGTGCATGGCGAATCCCTCGTAGCTCTGAGCCGGCGGGAACGACCGGGCGGCGAGCAGGTAGTACTCGTCGGCGGCGAAGACCAGGCGCCGGCCGAGCACCGACAGGAACACCCCCTGCCAGTCCTCGACGCAGTCGACGACGGCACGGGCCTCGGCCAGGGTGTGGGGACGCATGGCGGCCTCGGTCGAGTACTTGCTGACACCGAGCGGGACCACGCACAGCGAGGCGAGCTCGGGGAAGCGGTCGAGCATGCCGACGAGGGTGTCGTCGAGCACGGCCCCGTCGTTGACGCCGGGGCACACGACGACCTGGCCGTGCACGTCGATGCCGTGGTCGAGCAGTGCCCGCAGCCACCGCAGGCTCGTCGCGCCCCGCCGGTTGCGCAGCATGCGGGACCGCACGTCGGGATCGGTGGCGTGGATCGACACGTTGAGGGGCGACAGCCGCTCGGTGACGACCCGTTCGAGGTCGGCCTCGGTGAAGCGGGTCAAGGTGGTGAAGTTCCCGTAGAGGAACGACAGCCGGTAGTCATCGTCCTTCAGGTAGAGGCTCGGGCGCAGCCCGGGCGGCAGCTGGTAGATGAAGCAGAACTCGCAGTGGTTGTCGCACGTGCGTACCTGGTCGAACAGCGCCGAGGACACCTCGGCCCCGAGCGGTTGGCCGGCGATCTTGGCGACGATCACGGTGCGTTCGAGGCCAGCCCGGACCACGTCGATCTCGATGTCGGGCTCGTCGGCCAGCAGCCGGTACCCGATGATGTCGCGGGGGACCTGGCCGTTGAGCCGGACCAGCTCGTCGCCTGCGGCCAACCCGGCTCGCGCCGCCGGCGAGCCGGGCGCGACAGCAACAATTCGGGGAAGGGCCACGGCGCACAGACTACGAGGTCAGACTGCCCGATCGGCCTGCTCGACCTCGGCTCGCGGGGGTTCGACATGGGGCTCGGCCCATCCACAGCGGCCGCCGCTACGAACACGCAGGCGATGGTCGGGGTCTGGCATACCCCCAGTAACCTGCCGCCGATGGCAGTGGACCGGGTGCTGCTCGCCGACCCCCGGGGCTTCTGCGCCGGCGTGGAGATGGCGATCAAGGCCCTGGCGTGGATGGTCAAGGCGTTCGAGCCGCCGGTGTACTGCTTCCACGAGATCGTCCACAACCGGCTCGTCGTCGAGCGGTTCGAGTCGCTCGGGGTGGTCTTCGTCGACGACATCGACGAGGTGCCCGCCGGTCGGCCGCTCATGCTCTCGGCCCACGGTTCGGCCCCCGAAGTGGTGGATGCCGCCCAGCAGCGGGCGGGCTACGTCGTCAACGCCGTGTGCCCGTTGGTGACCAAGGTGCACCATGAGCTGAAGGTGCGCGCCGGCAAGGGCTACCAGGTCGTCTACGTCGGCCACGGCGGCCACGAGGAGGCGGTGGGGACGATGGCCGTCGCCCCCGGCTCGACGCGCCTGGTGGAGTCGGTGGCCGACGTCGTCAACCTGCCCGAGACGGGCCAACCCGTCGCCCTGTTGGCCCAGACGACGTTGTCGCACCGGGACTGGGCCGACGTGCTGGCCGCCACCGAGCAACGCTGGCCCGAGCTGTGGAAGCCAGGGCGAAGCGACCTCTGCTTCGCCACCACCAACCGACAGGGCGCGCTGATGGCCATCGCTGGGCGCTGCGACTCCATGGTCGTCATCGGCTCCGGCAACTCGTCGAACACCCGGGCGCTCGAGAAGCTGGCCCGGGAGTCCGGGTGCGACCGGGTCTATCGGGTGAACTCCCCCGACGAGCTGCCCGACGACCTCGACGGCACGGTCGGGGTCACGGCCGGGGCGTCGGCGCCCGAGGAGCTGGTCGAGGCCGTGATCCAGCGTCTCGGCCCCCGCAACGGCGTGCAGCAGGTCAGCATCACCGAGGAGGACGAGTACTTCCCTCCCCCGCCCGAGCTGCGGGAGCTCCTGAGCGCGATCGACGCCGTCGCTGCTCTCACCCTCGGAGGGCCGCCGGGGTCGCCGAACCCGGTCAACGACCGTGAGCTCGCCGCCTCCGACGTCCTCAGCGCCCTGGCCTAGCCCGCGTTCAGCCGTCGGCGAGCCGCCGGCTACTTCTCGGCGGCTCGCTTGCTGGAGTCGTCGAACAGCGCCTGCACGGTCTCGCGCAGGGTCTCGGTGATCGCCTTGATCTCCCGTCGGGAGGCCCGGCCCTCGACCGCCGGCGGTTCCAGCGGCTCGCCCACGATCATCACCAGCTTGGAGCGCCTCAGCATCTTCGCTCCTCGGGGCATCATCGCCGCCGACCCGCCGATGCCCACCGGGACGATGGGCACACCGGCCCGGCACGACAGGTAGGCAGGGCCGTCGAAGAGGTCCTCGACCGCGGCTCCCGCCTTGCGGGTGCCCTCAGGGAACACCAGGAGGGGCTCGCCCGCTCCCAGGATCGCGACACAGGTCCGCAGGGACTCGCGGTCGACGGCGCCCCGGTGTACAGGGAACCCGCCGCCGAACTCGACGAAACGGCCGAGAGCCCGGCTCTTCCAGATGCTCTCCTTGGCCAGGAAGCGGATGCGCCGCCGGGTGATCAGGGTGGCCAGGGCAAAGTCGACGTTGGAACGGTGCACCGGGGCGATGACGAAGCCACCCTCGGGTGGGACGTTCTCGCGGCCGACGATCTCGACACGGCCGAACGCCTTGGCCACCATCAGGACGAGGCCCCGGAGCACCCGGTAGAGCGCTCGGCCGAACACGCCTGGCTGGCGCCGCTCGACGCTGCCACCGCCGCGGCGTGAGGCGCGCTCAGCCACCGAAATGCTCCAGGACGATGGCGACGACCTCGTCGACCGAGAGCCCGGTGGTATCGAGCACCATGGCGTCGAGGGCCTGCACCAGGGGGCTGTCGTTGCGGCCCTGGTCGAGGGCGTCACGCCGAGCGAGGTCGGACACCACCGTTTCGTAGTCGAGGTCGGCGACCTCACGAGCCCGGCGCTGGGCGCGGGACTCGGGCGAGGCGGTCAGGAACACCTTCAGCTCGGCGTCGGGGAACACGACGGTGCCGATGTCGCGACCCTCCACGACGCCCCCGTCGGCGGCGGTGACCCAGTCGCGCTGGCGCCGGCGCATCTCGTCGCGGACCACCGGGTTGGCGGCCACGATGCTCACGGCCCGGGTCACCTCCGGGCCACGGATCTCGACGGTGGCGTCGACGCCGTCGACGAGCACCTTCTCGGTCCCGACGTCGATCGCCACGGCGCGGGCCAGGGCTGCTACCTCGTCGGCGTCGGCGGGATCGATGTCGCGCCGTAGGGCGGCGAAGGCGACGCCCCGGTACATGGCACCGGTGTCGAGGTAGGGCAGCGCCAGTTTCTCCGCTACCCGCCGGGCGACGGTCGACTTGCCCGACCCGGCGGGACCGTCGATGGCGATGACTCTCATGCGGGTGGGGACGATAGTTGCTGGCCCGCCGGGCATTGGGGGCCGGCGGCCTGTTGGCATCCGCCCGGGCGCGTGGGTAGCGTCGCCCGGCCATGGGGGGGAGCACGGGCTCGGCGCCCGACCGCTACGCGCCGGCGGAGATGATGACGGTGGCCGCGGCCCGGGCGCTGAGCGACGGACAGGTGTGCTTCGTGGGCATCGGCGCCCCCAGCACGGCGGCCAACCTGGCCCGGGGGACGCATGCCCCCAACCTCGTGTTGATCTACGAGTCGGGCTGCATCGGGGCCAAGCCCCGACGTCTCCCGCTATCGATCGGCGACGGTGAACTGGCCGACACCGCCGACGCGGTGGTGCCGGTGGCGGAGATGTTCGCCTACTGGCTGCAGGGCGGGCGCATCGACGTCGGTTTCCTGGGTGCGGCCCAACTCGACCGGTTCACCAACCTCAACAGCACGGTCATCGGGCCCTACGACCGTCCCTCGGTGCGCCTGCCCGGCGCCGGCGGCGCCCCCGAGATCGCGGCGTCGTGCGGCGAGGTCTTCGTGATGATCGGCCACAGCCGGCGGGCCTTCGTCGAACGTCTCGACTTCCGGACCACCATCGGCTTCGGCGACGGTCCCGGCGACCGTCAGCGACTGGGCCTGACCGGGGCCGGGCCGACGCTGGTGATCACCGACCTCGGCCTCCTGCGGCCCGATCCCGTCGCCTGTGAGCTGGTGCTCACCGATGTCCATCCGGGGGTGGCGGTCGACGATGTCGTCGCCGCCACCGGCTGGGAACTTCGCGTCGCCGCCGAGGTCGGCACCACCGAGGCGCCCACCGACGCCGAGCTCAGCCATCTGCGCCATCTGGAGGCCACCCAACGCCGGTGACTCCCCGTCAGGGGCGGGGCGGGGACTGGTCGGCGAGGGCCAGGTTCAGGCACACACGGGTGCCGCCACCGGCAGCGGCGTCGATCCAGATGGTCCCACCGTGGCGGTCGACGATGCGCTTGCAGATGGCGAGCCCGACGCCGCTGCCGTCGTAGTCGGTGCGCGGGTGCAGTCGTTGGAACATGCGGAACACCCGGTCGCGCTCGCTCGCAGGGATGCCGATGCCGTTGTCGGTGACCCTGATGACGACGTCGCCGGGCCCGGTGCCGGGCCCGGCGTCGACGACGACGCGCGGCGCGGTCCCCGGCGCCACGAACTTGGTGCCATTGCCCATCAGGTTCCCGAGCAGTTGGCGCAGCTGGCCCTTCTCGCCGGCCACGATCGGCAGCGGGTGGACGACGATCTCGACGGCATCGGCGTGGATGAGGCGCAGGTCGTCGGCGACCTCGTGGGCGACGGCCTCGAGGGCCACCGGGCCCACGGCGACCTGGCCGGTGCCGACGTTGGCGTAGGCCAGGAGGTCGGCGATGAGCTCCGCGCCGCGCTGGCCGCTCGCCTGGATACGCCGGAGCCAGTCCAAGGCCTCGTCGTCGAGGCGGTCTCGGTACCGGGTGGCCAGGAGGTCGGCGAAGCCGATCATGATCTGGAGCGGAGCGCGCAGGTCGTGGGCGGCCACCGAGGCGAACTCGACCAGGTCGAGGTTGGCCCGCTCCAGGGCGGCGGCGCGGTCGTGCAGCTGACGGTGCAGCCGCTGGGCCGACCGCTCCCGTTCGGCCACGTGGCCCAGCAGCCCGGCCAGCTCCGATGCCACCGCCAACAGCGTCGGGCCCGGCGCCGCCGGAGCGGGGCCGAAGCACTCGAGCACTGCCACCACTTCGTTCTCGCATGTCACCGGCAGGGCGAAAACGCCCAGAGCGGCGCGGTCGGTGCCCGTTCCCAGCGCCGGTCCGAGCCGGGAGTCTCGCTGCGCCCAGATCGGGCTCCCCCGCGCCCAGGCTTCCCCGACCGGCCCGGTCCCGTGCTCCACCGCGACCGTGGCGACGGCCGCCCGCAGCCGCTCCGACGCCGTGCTCCCGGCTCCGTGGCCCACCGACGTCGGGACGAGGACGTGGCGGTCGTGGTCGAGGACGTACAGGTTTGCCGCTTCCCAGCCGGCCCAGTCACCGAACGGGCCGAGACAGTCGGCGACCGCGTCGACGAGGGTGGTGGCGGCGTTGGCGAAGCCCGCCATCGCCCGCAACAGCGACACCACTGCCAGGTCTTCGCCCATCTCGGCCTCACCGCGCCGGACCACCGTCGTCGGTCCACCTTCCCTCGTGCGTAGCCCTAGGCTTCCTATGCCACAACGCCGGCAGGACGAGACGCCGGTTGCGTCCCCGCAGTCGGCCGTTCCTTTGCGATAGAGATCTCGGCCCCGCTCGGGGGCCGGGCTCCGTTCTCACCCAAGCCTACGATGTTCCCTGCCTCCGAAACCTCGGCCGACCTGGACACGCGAGTACGCGCCTTGATGGTCCGTGACCGGCGCCGGCTCGAGCGGCGGTTGGCCCGAGCACGCTCACAGCGCGGCGAGGAAGGCCGGCAGGCGGCGGTCGACGAGGTCGAGACCGACGTGCATGGGGCCGAGGCCCGCCTGGCCCGTCGTCGTCGCGCCCTACCCGCGGTCCGCTATCCCGCAGGCCTCCCGGTCAGCGAGCGCCGGGACGACCTGGTGGCCGCCATCGTCGCCCATCAGGTGGTGATCGTCGCCGGCGAGACCGGGTCGGGCAAGAGCACACAGCTTCCCAAGATGTGCCTCGAGGCGGGTGTGGGAGTGAGGGGGATGATCGGCCACACCCAACCCCGGCGGCTGGCCGCCCGCACCGTCGCCGAGCGTGTGGCCGAGGAGTTGGGGACCGGAGTGGGCGGCGCGGTGGGCTACACGGTGCGCTTCACCGACCGGGTCGGCGACGGCACCTTCGTCAAGGTGATGACCGACGGGATCCTGCTGGCCGAGATCCAGCGCGACCGCGACCTCGACGCCTACGAGGCGATCATCGTCGACGAGGCCCACGAGCGCAGCCTCAACATCGACTTCATCCTCGGCTACCTCAAGCAACTGCTGCCCCGGCGGCCCGATCTCAAGGTCATCGTCACCTCGGCCACGATCGATACCGAGCGCCTGTCACGGCACTTCGACGACGCCCCCGTGGTCAGCGTGACGGGCCGCGCCTACCCCGTCGAGGTCCGCTACCAGCCGATCGGGGACGAGCGCGACGACGACCGCGACCAGGCCCAAGCGATCTGTGAGGCCGTCGACGAGCTGTGCGCCGAAGGCCCGGGGGACATCCTCGTCTTCCTCAGCGGCGAACGCGAGATCCGCGACAGCGCCGACGCCCTCGCCCGCAACGGGCCTGACGGCATCGAGACCGTGCCCTTGTACGCCCGGCTGTCGATCGCCGAGCAGCACAAGGTGTTCCAGCCCCACCGGGGCCGCCGGGTGGTGCTCGCCACCAACGTGGCCGAGACGTCGCTCACGGTCCCCGGCATCCGTTATGTGATCGACCCCGGCACCGCCCGCATCTCGCGCTACAACCGGCGCACCAAGGTGCAACGGCTGCCGATCGAGGCGGTGTCGCAGGCGTCGGCCAACCAGCGGGCGGGCCGTTGTGGCCGCGTCGCCCCCGGCATCTGCATCCGCCTCTACGCCGAGGACGACTTCGACGCCCGGCCCGAGTTCACCGAGCCCGAGATCCTGCGCACCAGCCTCGCCGCCGTCATCCTCCAGATGACCGCACTGGGCCTGGGCGACGTCGCCGCCTTCCCCTTCGTCGATGCGCCCGACACCCGCAACATCAACGACGGCATCGTCCTGCTCACCGAACTGGGGGCACTGGAGCCGGCCGCCGGCACCGGGCCGCTGCGGCTCACCGAGACGGGCCGACGGCTGGCCCGTCTCCCCCTCGATCCTCGGCTCGGTCGGATGGTCCTCGAGTCCGGCCGCAACGGCAGCGCCCGGGAAGTGCTCGTCATCGCCGCCGCCCTCGCCATTCAGGACCCCCGACAGCGGCCCGCCGGCCAGGAGGCGGCGGCGGCCGAAGCCCACGCCCGCTTCGCCGATCCGACCTCGGACTTCCTCGGCTACCTGCGGCTGTGGGAGCACCTGCAGGAGGAGCAGCCGGCCCGCTCGTCGAGCCAGTTCCGACGGCTCTGCCGGGACGAGTTCCTCAACTACCTGAGGGTGCGCGAATGGCAGGACGTCCACAGCCAACTGCGCCACATCGCCCGGTCAGTGGGCGTCGAGGAGGCCGACGTGCCGGCGCCGCCCGACCAGGTCCACAGAGCGGTGCTGTCGGGGTTGTTGTCCAACATCGGGGTACGCGACGACGACAAGAGTGACTTCGCCGGCGCCCGCAACGCCCGCTTCGTGCTCGCCCCCGGCTCGGCGCTTCACCGCAAGCCGCCGCGCTGGGTGATGGCGGCCGAGCTGGTCGAGACCAACCGGCTGCGGGCACGGGTGGCGGCCCGGATCCAACCGGCGTGGGCCGAACGGGTGGGCGGCCATCTCGTCCGGCGCAGCCACGGCGAGCCCTGGTGGGACGCGGAGCGGGGCGCGGCCATGGCGTCGGAGACAGTGACGCTCCACGGGCTCACCATCGCCCAACGCACCGTGAACTACGGGCGCATCGACCCCGGCGCCGCCCGTGAGCTGTTCGTGCAACGGGGCCTGGTGGAAGGCGACTGGCACACGCATCACGCCTTCCTCCGCCACAACGCCAAGCTCGTCGAGGAGGTCCAGGCCCTCGAGGGCCGCGTCCGCCGCCGCGACATCCTCGTCGGGGACGAGGTGATCTTCGACTTCTACGACCGACGGGTGCCCAGCACGGTCGTCTCGGCCCGACATTTCGACCGCTGGTGGACCAAGCGCCGGGAGGCCGGGGCCGACCTGCTCGACTTCACCTACGAGATGCTGGTCGACCCGGCCGCCGGCCCGGTCCGCTTTTCCGCCTACCCCGCCCGATGGGACCAGGGCGAGCTTTCCCTGGCCCTGAGCTACGAGTTCGAACCGGGCTCGGACTTCGACGGCGTGACCGTCGAAGTACCCGTGGCCGTGCTCAACCGGGTCAGCCCCGAAGGTTTCGACTGGCAGGTACCGGGGCTGCGCGAGGAACTGGTCACCGCCTTCGTGCGCTCGCTGCCCAAACAGGTGCGGCGCAACTTCGTGCCGGTGGCCGACTCCGCTCGCCGTTTCGTCGAAGGGTCCGGGCCCGACGACGGCCCCCTGCTGGCCACCCTGGCCCGAGAGCTGTCCCGGCTGAGCGGGGAAGCGATCGACCCTTCGACGTGGCCGCTCGACCGCGTGCCCGCGTACCTGCACATGACCTTCCGGGTCGTCGACGCCTCCGGTCGCACGCTGGCGGCGGGCAAGGACCTCGACGCCCTCAAGCGTGCCCTGGCCCCACGGGTGCGGGCCGCGGTCGCCGACGCCGCCCCGGGGATCGAACGGACCGGGCTCACCAGTTGGTCGATCGGCACACTCCCCCGGGTGGCCGAGACCGAGCGGGACGGTCACACCGTCCGGGGCTACCCGGCCCTGGTCGACGAGACCGGCACCGTCGCCGTGCGCATCCTGCCCAGCGCCGGCGAACAGGCCGCCGCCATGTGGGCCGGCAGCCGCCGCCTGCTGCTCCTCAGCGTCCCCGTCCCGGCCGGCAAGCTCCAACGCCTCTTCGGCAACGAGACCCGGCTGGCCCTGGCCTACGCCGCCCACGCCACGGTGGCCGAACTGCTCGACGACTGCACGACCTGTGCCGTGGACCGGTTCCTGGCCGACGCCGGCGGACCGGTGTGGGACGCCGACGCCTTCGGGGCGCTGGTCGCCGCAGCGCGGTCCGGCCTCGTGCCGGGCGTGACCGACGTGGCCACGACCGTGGCCGCCGCCCTGCTCACCGTGCGCGACATCGAGGTCCGGACCGGGCGTCTCACGGCCCCGGCCCTGCAGCCCGCGGTCGCCGACGTGCGGGCCCAGATGGCGAGGCTGCTGGGGCCGGGCTGGGTGACCGCCACCGGGGCCCGGCGGCTGCCCGACGTGCTGCGCTACCTGCGGGCCATCGACCGCCGGCTGGACAAGCTGGCCGCCGCCCCCGAGCGCGACCGCCAGCTCATGGCCCAGGCCCAGCAGCTCGAGCAGCGCTACGACCGGCTCCGGGCGCGGCCGGCACGAACCGAGCTCCTCGCCGCCCTCGACGGTCTCCGCTGGCTCCTCGAGGAGCTGCGGGTGAGCTACTTCGCCCAGGTCCTGGGCACGGCGGAGCGGGTCAGCGAGAAGCGCATCCTCAACGAGATAGCCCGTCTGGAGCGCTGACCGGGCGCGGCACCCGGCAGGATCTGTAAGTTTCTCAACTTGGCACCGGCCGACGGCGGCCCGACGCCTTGGTTCGAATACCAACCAGGAGGAACAAGATCATGAGTGAAGGCGCAGGCCCCGCGGTCACGGGCTTCCACCATTTCTCGATTACGGCCACCGACGTTGACAAGAGCGTCGAGTGGTACCAGAAGCTGTTCTCGATGGACAAGGTGCCGGTCAACTTCCCCCATTATGAGCGCGAGGACACCGGCTACGCAGTGTTGCTGGTCGAGCCGAAGTCAGGCGTGGCCATCGGCGTCCACAAGAACAACGGCAACTCCGGCGCCAAGTTCGACGAAAGCGGCACCGGCCTCGACCACGTCTCCTTCACGGTCTCAACCCATGACGAGTTGGCCTCGTGGGGTTCCCGTCTCGACGAGCTCGGCATCGCCCACACCCCTATCCGCGACGAGACCGAGCCGTTCGCCTACTCGACGATGGTGTTCCGGGACCCGGACAACATCCAGCTCGAGTTCATCTTCGTCGGCGGCTGAGCCCGGCGCTTTCTGGCGAGCTCAAGCCCGCGGCCCGGGCTTGAGCTACGCCGGAACCCTCCCCGACCGCGGTTCACTGCTCCCCGCGGCCGAAGCGCTGCTCGCGCCAGGGGTCGCCGGCGTTGTGGTACCCGAGGCCCTCCCAGAACCCGGGGCGGTCCGCTTCGAGCAACTGCAGCCCCCGAACCCATTTGGCGCTCTTCCACAGGTACAGGTGCGGGACCAGCAGGCGGGCCGGGCCGCCGTGGTCGGCTTCGAGGTCGTGACCGTCCCGGCCGGTGGCGACCCATGCCCGGCCGCCGGTGATCGCGGTGACGGCGAGGTTGGCGGTGTAGGGGCGACCGGCGAGGCCGCCGTCGGCGAAGGCCATGACGTGATCGCCGGCGGCGACGCCCTCGAGCCCGTCGAGCAGGACGTCGACGCTCACGCCCCGCCACGACATGGCGAGCTTCGACCATCCCGTCACGCAGTGGATGTCGCAGCTGACGGTCTCGTGCGGGAGAGCCCGGAACCCGGCCCAGTCCCAGCGGGCCAGCAGCTCTCCCTTGACGTCGAGGACCCGGAAGTCCCACTGGTAGAGGGGCACCGCCGGCGTCGGCCCGGCCGAGAGGACCGGGAAGTCGGCTACCAGGTGCTGGCCCGGCGGAAGGCCCTCGGCCGCGGGGTCGCGGTCGCGCCCGACGAAGCCTGGAGAGGGCGGGCTCGTCACCGGCCCAGCATGACGCGAGGCTTGTCGGCATGGCCACCTTCGACGACGTGAGACGTATCTGCGGGGCCCTGCCCGAGACCGTCGAGGTGCCGTGGTTCGGCACGCCCTCCTTCAAGGTCAAGGGCAAGGGTTTCTGCCGGTGGCGAGACGAGGACGGCCTGGTCGTCGTTTGGGTCGCGGACCTCGCCGAGAAGGACGCGTTGCTGAGCGCGGAGCCCGACAAGTTCACCACCACCCCCCACTACGACGGCCACCCGACCGTGCTCGTCCGCCTCGAGAACCTCTCGGTGCCCGAGCTGGCCGAACTGTTGACCGACGCCTGGCGGGCCAGAGCCCCCAAGCGCGCCCTCCAAGCATTCGAGGCCGCCGGCGGCGCCCCGCCGGCGTAGGCCGACGGTTCCCGGCGGAGCGCCGGCCCGGTCAGCGCCGCAGCCCGTCCAGCGCTTCGAAGTAGCCGGGGAAGGTCTTGGCCACGCAGGCGGGGTTGGCGATCTCGATGCCGGGCGACCGCAGGCCGAGGAGGCTGAAGGCCATGGCGATGCGGTGGTCGTCGTAGGTCTCGATGCGGGCGGGGCGGGGGGGGCCGGGGTGCACGACGAAGCCGTCATCCGTCTCGGTCGCGTCGATGCCGGCCCGCCTCAGCTCGTGCACCACGGCGGAGATCCGGTCGGTCTCGTGGCCCCGGATGAAACCGACTCCCCGCACGGTCGTCGGCCCTTCGGCGAACACGGCCACTGCGGCCAGCGTGGGAGCCACGTCGGGCATCTCGCGTAGGTCGACGTCGATGCCCCGCAACGTGCCCGTCCCCACCACGGTGGTGCGACCATGGGCCCGCTCGACGACCGCGCCCATGCGTTCCAGGAGATCGACGAAGCCGAGGTCGCCCTGCACCGATCCCGGGCCGAGACCGGCAACGGTGACCCGGCCACCGGTCAACGCGGCGACGGCGAAGAAGTAGGAGGCGGCCGAGGCGTCGGGTTCGACGCGGTAGTGCCCCGGCGAGCGGTACCGCCCGGGACCGACGTCGAGCCCGTCGGCTGGTGCGCCGAAGTCCTCCATGACCGAACGGGTCATGGCGACGTAGGGGGCCGAGACCAGGTCGGCCGTCAGCCGCAGCTGCAGGCCGGCGGCGAAGTACGGGCCCGCCATCAGCAGGGCGGAGACGAACTGGCTGGTGACGTCGCCGGGGACGTAGAGCACGCCGCCCCGCAACGGCCCGCCGCCGACGGTGACCGGCAGCCGGCCCGGTTCGTCGCCGTAGGCTACCGCCGCCCCCAGCTCGACCAGGGCGTCGAGCAGACCGGTCATCGGCCGCGCCCGCAGTGGTGGGTCACCGTCGAGCACGTAGCGCCCGCCCGACGAGGCCAGCACCGGCAGGAGGAACCGGGCGGTGGTGCCCGACAGCCGGGCGTTCAGCACCGCCTCCCGGGCGAGGGCGTTCGGGTGGCCCCGGCCGAGCACGGTCCACCCGTCGACGCCGGCGCCCAGCGCCCGCAGGCACCCGGCCATGGCATCGGTGTCGTCGGCCTCCAGGCCGCCGACGATCTCGGTGGCACCATCGGCCAGCGCCGCGCACAACAGCGCCCGGTTGGTCAGGCTCTTCGAGCCGGGCACGTTGACCTCGGCGTCGGGCCGGCGGGCCAGGACGTCGATGACCTTGACCGCCGGCCATGACATCGTCATCGGCCGATCATCCCAGCGGCCGCAACGCCGGCCGGTAACCGCGGGCCATGAGCCCGCCGTGCAACCGTTCGGCCCGGGCCGCCGGCACCACCATGATCAGCACCCCCCGGTCACCTTCGCTGGAGTGGGCGATCTCGAGGTCGGCGATGTTGACGTCGAGGTCGGACGCCAGCGTGGTGACGTCGGCCAGCACCCCGGGCCGGTCCGGTACCGGCACCCGCACCTCGGTCATCTCGCCGGGGGCCGCCCGGCTGGGCAGGTTGAGGCGGGCCTGGCGCGCCCGTTCCAGTACCGCCAGCAGCCCGTCGCGGTCAGCCGTCTGCACCACCACCCGCATCTCGCCGAGGGCGTCGATGAGCCGCCCGAGGACGTCGACGATGGCAACCTGGTTCTCCCCGCAGATGTCGGGCCAGATGCCGGGGTGACCGGCGGCGACCCGGGTCATGTCCCGGAACCCGCCGGCGGCGAGGCGCAGCAGCGCCCGGTGCTCCTCGGCCCGTTCGTCGGCCAGGTGCATGAGCGTGGCCGCGGTGAGGTGCGGGACATGGGACACCACCGCCACCAGGGCGTCGTGACGTTCGGGCGACAACGACACGACCTCCGCCCCCAGGGACGTCACGATCGAGCGCACCTGTGCGAACGCGGCGTCGGGAGTCGACGCCGTCGGCGTCAGCACCCACACCGCCCCCTCGAACAGGTCGGGGTCGGCTCCGTCGACGCCCTCCTGTTCCGAGCCCGCCATCGGGTGCCCGCCGACGAAACGGGGATCGTCGACCGCGGCGACGACCGATGCCTTCACCCCGCCCACGTCGGTCACCAGGCCGGTGGTGGCCCCGAGAGCCTGGCGGGCGGCCGCGGGCACGGCCGACACCGGCACCGCGACAAAGGTGACCTCGGCTCGGTCGTCCAGCCCCACGGCGTCGAGCGCTCCCAGATCGAGCGCCCTCTGGGCCCGCTGGGCGTCGGCGTCGGCGCCGGCCACGACCCACCCCTGACGGCGCAGGGCCAGGCCGATCGAGCCGCCCATGAGACCGGTGCCCACGACGTTGGCCCGCCGGCCGGCGCTCATGCGGGCAGGTCGTCGCGCAGGTTCTTGGCACCCTCGAGGTAGACGTGGTGCAGCTCGGTGCGGGCCCGCTCGGTACTGAGGTGCAGCAGCAGGCGGATGCAGAGCGGGGTGGCTCCCTCGACGTCGAGCTCGCGGGCGCAGATGAGGGGGACGTCGCCCAGTCCGAACTTGCGGGCCGCCTCGGCCGGGAACATCGAGTGGATGTCGTCGGTGGCGGTGAAGAGCACGCTCACCACGTCGTCGTGGCCGACGCCGTTGCGTTCGAAGACCTCGGAGAGCAGGGCCACCACGCGTTCGGTGACCTGCTCCCGGGTGTCGGCATCGACCGTCGTGGCGCCGCGCACGGCACGCAGGGCGGGAGGCATCGCTCCCGAGCGTAGTAGCGGGCGGCAACCGCTACGCCGTAACCAGGTCATCCTGTCGGGCTGCGCTCCACACCCATCGCCGCCGGGCGAGCTGGCGCTCGCGCCGTCGGCCCGACGCGCTCGCTACGCCCGCACTTCAGCCGGTGAGTAGACGTTGAAGGTGCCGTTGCGGGAGAAGCCGATGAGCACCAGGCCGGCCTGACGGGCGGTCGACACCGCCAGCGATGTCGGCGCCCCGACCGCCACCATCCAGCCGAACCGGGCGGCCCACGCCTTCTGCACCAGCTCGAAACCGGCCCGCCCGGACACGAAGAGCCCGAGACCGTCGGCTGGTAGGCGGTTGTCGAGGTGCAGGCGCCCGACCACCTTGTCGACGGCGTTGTGGCGGCCGACGTCCTCGCGCACCAAGACGGGCTCACCGTCCTCGCCGACGGCGGCGGCCGCATGCACGCCACCGGTGCGGGCGAACAGCGACTGTGTGCCCAGCACCCGTTCACCGAGCTTCGCCACCAGCTCCGCCGCCGGCGCGTCGGCCGATGCCAGGGGCGGGAGCCGCTCGGTCAAGGTGGCGATGGTGGTGGAACCGCACAGCCCGCACGCCGCGGTCGCCACCGCCAGGCGCGGCGTCGGGATCGGCGCCAGCCCGCCCGTCTCGACGACGACCACGTTGAGGGGCTCGTCGGGAGCCAGGCCGGCGGTGCAGTGGCGGGCGCGCCGTACCGCGATCCCGTCGAGGAGCCCTTCGGCGTAGAGCAGGCCGATCGCCAGCTCGACGTCGTCCCCCGGCGTGCGCATGGTGGTGACTACCGGATGGTCGTCGAGGCGGATCTCCAGCGGTTCCTCCACCGCCACCTCGTCGGGCGCCCGCTGGTACCCGGCGTCGCTGTGGCGCCGGACCAGAAGTTGCTCGCTCCTGCTCATCGTGCGCACGGCCCGAGCCTACGGGCCCGCTCCCCGACTGCCGGCCTCGGGTACAGCCGGGCGAGGTCGGGCTACGAGGCTCCGACCACGATGGACAAGACCGTCCTCGGCATCTGCGGGCCGTAGCCGGCGGCGTGCGGCACGCTCGGTCCGGGGGGCGGCCGTCTCGACCGCGACCTCCTCGAAGCGGTCCTCGTGGTAGGCGCCGAAGACGCAGTCGCCGACGTCCGCGCCGGTCAGCATGTGGTCCCGGTTGCGGTACGGGTCGGGCCACCGCACCCGACACCTCGAGCCCGTTGGTGCGGGCATGGTCGTCGATCTGCTCTGTCGTGTTTGGGGCCCATCGATGCCCGCCCACGGGCGCGGAGGCGCGCACAAGCAGCGGCTCGTCATAGCGGTAGTCAACTGCGCCGAGCGGGTGCTGACCTGCGTGTACGGGTACGTCAGGCGCCGGCGGGGAGGGAACACCGAGGGAGTGGGCGATCGCTATCAATTGGCCGTCGTACGCGTGGGACGGAGCGCTGAGCACGATGAAGCTCGCCGCGCCGGCGATGACGAGGAGGAGAGCAGCCAAGATCCCATGCCCGATCGGCTGCACCGTGGTCGTCATTCGTCAGCGTGCGCGAGGCCCGCTTCGGCCTCCGCTAGAACAGCTGAACACTTATGACGCGAACTACCAACTCGGGACACTAGTTGTCAATGTTCCCGGGCCACCCTGGCCGTGCCTGGCCGCACCTCCGCTCGCGCCCCGGTGCTCGCATCGGTGAGCCGCGCAAGAGGCCAGACGATTCGACACTCGTCGGGTGGCTTCGGGGGCTCAGCCTTCTGGGTCGGGCGGCACCGGGGGGAAGGCTCCGAGACGTCGGGCGGCGTCGAGGGTGTGCGACAGCAGGAACGCCACCGTGGCGGGGCCGAGGCCACCGGGGCTGGGGCAGATCGCGCCGGCCCGCTCCCACACCGAGGCGACGTCGACGTCGCCGGCCGGGCCGTCCGCGGTCCTGGTGGTGCCGGCGTCGATCACGGTGGCGCCGGCCCGGACCCAGCCCGCGGTGACCAGGCCGGGACGGCCGATCGCGCTGATCAGGATGTCGGCCTCGCCGGCGATCCCGGCCAGGTCCTCGGACCGGGCGTGGGCCACGGTCACGGTGGCGTCGGCCCCCGGTCGGGCCAGCAGCACCGACAGGGGCAGCGCCAGCGGCCACGTCCTACCGAGGACCACCACCCGCCGCCCGGCGGTGGGTCGTTCGTAGCGTTCGAGCATCCCCACCACCGCCCGGGCGGCGCAGGGGACCTGGCCGGCCGCGCCCCGCACCAGACGGCCCAGGTTGCGCTCGCCGAGACCGTCGACATCCTTGTCCACTGGCACCACGTCGAGGACCGCCTGGGTGTCGAGCCCGCCGGCCAGCGGCAGCTGGACGAACACGCCGTGGACTCCGGGGTCGGTCCCGGCCCGCCCCACCGCGTCCTCCACTTCGGCCTGGGAGGCGGTGGCCGGCAGCGCCACCGATACTGCCTGCATCCCGGCCCGATGGGCGGCGGCGTGCTTGTAGCCGGCGTAGGCCCGGTGCGGGACGTCGTTGCCGACATGGACGATAGCCAAGCGCACCGGGGGCGCGCCGGCGGCGGCGATGGTGGCCGCCAGGTCAGCCACCACCTCGTCCCGGAGCCGGGCACCGTCCATCAGCAGGGCCATCAGCGCGAGCTCCCGCCGTTGATGCTGCGGGGCTGCGGCGCACACCCATCGCCGGCGCGCCAGCTGGTGCGCGCGCCGTCGGGCCGAAGCGCTCGCTGCGCTCGCATTTCAGCTGAGCCCGACGATGTCGCCGTTCTCGTCGATGCCGATCGAATGGGCGGCGGGATGGGCGCTGAGGCCGGGCATCGTGCGCATCTCACCGCACAGGGGGTAGATGAAGCCGGCGCCGACCGAGGCCCGAACCTCGCGCACCGGCATCCGCCACCCGGTCGGGGCGCCCTTGAGGGTCGGGTCCGACGAGAGCGACAGGTGGGTCTTGGCGATGCACACCGGCAGATGGCCGAAGCCATTGCGTTCGTAGCTGTCGAGCTGGCGGTTGGCCAGGGCGTCGTAGTCGACGCCGTCGGCGCCGTAGACCCCGGAGGCGACGGCCTCGATCTTGTCCCGCAACGTCGCCGAATCCGGGTACAGGAACCGGAACTCCGACGGTTCGTCGGCGGCGGCGGCGACCGCCTCGGCCAGTTCGACCGCTCCTCGGCCGCCTTCGGTGAAGTGGTGGCACACGGCCGAGCGCGCCCCGACCTCGGCGGCGATCGCCTCGACCGCCTTCCATTCCGAGGGGTGGTCGGTGGGGAAGGCGTTGACCGCCACCACCGGCGACACCCCGTGGATGCGGATGTTCTCGATCTGCTTGCGCAGGTTGGCGCCGCCGGCGAACACCTCGTCGGGGTTCTCCACCAGGAGCTCGTCGGGCAGCGGCCGGCCGGCGACGATGTGGTGCCGGCCGGAATGGGCCTTGAGGGCCCGCACGGTGGCGACCACGACGGCGGCGTCGGGGACCAGCCCCGAGGTCCGGCACTTGATGTTGAAGAACCGCTCGGCCCCCATGTCGGCCCCGAAACCGGCCTCGGTGATGAGGAACTCTCCGCTGTGGAGGCCGATGAGGTCGGCCAGGACCGACGAGTTGCCGTGGGCGATGTTGCCGAACGGGCCGGCGTGCACCAGCACCGGTGTGTGCTCGAGGGTCTGGAGCAGGTTGGGCTTCACCGCGTCGCGCAGGATGGCGGCCATCGCTCCGGCCCCCTGCATCTGCTCGGCGGTGACCGGCTCGCCGGCGGTGGTGTAGCCGACGACGATCCG
Source organism: Acidimicrobiia bacterium (assembly GCA_052387955.1). Taxonomy (GTDB): domain Bacteria; phylum Actinomycetota; class Acidimicrobiia; order Acidimicrobiales; family JACDCH01; genus JBQTIQ01. The sequence goes on along the minus strand of JBQTIQ010000006.1, from coordinate 41,880 downwards.
GCCGAGGCGGGCGCGCAGGTCGGGGACCGAGGTGGCCAGGGCCAGGACCGCCATCACCTCGGAGGCGGCGGTGATGTCGAAGCCGGTCTGGCGGGTGATGCCGTCCTGCTTGGCCCCGAGGCCGATGATCACGTTGCGCAGGGCACGGTCGTTGATGTCGAGCACCCGCCGCCAGGTGATGTTGTGGATGTCGAGGCCGGCCTGGTTGCCCTGGTGCAGGTGGTTGTCGACGATGGCGGAGAGCATGTTGTGGGCGGCGGTGACGGCGTGGAAGTCGCCGGTGAGGTGCAGGTTGAGCGACTCCATCGGGATGACCTGGCTGTAGCCGCCGCCGGCGGCGCCGCCCTTGATCCCGAACGTGGGGCCCATCGAGGGCTGGCGCAAGGCGACCGTTGCCGTCTGGCCCAGGTGTTTGAACGCCTGCCCGAGCCCGACGGTGGTGGTGGTCTTGCCTTCGCCGAGAGGGGTGGGGGTGATGGCCGACACCACCACGTAGCGGGCCCGGGGCCGGTCGGCCAGGACGCCGATGGCCTCGAGCTTGATCTTGGCCAGGGAGTCGCCGTACGGCTCCAACAGCTCGGGGCCGATGCCCATGGCGGCGGCGATCTCCTGGAGCGGCTTCGCCTGCGCCGCCTGGGCGATCTCGAGATCGGACGGGAACGACATCGTCAGCTCCTCACATCGTGTCCGCCGTGGGGCTGCGCCCCGTACCCATCGCCGACGGGCGAGCCGGGGCTCGGGTCGTTGACCTGAAGCGCTCGCTTCGCTCGTACTCCAGTCCTGTCCACCCTGCGCAGGCCGAGGCCGTGCCAGATCCGCTGCACCGACTCGGCCCGGTTGAGCGTGTAGAAGTGCAGGCCCGGTGCACCCTCGTCGAGCAGGCGCTGCGAGAGGTCGGTGCACACCTCGACACCCAGTCGGGCCACCGCGCCGGGTTGGTCGCCGGCGGCCTCGATCCGATCGGCCAGCCACGTCGGGAAGTCCGCCCCCGACAGTTCGGCGAACCGCTTCACCTGGGCCGGGTTCGTCACCGGCATGATGCCGGGGATGATCGGCGTGGTGCAGCCGAGCGAGGTGACCTCGTCCCGGAACCGCAGATAGTGCTCGATGTCGTAGAAGAACTGGGTCACGCCGAAGTCGGCCCGTGCGAGCTTGTCGGCCTGGCGCCGGCGGTCGAGCCGGCGGTCAGGGCACGACGGGTGTCCTTCGGGATGGGCGGCGACACCGACGGCGAAATCGCCTCGCTCCCGCACCAGGGCGACCAGCTCGCCGGCATGGGCGAGGTCGCCCGGGCCCAGGCCGAGGTCGGCGGGCGGGTCGCCCCGGAGGGCGAGCACGTTCTCGACGCCGCCGTCGCGGTGCTCGTCGATCAGGGCCGCCAGCTCGGGCCGGGTGTGGCCGGCGCAACAGCAGTGGGCCAGGGCGGTGATCCCCCGGCTGTGCATGACGTCCACGACGACCTCATGGGTCTTGGCCCGGGTCGTCCCGCCGGCGCCGTAGGTGACCGAGATGAACGAGGGGCCCAGCGGCCCGAGCTCGTCCAGCGTGCGGGCGAGGGTTGCCTCCGCCTTTTCGGACCGGGGCGGGAAGAACTCGAACGAGAACGTCGGGCCTGCCGCCAACAGGTCCGAGATCTTGCTCATCGACGGTTCGCCCTTCTCCCGCGGGCCGCCTCGAGAGCAGCCCGTCGCCTTTCTAGCGCCCGGCTCGGCCGGCCCGGTGCGTTTCGGAGGCCAACGGTCACCGTCGGCCAACGGCAAGGGCATGCTGAAGGCGCTCCAGCCCGGCCTCGTCGGGGACGCCGACCCGGACCGTGCCGGGAAGGCCGAACGAGGCGCAGTCCCGGACCAGGATGGCGGCCGCGGCCAGATCGCCTCGCAGGCCGCGGGCGTCGGGGACCAGCAGCCAGGGCGCGTCGGCCGCCTCCACGGCCCAGCCGGCGGCGGTGAGCACGTCGGCCAGGTCGCACCGGAGCCCGACGATGGCCCGCTGCCACGCCGGCAGGTCGGCCCCTTCGATGAGGGCCGGGACGAGCTCCGCCGCCAGCCCGTTCACCGCCCACCGGGGTTGGCGCCGGCGCAGACGGTCGACGAGGGCTGCGTCGGGGCCCACCACGTAGCCGGCCCGGAGCCCGGGGCACCGGAACACCTTGGTGAGGGACCCGACCACGACCGCGCCCCGCTCGGCGTCGCCCCGGGTCCAGGCCCCGGTGGCCAGCGGGTAGAAGGCTTCGTCCCAGACCGCCGCGGTGGTGACTGCCGGGGCCAGGTCGCCTCGAGGGTTGTTGGGGTTCGAACGCCACCGCCCTCCGTCGGCCTCGATCGCGTCGAGGTGCCGGCGGTAGAGGGAGAACTCGGGCTCCTCGACCCAGCCGGTGGCCAGCTCGGCGGCGACGAGGGCGATGGCCTCCGCTCCCCCGTTGGTGACCAGCACCCGGTCCCCCTCGACGCCGAGGGCCTCGGCCACCGCGGTGGTGGCGGCGGCGGCAGCCGGGTCGGGGTAGCGGGTCAAGGTGCCGAGGTGCCGAGCGGCCAGGGCGGCGACGTCCGGCGCCCGGGGATTGGTCGACGCCGACAGGTCGAGCACCTCGTCGGGGTCGATGCCGAGAACGGCGGCGAGCCGGGCACCGTCGCCCCCGTGGGCACCCGGCGCCGGCGCCCTCGCCGCCATCACGGCCTCAACCCGGCGGTGACGGCGGCGTGGACGGCTCGGGCCAGGCGGGCGCCCCACGTCGAGCGGGGCCCGCCGTAGGGCTCGTCGCCGCCGGGCGGGCAGCAGACGACGATGGCGTCGGAGGCGGTGCCGGTCCCGGCCACGCCGCCGGCCAGCAACGCCTGGGCCTTGGCTTCAGTGGCGGTGACCACCGCGTTCACGAGGGCGGCGTCGGCCAACGGGGCGGGGACGAGGCACAGGAGGTTGATCGTGCCCGGAGCCCGCGGCGAGCGGTCACCGTCGGGGGCGGCGGCCCAGGTCGGGATGGTGACGGCCACGGTGGCGGCGCACCCGGCGCCGCCGTCGGTGGCGCAGCGGACGTCGAGGACGCGGGCCGCGGTCATCATGCCCGTACCGGCGCCGGGCGCCAGAGCGAGGCCATGGGCGATCGCGGCGAGGTGGGCCTGCGGGTCGGGGCGGTCGTAGTCGAGGTCGACCTCGGCGTTGAACACCCAGGAGCGGTCGCCGAGCCCCCCGCCCAGCGCAGCCGACGTGGCGCACCGGAACGGGACCGGCGCCCGCCACACCAGCACGGGGCGGGCACGGCCGCGGCCGTCGTCGGGATGGGCCCGGCGCTCCGGGTCGGGGTCGACGATCAACAGATACCCCTGACGGCCCCGCCGGGCTGCTCCCGGAAGGGCAGCACGACGGGTTGGTCGCCGTCGTAGATGACCCGGGTCCGGGCGCCGTAGTAGAGGGCCAGGTTCTCGGCGGTGAGGACCTCGGTGGCGGTCCCCTCGACCGCCACCCGGCCTCGGTCGAGCAGGGCGAGCCGCTCGGCGTACTGGCCCGCCAGCGTGAGGTCGTGCATGGTCGAGATCACGGTGAGGCCGCGCTCGGCGCGCAGGCTGTCGACGAGGTCGAGCACCTGTTGCTGATGGCCGACGTCGAGGGCAGTCGTCGGCTCGTCGAGCAGGACGATGGGAGCGCCCTGGGCCAATGCCCGGGCGACCAGGACCCGTTGGCGTTCACCCCCCGAGAGCGACGCCACCTCCCGGCCGGCGAAGGCAACGAGGTCGAGGTGCTCGAGGGCCTGATGGACGGCGCCGAGGTCGTCGGGTCCCTCGCGGCCCAGGGGCCGTACGTGCGGGGTGCGGCCCAGCAGCACGTAGTCGCCGACGCTCATCCCGACCGGGACGACAGGCGTCTGGGGGACCAGGGCGATCAGCCGGGCTCGCTCGCGGCGGCGCAGAGCCGACGCCGGGCGGCCGTCGAGGTGCAGGTCGCCGTCGGCCCGAACGAGACCGGCCAGCCATCGCAGCAGCGTGGTCTTGCCGGCGCCGTTGGGGCCGACGATCGACAGCCACGCTCCCCGCTCGACGGCCAGGTCGACACCGTCGAGGATGCGCTGGCGGCCGAAGTCGACGGTGACGCCCCGGCAGGACAGCATGACCGAGCCCCCATGGGGCTGCCGCCCAGGCCCGGCGCCACCGGGCGAGCCGGAGCTCGCGCCGTCAGCCTGAGGCGCTCGCTTCAACAGCACTTCAGGAGAACCCCCGCTTCGACGTGCGCAGAACGAGGACGAAGAAGGGGGCCCCGAAGAAGGCCGTGACCACGCCGATGGGCAACTCGGCCGGCGATGCCACCGTGCGGGCCAGCAGGTCGGCGAGCACCATGAAGGCGCCGCCGAACAGCATCGACAGCGGCAGCAGGGCCCGGTGGCTGGCGCCGGCCAGCAGTCGGACGGTGTGGGGGACGATGATCCCGACGAAGCCGATCAGGCCCGACACCGACACCGCGGCCGCGGTACCGAGCGACGCCGCCACCACCACCACCAGCCGCGTGCGTCTCGCGTTGAGGCCGAGCGTGGTGGCCTCGTCGTCGCCGACGGCGAGCACGTCGAGGCTGCGGCGGAAGGCGAGGAGGACGACCGCGCTGAACACCGCATAGGGCAGGAGCAGGCGGACCTCGTGCCAGCCGGCGGTCGAGAGGCGGCCCAGGATCCACACGTACACCTGCTGGATGGTGTCGAGGTTGCGCTGCTGGACATAGACCTGGATGGCGGTCAGGAAGCTGGCGACGGCGACCCCGGAGAGAATGAGCGCCGCCGTCGACGACCTCGCCCCGCCGGCGGCGCCGAGCGCGTAGGTCAGCCCCACCGCCGCCAGCGCCCCGACGAACGCCGCCACCGGGGTCCCGAGCGGGGTGGTGGCCCCGTCGGCGGTGCGCACGATGACCAGCGTCACCCCGAGCCCGGCGCCGGCGGCGGCGCCGAGGAGGTAGGGGTCGGCCAACGGGTTGCGGAAGACGCCCTGGTAGCTGGCGCCGGACGCCGACAGGGTGGCGCCGACCAGCAGGCCCAGGACGACACGGGGAAGGCGGATCTCCCGGACGATGGCGACCTGTCGGGCGGTGAGGTCGGTGTCGAGCCCGAGCAGCTCGCGGACCACGTCGAGGGGGTCGATGGCAACGGGCCCCACCACCAGGCCGGCCCCCGTCGCCGCCACCACGGCGACGATCCCGGCCCCCAACCAGCCCGGCCGGAGCCGGGCGGTGCCCAGCGCCCTCGGCGGGACCGCCGGGGCGGCGACGCTCACGTCCTCACGCCGGCACCGACGCGATGGCCTCGACGATGGCCCGTAGGAAGTCGACGACGCGAGGCCCCCAGCGCGAGGCCACGTCGTCGCTCAGCTGTACGACCCTTCCCTCCTGTACGGCGGTGAGGCCGGCGAAGCCGGGACGGGCTGCGACCGTCGTGGCGTCCTGGCCGCAGCACTCGGTGTCGGCCAGGAACACGAAGTCCGGGTCGGCGTCGACCAGGAACTCCGCCGACAGCTGCGGATAGCCGCCGAACTCCCCGTCGGAATCGGCGGCATCGGCCACGTTGTCCAGGCCTGCCAGCGCGTAGATCGACCCGATGAACGTCGCCGAGGTGGCCGTGAACAGCGAGTCGTCGAGCTCGTGGTAGTAGGTCAGCCGGTCGGCTCGCTCCGGGCGGGCGGCGACGACCTCGTCGATGCCGGACCGGATCTCGGCCACGACCTCGGCGGCCTCGTCGACATGCCCGGTCTCGACGCCGAGGTCGGCGAGCTGGGCGTAGGTGTCGTCGAGCGTGATGGCGGCGGGGAGCACCAGGACGTCGATGTCGAGGGTTTCCAGGCCGCTGCGGATCTCGGGGGCGAGGCCGGATGCGACGACCAGGTCGGGGTCGTAGGTGGCGATGGCCTCGACGTTGGGTTCGAAGCCCGACAGGTCGGTGACGGGCACGCCGGCCGGGAAGTCCGACTGCCGGTCGACGGCGACCACCTGCTCCCCGGCGCCGAGGGCGAAGAGCATCTCGGTGGCGGTCGGGGACAGCGACACGATGCGGTCGGGGCCGTCGTCACCGCCACCGGCGGGCGGGGCCGGCGAGGCGCTCGCGGCGGTGGAGGCGTCGGCGGTGACAGGGGCCGGGTCGTCGTCGCCGCAGGCGCCGGCCAGGATGGCGGCGCACAGCGCCAGGATCAGGGTCCGCTTCATGGCAGGGTTGTTCCTCCTGTCGGTCGAGGGTCGAAAAACGCTCTCGACGACAGGGGCCCTGCCGTGCGAACCGCGCCCTTGTCCTCGAAGGCTGGGTTCGTCAGGCGTTCCCCCGGCAGGCGACCTGGCTCCCCGTGGAGGGTCACAGTTGCGGGACAGCGCCGGTTGGGTCCGGACTTCGCTGCCGGGCGTGCGCAGACGGTCTGACGCTAGCCGTACCCCGGGCCCAGCCGCTACCGGCCGCGACCGGCGCCACCGGCCCGGGAATTCGGCCCCGCCGCCCGCGCCCGGCACCGTTGGGCGAGACTGCTATCGATTTCGCACGTATCCGGTGGGGCTGCGCCCCACACCCATCGCCCAGGGGGTCCTCTCATGGCCAGCGCCAAGCGCCGCCGGAAACGGGCCAACCGCGAAGCCCGGGACGAGGCCGCCAACCCGTTGCCCGAGCTCACCGACGCCGATCTCGACGAGCTGTTGGTCGAGACCAAGGTGCGGGCCGATTGCGAGCACGCTTCCACCCGCAGCACCGACGACGGCCTCGTGCTCATCCGCTGCGCGGTCGGGGCGGCGGTGGCGGGCAGCTGTCCCGTCGGGTGCCCCAAGTTCGAGAAGCGCCGGGTCGGCGGCATCGGTCTCGGGCTCGGCGCCGGCTGACAGCGCACGGGCGGGCGGTGCCGGCTCAGGGGGCTGGGGAGCGTCTCTGTCGTGGTTCTCGCCGGCCATGCGGTAGGCACCATCCTGGAGGCGCTGGATCAACCGGTCGGTCCAATGGAGTCGGCTTTCGGCCGTGTGCAGCCACAGTCCAATAACCGCGCCCACCGGGCCCCAGGTGGCCAGGTCGGCATCGGGCGGCAGTTGCGCGGTGATGCTTGTCTGCCATTGCTGCATCGCATGGGCGCGTCGTCGGAGCAGGTCGATCGCTTCGGCGCGGGACAGGTCCTCGATGAAACCCACCGCTGCGGCGAGCAGGTCGAGCCGTGGATCGTGGCTGGTGAGCGCCATGCGAAGCATGGTGAAGTACGCCTGCTCGCCGTTGCCGGTGATCTCGTACTCCCTCCGCGGTGGTCCGCCCGCTTCGCTGGGGATGCTCTCGTGCACTAGGAGTAGCCGCTGTCTCGCCATGGACTTGAGCGCGTGATACACCGAGCCCGAGGTCGCCGTGGCCCACTCGTGTGCACCCCATGACTCCAGGTCTGCACGAACCTGGTAGCCGTGGGCACGGCCACGCCGCCGGATCGCGCCCAGCACCAAGAGGCGGACCGACGGAACGCGGGTCAGGCCGGCGGCTTCGTGCTGAGCCACCACAGCGTCCCGAACGGGTCGATGACCCCACCCATCAGGCTGCCGTCATCCTGGGTCGTGACCTCGATCGCCGGCGTGGCGCCCGCGGCAACCGCCCGCTCGAAGGCCACCTCGGGATCCGGCAGAGCGGCCAACAACTGGACGTGCACCGGGTCCGACGGTGACTTCAGGCAGCGCGTACCACCGTCACCCGAGTCGGCGAAATACAGCACCCCGGTCCCGATCCGCGCCTCCGCGTGCACGATGCGCTCCGGATCCTCGGGCAGCAGAGTCACGTTCGACACCTCGGCCCTGAAGGCGTTCTCGAGGAACTCTCGGTAGGTCTTCGCGCTGTCGACCATCACATAGGGCGCTACCGACATTGATTCCCTCCTCACTAGCCAAACTTGTCTACTGAGCCAGCGTAGCCATGCTGGGGCGCCAACGGCACCCGTTCGGTGCGAGGTCCGACCTTGAGCCCGCGCCTACTTCTGCCCACTGGCGCGACGCGGCGCGGCGTCTGACTGCCCTTTGCTCGCGCGTCGGTTGCGGCGGGGTCAGGACGACCCAGAACCTGTCGGGGAGTTGGCGGCGACGACGCCGAGGGCGCCGAGATCGTCCTTGCGCGTTGGTGCTAGTGCTCGCCGGCGTCGGAGCCGAAGTGCGGGTTGTGGATGAGCCCGAGGATGGCGCCTGACGGGGTACGGACCGTTGCGGTGACGATCCCGCCTCCCACGTCGGCCACGGGCGAATGCTCGGTGGCGCCGTCGGCGATGGCGGCCGCCACTGCCGACGGCACGTCGGCAACACCCCAGTACGTCAGCGCCCCGTCGGCCGGGTCGCCGTTCGGCAACAACCCAAGCTCGTACCCGCCCACGTTGAATCCGACGTAGAAGGGTTCGTCGAAGTACGGCCCCTGCCCCAGGAACCTCGTCCACCACGCCTTGGCGCCGGCCAGGTCCGGCGACGGATAGATGACGGTCCGGAGCCCCTCCAACGCGACGGCCATCGTCCAAGTCTGGCAGCACACCGACCGCCGGCACACCCTTCGGGCACCGGCGACTCATGGTGGTGGCCGACTGGTGGTGTGGTGGCCGTCGAGGCGGGTGACCTCGAGGGTGGCGCGGCGAGGCGTCGCGGCGGTCAACCTGTAGGTGGCGACTCCATCTCGGTCACCGCTGCGGCGTCGGTCCCGTAGAGCCGGGCGATGTCGGGCGAGTCGAGCCACCCTGAGTAGGTCGGCGAGCTCGGCCAGCCCGCCGGTGAGTCCTGCCATTCTTCCTGACGACCCCACGGCAGGACGTCGACGAGGGCGAAGGTGTGGGTGAGCTGTTCGACTCCCCGTCCCGAGGTGTGCCAGGTGCGGTAGACGGTGTCGCCGTCGCGCAGGAACACGTTGACCGCGAAGCCCCCGCCCGGCGGCGCGTCCACGTCGGCTCCGAACGAGCTCTCCGACGACGAGTACCACGCCATCCGGTTCCCGACCTTGTCTCGGTAGGCGAGGGCATCGTCGATCGGGCCGTTGGTCACCACGACGAAGCGAGCGTCGTAGTTTCCGAGGAAGTGAAGGCGGGTGAACTGCGCAGTGAAGCTCGTGCAGCCGCCGCACTGCCACTCCTCAGCAGGGAACCACATGTGGTTGTAGACGATCAGCTGTGACCGGCCTTGGAAGATGTCGACCAGCCGGATCGGTCCATCCCCTCCCGTCAGCACGTAGTCGGGCATCTCGACCATCGGCAGGCGGCGGCGCTGGGCGGCGATGACATCGAGCTCACGGGTGGCTGCCTTCTCCCGCACGCGCAGCTCTTCGAGCTCGGCGCGCCAGGTGCCGGCGTCGACGACTGGGGGCAAGGCGCCTGGTGACTGGGCATGGATTGGCACGGACGTTCCTCCTCGGTGGGGTCAACTTGCGCGATCCTCGCGCCCTCCCAGCCGGTCCGACTGGGGGGCCGATGAGAAGTGGCGGCGGCGCCGGTCTGATCACGGACCGCCAGGTGCCTGCGACCGCAGCAAGGGAGAGCAACCGATGAGACCGCTCCGATACTCGATCAACGTCACCGTCGACGGCTGCTGCGATCATCGGGCATTCCTCCCGGACGAGGAGTTGCATCGCCATTTTGCCGACGAGCTGGAACGAGCCGATGCTCTGCTCTTCGGCCGTGTGACCTACGAGATGATGGAGGCCGCGTGGCGGCAGACGGCGGCGGAAACGTGGCCTGACTGGATGGCTGATTGGATGATCCCGTTCGCCCGGACGATCGACGGGGCAAAGAAGTACGTCGTGTCGGGCACGCTGGACCGGGTCGATTGGAACGCGGAGCTCGTACCGGGGGACTTGGAGAAGGCCGTTCAGCAGCTCAAGCGGGAGCCAGGTGAAGGCCTGTACGTGGGAGGCCTGACCCTCCCGCTGGCCTTGGCGGACATGGGATTGATCGACGAGTACGCGTTCGTCGTGCACCCCATCCTGGCGGGCCACGGGCCGACGTTGCTCGCCGGCCTGAGCGAGCGGCTCGAGCTGAAGCTCGTGGGCCGCCAGGAGTTCCGGTCGGGGGCGGTCGCTCTGCGTTACCAGCCCAGTCGAGCCACGGCTTGAAGGTCGGCTTCGAAGTTCCGGACGGATGTTCCTGTGCCCGCGACACTGTCCCAATGGGTGATCTCGTGCCGCCCGATCCGCCCCTCGCCGGCGTTCAGGCCGCTCTGCGCCCGTTCCGGGTCGCCGATGCAGCCGCTATTGCCGAGTCCTGCCGGGATCCCGACATTCCCCGGTTCACGATGATGCCGGAGGCGATGACCGAAGATCAGGCCCGGCAGTGGGTCGAACGCGGCCTCGAGTGGTGGCCCCGCGGTCTGGCTCGCTTTGCCGTGACAGTGCCACCTTCGGACGAATGCGCTGGTCAAATTGGCCTTCAGTTCGACCTCGAGGCGCGTCGAGCCGAGGCGTTCTACTGGCTTGATCGTCGGGTTCGAGGTCGTGGTATCGCGGTGGAGGCGCTCAATCTCGTCACAGAGTGGGCCTTTCGCGACCATGGGCTCGTGCGGGTCCAACTCGTCACCCATCTCGACAACGAGCGCTCGCACAGGGTCGCCGCTCGCTGCGGTTTCAACCGCGAGGGTGTCTTGAGGGCATGGGAACCTGTCAAGGACGAGCAGCCCGACGTAGCCATGTGGAGCCGCCTCGTCGACGACCCAGCGCCGGACCTCGGTCGCGCATGGCGCACTCCGGGCGCATCGCTCCTCCCATCTCGTTCACCTGACCGGACCGGACATTGACACCGCATCGGCTGGTAGCGACCTCGCGCCCTCGGCCGAGGTCTCGCCGCAAGCGGTCGAGTACGTCCGGCGATCGCAGGCCCCTGGGCTCCGTCGAGGTGAGGGGCGATCCTGGCCGTGCTGGTGCGGGCGGCCGCCGGCCGAGATGCCGACGACGACACCGGCAGCGGCTCGGGCTCAGGCGCCGGCGACGGCGACGGCGAAACCGAGGGCACGGGCGGCCTGGGCCTGGCGCACGTCGAAGGTGACGAAGGTCAGCGCGGTCCCGAGGCGGCGAGCGGCCCCCAGGTGCAGGGCGTCGAGGGTGCGCACGCCGGTCTGCTCGGCGATCGTCGCCGCCAGCTCGCAGGTGCCGGCGTCGAGCTCCACGATGGCGAATGCGGCGAGGTCGTCGGCCAGTGCGGCGCGGGCGGCCGTGGCCGCACTGCCGGTGAGCAGTCGGGCCAGGTTGCGCCTGACCTCGGCCATCGTGTGCCGGCCGGTCACCAGGTTCGGGTCGCTGGTGAGCAGCTCGACGGCGAGATCGGAGTCGGGCTCGTCGACGTAGCGCTTGAGCAGGACGCTGGAGTCGGCGTAGAGGGTCACTCGCCCTGGTCCTCGGCCAGGGCCTGGAGCACGGTGCCGGCCGCCGGGTGGCGCCGGACCGGCCGCAGCCCCGTGGTCGTCGCCGCCGTCACCCATCCCGCCCTCACCGCGGCCGACAGGTCGACGGCGGTGAGCACCGGCCCGAGCACGGCGACGGGCCGGCCCCGATCGGTGACGGTGAACATCTCGCCGGCCGCGGCCCGCTCGAGGTAGGCGGAGAGCTTCGCCTTCAGTTCCCGCACCGCCACCTCCATGTAGTCATCATAGAATCCCTGGTGACTACAGCATCCTCGGTCGCCTCGCCGCCGGCGGATCGGTCGAGCCGACGATGGGAGGCTGTCGCCGATGGGGGCCTTCGACGATGCCGTGGCCGCGCTGGGACCGCTGGACGCCGATGCCGTGGCCCTGGCGGGTGAACGCCAGGGCCGGCTGACCAAGCCGGCGGGGAGCCTCGGGCGCCTGGAGACGCTCGGTGCCCAGCTGGCGGGCATCGCCGGCCGGTGCCCGCCGCCGGTCCCGGTGCCGGCGGCGGTCGCCGTCTTCGCCGGCGACCATGGAGTCGTCGCCCGGGGCGTCACGCCATGGCCCCAGGAGGTCACGGCCCAGATGGTGGCCAACATCTGCGCCGGCGGTGCCGCCATCAACGTGCTCGCCCGCCAGGTGGGCGCCCGCGTCGTCGTGGTCGATGTCGGCACCGTCGCCGAGTTCCCCGACGCGCCCGAGCTGGTGCGGGCCAAGGTCAAGGCCGGTACCGACGATTTCACCGCCGGGCCGGCCATGTCGGCGGGCGAAGCCCGCCAGGCCCTCGACGTCGGGGCGGGCGTGGCCGCCGAGCTGGTGGCCGACGGGGCCCGCTGCCTCGTCACCGGCGCCATGGGCATCGGCAACACGACCGCGTCGGCTGCCGTCATCGCCGCCCTCACGGGACGCGCCCCCGCCGACGTCACCGGCCGGGGTACGGGCATCGACGACACCATGTTCGCCCACAAGGTCCGAGTGGTCGACGACGGCCTGGCCCGCCATGCCGGCGCCCGCCGGGCCGGCCCGCTCGAAACGGTGGCCGCGCTCGGCGGCCTCGAGATCGCGGCGCTGGCGGGCTACATCGTGGGTGCCGCCGCCGCCGGCGTGCCGGTGGTGGTCGACGGGGTGGTGGCCGGCGCCGGCCTGCTCGTGGCCGCCGCCCTCGCCCCCGGGGTGACCGCCCGCTGCATCGCTGGGCACCGCTCGGTGGAGCCGGGGGCTTCCGCCGTCCTCGCACACCTCGAGATGACGCCGGTCCTCGACCTCGGCCTGCGGCTCGGCGAAGGAACCGGCGCCTGCCTGGCCCTCCCCCTCGTCGAGGCCGCGGCCCGGGTCCTGGGCGAGATGGCCACGTTCGAGTCAGCCGGCGTCACCGAGCGTTAGCCCCGGCCGCCGCCTCCGGGATCAACGTTGTTGCAGCTTGGCCGCAGCCGCCACCGCCAGCGGGTCGAGGCCTGCTCCCCCGCCGGCGTGCACGTGGCGGGCCAGGTCGGCCCGCATGCGGGGGTCCCAGTACAGGCGTAAGTGGTTGGCCACCGCGGCGGCGCCCTCGTCGAAGGGGAGGTGGTGGAACTGCGAGGCGATGTCGTTCGCCATGCGTACCTGGGCCGCTGCGCTCATTCGACCGCCGCCGGTACCGGGCCGTTGCTGGCGGGCCGGACCGGGCTGCTGGCCGTGACCTGTACCGCGGTCACCTTGTACTCGGGGCAGTTGGTGGCCCAGTCGGAGTGCTCGGTGGTGACCACGTTGGCGCCCGTGACGGGGTAGTGGAAGGTGGTGTACACGACGCCCTGGGGCATCCGTTCGGAGATCAGCGCCGGCAGCGTCGTCGCCCCCACCCGGCTGGCGAGGGTGACGGTGTCGCCCTCGCCGATGCCTCGGACCTCGGCGTCGTGGGGGTGGATCTCGAGCACGTCGGCGGCGTGCCAGGCGACGTTGGCCGTCCGCCGGGTCTGTGAGCCGACGTTGTACTGGGTCAGGATGCGACCGGTCGTCAGGATGAGCGGGAACCGGCGGGTGGTGCGCTCCTCGGTGGGCACGTAAGGGGTCGGCACGAACCGGCCCTTGCCCCGCACGAACGCCCCGACGTGCATGACCGGCGTGCCCTCGGGGGCGGCGTCGTTGCACGGCCACTGGACGCTGCCCAACCGGTCGAGGGTGGCGAAGGAGACGCCGGCGAACGTGGGGGTCACCGCCGCGATCTCGTCCATGATCTGGCTGGCGGTGTCGTAGTGCATCGGATAGCCGAGGGCGGCGGCGATCTCGCAGACGACCTGCCATTCGTGCTTGCCGGTCTTGGGCGGCACCACCGGCCGCACCCGGTTGATACGGCGCTCGGCGTTGGTGAACGTGCCGTCCTTTTCGAGGAACGACGTCCCGGGCAGGAAGACGTGGGCGAACTTCGCCGTCTCGTTGAGGAACAGGTCCTGGACGACGACCAGGTCGAGGGCGCCCAGGGCGGCGGTGACATGGCTGGTGTTGGGGTCGGACTGGGCCAGGTCCTCGCCCTGCACCATGAGCGCCCGGAACGTGCCGTCGAGGGCGGCGTCGAACATGTTGGGGATCCTCAGGCCGGGCTCGGACTGCAGGGTGCGCCCCCACAGCGCCTCGAACTGGTGGCGCACGGTGTCGTCGGACACGTGGCGGTAGCCGGCGTACTCGTGGGGGAACGAGCCCATGTCGCACGAGCCCTGCACGTTGTTCTGGCCCCGCAGCGGGTTCACGCCGACGCCGTCGCGGCCGATGTTGCCGGTGGCCATGGCCAGGTTGGCGAGGCCCATCACCATCGTGGACCCCTGGCTGTGCTCGGTGACCCCGAGGCCGTAGTAGATGGCCGAGTTGGGGCCGGCGGCGTAGAGGCGCGCCGCGGCCCGGAGCTGCCCGGCGGGCACGCCCGAGAACGCCTCGGTGGCCTCGGGGCTGTTGTCGGGACGGGCGATGAAGGCGGCCCAGGCGGCGAAGCCCTCGCAGCGTTCCGCGACGAAGGCCTCCGCCACCAGGCCCTCGGTCACGACCACGTGGGCGATGGCGTTGACCACGGCCACGTTGGTACCCGGCCGCAGCTGCAGGTGGTGGGCGGCCTCGACGTGGGGACTGCGGACCATGTCGATGCGGCGGGGGTCGACGACGACCAGCTGGGCGCCGGCCCGCAGCCGGCGCTTGAGCCGGGAGGCGAACACCGGGTGGGCGTCGGTGGGGCTGGCCCCGATGACCACGATCACGTCGGCGTGGTCGACCGAACGGAAGTCCTGGGTCCCGGCGGAGGTGCCGAAGGTCGTCTTGAGCCCGTAGCCGGTGGGCGAGTGGCAGACGCGGGCGCAGGTGTCGACGTTGTTGTTGCCGAACGCGGCCCGCACCATCTTCTGGACGACGTACACCTCTTCGTTGGTGCACCGCGACGACGTGATGGCGCCGATCGAGTCGATGCCGTGACGGTCCTGGATGTCGGCCAGCCGGGAGGCGACGCGGGCGATCGCCTCGTCCCATGACGCCTCCCGCCAGTCCTCGTCGATGCGGTCGCGCACCAGCGGCGCCATGACCCGGTCGCGATGGGTGGCGTAGCCCCACGCGAAGCGGCCCTTGACGCACGAGTGGCCCTCGTTGGCGCCCCCGTCCTTGTGGGGCACCATGCGGACGACCTCGTCGCCCCGCAGCTCGGCCTTGAACGAGCACCCGACGCCGCAGTAGGCGCAGGTGGTGAGCACGGTGCGGCGAGGCACGCCCAGCTCGACCACCGGACGCTCCTGCAGGGTGGCCGTCGGGCACGCCTGCACGCACGCCCCGCAGGACACGCACTCGGACCCCATGAACGTCTCGCCGGCACCGGGCGACACCGTGGAGCCGAAGCCCCGGCCGGCGATGGTGAGGGCGAAGGTGCCCTGCACCTCCTCGCAGGCTCGCACGCAGCGGGAGCACACGATGCACTTGGCCGGGTCGAAGTCGAAGTAGGGGTTGGAAAGGTCCTTGGCCGCGTCGAGGTGGTTCTCGCCGGCGTAGCCGTAGCGGACCTCGCGGAGGCCGACCGTCCCGGCCGTGTCCTGCAGCTCGCAGTCACCGTTGGCGCTGCAGGTGAGGCAGTCGAGCGGGTGGTCGGAGATGTAGAGCTCCATGACCCCGCGCCGCAGACGGTCGAGCCGGGCGGTCTGGGTCGCGACCCGCATCCCCGCGGCCACCGGGGTGGTGCACGACGCCGGCGCCCCTCTGCGGCCGTCGATCTCGACCAGGCACAGCCGGCACGAACCGAACGGTTCGAGGCTGTCGGTGGCGCACAGCTTGGGGATGTCGATGCCGGCCAGCGCCGCCGCCCGCAGGACCGAGGTGCCTTCGGGGACGGTGACCGCCTGGCCGTCGATCTCCAGCGCAACGTCGGCGGGGCCGGGACGGGCCGGCGTGCCGAAGTCGGTCTCCCGCAGCAGGCTCACTGTCCCGCCTTGATGGTGCGACCGGGGCCGGAAAGGGTGGGGTGAGCGAAATCCTCGGGCCAGTGGCGCAGGGCGCTGCGCACCGGCAGCGGGGTGAGGCCGCCCATCGCGCACAAGGAGGCATCGGCCATCACCTCGCACAGGTCCTCGAGCACCACCAGGTTCTCCGCCCGACGGTCCCCGGTGACGATGCGGTCGATCACCTCGGTGCCCCGGACCGCGCCGACCCGGCACGGGGTGCACTTGCCGCAGGACTCCTCGGCACAGAACTCCATGGCGAAGCGGGCCTGGGCGGCCATGTCGACGGTGTCGTCGAACACCACCACGCCGCCGTGGCCGACCAGGGCGGAAGCCGCCGCGAACGACTCGTAGTCCATGGGCAGGTCGAATTGCGACGGCGGCAGGTAGGACCCCAGGGGGCCGCCCACCTGCACGGCCCGCACCGGCCGGCCCGAGGCGGTACCACCCCCGAAGCCCTCGACCAGCTCACCCAACGTGACCCCGAAGGGGGTCTCGACGATGCCCCCGCGGGCGATGTCGCCGGCCAACTGGAACACCTGGGTACCCCGGGACCGTTCGTAGCCGAGCGCCTGGTAGGCGGCGGCGCCGCCGGCCAGGATGGCCGGTACCGCGGCCAGGGTGAGCACGTTGTTCACGACCGTGGGCCGGGCGAAGAGGCCCTCCAGGGCCGGCAGTGGCGGCTTGGCCCGGACGACCCCTCGTCGCCCTTCGAGGCTCTCGAGCATGGCCGTCTCCTCGCCACAGATGTAGGCGCCGGCGCCGACCCGGACGAAGACGTCGAAGCCGACCTCGGGACCGAGGGCCCGCGGCCCCAACCAGCCCCGGGCGTAGGCCACGTCGACGGCCGCCTTCATGGCCGATACGGCCCCCGGGTACTCGGAGCGGACGTAGAGGTAGCCCTCGCGGGCGCCGACGGCGTGGGCGGCGATGGCCATCCCCTCCAGCAAACCGAAGGGGTCGCCTTCCATCACCATGCGGTCGGCGAAGGTGCCGCTGTCGCCCTCGTCGGCGTTGCCGCACACGAACTTCGGGCTGCCCTCGGCCCCCAGGACAGTGGCCCACTTGATGCCGGTCGGGAAGCCGGCGCCGCCCCGGCCCCGAAGGCCCGACGCCGTCACCTCGGCGACGACCTCGGCCGGCGTCATCGCCAGCGCCCGCCGCAGGCCGGCGAGGCCCCCGTGAGCCACGAAATCGTCGGCCGAGAGCGGGTCGACCACACCGACCCGGGCGAAGGTGACGCGCTGCTGCCGGCGCAGCCACGGCAACTCGTCGCTGCGCCCGAGGCCCAGCCGGTGCGCTCCCCCGTCGAGGAACCCGGCGGCGACGAGCCCGTCGACGTCGGCCGCCTCGACCGGCCCGTAGGCGACCCGGCCGGCGGGGGTGGCCACCTCGACCAACGGTTCGAGCCACAACAGGCCCCGGGACCCGTTGCGCACCACCCGCACCTCTCGTCCGGCGCCGGCACAGGCCACGGCGACGGCGTCGGCGACGGCGTCGGCCCCCACCGATCGGGCCGCGGTGTCCCCGGGCACGTAGACGGCGACCGGCGCAGGCCCAGTTGCCGCCACACCGGTGTGCACCGCCGGACCTGCTGCCGGCGGCGATGCACGACCGTGGGAATGGCGGGGAGCGACGGGCAGCGCGGCCACGACGGCGTCGAAGCGGGCGTCGTCGACCCGGCCCACGACGACGTCGTCCACGAGCACCGAGGGGCCCAGGGCGCAGTTGCCCAGGCAGAAGACCTGTCCCAGCGTCACCGACCCGTCGGCGGTGGTATCGCCGACCGCGACGCCCAACCGTGACCGGGCGTGCGCCATCAACCCTTCCGAGCCCACCGCCTGGCACGCCTCGCCCCGGCACACCCGTACCGAGGCTCGTCCGGCCGGCGCCGACCGGAAGTCCCGATAGAACGTGACCACGCCGTGGACCTCGGCCCGGGAGAGGTTCAGCTCGTCGGCGACCAGGGGGATGGCGGCGGCGTCGACGTAGCCCATCTCGGCCTGGAGCTGGTGCAGCACCGGCAGCAACGGCCCACGCTCCTGTCGGTGCGCCGCCACCACCGCCCGCACGCGATCGGCCAGCGGGCTCGCCTCGGCGGCGCCGGGCCCCGTGCTCAACGCTCATCCCCCTCGTGCATCGCGGGCGAGTATGCCCCCCCAGGCTCGCCGGCGCCGGCGGCGGCCCGTTCCAGGGCACGGACCTCGTCGACGGTGAGGGGCCGCCACTCCCCCGGCGGCAGGCGGCGGTCGGCAAGCGGGCCGATCCGCGACCGGACCAGGCGGACCACGGGGTGCCCGACGGCGTCGCACATGCGACGGACCTGACGGTTGCGGCCCTCGTGGATCGTCAGCCGGAGCAGCCCGGAGGAGACCGTCGCCACCTTGGCCGGCGCCGTGGGCCCGTCGTCGAGCTCGACGCCCTCCCGAAGACGCCGCAGCGCCGCTCGCGACGGCTCGCCCTCCACCTGGGCCAGGTACTCCTTGTCGACCCCGAAGCTCGGGTGGGTGAGCCGGTGGGCCAGGTCCCCGTCGTTGGTCAGCAGCAACAGGCCCTCGGTCTCGAGGTCGAGCCGTCCCACCGGGAAGACCCGGGGTTGGAGGGGCACCAACGACACCGCCGTCGGCCGGCCGTGGGTGTCGGCGGCGGTGGTGACGACGCCGGCAGGCTTGTTCAACAGGTAATAGACCAGCCCGGGCCGGACCCCGATGGGCACCCCGTCGACCTCGACGATGTCGACGTCGGGGTCGACCCGGTCGCCGAGCTCCGCGACCCGGCCGTTGATGGCGACGGCGCCGGCGACGATGAGGTCCTCGCACAGCCGGCGGCTCCCGAAACCGGCGCGGGCGAGGACCTTCTGGGCGCGCTCAGCCGCCATCGCCGGCGCCGGCGAGCCCTTCGCCGAGCGGCGGCGCCGTTCTCCCCTGGGGCTTGGCCCCCTCCCCATCGCCGCCGGACGAGGCCGCGCCGGCGCCGTCGGCCTGAAGCGCTCGCTGCGGTCGCACGTCAGCGGGATCGTCGTCCGCCGCCACCGCCCGCAGGCCGTGCTCGAGCGTCTCGACCACCTCGGGCCCGGGGATGAAGACGGCGATCTGGGGCAGGTCGTCCACGGTGTCGAGTCCCAGCCGCTCCAGGAACAACCGGGTCGTGCCGTAGAGCACGGCCTGACCCGGGCCGGTATCGCGACCGACCTCGGCGATGAAGCCCCGTTGGCCGAGGGTGCGGACGACGCCGTCGACGCTGACGCCGCGGATGGCGGCCACCTGGGCCCGGCTCACCGGCTGCTTGTAGGCGACGATGGCCAGCGTTTCCAGCGCCGCCGCCGACAGGCGGGCCGACTGGCCCTCGAGCACGAACCGTTCGACGTACCCGGCCAGGTCGGGATGGCTCTGGAACCGGTAGCCGCCCGCCACCCGGGCCAGCACGAACCCCCGGTCCTCGGCCTCGTAGTCGCGGGCCAGGGCCGCGCAGGCAGCCTCGACCCCGGCTACCGGTAGCTCGAGCAGCTGGGCCAGCAGCTGCGGCTCGACCGGGTCCTCGGCCACCATGAGGACGGCCTCGATGGCCCTGCGGGTCTCGATGCTGGGCCCGGCGGCGACCGTCGGCTCGGGCTCGCCCGACAGAGGAGGGAGCCCGGTCATCCGTCGTAGGCGTCGGCCCCGGCCAACACCCGCGCCCAGTCGCGGCCGGGCATCTCGGCGTCGGCTCCGGCGCCGCCGCCGGTCCACGTGACGCCGATGTCGCCGAAGCCGGCAGCCTGTTCGAGCTCGACGAGCCCCTGCTTGTACAGCTCGAGGATGGCGAGGAACCGCACGACGACTTCGAGCCGGTCGACGAGAGCGTCGGTGAGGGCCCGGAAGGTGCTGCGCCCGATCCGGGGGAGCTCGTAGAGGAGCTCCTCGACGGCGTCGGTCACGCTGGCCCGGACGGGGGCGACGTGGTCGAGGTCGACCCTGGGGACCGGTTTGGGAGCGGTCGCCCGCAGGAAGGCGGCCCTGAGCTCACGGGGCCCGACGCCGGCCAGGACATCGGGAGTCAGCTCGACGAAACGGTCCTCGACGCCGGCGGTGCGGGGGAAGGAGCGGCCGGCGGCGAGCGAGAGCTGCTGCAGGGCCCCAGCGGCGTCTTTGAACGTCTTGCACTCGAGGAGGCGGGCCAGCAGCAGGTCGCGCTCGTCCCAGCGGGACAGCTCCTCGTCGAGGTCGCCGTCGTCGTGGTCGGGCAGCAGCCGGCGGGACTTCAGCTCTACCAGCGTGGCCGCGATGAGCAGGAACTCGGTGGCCACGTCGAGGTCGGTGTGGGCCATCCGGGCCAGCTCGGCCAGGTACGCATCGACGATGGTCGACAGCCGCACCTCGTAGAGGTCCACCTGTTCCTTCAGGATCAGGTGGAGCAGGAGGTCGAACGGGCCCTCGTACACGGAGGTCTGGACCTCGTAGGGCATCGGGGCCAGTGTAGGAGTTCCAAAGGTGTAGTTCGCGTTGCTGGCGTTCCCCGGCCACGCAGGCCGCTCGCGACCGCGCCTGCGCTGGCGCTCCGGCGCTCGCATCGGCGAGGCGGCCAGGCCGCACCAGGCCGGGGCCAGGCCGCAGTCCGTCAGCCCCGGCGGTAGAGGCGGGTGGTCAGGGGGGCGAAGACCACGGTGAGGCCGGCCGCCACCGCCAGCACGACGGCGATCTGGCCTCCGTCGGCACTGCCCCCCATCAGGCCTCGGGACGCAGTGGCGAGCACCGAGACCGGGTTGGCGTCGACGAACGCCTCGAGCGCCGACGGCAGCGTCCCGGGCTCGACGAACACGTTGGACAGGAACGTGAGCGGGAAGATGCCCATGAAGCCGGCGTTCATCACCGCGTTGGGCGTGCGCATCAGCAGCCCGAGCGTGGTGAACACCCACGACAGCCCGAAGGCGAACACCACCACCAGGGCCAGGGCCGCGGCGGCGCCGGCGGGGCCGGCGTCGGGCCGATAGCCGAGGGCGACGCCGACCAGGATGATCACGGTCCCGGCCAGCACGTAGCGCACGCTGTCTCCCAGCAGCGAACCGACCAGTGGGGCCGGACGCCAGATGGGCAGGGAGCGGAACCGGTCGACAACTCCCTTGGTCAGGTCGGTGTTGAGCGCCACGCCGGAGTAGACGGTGGTGAACAGCACGGACATCACCAGGATCCCGGGGAGGATGTAGTCGAGGTACTCGGCGGTGGAGCCGGCGATGGCCCCGCCGAAGATGTAGGTGAACATCACCACGAACATCACCGGCGTGATGGTCACGTCCAGCAGCTGCTCGGGGACGTGGCGGACCTTGAGCATCCCGCGCCAGCCGAAGGTGACGGCGGCCGAGAGCGCGCTGGCCCGGGGCGGGCGCGCCGTCGACGCGATCGCCTTGCGGACCGCAGCCTGGTCGGCGTCGGTCGTGGTCCCGGCACCGGTCGTCGAGTACGTGCTCATGACGCTTTCTCCTCCTCCATGGGCTGGTCGGGCCCGGCGGGGACCTCCTGGGCAGGGTGCCCGGTGAGGGCGAGGAACACTTCGTCGAGGCTGGGCTGGCCGAGGGAGAAGTCGGCGATACGGACCCCCGAGCGGGCGAGCTCGGCGACGGCGCCGGCGGCCCGGTCGGCGTCGGCACACGAGGCGGACAGGGCGGCGGGGTCGGCCTCGAGGTTGACGGCACCGAGCTCGCGATCGAGCACCTGGGCCGCCTCGGCCCGTTGCGCGGGGTCGAGGAGGCGCACCCGCAGGGCGCCCGAGCCGACCGATGCCTTGAGCTGGGCGGGCGTGCCCTCGGCGATCACCTTGCCCCGGTCGATGACCGCGATCCCGTCGGCGAGCTGGTCCGCTTCCTCGAGGTACTGGGTGCAGAGCAGGATCGTCGTCCCCTCCGCCACCAGGGCCCGGATGATCTCCCACACCTGGTTGCGCGACCGGGGGTCGAGGCCGGTGGTCGGCTCGTCGAGGAACATCAGCTCCGGTGTGACCACGATGCTGGCGGCGATGTCCAGCCGGCGCCGCATCCCTCCCGAGTAGTGCTTGACCAGGCGCACGGCCGCCTCGGACAGCCCGAACGCTTCGAGCAGCTCGGTGGCTCGTTCCCGGGCCGGCTGGCGCTTCAGGCCGAGGAGGCGGCCGAGCAGGACCAGGTTCTCCCGCCCGGTGAGGTCCTCGTCGACCGACGCCATCTGGCCGGTGAGGCTGACCAGGCCCCGGACGGCGTCGGCGTCGGCGACGATGTCGTGGCCGAGGACCCGGGCGCTGCCGGCGTCGGGACGGATCAGGGTCGCCAGCATGCGGATCGTGGTCGTCTTGCCGGCGCCGTTGGGACCGAGCACGCCGTACACCGACCCGCGCCGCACCGAGAGGTCGACACCGTCCACGGCCCGGGTCTCGCCGAAGGACTTGACGAGGCCGGTGGCCTCGACGGCCAGTGCAGGGTGCGTTGTCATCGGGCTCCCTCGGGTGTTCAGCGGTCCAGTCTGCTCATAGGACCGGGCCGGTCCCCGCGATTAATCGCACGCCCACCGGGAGCCGGGCCGGAGGTCGCGTCAGCTCAGCGTGGCCGCGGCCACCGGCACCGAGAACACCTCGCACCAGACCAGCACGGTGAGCTCACCGTCAACGGGTACGCCAGGGGCCACGGGATAGTTCTGGTCGCCCTTGTTGCCCTTGAGGTCGCCCAGCCGGGCGCCGCCGTCGGGGCTCTCACGGCCGGCGCCGGCGACCAGGTACAGGTCGTAGTCGGGGCCGGGCTCGATGTCGACGTTCTCCAACCGGACGACCACGGACCCGTCGGCCAGGCGGTACAGGGCGACGTCCCCCGCCGCCCGATGATCGATGCCGACGAAGGATCCTGCGCCCAGGGCGACCGGCGCCGCCGGCGTCGGCGGGGCCGGCGCGGCAACGATGGTCTCGGGCACGGGCTGGGCCGCAGGCTGGAGCACCTCCGGGGCGGGGACGACGGGGCCGACGACCGGCGCCCTGGGGCCGGCGGGTACGAGCGGCTCGGTCGGTGCCGTCGTCGTCGGGCCGGGCGCCGTCGGGCCGGGACCGGAGCCCGCCGGCGAGAGACCACCGATGGCCGCGACCGCCGGCGTCGGTCCTCGCCCCACCAACGGGGCCGGGACCGCCGGGGACGGGCCGGCGACGACGGGGAACGGCTCCACCACGGTCTGGTCCGAGGCGTAGGGGACGATCAGCATCAACACCAGGACCGCGGCCGGCACCGCCATCACCAGCCGTTGGACCGCCACCCGGCCCGCCAGCAGACGTCGCACCACCCAGCCCAGGCCCACCCAGGCCAGGACCAGTAGGCCCACTCGCCCCAGCGCCTCAGGGTGGCGCACCGTCGATCGCACCGGCCCGGGCCTGACCAGGTAGGCGGCACCGACGAGCGCGGTCACCGCCGCCGCCCGGACCACCGCCCCCGTCCACCGCCGCCGCCGGCGCGAGGTTGCCCCGGTCATTGGCGGGCGCAACGAGAGAGGCATCGGCCCATGCAACACCGGCGGCCGGCGGGGCGACGGCCGATGCCGCTTACGGTTCGGTGAACCCGGGGGCGCTCCCCTACGCTCGCGGCCGTGGCGCGGGTGCTGTCGGGTATGCAGCCCTCTGGTGAGGCGACGCTCGGGAGCCTGCTCGGCGCCCTGCGCAACTGGGTCGACGACCAGGGCCCGGAGGCCTACTACTGCGTCGTCGACCTCCATGCCCTGACGGTGCCGGGTGACCCGGCCGAGCGGCGCCGGCGCACCCTGGAGCTGGCGACGCTGTTCTTCGCGGTCGGCCTCGACCCCGAGGTGTCGACCGTGTTCGTGCAGAGCCACGTGCCGGCGCACAGCCAGCTGGCGTGGCTCATGGAGTGCACCGCCGCGTTCGGTGAGCTGCGGCGCATGACCCAGTTCAAGGACAAGTCCGACACCGCCGAGTTCGTGCCGGCGGCGCTTTTCACCTACCCGGCGCTGATGGCGGCCGACATCCTGCTCTACGACGCCGAACAGGTCCCGGTGGGCGACGACCAGCGACAGCACGTCGAGCTGGCCCGAGACCTCGCCGGCCGGTTCAACAGTCGCTACGGAGAGACGTTCACCGTGCCGGAGGCCGTGATCCGCATCGCCGGCGCCAGGGTCATGGACCTGCAGGAGCCCACCCGCAAGATGTCGAAATCGGTCGACTCGCCCTCGGGCACGATCCTGGTGCTGGACGACCTGTCCGTCGTCGCCCGCAAGATCAAACGGTCGGTGACCGACACCGGGTCCGAGGTCCGTTTCGACCCCGAGGCCAAGCCCGGCGTATCGAACCTGCTGTCGATCCTGGCCGCCACCACCGGCGAGCCCGACCCCGCCGCGTTGGCGGCCGACTACACCCAGTACGGGCCGCTGAAAGCCGACGTTGCCGACGCCGTCGTCGAGTACCTCCGCCCGGTCCAGGAGCGGTACCGCCTGTTGGCGGCGGACCCGTCGGGCCTGGCCAAGCTGTTGGCGCAGGGGGCCGAGAAAGCCCATGAACGGGCGGCGGCCACCCTGGCCCGGGCCCAGCAGGCGATCGGCCTGCTGGCGCCAGGATGACTGTGCTGGCCACGCCTTGGCCGGCGCTCGGCGCGGCCTGCGGGGCTGGGGAACGCCGCCGGCACAGTCATCGCTTGCTCCGCGGGCAACGACGCGCGCGCCGGAGCGCCAGCGCAGGCGCGGTTGGGCGCGGCCTGCGTAGCCGGGGAACGCAACCGGCACGTAGAGGCGTTCGCCCGTGAATCTCGCCACCGGGTTGCACATCGTCGGTTACCCGATCTCGATCGCGCTGGCCGCCCGGTTCGTACCGATCGTGCGCCGCCGCCAGCTCACCCAGTTCCTGGCCCACGAAGCCGCGGTCGGCGCCGTCGTGGCCGGCTGGATGCTCCGCGACCGATTTTCGGGGGTGGCCGTGAACGGCACGTGGCTCGTCGGCGCCGCCGTCTGGTACGCCCGGGGCCGGCCGGCGACGGCGGCCGAGCTGACCGGCTGGTGGCGCCGTCGGGCGCCCGACGGCAGCTAGGCGGCTGACCGCCAGCTACGAGCAGCCCTCGATGTACTCGACTTCGGGGAGCCGACCGGCGTGGTACTCGGTGACCTTCTGCCCGTCGGTCTCGAACACGACCCGGTAGCCGCCGTCGACGGGGTCCTGGGGTACGAAGGTCAGGTAGTGCCCGGCGGGACCGGTGTAGGGGTGCGGCGTCACCGCGATCTGCTCCGGGTACGTGGACAGGACCTGCGCTTCGGTGCTGCCCACCTTGATGCCCGACACGGTGGCCACCCGTGACCCGGTGACGTCGACCCGGGCGATGGTGCCCTCGCTGACCATGAAGGCCAGGTCGTTCTCGAGGCCCGAGCCGGGCGCCGGGCGCACGTACGTGCACACGGTGTTGGTGGGGTCGGCGCCGACGACGGCGACCAGCTCTACCCCTGCCGCCTTGGTGGCGTCGGCCACGGTCATGCCCTCGCGCACCGGTCCGATGCCGTTGATGGTGACGGCCGACGACGCCTTGAGCACGGGGCCGACCGAGGTGGGCGGCGACGACGCCGTCGCCGGCGGTGCCGACGACGCCGACGACGGGGGCGGCGACGACAATGCCCCGACCCCGGCACGGGGGTCGTTGCCCTTCGCACACGACGCCAGGACCATCACCGCCATCGCCGCCGCGGCGACGATCGGGTGTCGAGGTGGGCGACGGTCGCTGCTAGCCATGTCCCGCTCCTTGTCTGCCGGGGACGCTCGCACCTCAGTCGTCAGTCGTCGTCGGCTGCCTTGAGCGCAGCAGCCACGACCGGGTCCAGGGTCCACCGCTCGGGCGGCTGATGATGCTGGCGCGCCCACTCCGAGGTCAGGGCGTCGCTCCCGGCCTGGGCCAGGAGATCGCCGCCGATACCGGGATGGTCGAGGTAGAGCCCGATCCGTCGGGGGAACCCGTGGCCCGAAGACCACCGGCGGGCACGCTTGTAGCCGGCGGCGGCACCGGTGACGGTGGCCACGACCCGCCCGTAGGTACCGAGGGCAGAGGAGATCTTGCCCACGTCGTGGAGCAACGCCGCCGCCAGGACCGGCCGGGCCGCCTCGTGGCCGAGGGCCCGCTCGACCCGGCGGGCGACGCCGATGGCGTGCCGCCGGTCGGGGTTGGACATCCGCTCCCACAGGTCGGCTTCGGCGGCCAGCAGCTGCCGGCGGGCCCAGGCCTCGTCGCCGGCCGGTGGCTCGCTGCCGCTCAGCGACCCGAAGAAGCGCCGGGCCAGGTGCGGGAGCGGGAAGCGCACGTCGATCACGCGTGGACGATGCAGTACCGCGTTGCCGGCATGGCTTCGAGACGGGGCTCGGAGATGTCGGCGCCGCACTCCTCGCACGTGCCGTACGTGCCCTCGTCCCATTTTCCGATGGCGTGATCGACCTCGACCAGCTTCTCCTGGAGGGTCGCCACCAGGGCCCGGGTCTCGCCCTGTTCGGCGGCGACCTGGCCCGAGTCGGCGAAGTTCTCGTCGAAGCTCATGGCGCCGGACCCGTCGACGCCGAGCTCGCCGAGCTGGCGCCGTAAGGCGTCACGCTCGGTTACCAGGTCGGCGCGCAAGGACGACATCACCGTCGGGCTCGGCATGGCCGAGAGGTTACCGCTCTGGCCCCAGGTGCTGACGGTGAGCCGTCCGCAGGGTGAACGGCGCCCGACGGCGACGACAGCCCCGGGCCTACCTCGACATCATGCGGCCCACCGCACCCATGAGCTCGGTGACCTGCTCGTCGGGATCGGTCGGTCCTCCGCCGCCGCCGACGAGGCAGTGGCGGGCGTGGCCGTCGAGCAGTCCCAGGGCGACCTTGTCGAGCGCGGCCCGCACCGCGTTGATCTGGCTGAGCACGTCGAGGCAGTAGCGGTCGTCGTCGACCATCCGGGCGATGCCCCGGACCTGGCCCTCGATGCGGGCCAGTCGGTCGCCCAGCTGGTCCTTGGTGGCGGAGTAGCCCCGGGTGATCACCGTTCCCTGCCCCTCGTAGGTGTCCTCGACGTCCGTCGAGGATACCCCGTACCGGTATTGCTGGACGGGCCCGCCGAGGAGCGGAGGAGCTGGGCCCGGAAGGAACCGGGCGTGGCCCCGGTTACAACCGGCGAAGCCGATCGAGCCGAGGAGGCCGCCAGTGGGCACGACGACGGGACGAGGACGGGCCCGGGTGGAGCACGGGCCGAAGCGGGTGCGGGCGGTCCTGGGCGGCGAGGTCGTGGCCGACACCTACCGGCCCCTGCTGGTGTGGGAGGTGCCCTACTACCCGGCGTACTACATCCCCGCCGAGGACGTGCGGGCCGAGCTGGTGCCCGCCGGCGCCGGCGACCGCTCGCCCAGCCGAGGCACGCCCGAGCTCTTCGACGTCAAGGTCGCCCGGGCCGTGGCCGCCGGCGCCGCCCGCCGCTACACCGACTCCCCGCTACCGGAGTTGCGCGACGCCTTCCGCTTCGAATGGGAGGCCATGGACGAGTGGCTGGAGGAGGACGAGCCCGTGTACGTGCATCCCCGCGACCCGTACAAGCGGGTCGACATCCTGGCCAGCTCCCGCCACGTCCGGGTGGAGATCGACGGCGTCACCGTGGCCGAGTCCCATCAGCCCCGAGCCCTGTTCGAGACCAGCCTTCCCACCCGCTTCTACCTTCCCCTGAGCGACGTCCGGCTCGACCTGCTCACCCCCACGGCCACCGAGACCCATTGCCCCTACAAGGGGACCGCCACCTACTGGTCGGTCGATGCCGGAGGTACCCGTCACGAAGACATCGTGTGGATGTACCGGACACCGACGGCCGAGAGCCAGAAGATCGCCGGCCTGGCCTGCTTCTACAACGAGAAGGTCGACCTCTACCTCGACGGCGAGCTCCAAGGGTGCCCCAAGAGCCCCTTCAGCTGAGCAGCCGTCCCGAAGAACGCCGAGACTTCAGACCCGGTCGGGGTCGACCGCGATCCTCAGCCGACCGGGGGGACGGGGGACGGCGGCCAGGGCGTCGCCCAGGGCACGGTGGCCGTCGGCCCGGACCAGCCAGCGGCCGTCGGCCGGCCCCAGGAGATCGATCCCCGGGACACCGGCCAAGCCCGCCACGAAGAGCTCTGCCGCCGCGCCCGAGATCTCGGCCAGGGCGGCCGCCGGGGGGAAGCGCAGCGCCTGGCGGGCTTCGGCTTCGGGGGCGACGAGCCGGCCGGGGTCGGCGTGGAGGACGGCGTCGAGCACGGGGTGACGGGGGACGCGGGTCTGGACCAGCAGGCGACCGCCGTCGGCCCGGGGGCCGACCAGACGCGCCCCCCGTACCAGCAGGGCCAGCGCCGCCTCGGCGGCGGCGTAGCGAGGCGCCAGCAGTTCCTGGTCGAAGTCGAGATAGGCCACCACGCCGATGGGCGGGGCCACCTGGTGCAGGACGGCTTCGGTGCCGATCAGGATACGAGCGTCACCCGAACGGGCCTCCTTCGCCACCACCTCCCCCACCGGCTCGCCGGCCAACGCCGCCAGCTCCTCCGCCACCCGCCGGGTGCCGGCCCGCAGGTTCCGCAGGCGCGACGAGCCGCAGGCCGCGCACACCACCGGCCGTTCGGCCCGGCACCGGGGGCACCGGAGCCGGGACGGTTCGTCGGCGGGCATGCCGACCGCGGCACGGCACGCGACACAGCGGGCCACCTCCCCACACGCGGCGCAGGCGAGGAGCCGGGCCCGGCCGGTGCGGTTGAGCACGCACAGGGCCCGGCCCCGGGCCGGGTCGCGCACCAGGGTGGCCAACCGGGCCGACAGGAGCCCGGCGGTGCGGGGGTCCTCGCGACGGCGGTCGACGATGTCGAGCACCGGCCATCCCGCCCGGCGGCGGGCGGCGGGAAGTCGCCGGGGCCCGGCCAGCGCGGCCGCGGCCAGGCTCGGGGCCGGCGACGCCAGGACGCAGGGCACACCGGCCCGTCGGGCGCGCTCCACCACCACGTCGCGGGCGTGCCAGGTGGGGGCCCGCCCCTCCCGGTAGCCCTCGTCGGACTCGTCGAGCACCAGGACCGCCGACAGCCCGGGGACCGGCGCCCACGCTGCCCCCCGGGCCCCCACGACGACACGTCCTCCCGCCGCCGCCTGCGCCCAGTCCCGGGGCACCAGTGCAGTGGCGACGCCGGCCTCACGGAGGCCGGACGCCAACCGCTGGGCGGTGTCGACCGATGGGGCCAGTACCAGGGCGGCGCCGGTCGACGCCGCCGCGCCCGCCAACGTGAGCGGGTCGTCGGCCGGCGCCACCTCCACCACCGTGACGCCCGCAGCCTGGAACCACTCGAGGCGCGCCCCGTCGTGAGGCCCTGGCGCCGGCCGGGCGCCCGCCGCCGGGGGCGAGGGCAGGCACGGCACCGCCCCCGGTGGCGAGGCGGCGTCGAGCAGGTGGACGAGGCGGCCGGCCCAGCGCCACGCCGCCCACTCGGCCAACGCCACCACGTCGGCCGCCGGGCCCCATCCCGTGACCTTGGCGATCGGCCGCAGCGTGACGCCCGGCGGCGGCTCGACATCCACGGCCGTGACCCAGGCCCGGGCCCGCCGGCCCGCCAACACGACCCGCACCTGGGTACCCACCCGCACCTGGTCCCGGAGCTCGTCGGGGACCAGGTAGTCGAACCGCTTGCCCTCCAAGCCGGCGACATCGGGAACCACGGTGACAACCAACGCCTCGCTCGTCACACGCTCACCCGGGCGGTTTCAGCCCGAAGCGGGCGTTGGCTCGGTGACGAACCTTCGGTCCGGCACCGGGACACTCAGAGGTCGAGGGCGGACTTGAGGTCGTCGACCTTGCCGGTGGCCTCCCAGGTGAACTCCTTCTCCTGGCGGCCGAAGTGGCCGTAGGCCGCCGTCTTCTTGTAGATCGGCCGGCGCAGGTCGAGGTCCCGGATGATGGCGGCGGGGCGCAGGTCGAAGACCTCGGGCACCACCCGGGCGATGGCCTCGGCGTCACAGTTCTCGGTCCCGAAGGTCTCGACCATGATCGACACCGGCCGAGCCACGCCGATGGCGTAGGCCACCTGCACCTCGCAGCGGCCGGCGGCGCCCGCGGCGACCACGTTCTTGGCCACCCAACGGGCGGCGTAGGCGGCCGAACGGTCGACCTTGGAGGGGTCCTTGCCCGAGAAGGCGCCGCCGCCGTGGCGGGCCATGCCGCCGTAGGTGTCGACGATGATCTTGCGGCCGGTCAGCCCGCAGTCGGCATGGGGGCCGCCCAGCTCGAACGAACCGGTCGGGTTGACCAGCACCTCGTAGCGCTGGTCGGCGAACTGGGGCGGCACTAGCGGGTGCACCACGTGCTCGACGAGGTCGGGTTTGATGAGCGTCTCGGCGTCGAGCCCGGGGGCGTGTTGGGTGGAGATGAGCACGGTCTTGAGCGCCACCGGCCGGCCGTCGACGTACTCGAAGGTGACTTGGGTCTTCCCGTCGGGGCGCAGGTAGGGAAGGATCCCGGCCTTGCGGACCTCGGACAGGCGGTGGGCGAGGCGGTGGGCCAGCCAGATCGGCAACGGCATGAGGTCGTCGGTCTCGTCGCAGGCGTAGCCGAACATCATCCCCTGGTCGCCGGCCCCCTGGCTGTTGAGGATGTCCTCGCCCGAGGTCCCGGTGCGGGTCTCGTAGGCGGTGTCGACCCCCTGGGCGATGTTGGGCGACTGCTCGTCGATCGAGACGATCACGCCACAGGTGTTGCCGTCGAAGCCGTAGGACTCACGGTCGTAGCCGATGCCCACGATCGTCTCCCGCACGATGCGGGGGATGTCGACGTAGGCCTCGGTGGTGATCTCGCCGGCGACCATGGCGAGGCCGGTGGTGACGAGGGTCTCGCACGCCACCCGCCCTCGGGGGTCGGTCTCCATGATGGCATCGAGCACGCCGTCGGAGATCTGGTCGGCCAGCTTGTCCGGGTGGCCCTCGGTCACCGACTCGGACGTGAAGGTGTAGCAACTGGTCACTCTGGTCTCCCTGGCTTAGGCGCCGGTCGAGGGACGCGCTGGGTTGGCCGGCCCAGATCCTGCCCGGGCGCGGGGGTCGGAGTCGAGCGGCGTACGTCGACGACGGCGTCCCACACCGCGTTGGCCACCGCCCGCTTGTCGCGCCGGGTGACGGACCGTTCGGCGCCGGCCGACACGATCGTCACCTCGTTGCTGTCGTGGTCGAAACCGGCGCCGGGCGCGGACACGTCGTTGGCCACCATCAGGTCGGCGCCCTTGCGGGCCAGCTTGTCGCGGGCGTTGGCGACGACGTCGTCGGTCTCGGCGGCGAAGCCGACGATGGTCTGGTCGGGCCGGCGGCGGGCACCGACGGCGGCGAGGATGTCGGTGGTGGCCTCGAGCACGAGCTCGGGTACGCCGGCGGCCTTCTTGAGCTTGCCGTCGGCACGGGTACGAGGGCGGAAGTCGGCCACCGCGGCGGCCATCACGACCACGTCGCAGCGAGCGGCGCAGGTGAGGACCGCCTCTTCCATGTCGGACGCGGTCTCGACCGGCCTCACCTCGATGCCGGCCGGTACCGGCCGGGCGGTGGTGGTGACGAGGACGACGGTGGCGCCTCGCCGGGCCGCCTCCTCGGCCAGGGCATGGCCCTGCTTGCCCGAGGACCGGTTGGAGATGTAGCGGACGGCGTCGATCGGCTCGCGGGTGCCGCCGGCGGTCACGAGCACCGTGAGCCCGGTGAGGTCGGCGACGCTCAGCAGCCGTTCGACGGCGGCGACGATGGTGGCCGGTTCGGCCAGGCGGCCGGCGCCCACGTCGCCGCCGGCCAGGCGGCCGTGCTCGGGGGCGACCACGTGCACGTCCCGCTGGCGCAGCCGGGCCATGTTCTCCTGGACCGCCGGGTGGTCCCACATCTCGGCGTGCATGGCCGGGCACACCAGCACCGGCGCCCGCGTCGCCAGCAGCACGTTGGTCAACAGGTCCTCGCTGATGCCGTTGGCGTAGAGCCCGAGGACACGGGCCGTGGCCGGCGCCACCACCACCAGGTCGGCCTGGCGGCCCAGGGTGGTGTGGGGGATCGCGTGAGGGCCCTCGAACAGCGATACGTGGGCCGGCTCGGAGGCGAGGGCGTCGAAGGTGGTGCGGCCCACGAAGCGCAGCGCCCCCTCGGTCAGCACCGCCGACACATGGGCGCCGGCGTCGACGAGCCGGCGGCAGATCTCCACCGCCTTGTAGGCGGCGATCCCTCCCGAGACCCCGAGGACGATGCGACGGCCTTCGAGCATCAGTTCATTCGGTGAGGCGGCGCCCCACAGCCATCGCCGCCCGGGTACGAGCCGCGGCTCAGCGGGGCGCCGGGCCCTCGTCGGCGGCGGCCTCTTCGTCCTCGGGGGCGTCAAAGGGCACGATCTTGCCCGCCGACACCTCTTCGAAGGCGATCGAGAGGGGCTTGCGGGCCACTGACGTCACCTGGGGCGGGATTATCGAGCCGAGGCCCTCGCCGAGCTGGTTGAAGTAGGAGTTGATCTGTCGGGCGCGCTTGGCGCCCAACGTGACCAGGCGGAACTTCGACCCCGCCCGATCGAGGAGGCCCTCGATGGCGGGGTTCATCATGGTGTCGTGCCGTCCGGCGGCCAATGCGCGTCCGATCACCTCGGGAGAAAGCGGAAAGTCAAAATACCAGTTCGTCGGCCCAGGACGCGAACTTGGATGGCGCTCACGCCCCGCCGGACTCGCTGACGACCCGGGCCACGAGGACGGCTGCCGGCGTGGCGGTGGAGTCGAGGACCAGGTCGTAGATGGACAGGTCGTCGAGATCGAGCCCGTAGTAGGCGAGGTACCGCATCCGTTCGGACGCCTCCCGCTTGCGGTTGGCGGCCAGCGCCGCCGCGGTGGTGTGCCCGTCGCGCACCGCCACCCGGGCGGCCCGCTCCTCTTCGTCGCAGCCGATCCACACTCGGAGGGCACTGACGGAGGCCTGGGTCACGATCCATCCCGCCAGCCGGGATTCGAGCACGATGCCGCCGGCCCGCGCCCGTTCGGCCAGGCGGGCGTCGAGCGCCCTGTCGATCGTCGGGTCGGCTTCGGCCAGGGCCGAGAAGGCGGCCACGTCCATGCCTCGCCCTGCGGCCAGTGCCCGGAACTCGCTGCCCCCGTCGACCCGGGGCACACCGAGAGAGGCAGCCACCGAACCGGCCACCGTGCTGGTTCCCGATCCGGGCAACCCGGAGACTGTGAGGAGCAGGGTGCACCCGCCCGCTCAGTGTCCTGGAAGGCTGGTCATGTCGGCGTCGACAGGCCTGGCCGGGGCAACGTCCAACGGGCCAACCCTCCAGCACACCTACTTGAAGGCGGCGAGCAACGACTTGCGCTGCTGTTCACCGAGCCCACGAACCCTGCGGGTCTCGCTGATGCCGATCTCCTCCATCGTGCGGCGAGCCTTGACCTTGCCCACCCCCGGCAGCGACTCGATGACCGCCAGCACTTTCATCTTGCCGACGATGTCGTCCTTGTCGGCCTGGTCGAGCAGTTCGCCGAGTTCGAGAGAGCCCATCTTGAGCTTCTCCTTCAGCTCGGCGCGGCCCCGACGGGCGGCTGCCGCCTTCTCTAGGGCTGCCTGGCGCTGCTCTGGTGTGAGCGAGGGAGGAAGAGCCATCTGGCCACCCTAGTGCCACCGCACAGGGCTCTGGCCAGACCGGATCGCCAGGTCGTAGCGCCATCGGGGCGCTCCTGGCACCATCCCGGCCCCGTTAGAGCAGGCCGGCGGCGATCGCCTCGGCGGTGGCTTCGGGGTCCTCGGCGGCGGTCACGGCCCGGCCGATGACCAGCAGGTCGGCGCCGGCTTCGAGCGCCTCGGCGGGTGTAGCGGTGCGGCCTTGGTCGTGACGAGGACCGCCGACGAGACGGATGCCGGGGACCACGGTGGTGAGCCGGGGTGCAAGCTGGCGGACCGTGCGCAGGTCGGAGGCGGCGCAGACCACGCCGTCGCAGCCGGCCTCGACGGCGTCGGCGACGCGGCCTTCGAGGACGTCGACTGCGGCCTCCGCCGCGGAGGTGAGGATGGTGACCGCCAGCGCCACCGGCTCCGGCAGCCCGGCGTCCTCGGCGCCGCCCTTGAAGCCGTCGACGCCGGCCCGCAACATGGCCGGGCCCCCCTGGGTGTGGAAGTTGAGGTAGCGGGGGCCGAGCGCTCCCAACACCCGCGACGCCCGCTCGACGGTGGTGGGGATGTCGTGGAGCTTGAGGTCCAAGAAGACGTCGTAGCCGAGCTCGGCCATCGCGCCGACGGCGTCGGGCCCCGCCGCGCTGTACAGCTCCAGGCCCACCTTGGCCGTCCCGAACCAGCGCCGCATCCGTCTCGCCAGCCGTACGGCGGCGACGAGGTCGTCGACGTCGAAGGCGAGGGCGAGCCGTGACCTCACGGCGTCATCGGTCGTCATCCGCCCACCATGCCAACCCGCAGCCCCACCCACCAAGATGACCGGCGCCCGTCGCGCCCTCAGGCGCGGGCCGCGCCGACGAGGTCGCGTACGGCGGCGACGCCGTGGGCGGCGCACCAGGCGACGAGCCCGTCCCGGACGCGCAGAGACGCCCGGGGGTCGGCGAAGGTGGCGGTGCCGACCTGGACCGCCGACGCCCCCGCCAGCAGCAGCTCGACTGCGGTCTCGGCGTCGACCACGCCTCCGACGCCCACCAGGGGCATGTCGGGCAGGGCGCGGTGGACGTCGTGCACGGCCCTCACCGCCAGCGGGTGGATGGCGGGACCGGAGAGACCTCCGCCGCCGGCGCCGGCGCCGAGGCGGTAGGTGCGGGTCTCGGGATCGATGGCCATGCCGAGCATGGTGTTGATCAGGGTCAGGGCGCCGGCGCCGGCGGCGGCGGCGGCCTCGGCGACCTCGACGACGCTGGTCGTCTGGGCCGTGAGTTTGGCCCACACCGGACGGTCCAGCGCCTCCACCACGGCGGCCACCACCTCGGCGGTGGCGGCCGGCGACTGGGCGAACAGGTGGCGGCCACCGTCGAGGTTGGGGCACGACAGGTTCACCTCGACCGCGACCACTGCCGGGGACGACCCTCGAAGGAGGCTGGCCACCCGCTCGAAGTCGTCGACCGTGCGCCCCCACACCGACGCCACCACCCTGGCCCCGGCCGCCTCGAGCCCGGGCAGGTCCTCGTCCAGCCACGCCCGGGCCCCCGGGCCCTGCAGGCCGACGCTGTTGAGCATGCCGGCGGTGGCCTGGTGGACCCGGGGGGCGGGGTTACCGGCCCACGGCTCGGCGCTCAGGGACTTGACCACCACCGCGCCGAGCTCGGCCACCGGGAAGTAGGCGGCGAGCTCGGCGCCGTGGCCCGCCGTCCCCGACGCCGTCATCACCGGGTTGGGCAGCTCGACCGTGCCGAGCACCGTGCTGGTGTCGACCGCGACACCCGCTCCCGGCGGGCGCCAGAACGGGGCCGGCCGACGGGGGCGTACCCGCACTACAGCTCCAGCTCCAGTTGGTCGCTCGGACGAGTGTGGTACTCCTGCAGGGTCCTGACCCGCAGCTCGTGGTTGGCCCAGTCGGCCATGCCTTCGGCGGCGGCGATGCCTGCCGCTGCGGTGGTCAGGCACGGGACGGCGTGGCGGGCGGCAGCGGCCCGGATGTGGCGGCCGTCGTCGCGTGCCCCGCTGCCCCTGGGGGAGTTGACGACGAGGTCGACCTTGCCCCCCTCGACCAGGTCGACGGCGTGGACGCCGCCCTCCTCGCCCAGCTTGGCCACCACCGTCTCCACCGGGACGCCCCGGGCCTCGAGGTAGGCGGCGGTCCCCCCGGTGGCGGCGATACGAAAGCCGAGCTCGACGAAGCGCTGGGCCGCCCGGAGCACGGTGGGCTTGTCCCGGTCGGTGACCGACAGGAAGACCTGGCCGGCGGTGGGAAGGCGGTCGCCGGCGGCCATCTGGCTCTTGGCGAAGGCCAGGCCGAAGGTGCGGTCGATGCCCATGACCTCACCGGTCGAGCGCATCTCGGGACCGAGGACGGTGTCGGCGTCGGGGAAGCGGTCGAAGGGCAGCACCGCCTCCTTGACCGACATGTGGCCGACGATCGGTGGCCGCACCAGCCCTTCGAGACGAAGTTCGGACAAGGTGGCACCGACCATGACGCGGGCCGCCACCTTGATCAACGGCACCCCGGTGGCCTTGGCCGCGAACGGCACCGTGCGCGACGCCCGGGGGTTGGCCTCGATGACGAAGACCTGGCCGGCGCCAGGGCCGCCGTCGGGCCCGTAGGCCTGTTTCACCGCGTACTGGACGTTGAGGGGGCCGACGACCTCCAGGGCTTCGGCGATGGCCCGGGTGTGGCCTTCGATCACGGCCACCGTGCCCGGGGTGAGCGAGTACGGCGGGATGGCGCAGGCCGAGTCGCCCGAGTGCACGCCGGCCTCCTCGACGTGCTCCATGACCGCGCCGATCAGGACTTCACCGGTGCGGTCCCGGATCGCGTCGACGTCCACCTCGGTGGCGTCCTCCAGGAACCGGTCCACGAGGACCGGCCGTTCGGCGCTGAGGCCGCCCTCGCGGCCGAGCGACCCGAACCCGGCCAGCTCGGCCATCGCCTTCCGTAAGGCGTCGTCGTCGTAGACGATCTCCATGGCCCGGCCGCCGAGCACGTAGCTGGGCCTCACCAGCGCGGGGTAGCCGATGCGGGCGGTGATGGCCAGGGCCTGGTCGACCGAGGTCGCTGTCCCCCCGGCCGGCTGGGGGATCTCGAGGCGGGCGCACAAGCCGTTCCAGCGGTCTCGGTCCTCGGCCTCGTCGATGGACGCCGGGGGCGTGCCCAGCACCAAAGACGGCGGCACCAGGCCGGCGAGCTTCAAGGGCGTCTGCCCGCCCAGGGACACGATCACACCGGCCAGGTCGCCACTGCGCTGCTCGACGTCGATGACGTTGAGGACGTCCT
Source organism: Acidimicrobiia bacterium (assembly GCA_052387955.1). Lineage (GTDB taxonomy): Bacteria > Actinomycetota > Acidimicrobiia > Acidimicrobiales > JACDCH01 > JBQTIQ01. The sequence goes on along the minus strand of JBQTIQ010000006.1, from coordinate 5,250 downwards.
CGCCGGTGATGGGCTCGAAGTACAAGCGGTCGGACGTGTCGTAGTCGGTCGAGACCGTCTCGGGGTTGCAGTTGACCATGACCGTCTCGAAGCCGGCGTCGCGCAGGGCGAAGGCGGCGTGCACGCAGCAGTAGTCGAACTCGATGCCTTGGCCGATCCGATTGGGGCCCGAGCCCAGGATGATGACCTTGGGCCGGTCGCCGGGCCGCACCTCGTCGGTGTCCTCGTAGGTCGAGTAGTGGTACGGGGTCTCGGCCTCGAACTCGGAGGCACAGGTGTCGACGGTCTTGAAGGTGGCCTGCACCCCGGCCGCCAACCGGGCAGCCCGGACGTCGGCCTCGGGGACCGACCAGAGCCACGCCAGCTGGGCGTCGGAGAAGCCGAGCCGCTTGGCCCGCCGCCACCCCCGCCGGTCCATGCCCACCGGGCCGGGCTGACGGGCCAGGTGCTGGCGTTCCTCGACGATGCGCAGGACCTGGTCCAGGAACCAGGGGTCGACCTTGGTGGCCTCGTAGAGCTCGTCGACGGGGATGCCCCGGCGCAGGGCTGCTTCGAGGTGGAAGGGGCGGTCGGGGGTGGCCACCGCCGCCCGCTCGACCAGCTCGCGATCGGAGAGGTCGTCGAGCACCGATTCGGCCGGGTCGCAGTTGAGCCCGAGGCGGCCGTGCTCGAGCGAGCGCAGGGCCTTCTGGAGCGATTCGGGGAACGTGCGGCCGATGGCCATGGCCTCGCCCACCGACTGCATCGAGGTTCCCAGCACCGAACTGGTGCCGGGGAACTTCTCGAACGCCCACCGGGGCACCTTGGTCACCACGTAGTCGATGACGGGCTCGAAGCTGGCCGGCGTCTTGCGGGTGATGTCGTTGGGGATCTCGTCGAGCGTGTAGCCGACGGCCAGCCGGGCGGCGATCTTGGCGATCGGGAAGCCGGTGGCCTTGCTGGCCAGCGCCGAGGACCGCGACACCCGAGGGTTCATCTCGATGATGACCATGTCGCCGTTGGCGGGATCGAGGGCGAACTGCACGTTGCTGCCGCCGGTCTCGACCCCGACCCGGCGGATGCAGGCGAAGGCGGCGTCGCGCATGGCCTGGTACTCGACGTCGGAGAGCGTCTGGGCCGGCGCCACCGTGATGGAGTCACCGGTGTGCACGCCCATGGGGTCGAGGTTCTCGATCGAGCAGACGACGACGCAGTTGTCGGCCCGGTCCCGCATGACCTCGAGCTCGAACTCCTTCCAGCCGGCAATGGAGCGCTCGATGAGGATCTCGGAGATGGGGCTGGCGTCGAGGCCGGTGGCGGCGATGCGCTCGAAGTCGGCCGGCGTGGCGGCGATGCCGGTCCCTCGGCCACCCAGGATGTAGGCCGGCCGGACGACCACCGGCAGCCCGACGCCGGCCGCCACACGGCGGGCCTCGTCCATGTCGTGGGCCACACCCGAGGCCGGGACGGCCAGGCCGATCTCCAGCATCGCGGCCTTGAACCGCTCGCGGTCCTCGGCGGTGGCGATGGCCTCGGCGTCGGCCCCGATCAGCTCGGGCGTCCCGGCAGTGCCCACCAGCCCGCGCTCGACGAGCTGCATGGCCAGGTTCAGGGCGGTCTGGCCGCCCAGAGTGGGCAGCACCGCGTCGGGCCGCTCTCGGTCGATGATGCGGGCCAGGATCTCGACGTCGAGAGGTTCGATGTAGGTGGCGTCGGCGAAGTCCGGGTCGGTCATGATCGTGGCCGGGTTCGAGTTGGCCAGGATGACCCGGTAGCCCTCCTGGCGCAGCACCCGGCACGCCTGGGTGCCGGAGTAGTCGAACTCGCATGCCTGGCCGATCACGATGGGCCCCGACCCGATCAGCAGGATCGACGCCAGGTCGTCGCGGCGGGGCATCAGGCCGGCTTGGTCGCGGTGACGAGATAGAACATGGCTACGGCCAGGAAGCGGCCCTCGGCGTCGCGGGCGGCCAGGTCCGCGACCATCCCTTCGAAGCCGGCCGCGTCGACCAGGCCGGTGCCGACGATGAACCGGCGGGCGATGTCGAAGCAGAAGACCTCGCCGAAGGCCGCGAACGACTCGAACCGCTGCGCGATGACGTCCACGGTGACGTCGACGAGGCCGGCCCGCAGGGCATCGGAGCGGGCCCGCAGCCCGGCACTCCCGTTGGGCAGCACGTTGCCGAAGATGCCCGACAGCTGGTGGACGAGGCCGGGGTCGTCGGAGTCGATGGCCAGCCGGCGGTGGTCGGGTTCGAGCAGGACGACCCGGCCACCGGGGCGGGTGATCCGGGCCAGCTCGCCCACCGCCGCCAACGGGTCGGCGACGTGCATCAGCACCCGCTCGGTCCGCACCGCGTCGAAGGCCGCCTCCGGGAGGCCGGTGGCGGCGGCGGTCGCTTTGACCAGCTCGACGGGGGCGGGCCTCCCGGCCGACGCGGGGTCGGTGACGGCGCCGCCGTCGGCCAGCTCGGCCAGCTTGGCGGCGCGGCCGCCGGCTTCGGCCAGCATCGCCGCGCTGGGGTCGATCCCGACGACGCGGCCGGCGGCCCCGACGATCCGGGCCAGCTCGGCCAGGGCGATCCCGCTGCCACAGCCGACGTCGGCGACCACCGCTCCCGGCGCCAGGGCCATGGCCTCGTAGGACCGCTGGCGTTGGTCCGCCAGTGCCCGGGCGGCGGCGTCGAGGTACTCGACGTGGTAGCCGGTGTCGGGCTGGGCGTCGACGTCGCTCCACAGGCCCGGCCCGACGATGCCGTCCTCGGGGCTCACGGCCGGCCCTTCGCGTCCATCAGATCTTCGAAGGCGGAGAAGAGGTGGCGGGCGTCGTGCGGTCCGGGGCCAGCCTCGGGGTGGTACTGCACGCTGAACGCCCGCGTCCCGAGCACCCGCATCCCCTCGCAGACGCCGTCGTTCAGGTTGACGTGGGTGACCTCACCGACGCCGGCGAGGGATTCACCGGCCACCGCGAAGTTGTGGTTCTGGCTCGTGATCTCGACGGCCCCGGTGCGGTGGTGGCGCACCGGGTGGTTGCCCCCGTGGTGGCCGAAGGGCAGCTTCTCGATGCGGGCGCCGACGGCCAGCGACAGCAATTGGTGACCGAGGCAGATACCGAAGGTGGGGACCCCGGCGCCGACGATGTCGGCGATGGCCGCCACCGCGTAGGGGGCCATCCGGGGATCGCCGGGGCCGTTGGAGAGGAACACGCCGTCGGGTCGGCGGGCCAGGACCTCCGCCGCTGGCGTCGACGCCGGCACGACCTCGACCCGCCCCAGGGCTGACAGTTGGCGCAGGATCGAGCGTTTGATGCCGAAGTCGTAGGCCACCACCGACCGGGGCGGGCCGAGCCCGGGACCGGCCGGCGCGTGGCCGAGGGAGTAGGGCCGCTCGGTGGTGACAGCAGCGACGAGGTCGACCCCGTCGGTGCCGGGCTCGTCGGCGGCGGCCTGCTTCAAGGTGGGCTCGTCGACCCGGTCGAGGGGGCCGAAGGCGCCGGGCATGGCGCCGGCGTCGCGGATGTGGCGGGTGAGGCGGCGGGTGTCGACCCCGCCGATCCCAGGCACGCCGTGGTGGCGCAGCCAGGAGTCGAGGTCGCCGTCGCTGCGCCAGTTCGACCGGCGGCGGGACAGTTCCCGCACCACCACCCCTCGGCAGAACGGGCGCCTGGCCTCGTCGTCGGCGGCGGTGACGCCGTAGTTGCCGATGTGGGGGTAGGTGAAGGTGATCACCTGCCCGGCGTAGCTGGGGTCGGAGAGCACCTCCTGGTACCCGCTCAGGACCGTGTTGAACACGACCTCGCCGGTGGCCACGCCGGCCGGAGGGTCGGCCCCGATCCACTCGCCCTCGAAGGCCGTGCCGTCGGCCAGGACCAACAGGGCGTCGCGAACAGACATCAGTGTTCCTCCCGCCCGTCGAGGCGACGAGCAGCCAACGGCGGCACGAGGGGGGTGTGGAAGGATCGGCCTCCGGCGCCGCCCCTCACCGTCGGGCCTCACCGTCGACCACGACGGGCTCGCCCCGTAGGAACGTGTGGCGGACACGGCCGGTGAGGGTGCGGCCGGCGTAGGGGGTGTTGCGGCTCCGGCTGGCGAGTCGGGCGGGATCGACGACCCAGACGGCATCGGGGTCGATGACGCACAGGTTGGCCGGCGCCCCTTGGACGACGGGGCCGCCGTGCTCGCCGTCGAGGCCGGCGATGGCCGCCGGGCACCACGACAGGAGCCCGATGACCTGGGCCACTCCGAGGCCGGCGGGCACCAGCTCGGTGAGCGCCAGGGCCAGGGCCGTCTCCAAGCCGAGCATCCCCGGGGGAGCCTCGTCGAAAGGGGCCTCCTTGGCTTCGGCCGGGTGCGGGGCGTGATCGGTGGCGATGCAGTCGAGGTCCCCGTCGGCCAGCCCGGCCTTGACGGCGGCGACGTCGGCCGCGGTGCGCAGCGGCGGGTTGACCTTGAACACGGGGTCGAAGGTGGCACAGCACTCGTCGGTGAGCGTGAAGTGGTGGGGGGTGGCCTCGGCCGTCACCGACAGCCCGCCGGCCTTGGCCGCTCGCACCATGGCCACCGAGCCGGCGGTCGAGAGGTGCTGGAAATGGACCCGGCCCCCGGTCAGCCGGGCCAACGCGATGTCGCGCATGACCATCAGTTCCTCGGCCTCGGCCGGCTGGCCGGGGAGGCCGAGGCGGCTCGACCACTCCCCTTCGTTCATGTGGCCCCCACCGGCGAGGGCGTCGTCCTCGCAGTGCTGGGCCAGGGTCACGCCGAGGCCGCTGGCGTACTCGAGGGCCCGGCGCATGAGCCGGTTGTCCTGCACCCCGTTGCCGTCGTCGGTGAAGAGGCGGACGCCGAGGGCGGCCATCTCCGCCATCGGGCTTAGGCGGTCCCCGGCCCGGCTCTGGGTGATCGCCCCCGCCGGGCGCACGTCGCACAGGGCCGTGCGGCCCAGGTCGAGCACCTCGCGCACGACGGCGGCGCAGTCGATGGCGGGCTCGGTGTTGGGCATGGCCACCACTGCGGTGAACCCGCCCAGGGCGGCGGCCCGGGAACCGGTCTCGACCGTCTCGGCCTCCTCCCGTCCCGGCTCCCGTAGGTGGGCGTGCAGGTCGACCAGGCCGGGTGCCACCACGCAGCCGCCGGCGTCGTACACCGTGTCGCCGGCGCCGGCGACCCGCCCGGGGCCGCCGGCGACGACGGGCCCGTCGGGTCCGATGGCCACGGGGGGGGCCCGCGCCCCGGGGGCGGCGACGACACGCCCCCCCGCGGACAGGGGGGGCCC
>JBQTIQ010000005.1:0-55798 GCA_052387955.1 Acidimicrobiia bacterium | reverse complement strand
GCGCCATCGACCACTTCCACCCCAGCCGCCAAGGCCAGGTCACGCTGGCGGCGGTGGCCGACGCCGCCGGCTACCAGTGGTGAGCCGACCGGCGAGCGGCGCGGTCGCACCGTCGCGATCGCGCTAGCTGGGGGGCTGCGCCCCCCCGGCCCCCATCGCCGCCCGGCTCCCTGGCGGTCGCTCGGTCGGCATCTGCTCGGTCCCGGAACATGTCACAACGTCAAGCCTTCCCGGGACCGAGCAGATCTGGCGTCCGGCCCGGTGGCGCCCGACGCCGCGCTCACCCCTGCCGGGGGGCACAATGAGCGGCGTGCCCGACCGGGAGGGACCGCCATGACCGTCGCCACCGTCCACAACCGGTACCTGGAGGAGAACTTCGGGCCCGTCTCCGAAGAGACCACCGCCTTCGACCTCCCGGTGACGGGCACCATCCCGGCGCAGCTGGACGGCCGCTACCTGCGCAACGGGCCGAACCCCATCGGTGACGCCGACCCGGCGATCTACCACTGGTTCCTCGGCGCCGGCATGGTGCACGGCGTGCGCCTGCGTGACGGCAAGGCCGAGTGGTACCGCAATCGGTGGGTGCGTTCGGGCGACGTTGCCGGCGCCCTGGGCGAGCCGCGCCGGCCCGGCAAGGTCCACGCCGGCTTCGACTTCCCGGCCAACACCAACGTGATCGCCCACGCCGGCCGGACCCTCGCCCTGGTGGAGGGCGGGGCGCGGCCCTACGAGCTCACCGACGAGCTCGAGACCGTCCAGGTCTGCGACTTCGACGGCACCCTCAAGGGGGGCTACACCGCCCATCCCAAGCTCGATCCCGAGACTGGCGAACTTCACGCCATCTCCTACTACTGGGGCTGGGCCAACCGGGTGCGCTACTCGGTCACCGGCACCGACGGCCGGGTCCGCCACAGCGTCTTCGTCAAGGTCTCCGGCAGCCCGATGATGCACGACTTCTCGTTGACCCGGGACCATGTCGTCATCTACGACCTGCCGGTCACCTTCGACCCGGTGGCGGCGTCGACGGTCATGCCCCGATGGCTGCGCCGCCCGAGCGCCTTCTTCGCCAAGCTCACCGTCGGTCACATGCGGGTGCCCGGCGCCTTGGCCGGCGTGATGGCCAAGCTGGGCGACAACAAGCTGCTGCCCTACGGCTGGGACCCCGCCTACCCTCCTCGGGTTGGCGTACTACCCCGCAACGGCGGGCCCAAGGACGTGCGCTGGTTCGACGTCGAGCCGTGCTACGTGTTCCATCCGCTCAACGCCTACGACGACGGCGACAAGATCGTGCTCGACGTGGTTCGCCATCCCAAGATGTTCGCCACCCACCGCCTCGGCCCCAACGAGGGGGTCCCCACCCTCGACCGCTGGACCATCGACCTCAGCGCCGGCAAGGTGCTCGAGTCCCGCCTCGACGACCGGGGCCAGGAGTTCCCCCGGGTCGACGAACGGCGTCTCGGCCTGCGCCACCGCTACGGCTACAGCGTCGGCATCGAGGCCGGGCCGGCCCGCAACGGCGGCGGTGACGCCGACGGCAAGCAGCTCGAGCCGTCGGGCACCGTCATGCGCCACGACCTCGTGGCCGGGACGACCGACGTACGCCACCTCGGCGCCGGCCGCACACCGGGCGAGTTCGTGTTCGTACCGTCCGGGCCCGGCGCAGCCGAGGACGACGGGGTGCTGATGGGGTACGTGCACGACGCCGCCACCGATCGCAGCGACCTCGAGCTGCTCGACGCGGCGACGCTGGAGACGGTGGCCCAGGTCCACCTCCCCACCCGTGTCCCCCACGGCTTCCACGGCAACTGGGCGCCGAGCTAGCTGCGTTCCCCGGCCACGCAGGCCGCGCGTAACCGCACCTACGCTGGCGCTCCGGCGCTCGCGTCGGCGGTCAGCTGAACGCTAGCTGCGTTCCCCGGCCACGCAGGCCGCGCGTAACCGCGCCTACGCTGGCGCTCCGGCGCTCACGTCGGCGGTCAGCTGAACCAACCCAGCCCCACTTACGTACTCGCCGGAACGGAACGAGCCGAGCGAGCGAGCTAACGAGGGCGAACTCAACGTCCCAGCATGACGGCGGCGATCAGCACGCCGAGAGCGGCGAGGGCGGTAGACGCCACGCCGGTGGGACCGGGGAGGGCGGCGACACCGACCACCGCGCCCGAGACGCCGGCGGCGAACAACGAGGCGATGAAGGCCCGGCGCACCTCAGGCCCGGGGTCGCGGGGGACGATCACCCGGAACTCGGCGGTGGCGCCGGCGAGCTCGCAAGCGAGAACGACGCCGGCGATGACCAAGACCACGCCCGGGTTGAGGGCGTCGGAGGTCACGAAGCTGGCCCACACCAGCACCACGCCCATGACCATCTGCACCACGACCGCCTTGCGGACGAACACCGCCATCACCGTCGTGCCGGTGAACACGAACCCGTTGAACAGCGCGGCAGGCAGGTTCCGGGACACCACGATCGCCGCCACCGCGGTGGCGATGGCGGCGCCGACGGCGCTGCGGGCGAGGCCTTTGCGGTCGGGGGTCCAGTCGACGGCGAGGGCCTGGGTGGCGGCCCGTACCCGGTCCGAGGCCATGCCCATGACGACGTCGGCGTCCTGGCCCCGCCCGTTCCCGAACGGCGCCGTCATCGTCCCCACCGATCGGTCCGGCCGGCGCAGCTGGCCCATCTGGTGGAGGCGATGGCGATGCTCATTTCATCGTCTGACGGTGGGTCGAGACCGTGCGCCGCAGCCGTTGCACCGCGCCGGTCACCTCGTAGGCGTCGCGGATGACGGCGCTGGGTACGCCGGCGTGCGAGAGCTCCTGTCGGAGGGCGTCCCGCTCGGCCAGCCAGATGGCCTGGGCCGCCCTCTCGACCGGGTCGCGAGGGGGCGGCAGCAGGTCGGCGGTGTCGACGACGAGGGCGACCGTGGTACGGCCCGTGCGGCGCTGGTGCACGAGGTTGCGTACGAACTCGGTCGATCGCAACGGGGTGATGGCCACTACCAGGGCGGCGGGGGGGACGAGGGCCCGGGAATGGCCCTGGGCCTGGCGCTGGTCACGGGCGGCGGCGCCGCCGCCCACGGTCAGGAGCTCGTCGAGGACCTTCCAGCGCGCCCGCCGGCCCGATGTCGGCGACAGCCACGCCGGCACCGATCCCACGGCCAGCACACCGACGCGGTCCTGCGCCCGCAGATGGGCATAGGCGACCGCCCACGCTGATCGGGCGCCACGGGTCAGCGCCTCCATCGAGTGGCTGCTGCCGTCGAAGAACGAGTCGACCAGCAACAGCACGGTCCCGGACCGCTCGGGGTGGTGCACCAGCACCCAGGGTTCGCCGGTCCGGGCGGTTGCGGCCCAGTTGAGGTCCCTTAGCCGGTCGCCGGGCGAGTAGTGGCGCATCTCGGCGAAATCGGTGCCCTGTCCCCGCCAGCGCGACAGGTGGGCGCCGGCCACGGTCCGGGGCTCGGTCGGCGGCAACAGCCGGTCCATCCGGGTGCTCTCGGGCAATACCCGCAGCACCGGGCCGGGACCGGCGATCACATCCCAGGTGACGAGCCCCCAACCCCGGCGGACCCGGACCTGGAGCTGGCCCAACTGGTGCCGTCCCCACCCTGTGGCCCGCACCTTGAAGTGCAGTCGGACGGGGCCTTTGCCGCTGGGCAGCGACCACCCCAGCACTGGGCTGGGCTCGATCGGTTCGACGCCGGGGAGCGGGGTGAGGATGGCGTCGAGGGAGGCCACGCCCCGCCACCCGAGCACGATCTCGCCCTCCACCGTGTCTCCCTCGAGCACCCGGAAGGAGGACAGGGTGATCGTCGAGTGCACCCCCGGCGCCCGACGGTCGAGCACGCCGATGGCGGCCAGCACGGCGAAGGCGGCAGACGCCGCCGCCAGCTCTGCCCGCCCGAGGGCGAGGGCGCCCATGAAGCCGACCAGCGAACCGGCGAGGTAGGCCAGCAGCCGTTGGTCGAGCCGGCCACCGCGCAGGTCGAGGGCGTGAGGGGGCTCGAGGGAGCCCGGTGGGCTCAGGACCACGAAGGGGCGGGCACGCTGTCGACGGTCTTGCGCATGACCTCGGTGGCCGAGATGCCCCGCACCCAGGTCTCGTCCCGCAGCAGGACGCGGTGGGCCAGGGCGGGCACGGCCACGGCCCGGATGTCGTCGGGCCCGACGTAGTCGCGGCCCGAGAGCAGCGCCCAGGCCCGGGCCAACATGACGATGGCCAACGAACCGCGGGGACTGGAGCCGACGTCGAGCTGGTCGTCGGCCCGGGTCGCCTTGACCAGCGCCAGCGCGTACTCGATCAGGCGCCGGTCGACGTGGACCCGCTCGAGTGTGCGCTGCATGGCCCGGAAGGTGGGCGGGTCGACGACGGGCTCGAGCTGTACCTCCTCGGTACGGCGGCTCAGCCGGCGTTCGAGCATCTCCAGTTCGTCGGCCTCGCCCGGGTAGCCGACGTCGCTGCGCACCAGGAACCGGTCGAGCTGGGCTTCGGGCAGCGGGTAGGTGCCCTCCGACTCGATGGGGTTCTGGGTGGCGACGACGAGGAACGGCCGGGGCAGGCGGCGGGCCACGCCGTCGGCGGTGACCTGTCGCTCCTGCATCGCCTCGAGCAGGGCCGCCTGGGTCTTGGCCGGCGCCCGGTTGATCTCGTCGGCGAGGAGCAGGTTGGTGAAGACGGGCCCGGGACGGAACTCGGGGCGCCCGCTGGCGGCCTCGAGCACCAGGGTCCCGGTGATGTCGGACGGCAACAGGTCGGGGGTGAACTGGACCCGGGCGAAGCGCAGACCGGCGGCGGTGGCCAGCGAACGGGCCATCAACGTCTTGGCCACCCCGGGCAGGTCCTCGAGCAGGACGTGGCCGTCGGCCAACATCGAGGCCAGCACGAGCGACACGATGTTGCGCTTGCCCACCACGGCCCGCTCGACCTCGTCGAGGATCATGTGGGCCAGCCCGGTGGCACGGTCGAGGTCGAGCTCGATGCGCTGGCGCTCCGACGCCGGCCGGGCCTCCTGGTACCCGGCCGCAGTGGTTGTCTCGCTCATCGGTTCCCCTTGCCCGTCTCGTGCCCGCGGTGACCCATCGGCGGTCGCACCGGTTGCGACCGATGAGCGAAACGTGCGTTGTTGGCTGATTCGCTCACGAGTTCGCTCATTGGCTGGCTGATCCGCTCACGAGTTCGCTCATTGGTATCCCTTCACATCGCGGGCCCCGTCGAGGATCTGGAGTTCGTCGAGCATGGCGTGCACCGCTTCGGCCACGTCCTCGGGTGTCGGTTTGAACGTCTCGGCACGGGCCAGGTCGAACGGGTCGGTCGTCAGGGTCCGGTAGGTCTCGGGCGACAGGAGCTCCTGCGCTTCGGCCGACTTGAGCGGGTCGGGACCTTCCACCCCTCGCCGGCGCAGCACGCCCCGGGCCATCTCCCGGAGCCGGTTCAACGTCGGCACACCCATCGGTAGGACGTCCTTGCGCACCCGCCCGATGGCGAGGACCCCGGTCCGGGCCGAGATGAGCCCGGGGGGATCGGGCCGCACCAGGGCGCGCTCCGGTGGCTTTTCGATGGCGGCAGGAGCGTCGTCTCGCCACACGATCCACCACCGCTGCACGGCGATGACGGCGGCCGCCACCCCGAGCGATGCCAGCGTGAGCTTGGCGATGCTGGTGGCGTGCTGGGGCCAACCGGCCAGGCACAGCCCACCTACCGCGACCTGGGCGGTGAGGAGGGGCGCGTACCGCTCGACCCACAGCAGCGGCTCGTCGTCGCGGGTCTGGGGCTGGCGGCTCCGGCTGGGCGGCGCCTGGAGGCTGGCGTCCCGATGGAGGGGGTCGAAGGGGTCCAACGACGGCCCGGTGCCAGCGGCGCTCATACGGGCACGGCTTCCGGGCCGACGTCGGCCCGGCGGAGATCGGCCCGGGCCTGCTCCAGCAGGTGGAGGGCGTCGAGCCGGTCGTCGTCGGTGACCTCACGGTCGGTGAACTTGGCCAGCACGAAGAGCTCGGCCAGGTCGTGGACCGGTTCGGGATCTATCCCGAGCGGGGTCAGCACGAGGTAGAGGTGCTCATGCGGGCCCTCCTCGGGGCGTCGGCCGGCGCCGAACTCTTCGAGTACGTCGAGCAGCTTTCCGTAGGCGCCGATAATGGCGGTGCGCGGATCATTGTCGCTCAGCATGCGGTCGATCGACGCCTTGAGGGCGGCATCGGCGACTGCCCGGCGCTCGGGTGTCCGATCGTCGTCGTCGCTGAAGGCGACCGGGTCCCGCTCGGGACGACGCGAGAACAGCCCCAGGAACAACAGCAGAGCCAACCCGCACAGCACCCACAGCAGCAGGTTCGACTCCGATTCCGGCGGCTCGGGGGGCACCGGGATGGTGGTGGTGGTCGTGGTCGGGTCCGGCACCGTTCCCCGCTGGCCCAGCGTGAGCTTCCCGGGCTCGTCCGAGACGACCTCGGCCGCGTCTTCGGGGATGTCGGCGCCTTCGGGGAAGTTGCCTCGGACGGACCCGGAGGCGTCGAGGAGGGTGTCGGCGACGATGCCGTCGACGAAGTCGACGTCGGTGCCGGGCTCGAAGCGTTCTTCCCCGCTCCTGGTCAGCTCACCGACCTCGTCCTCGCCGCCCAGACCGTCCTCCATGACCACGCGCTGGGCTGTGTCCTGGCCGGCGCCCCCTGGTCCTTCCGGGGGAGGTTGTTCTCCCTGTCCCCCGGCGTCGCTGGCGGCGGGCGGGGGACCGGCCTGCTCCCCACCGGTCCCCGCCTGCTCCTCACCCTTGCCGAGATCGGAGGCGGTGAGGCTGGCGATGGCCAGCCCGCCCATGATGGCGGCGGCGACGAAGATCACGCTGACCGCGGCGTCGGGGGGCACGAACGCCCCCCGGCCGATCGGGGTGAGGACCATCAAGGTGGCCACCACCGCGACGCCGATGCCCAGCAGCCGGAACCCGGAGGCCGTGCTCGCGCTCTGGTTGGCCGCTGGTACCAGCAACCCCTCTCCGGTCGAGCCGAGGGCGACGAGGGCGATCACGGCGGCGACCGCGAACACCGCCGGCCCCCGGCTGGGCGACCGGCCCGGCCCGTTGGGGGCCATCAGCGCGGCGCTCGTGCCGGGCCGCGCTGGGAGCTAGATCTGCTCGGTCCCGAGAAGGCTTGACGTTGTAACAAGGTCCGGGACCGAGCAGATGCCGACCGAGCGACCGCCAGGGAGCCGGGCGGCGATGGGGGCCGGGGGGGCGCAGCCCCCCAGCCAATGGTTCGGTGCGCAGCCCTCAGCCGCCGGCACCCGGCGGCAGAGCCGGAACGAGGCGTCTGCATAGTCGTGAAAATCGTGCCGGGTGGGCGCGCAGGGTGCAACCGTGCTGCTCGAAAGCTATCGCCTGCGGCCGGAGATCAGTCGACCATCAGCACCGAATGGCAGTCGCCGAACCCGTTCGGCTCGACCAGGTCGGCGTCGGGCTCGTCGAAGAACCTTCCCCCTTCGGCGAGGTAGCGGAAGGCGTGGGGCCCGGGCCCGAGCTCCACCGACACCGAACGGGTGCCGTTGGAACGCTTGCGGAGGGGATGGGCCAACGGGTCCCAGGCGTTGAAGTCGCCGACCACCGACACGGGGCCGACCTCGCCGGGCAGGACGAAGGTGATCTTGGGGTCGCTGCGCTTCAGCATTGGTGCTCATCTTCGCGCCCGCCGGGGCCGAGGTCACGGATGACGCCGGGCCGTCGGGCCGTCCCGTCGGGCCCGGGCGAGCAGGACGTCCGTACCGCCAGTGGTGGACGCCTGACGGGTGGTGCGGACGGCCGATCGGGCTGATGACAAGACCGCTCGGCGGAGACCCCTCCACCCGTGCGGAGCTGGTGGCGCACTACGGTGCCCGTGCCGTGGTGTCGTCGTGGTCGCTTCTGACGCTGTCCGGGCTGCGCCCTCCGTGGGGCGGGCCCTTGACGTGCGAGCAGAGTGAGCCATGAAGCAGGTCGCGGTCGTCATCGGGGGAGGCACCATGGGTGCCGGCATCGCCCAATGCCTGCTCGAGGCGGGCGCCACGGTCTTCGTCGTCGAGTCGTCCGAGCACCGGGCCGGCACGGCGCGGGGCCGGGTCGAGGCCGGGCTGCGGCTGCGGTTCAAGGCCGCGCCCGATACCGACGCCACCGTCAAGCGGCTCCTGACCCGGTTCCGCACCCGTACCGAGCTGGCCCCCAAGCCCCCGGCCGACCTCGTCATCGAAGCGGTGCCCGAGGACCTGGGGCTCAAGGCCCGGGTCCTCGACCGGGCCGAGCGGGCCTATCCGGGCGCGGCCGTGCTGGCCAGCAACACCAGTTCACTGTCGATCGACAAGCTGGCCCGGGCACTCGAACGGCCCGAGCGGTTCTGCGGCATGCACTTCTTCAACCCTGTCCCCCGCTCCGAGATGGTGGAGCTGGTGGTGGGTTCGGCCACCGATGCCCAGACCGTGGCCGTCGCCCGCCGGTGGGTGCAGGTGCTCGAGAAGGAGTGCATCGAGGTCCGGGACTCACCTGGCTTCGTGACCAGCCGTCTCGGCGTGTCGATCGGCTTGGAGGCGGTCCGGATGCTGGAGGAACAAGTCGCCACCGCCGAGGACATCGACCGCGCCATGGTGCTCGCCTACCGCTTCCCGATCGGCCCGTTGCGGCTGACCGATCTGGTCGGCCTCGACGTGCGCCTGTCGGTGGCCGAGTACCTGACGTCCGTCCTCGGGCCCCGCTTCGAACCGCCAGCGTTGCTACGCAAGAAGGTGGCGGTCGGCGAGCTCGGCAAGAAGACCGGGCGCGGCTTCTACTCCTGGTGACGGCTGGCGACGCCCAGCCGTACCCCGGCGAGGTAGGTCCGTAGGCCTCGCCGGCCGTGGCGCATCATCAACGTGTGGTTGGCCTTGAACGCCGGCCGGGCGACGGCGGCGAGCTGGCGTAGCAACACCTTCTCGGCGTCGACGCTCTCGAAGAACGTCGCCTGGGCGCCGGTCGGGGTGGCGACGATGCTCCAGCGGGAGAACCCCGACAGGTCTCCGTGCATCGAGGCCTCGAGCACGCCGGCCTCGGGGTCGGCCCGTACCTGGCGGACGACGAAGGCCAGGTCGTAGGGCAGCGCCGAACGCACCGTGACCCGCGCCGACTCGTCGTCGATGCGGGCCGTGGCCCGCACCTCGGGCCACCACGCTGGATAGTCCTCGAGCTGCTTCAACGCCAGGAACACCAGGTCGGCGGGATAGTCGAGGGGCCACACGCTGGTGAACTCGTAGTGGTTGAGGTCCACAGGGATACTGTGCCCCATGAGAGCAGAGGTCCTGGTGACGCGGGGGCAGCCGCTGGAGGAGACCGAAGTGGCCGATCCGGCCCCCGGCCCCGATCAGGTCCTGCTCCGGGTCGAGGCCTGCGGCGTCTGCCACGGTGACGTGTCGATCTCCGACGGTGACTGGGACTGGGTGCCCCTACCCCGCATCATCGGGCACGAGGTGGTCGGCATCGTCGAGGTGGTCGGCGCCGGCGTGGACGAGAGCACCATCGGCCGCCGGGTCGGGGTGGGTTGGATGTACACCTCGTGTGGCCGGTGCGAGCCGTGCCGGTCTCGCACGCAACAACTGTGCCAGCACCGGCTCATCACCGGGAGCCAGGTGGACGGCGGCTACGCCACCCACCTGGTCGCTCGCTCCGATCGGGTCGTGGCCGTCCCGGCGCCGCTCAGCGCGGCCGAAGCGGCGCCGTTGATGTGCGCCGGCGTGTCGGCCTTCATGGGGTTGCGCAAAGCGGGGGACGTCGCCGGCAAACGCGTCGGCGTCGTCGGTCTCGGCGGCCTCGGCCATCTGGCCCTGCAGTTCGCCCGGGCCGCCGGCGCGTCGGTGGTGGCCATCAGCCGCTCGGCCGAGAAGCAGGCCGACGCCCTCGCCCTCGGCGCGGCCGAGTTCGTGCTCGCCGGCGACGACCTGGTCGGCGAGCTCAACCGGCGCGGCGGCCTCGACGTGGCCGTTGTGTGCGGGACCGACGCGTCGGCCCTCGGCGCGCTGGTCGGAGCCATGCGGCCCAACGGGGCGCTGGTCGTGCTCGCCTCCGACAACGACATCACGCTGTCGCCGGTCGAGATGTGCCTCCGCCAGCTGCGGGTCTACGGGTCCCAGACGGGCACCATGGACGACGAGGCCGAGACCCTTCGCTTCGCCGCGGACCGGGGCATCAGGCCGATGATCGAGGTGTTCCCCCTGGCCGAGGCCAACGAGGCCCTCGCCCGGGTCCGAAGCGGCCAGGTCCGCTACCGGGCGGTCCTGGTCCCCTAGCTCCTTCAGCGAGGCACGGGGCAGGTGAGGTGGTAACCGCGGGCGGCGTAGTCGAAGCCGCCCAGTTCGAGGACGGGCATCGAGGGGTCCACGGGCGAGGCGTAGTAAGCCCGGATCTCGGCGATCAGCCCGGTGCCAGCGTCGAAGAGGTACCACTCGTCGCCCCGCAGCATCGTGCCCGGACGAGTCTTGTAATGCGTCCACTCGATCACGGCCTGGTCGGAGCCGGGGTCGCAGATCATGCGGTCGATGCTCCAGGCCGAGCCCAGCTCATCGACGAACTGGGCCCACTTGTGGGCGATCGTCGCCGCCCCTCGAAAAGGCCCCTCGTACATGCCGGGGGGGAAATAGTGCACGGCGTCGGGGACGAAGCACGCGGTCATCTTGTCGACGTCGGCCTCGTTGCAGCCGTCGAAGTAGGTCGTGATGAGCGCGCTCATGTGGGCGCGCTTGTCCTCCGACGTCATCGCCGCGTAGTTCACGGGGTCCCCCCTGTCATCGGCCTGCGAATGCCCAGCCAGCCTAGGGTGATCAGGCCCTGCCTTCACCACTGACCGGGAGACCCGACCGTGGCCACCTACACCGCCTTCGACCCGAGGTCCGGCGAGGCGTTGCCGGACGCCTACCCGGTGGCAACGGCCGACGACGTCGCCGCCACCGCCAGGGACTCGGCGCCCGCCAGCCGGGAGCTCGACGGTGCCGGGCCCCGACGACGGGCGCTGCTGTTGCGGGCCATCGCCCGGCGCCTGGCCGATGATCGGGAGGCCCTGGTGGCGGTGGCCGACGCCGAGACCGCGCTCGGTCCCGGCCGGCTCGACGGCGAGCTCAACCGGACCGTCGCTCAGCTGGAGACCTTCGCCGACCTCGTCGAGCAGGGCGACTACGTGGAGGCCGTGATCGACACCGCCTCGGCCGGGCTCAGCCCGCCCCGTCCCGACCTGCGCCGGGCCCTGGTGCCGATCGGCCCGGTGGCGATGTTCGGCGCCGGCAACTTCCCGCTGGCCTTCGGCGTGGCCGGCACCGACACGGCCTCGGCGCTGGCGGTTGGCTGCGCGGTGGTGGCCAAGGCCCATCCCGGTCATCCCGGCACCTCCGAGCGGGCCGCCGCCGCGGTCCGCGCTGCGGCGGGCGACGCCGACCTTCCCGCCACCGTCCTGCAGCTGGTACACGGTCCTGGCCCGGAGACCGGTACTGCCCTGGCCACCGACCCTCATGTGGCCGCGGTGGCTTTCACCGGCTCGTCCCGGGGTGGCCGGGCGCTGATGGACGTCGCCGCCGACCGCCCCGTGCCGATCCCGGTGTTCGCGGAGATGGGCAGCGCCAACCCCGTGGTCGTCTCCCCGGGGGCAGCCCGCAGTCGGGCGGGCTCGATCGCGTCGGGGTTCGCGCAGTCCTTCACCCTCGGCGCCGGCCAGTTCTGCACCAAGCCGGGCCTCGTCTTCGTGCCCGACGGCACCGCCGGCGACGAGTTCGTCGCCGCCGTCGTCGACGCCCTGGCCACTGCACCCGAAGGCCACCTGCTCAGCGAACGAGGCATGGACGGGCTGCGGCGCCAGGTCGAGGAAGCCGCCGGGGCCGCCGGCGTGCGGCAACTGGTAGGGGCCGGGCCGGCGGCGGGCGGCTGGAGCCATCCGGTGACCCTCTTCGAAGTGGGGGCGGAGGACTTCCTTGCTTCGCCCGGCCTTGTCGACGAGCTGTTCGGCCCGGCCGGGATCGTGGTCCGCCACCGGGGCCACGCTGCCCTGGCCGAGCTCGTCGAGGCCCTACCCGGCAGCCTCACCGCCACCGTGCATGCGGACGACGACGAGATCGCCGGCCTCGGCGACGTCATCGGCCGGCTGACCGACCGCACCGGACGGTTGATCTGGAACGGGTGGCCCACGGGCGTGGCGGTCACGGCGGCGCAGATGCACGGCGGCCCGTACCCGGCGTCGAGCAACGCCGCCCACACCTCGATCGGCCACTTCGCCATCCGCCGGTTCCTGCGCCCGGTCGCCTATCAGGACTGGCCCGACGGCGCCCTGCCGCCGGCGCTGGCCGACGCCAACCCCCTCGGACTGCGCCGCCTCCTAGATGGTGCCTCGACCACCGCCGCGGTCCGCCGCGACCCGTAGGTGGTGGCCACCGGGAACCATCGGCGAAGGCGGCGTGTAGGGTACGGACCGCTAACGACGAGTTACCCACCCGGGGGCTGGTTGCATTTTGGTCGACACACGTGAGTTGCGGAACACCCTCGGCCGGTTCGCCACCGGCGTCACCGTCGTGACCTGCCAGACACCAGACGGGGCGCACGGCATGACCGTCAACGCCTTCAGCGCGGTGTCGCTCGAGCCGCCGCTCGTGCTCGTCTCGATCGACCGCCGGGCCCGGGCATGCTCCTTCCTGGACAAGGCCAACTTCGTCGTCAACGTCCTGTCCTGTCACGACGCCGACGTCGGGCTGCACTTCGCCGGCCGGCCCAAGGAGGGCATCAGCGTTGAGTGGGTTGAAGGGCCCGTCGCACCCCGCCTGGCCGGCACGGTGGCGTACTTTGCCTGTAAGCCGTGGGCCAACTACGACGGCGGCGACCATATCCTCTTCGTCGGCCACGTCGAGGAGTTCGGGGTCGAGAGCGGCGAACCGCTTCTTTTCTACAGCGGCCGCTTCCGCCAGCTGGGCGACCCCATGATGGGATCGCCGTGGCTCAGCTCCGTCGACAACCCCGCCGGCTCGGGGTGGGTCGGCGACCCGTTCAAGTACTAATCCAGGCGGTGCTGACCGCCACACATCTGCCGCCGGGCCCCCCGGTCGGCTCGAAGGGGGAGAACAGTGACGCAGGTGAGCGAACCAACGGGCTCGTCGACCTTGACCGCAGGCCGGCCCATGACCGGCGACGAGTACATCGAGAGCATCCGTGACGGCCGTGACATCTTCATCTACGGCGACCGCATCGACGACCTCACGACGCACCCGGCGTTCCGCAACCCGATCCGGATGACGGCCCGGTTGTACGACGCGCTGCACGACCCCGAGACCAAAGACGAGCTGACGAGCCCGACCGACACCGGCAACGGCGGTGTCACCATGAGCTTCTTCCGGGCGCCCCACAGCCGCGAAGATCTGGTGCACGACCGCAACGCCATCGCCGCCTGGGCCCGGCTCACCTACGGTTGGATGGGGCGAAGCCCCGACTACAAGGCCGCCTTCCTGGCCACGCTCGGCGCCAACTCGGACTTCTACGACCCGTTCCAGGACAACGCCAAGCGCTGGTACAAGGAGTCCCAGGAGAACGTCCAGTTCTGGAACCACGCCATCATCCACCCGCCCGTCGACCGCGACCGTCCGCCCGACGAGGTCGAGGACGTCTTCGTGCACGTTGAGGAGGAGCGCGACGACGGCCTCGTGGTGAGCGGCGCCAAGGTGGTCGCTACCGGCTCCGCTCTGACCCACTACAACTTCATCGCTCACTACGGCATCCCGCTCAAGAAGAAGAAGTTCGCCCTGGTCTGCACGATCCCCATGGGCGCGCCGGGTATGAAGCTGATCTGCCGCCCCTCCTACACGATGCAGTCGGCGGTGATGGGCTCCCCCTTCGACTACCCGCTGTCGAGCCGGCTCGACGAGAACGACACGATCTTCATCCTCGACAAGGTGAAGATCCCCTGGGAGAACGTGTTCGTCTACGGCGACATCGAAAAGGCGAACAACTTCTTCCCGGGCTCGGGCTTCCTGCCCCGCTTCACGTTCCATGGCTGCACCCGGCTGGCGGTCAAGCTCGACTTCATCACCGGCCTGCTGCTCAAGGCGGTGGAGATCACCGGCACCAAGGACTACCGGGGCGTGCAGGCCCGCATCGGTGAGGTCATCGCCTGGCGCAACATGTTCTGGGCCATCACCGAGGCGATGGCGGCCGACCCCATCCCGTGGATCGACGGCACCGTGCTCCCCAACGTCAACTACGGCATGGCCTACCGCTGGTTCATGACCATCGGCTATCCCCGGGTCAAGGAGATCATCGAGCAGGACCTCGGTTCCGGCCTGATCTACCTGAACTCCCATGCCCGCGACTTCAAGAACGACGAGATCCGCCCCTACCTCGACAAGTACGTCCGGGGCTCGGGGGGCATCGACGCGGAGGAGCGGGTCAAGCTCATGAAGCTGATGTGGGACGCCGTCGGCACCGAGTTCGGCTCCCGTCATGAGCTCTACGAGCGCAACTACGCCGGCAACCACGAGGCCAACCGGTTCGAGCTGCTGTTCCTCTCCGAGGCCCTCGGCCTCACCGAGCAGTGGAAGGGCTTCGTCGACAAGTGCCTCGGCGAGTACGACCTCGACGGCTGGACGGTGCCCGATCTCATCAACAACGACGACGTCTCGTACTTCAACCGCTCCTAGGCTGGAACCTGTCCAACTCCAGGAGCCTTCCCACCGGAGATGCAGAGAGCCCGTGAACGACGACCAGCGGCTGGCCAGCAGCGGCCCGCCGCCCCGCTGGGCGGTGTCGGTCCTCGGTCATGAGCGAACGTTCCGGTGCGCCGAGGACCAGACGGTCCTCAAGGCCATGCACGGCCAAGGCCTACGGCTCCTCGACGTCGGGTGCCGAGGCGGTGGTTGCGGCGTGTGCCGGGTGAAGGTCACTTCCGGCCAGTACCGGACCGGCGCCATGAGCCGGCTCCACATCAACGACGAGGACCGTGACAACGACGTCGCCCTGTCCTGCCGGGTCTACCCCCAGAGCGACCTGGTGGTGGCGGCCGAACCCATCCCCGACCGATCCAGCCGCAACTCTTCTCAACGATCTTCAGCTACAGGAGGCCAGTAAATGTCCATGACCGGTGTTCTCCGGCTCGGTGAAGTCTGCATTCGGGTCCTTGACATCAATGAGGCCCGGGAGCACTACGGCGACCGCATGGGCCTCATCGAGTCCCACCGCGACGGCGACGACCGCTCGTACTACAAGGCCTGGGACGAGCACGACGAGTACTCGATCGTGCTGGTCCAGTCCGACTCCCCAGGCATGGACTACTTCGCCTTCAAGGTCCTCGACGACGCCACCCTCACCCAACTCGACGAGCAGCTCCGCGCCCGGGGCCTAGACGTACAGATCCTCGAAGCCGGCGTCCACCGCAACAGCGGCCGGCGGGTGCAGTTCACGTTGCCGTCGGGCCACACCATGCAACTCTTCGCCGAGAAGCTCCAGGTCGGCAACGGCATGTCCACCCGCAACCCGGGGGTACTCCCCGACGAGGGCTACATCCGGGGCATGCGCATCAACCGCCTCGACCACTGCCTCCTCGGCGGCGTGGACCTCGACGGTACCGTCGCCATCTTCCAGGAAGTGTTCGGCTTCGGCATGTCCGAAAAACTCGTCGACGCCGACAACGAAGCCGTCACCTTGGCCTGCTTCTTGTCCTGCACCACCTCCCCCCATGACATCGCCTTCGTCATGCAGCCCGAACCCAACAAGTTCCACCACGCCTCGTTCCTGCTCGACAACGTGCACGACGTGTACCACGCCGGCGACCTCATCGGTAAGTACGAGATCCCCGTCGACGTCGGCCCCACCCGCCACGGCATCACCCGGGGCGCCACCATCTACTTCTTCGACCCCTCCGGCAACCGCAACGAAGTCTTCACCGAGGGCTACATCTACTACCCCGACAACCCCGTCCTGGTATGGGACACCACCAAGATCGGCCAGGCCATCTTCTCCCAGGACAACATGGTCCGCGAAAGCTTCCTCAACGTCCTCACCTGAACCCAACCGGGTCGAGCGCCGGCGCCGGGCCCACGGGCCCGGCGCTTTCGCGTCCAGGCAAGGGGCACCCGGGAATCCGCGATTAGCGTCGCCCCGTGGACCTACGGATCTTCACCGAGCCCCAGCAGGGTGCCTCTTATGACCAGCAGCTGGCGATGGCGAGACAGGCCGAGGCGCTCGGGTTCGACGCCTACTTCCGCTCCGACCACTTCCTGCGGATGGGCGACGGTGCCGGTCTGCCCGGCCCGACGGATTCGTGGGTGACGCTCGCCGGACTGGCCCGGGAGACCAAGCGGATCCGTCTCGGCACGCTGGTCACTTCGGCCACCTTCCGCCAGCCGGGGCCGCTGGCGATAGCGGTGGCCCAGGTCGACAACATGTCGGGCGGCCGCATCGAGCTCGGCCTCGGCTCGGGCTGGTTCGAACCGGAGCACACCGCCTACGGCATCCCGTTCCCGGCCTGGGAGGAACGTTTCGACCGCCTCGAGGAACAGCTGGCCGTCGTCACCGGGCTCTGGGCAGTGCCGTCCGGCGAGGCCTTCTCGTTCTCGGGGCGGTACTACACCGTCGACCGCGCGCCGGGCCTGCCCAAGCCGACCCAGCAGCCCCGCCCGCCGCTCATCATGGGCGGCACCGGGAAGACCCGTACCCCGGCGCTGGCTGCCCGCTTCGCCGACGAGTTCAACATCCCCTTCCAGTCCCCCGACAGCTACCGGGCCGTCTACGACCGGGTGGCAGCGGCCTGCGAGGCGATCGGGCGCGACCCAGGGACGATCATCCGATCGGCGGCAGTCACCACCTGCGTGGGCGGGGACGCTGCCGAGCTGGCCCGCCGGGCCGAGGTGAGCGGCTTCTCGGTCGAAGACCTTCGCGCCAACGGCCTGGCCGGGACCCCGGAGGAGGCCGCCGACCGTCTCGCCGAGCTGGCCGGAGCCGGCGTGCAACGGGTGTACCTGCAGCTCATGGACATTGCCGACCTGGAGCACCTGAGCGTCATCTCCGACGCCCTCAGCGCCGCAGCCAGGGAGATCTGAGGTGGGAGCCAAGCGGGCGGCTCTGACCGACAACACGCCCGGCGGCGATGGGTGTCGGGCGCAGCCCCACGGGGCGGGCTGACCCGCCTCCGCCATGGCCGGCTGGACGTGCCCCTTCTGCGAGCGGCTGTTCCGACGCGCCGGCCAGTCCCATGAGTGCAGCCCGGCACTGCCCCTCGACGAGTACTTCGCCACCGGGCCCGAACGGGAGCGGCCGATCTTCGAGGCGGTCATGGCCCATCTCGACACCGTCGGGCCCGTGCACGTCGAACCCCTGTCGGTCGGCATCTTCCTGAAGCGGGCACAGCGGTTCGCCGAGCTGCGACCGATGACCCGCTGGGTCGCCCTGTCATTCGGTCTGCCCCGTCAGGTGCGGTCGTCGAGGATCGCCCGCAAGGTGATCCCCTACGGCGGGCGGTTCCATCACGTGGTGAACCTTCAAGGCCCGGACGACGTCGATGCCGACGTCCGGGGATGGCTGACCGAGGCGTACTTCGGCGCGCCCGAGTAGTGAGCTGGCGGTCGGGACCGATCAGTCGCGGCGCCGAACCCGGTCCAAGGGTGTCACGATCAGACCAGAGGAGGCCTGACGAATGAGCGAGATCGCCGAGCGGTACCGGAAGGTGGCAGCACAGTTCACCGAACGGGTGGAGGCGGTGCCCGATGGAGCCTGGGAGAACCCCGCGCCGTGCGAGGGCTGGGTTGCCCGTGATGTCGTCGGTCATCTGGTCGAGTGGCTACCCGCGTTCTTCTTCGGCATCTGGGACATCGAAGCCCACCCCGGGCCGATGGTCACCGACGACCCCGCCGGCGCCGACGAGCAGACCCGCCTCATCGCCTTCGTCGGCCGCCACCCCTGAGGCCGCGATCGACGGCTCGACGGCGGCGCAGGCGTACCGGCGAGGGCGCCGGCATCACCGCTCGGGGTCTACCTTCGACGGTGATGGAAGACGGCATGGAGGAGATCGTCGACGGCGACACCGTCTGGCGTTTCGACGTCGGCTTCCTCCGGTCGAACTGGACCTGCATCTTCGGGCGGGGCTGCCTCGGCATCCTGCCCGAGCCCGCCGAACACCTCGGCCACGGCTGTTGTTCGGTGGGCGCCGACCTCGACGGCGGCGACGAGTCCCGCACGGTCGCGGCCCTCGGGGCGACGCTGCGACCGGGCCGCTTCGAGTACCACGCCGAGGCGGCACGGTCGGGGGTGCTGACCGACGACCGGGCCGCGACCAGGGTGGTCGACGGCGCCTGCATCTTCCTCAACCGGCCCGGCTTCGCCGGCGGCGCCGGCTGCGCCCTGCACCTCGCCGCCCTCGACGAAGGCGAATCGCCGGTCGATTGGAAGCCTTCGGTGTGCTGGCAACTCCCGATCAAGGTCGACTGGCAAGAGGGCCCCGGAGACACCGAGGTGGCCACCGTGCGGCGCTGGAGCCGCGCCGACTGGGGAGCCGAGGGCGAGACGATGGTGTGGTGCTGCACCGAGGGCGACCGGGCCTACGTCGGCGACCGTACGGTCCTCGAGTCCCTTTCCGACGAGATCGAGGCGGTCGTGGGCACCACCGTGCATGTCGAGCTCCGGCGCCGGCTGGCCACCGATTGAGGTGCCTCCCCGGCGGCGATGCACACCTACGGCCGGCGCCCCACCGCCGGGCGCCGGCGTTGGCCGCGGCGTCGCCGTCGCCGTCGGCGGCGGCGTGAGCGACACTACGGTGAGACCGATGGACCGGGCGGCCCGCCGCGTCACGCTGGCGCTGCTCGTCGTGGTGCTGGCCCTGGCGTCCCCGGGCTGGGTGCCCTCGGCATGGGCCAAGGACTGCAACCCGAAGACGATCGAGGTCGAAGCGACCCTGAACCCCGACCGGTCGATGGACGTCGTGGAGCACCTCGGCTACGACTTCGACGACGAATGCCACGGCGGCATCCGTGAGATCGCCCGGTTCCGCGGCGTCAGCCCCATCGTCGTGACCGAAGGGGGCGAGCCCGTCCCGATCGACACCGCCCGTGGCGGGTACGTCCGGTGGGGCCAGGCTGACGTCACCGTCTCCGGGCCGCATACCTACGACCTCACGTACCGTGTCGACGGGGCGGTCGACGTCCACGCCGACGTCGCCGAGCTGTACTGGCAGTTCCTCGGCAACGGCTTCCCCGACATGGACCGGGTACGCATCGAGATCGTCACTCCCGGCGACGGCACCGGCAACCGGGCCTTCGCCCACGGCGTGCTGGAGGGAGTGGTGACCCTGTCGGGCAACGCCGTTCGGCTGACCGTCGACGACAACCCTGCCGGCGCCATCGTCGAGGCCCGTGTCCTGATGCCACCCGAGGGCTTCGGGACCGAGCGCGGGTTCCTCCCGGCGCTCGACCGCATCCTCGAAGAGGAAGCGGGGAACGCGGATCGGGCCAACGTGCGGCGCGAGGAACTGCGCCGTCAGGTCGAACGCGACGAGCAACGACGTGACGTCGGCAACATCGCCGGTCCTGCCGTGGCGCTCGTCGGCCTGGGCGGCTTCGCCGCCCTCTTCGCCAAGTGGGGGAGGGAGCCACGACGGCCCGCCGACATCAGCGAGTACTGGCGCGACATCCCCGAAGAGCCGCCGGCGGTGTGCCAGGCCGTGCTCGACTTCGGCACCGTCGGCAACGGCGCGTTCTCGGCAACGCTGGTCGACCTGGCCCAGCGGGGCTACGTGACCATCGTCGAGAAGGGCAACGACTACCGCTTCACCCGTACCGCCAAGCCCGCCGCCGACGTCCGCAAGTTCGAGGCGAAGCTGCTCGAGCGGTTGTTCGGCAACCAGGGCACGGTCACCCAGGACGAGCTGGTCGCCGACGCCGCCGCCAGCCGCACCGAGTCGGCCGAGTGGTTCGCCGGCTTCAAGGCTTCCGTCGAGCTCGACGTGGCCGGCCGGAATTTCGTCGAGCGCACCGACAAGGTCAAGTGGCTGCTGCTCGGGCTCCTGGTGGTCGGGCTCGGCGGCTTCGGCGTGTACCTGGGCGGTTTCCTCGGGGCGCCGGCCGGGTGGGCAGCTCTGGCAGCGGGCGCGGTCGTGCTGGTGTTGTCGCCGCTGCTGCGCCAACGCACCCAGGCCGGGGCCCGCAAGGCGGCGGAGGTCGAGGGCCTGCGGCGGTTCCTGCGGGACTTCTCCCGGCTGGACGACGAGGCCTACGTGGGCGACATCGCCATCTACGAGCGCTACCTCGTGTACGCCGTCGCCCTCGGCGTGTCCAAGGAGTTGGTCAAGGGCCTCAAGGTGAAGTTCCCTCAGCTGAGCGAGGCCAACAGCGGCTTCGCCCCCTGGTACGTGGCCAGCTCGGCGCTGGGCAACGGGCCTGGCGCAGGCCTCGACGGCGTTGGCTCGATCGGGTCGTTCGCCACGGAGTTCACCTCCGCCACCTCCGCCGCCTTCTCACCACCGTCCTCGTCGAGCGGCTCCGGCGGTGGGTTCTCCGGTGGCGGCGGGGGTGGCGGCGGAGGCGGCGGCGCCGGCGGCTGGTAGCGCGGTGGCGGGCCGGCATCGTGCCGATCGGGGCGCGGCCAGGTCAGGCGATCAGCTGCGTGACCCCGTGCAGGACGAGGCCGATCATGCCGCCGACGACGGTCCCGTTGATGCGGATGAACTGCAGGTCCCGGCCCAACAGCACCTCGAGCTGCTCGGACAGGGCCTTGCCGTCCCAGCCCGCGACCATGCCCTTGATCATCGAGGCGATGGTGTCGGCGTTCTCGTCGAGCACGGTGCGCACCGCCCGCACCACCGCCCCGTCGATGGTCTCCCCGAACGACGCATCGAGGGCGAGGCGCAGGCGGAGGCCGGCGACCAGCCCTTCCAGGCGGCTCCGGAGCCCCGACGCCGGGTCACGGGACTGTTCGCCCAGGGCGCGCCGGGCCTCGGTCCACAACTTGGTCGTGAGCCGCCGCACCTCGGGCCGGTCGAGAAGCTCGGACTTGACCGCCTCGACCCGGGCCTGCAGCTCCTGGTCCTCGTTGAGCCGCTGGACCAGGTCGTCGAGCGCCCGGTCGAAGTGCTGGCGCAGCTCGTGGGCCGGGTCGGCGAGGACTTCGGCGATCATCATCCGCAGCCCGGTGTGGAAGCGGTCGAACTGTTCGGGCTGGGCGGCGAGCACCGAGTCGGCGAAGCGCGCCCGCAGGGGCCCTTCCTGGTCGACGAGGAACCGGTCGAACTGGGCCAGGCCGGCGTCGAGCAGCTTCTGCTGGCGGTCCTGGTTCCGCAGGTCGGTGAGCACACGGGCGGCAACCGGGCCCGCGGGCATGGCCCGCAGGCGGCTGACGGCGACGTCGCCGAGCATGCTCTCGACGTCGCTCATGTTATTGACCGCCATGCTCAAGTTCTCGGCCACCACGCGGGCCACCGTCTCCGGGGACCCCGGTCTGTCCAGCCACGCCGCCAGCTTCGACGCCGGCGAGATCGCCTTGACCCGTTCGGCGACGGCTTCCCCGGTCAGGAAGTTGGCCTGGAGGAACTCGCCCAGCCCGGCGCCGATGGCCTCCTTGCGGGTCTGGATGACCGCCGTGTGCGGGATGCGCAGGCCGAGGGGATAGCGGAACACGGCGACGACCGCGAACCAGTCGGCCAAGGCGCCCACCATCGACGCCTCGGCGGTGGCCCTGACCCAGCTCAGCCAGCCGGTGCCCCGGGACTCGAACACCCGGGCCACGATGAACACAACGCTCATGAGGATCAGGAGCCCGGTGGCCCGGGTGCGCATCTGGCGTATGCCCGCCCGGCGGGCGGCCTCGTCGGCCAGGACGGCCGGGCCTAGCGCCCCGGACGAGCGGTCGTCGTCGGTGGTCTCGTTCAAGAGCCCCCCAGTCCCCGTTCGATGTCGTCGCGCCGGCCGGCGCCGATCAGTCAGACAAGAGCCTCGCGTACCCCTGAGGTGCAATGCGGGGATGAGCCCAGGTTCACCGAGCCCGGCCGAGCTCGTGACCCCGCCCGCCGATACCGCGAGCGAGCGTGCTGACGAGCGCGGTGGTGATCGAGCCGTCCCGGTCGAGGGCCGGGTTGAAGATGGTCACCTCGATGCCGACGGCTCGGCCGCTGTCGAAGGCGGTCTGGAGGACGGTTCCCAGCTCGTCCCACGTCAGCCCGCCCGGCAGCCGGTAGTCCACCGCCGGCATGACCGTGTCGCTGAGGGCGTCGCAGTCGAGATGGACCCAGAATCCCACGAGGTCGGGCCTCGTGAGGTGCTCGATGGCGGCGCCGGCCGCCCGCTCGGCCCCTTGCCGGCGGACCTCGGCGAGGTCGATCACGGTGATGCCGCTGTCCTCGATGCGCCGGCTGCCGGCCTCGGCGGCATCGCGTCGGGCGACGTGCACGACGTCTTCGTCGAGGACCAGCGGTCGCCTGCCCTCGAGGTCGGCGTGACGGGCCCCGACGGCGCGGGCGAGGCCGGCGTCGAGCAGAGCTCTCGGGAGTTCCTCGACGCCGCCGGGGAACAGGCCGAGCACCGACGGCGCCTCGATGATGGCGAAGCCGGTCACCGGCCCATTGTGGGCCTCACCACCCCAACGCCGTCGGAACTCCTCAGCCGCCGAGGTCGCCGAGGGCTTGGTCGAGGGCGGGGCCGTAGCCGCCACCGAACTTGACCGCGTGCACGGCCAGGGGCGCGAGGTGGTGCAGTGGGACCCGGGCCTCCCATCCGTCGGACAGCGGTGCCGCCTCGGCGTAGGCGGCGAAGGCATGGTCGCCGAAACCACCGAAGAGCCGCATCATGGCCAGGTCGAACTCCCGGTGGCCGCCGAAACAGGCGGGATCGATCAACCACGAGCGCCGGTGACGGTCGACGACCCGGTTCCCGGCCCACAGATCGCCGTGCAGCCGAGCAGGTGCCTCCGGCGGCCCGGCCAACTCGCCCAGGCGCGCCGCTACCGCGTCGAGGCCGTTCGCCAGGCGGGATGCGGCGTCGCGCCCGAAATGGCCGGCGTCGCGCACCAGCCGGGCCAGCGGTGTGAGGCGCTGGGATGCGTAGAACTCGGCCCACGTCGAGCACGGCTCGTTCGCAAGACGGCGGCTGCCCGTCGTGCGCCGGTCCTGCCGACCGAAGCTCGGTGCGCTGGCTGCGTGCACGGCGGCCAACGCCCGCCCGAAGGCTCCCTCGTCGGGGGTCGCCCCGTGGTCCTCGTCGACCCACTGGAGCACGAGCATCGCCGGCGTCTTGTCGCCGCCGTCGGAGACGGCGAGCACCTCGGGGACAGCAAGCTCCTCGGCGTCGCGAAGCCACGCCAACCCGGCGGCCTCGGTGCTGAAGAACCCCGGCGGCGGGGCTCGGTGGGTCTTGGCGAACACGGTGCGACCGTCGACCAGCCCGACTCGGTAGGCGTCGGCCACGTCGCCGCCCCTCAACGGGACCATGTCCGTCACCGCCGCATCGAGCGCGGCGCCGACGGCGGCGGCGAGCTCCGCGCCGGGCTCCCGAGGCATCACCGCATCATCATGTTCCACCTCTCCTGAAGCCGGGGGCAACGTCGACGTCGGGCGCCACCTCGATCAGGTCGTTGTCGAGGGCCACGGGCTCAGCTACCCGATTCCACCGGCAGGCCGGCTTCGGTCCACCCCTCCAGCCCTTCGGGGTAGATGCGCACGTCTCGATATCCCTGCCTGGCCAGCGCGCCGGCCACCACGGTGTCCTGCGAGCAGGCAATGCTGGCGCAGTAGACGACGATGGGCCGGGCCTTGTCGGGCAGCAGCGTGCCAGCGTCGGCGGCGACCCGGTCAGCAGGCAGGTTGAGGGCGCCGGCAATGTGCTGTTGGCTGTAGCTGGTGGCGGCCAGCGCGTCGACAAGGGTCACCGTGCCCGCGGCCAGCGCTGCGCCGAGCTCATCGCGGCTGACAGTCGAGAGCTCATGGTCGGCGGTCGCAGCCGTCGGTGCGATCGGCACGGCCACTGCCGACGGGACGAGCCAAGGGTTGTCGATGGCCAGGAGCCAGGTGCCGTCGCTCTGTCGGCGCACGACGTCAGAGGTCGTGCCCGTGCTGAGCACGCGTTCCCCGCTCGAATCCACCACGGTCGCGGTCCAGGGGGCGTAGAGGATGGCGAGGTCGTCGGCTTGGAGGACCTGGGCGGTGCCGATGGTCAAAGACTCGGTGGCGGCGCGCATCGCTTTCAGGTTGTCGATGACGGTGTCGCGCCTGGTGAGGACCGATCCCGGGCCGGTGAGCCAGGCCGCCCCCGGCTCGTACAGCTGGGCCAGCGCATCGAGGTCGTGGGCATCGAAGTACGTGCTCCACAGCTTCTGGACTTCGGTTGGGCTCTGTGCCTGCATCCCGGCTCCTTCTCGTCAGGTTGATGCGAGAACCCAGACATGCAGGGCTCTCCTTGAATGCTGGTTACCGTAAGCAACCAGCATTCGCTTGACAAGAAGGCACCATAAAGTGGTATAGGTACCGTGTGGTGACTCCCGTTGACGGCCCGGCGCCGACCCCTGCCCCGTTGTCGGGTCAGAAGGCGCTCTTCGATGTCTACCGAGCGGGGTGCCCGTCCCGGGCGGCCTTGGACCGGGTAGCCGACAAGTGGACGGTGTTGGTGATCGGCGCCCTCGAGCAAGGACCTCGCCGGTTCAGTGATCTGCGCCGCATCAACTGCGGCATCTCGCAGAAGATGTTGACTCAGACGCTCCGCTGCCTGGAGCGCGATGGCCTGGTCTCGCGCTGCGTCTTCGACACCCAGCCTCCCAGTGTCGAGTACTCGCTGACCCCGCTCGGTTCGACCTTGATCACACCGCTCAGGGTGTTCGTGGACTGGGCCGAGACCCACATCGAGACGATCCTCGACGCCCAAGCCGCCTATGACAGCCGTCAGCCTCAGCTTGTCGGAGACGCCACGGTTCGAGGCCGGCCGGCGACGCGAACCGCGTCGCCGCCGCCTAGCCCGTCATGAGGGCGTCGACCGGAGGTTGAGGCGGCCCGCCGACCCCACGAGCATCATCCCCGCAACGACGAGGCGGCGGCGGCCGCACCCTTGGGCAGTGAACCGAGCAGTGACGGCTCGGCCGCGAACCCGGTCATGCGCTCACCGGTGACTGACGCGGTGCGGTTGCCCACGGACCAGACCGGTTCGGGCCAGGGCCGGGAAGGGCCCCGGCCGACGCGGCGTTCGACCTGGTCGGGGTCGAGCAGGAGCGCGTTGTGCATCACCCCGACGCCGCTACCCCACGTCGTAGATGTCACGGCCGGGGAAGGCCCCCGACGGCAGACGGGGCATGGCGAACACCGGCCCGACGCCTCCCAGCTCGCTGGTGACCGACTTGGTGACCAACGACTGGCGTGACCGCTTGCGGCGGGCGCTTCCTCGCCCGGGGCGAACACGATGGCGTCGTGACTGGCGCGGCTGCCGCTGATGGGGGCCCAGTCGACGCCGGCATGGCCGACCAGGTGCGAGCCGACGTCGCTGCCGCCGGTCGTGACGCGGACCAGGTCCCGTTCGACGAACGGTGCCAGTGCCCGGTTGAGCACCGGCTTCAGGTACTCGTTGACCGGGTTGAGCTTGACCAGGGCGACGGCATTGTCCCCGTACAGCTTGGCGAGGGCGTCCAGCGGCGGGATGGAGTTGACGTTGCCGGCGCCCAGGACGAGGGCAACCTCGCCGGGCCCGCTGGTGTCACGCAACCGGCGCCCGACCCCGGCGGCGGCGTCGGCCAAGGACACTCCCGGGCGCAGCCAGACGTGACCGGAGTAGCCCATCAGGTCTCGGTCCTGCACGACGAACGGGAAAGCCCGGAGCGCCACCTGTCCATTGGCCATCACCTGGGACTTGATCTCCCCGAGCGGGTTGGTGCCGGCGCCGAGACCGTCGACCGGCCCGATGAGGGCGGCGACGCCCGACACCATCGCGTAGGACCCGCTCCCCCACTCCTCGCCGGCCGCCGCCGAGCCCGGCTAGATGCCCTTGGCGGCGCACGACGCCTCCACCCATTCCTTCGCCACCGCCGCGGTGGCGGCGCGCACTGGCGCGCAGGAGCTGGGCCTTCTCCGCCAACGGGACGGTGACCCAGCCACGGGCCGACGACCGCAGCGCGGCAACGATGCGGTCGAGCGCTGCTGGTTCCATCATCGGAGTCTCGTCGCCGGCGTCCGGTCGTGTCGCCCTGGCCACCCTGACACCGACCTGGACCCGACGTGGCGCGCTACAGCTTGCCCCCGGCCGACTCGACGATCTCCTTGCACGACGGGCACACCGGGTAGCGCTTCGGGTCTCGAGTAGGGACCCACACCTTGCCGCACAGCGCCCGCACGGGAGAGCCGGTGACGTAGGCCTCGGTCACCGCCCGGGCCGGTACGACCACATGGGCCAGCCTCTCGTGATCACCGTCGTCGGTGGTCACGGGCACCTGCTCGAGCCGGGTCTCGGAGAAGGTCATGACCATTGTTGTAGCTCGCCGGCCACCCATGGAGCCGGCAGCGGCTCGCGGGCCACTGGATCTCCCCGCTCCTCCCGCCGACCTGCGAGCCGGCTCGGCGGGGCAGGATTGGGAATCGAGGAGTCCCGCAACGGCGAGGCGACCACAGGGCACGGGAGGGCGCCAACCTCTGGGCGCGCTCGGCGCGTGCGCCTCGTGGGGGCACTGCTCGCCCTGGTGTCGTGCTTCACGGCCGGGCTCCTGGCCGAGCCGACCGCCGAGGCCGTGGCCGGCATCGCGGTAACCGCGTTGACCACCGACTACCGCACGAACCCGCTCGGCACCGACTCGCCCGTGCCCCGGCTCGGCTGGCAACTACGGTCGGACCGGCCCGACGAGCACCAGACGGCCTACGAGGTGCGGGTGTGGACGCTGACCGGCGCCGACGACGAGCGCGTGCCGCTGTGGGAACTGGGCGTGGTGGCGTCGGCCGCCCAGGTCGACGTGCCCTACCGCGGCCCGCCGCTGCGGCCGGCGACCCGCTACCACTGGGACGTCCGCGTCTGGGGCGCGGCCGGACAGCCGTCGGCGTGGAGCGCACCGGCCTGGTGGGAGACAGCGCTGGGATTGAGAAGCCCGGGCACCAACTGGGCCGGCGCCGGTTGGATCACCACGGACCAGCCGTCGAGTGCCCCGCAGTTGCGCAAGGAGTTCGCCCTCGACCGTCCCGTCGCGTCGGCCCGGGCCTATGCATTCGGCCTCGGCTGGTACGAGTTGCACCTCAACGGCCGCAAGGTCGACGACCGCCAACTGGCGCCGGCCAACTCTCCCTACGACCAGACCCTGCTGTACGACACGTACGACGTCACCGACTACGTTCAGCGGGGCGACAACGCCATCGGCGCCTGGCTCGGCAACGGCTACGGCACCGCCTACTCGCAGTTCGGCTGGCGGTGGCTCGGGCCCAAGCAGGTCATCGTGCGGCTGGCCGTGCGCTACCGCGACGGCACCACGGCCGACGTCGTCACCGACGGCACCTGGACGTGGTCGCACAGCCCCATCGAGGCCAACGACATCTACGCCGGCGACGTCTACGACGGGCGCCGGGCGAACCCCGGGTGGGCCGACGCAGGAGACGGGGGCCGTGGCTGGCGCCCGGTCGAAGCCGTCGCCACCCCCGCCGGGACACTGACGGCGAGCACCGCGCCCCCGGTCCGGGTCACCGAGACGATCCGGCCCGTCGCCGTCGACCAGCCCATGCCCGGCGTGTGGGTCTTCGACCTCGGCACCAACATCGCCGGCTGGGCCCGGCTGCGGGCCACCGGCCCGGCCGGTACCGAGATCGCCATGCACTACGCCGAAGACCTCGGCGCCGGCGGCATGATCGACCCGGCGACCAACCGGGGCGCGGCAGCCACCGACATCGTCGTACTGGGCCCCGAGGCCGGCACGACCTACGAACCCCGCTTCACGTACCACGGCTTCCGGTACGTGGCCGTCACCGGCTTCCCGGGCACGCCGACCCTCGACAGCCTCGACGGGCGGGTCGTCCATGCCGATGTCGGCCCGGTGGGCATCTTCCGTTCCTCGGACCCGATGGTCGACCGCATCCACGCCAACGCCCAGCGCACGATGCTCAACAACACGATGTCGATCCCCACCGACACGCCGGTGCGCGACGAGCGCACGCCGGCGGCCATGGACGTGCAGGCCTACGCCGACGCGGCCCTGCAGAACTTCGACATGCACGCCGCCTACCGCACCTACCTCGACCACCTCGCCGGTCCCGGGCCGGCCGTGGTGGGCTACTTCACGACCGCCGCCAGCCCGGACATGAACGGCACCCCAGTGTTCCTGGCCTGGGCTTTGTACCAGCACTATGGCGACCGCGGCACGCTCCAACGCCACTGCCCCGCGCTCGCCGCCTACGTCGACTCGTTGGCGCTCACCGCTTCCGGCGGGATCTGGCCCGACGACAACGGCTAAGGCGGCGGGCGCCAGGTGACCAGCGTGCTGCCGCTCGCCGTCGGTCTCGTCCCTCAGGCCCGCCTCGACTCGGTGCGGTCCCAGCTGGTCGACACCGTCGTAGGACGCGACACCGAGCACTTCGACACCGGCATATTCGGCACCCGGTACCTGCTCGACGTCCTCGCCGATGCCGGCAATCCCGACGCCGCCCTTGCCGGCCTCCGCCAGGACACGTACCCGGGCTTCGGTCACCAGGTGACCCTCGGCGCCACCACCATGTGGGAGGCCTGGCCCTATCAGTCGGCTATGCAGACCCACGACCACGCCTTGTTCACCGGCGTCGACGCGTCCCTGTACACCACCTTCGCCGGCATCACGCCCCTGGCACCCGGGTTCGCCGAGGTCCGGGTGCGGCCCGCAGTGCCGGCCGGCCTCGGCCACGTCGAGGCGTCGATCGCCACCGTGCGGGGCGTCGTCTCGGCCGACTGGCGCCTGCGGGGCGGCTCGTTCGAGCTCTTCGTCGTGATCCCGCCCAATGCCACCGCCCAGGTCGACGTGCCCCTCGCCGGGCTCGACCGCTCACGGGTGCTGGCTCCCGAAGGGGCGGTCCCGAACGGGACCGACCGCCGCTACGCGAGCTACCGGATCGGATCCGGCACCTACATGTTCACCCGGACGGTGCCCGGCGACGAGGACACGGCCCCGTGGCTCGTGCCGGCCGGGACGACAGTCGCCACCCTGGCCGGCGCCGGTACCGCCCTCGCCCTCGCCCTCGTCCGCCGGCGGCGGTCGCGTAGCGAGCACGCGGCGTAACGCCGAGGATCAGAGGCGACGAGCACCCGTCGAGAAGATCCCCCTTCGACCGGCGGTCTCGAGCTCTCGTCGAGAAGGACCGCGGGGTCGTCCCAGACGCCTCAGCGGGCCGGCGCCTCGCTCTCGTCGGTCGTCATCGGCAGCGACGGGTCGGAGCTCCACTCCAACAGCGACCCGTCGTAGACGGCGACGTTGTCGAGGCCGAGCATGGTCAGCGCTAAGGCGTCGGAAGCGGCGGCGACCCCACCGCCGCAGTAGGTGATCACCTGCCGGGGGCTGGCTTCGAGCGCCGGGCGCAGCGCCGCCTCCAGCCGGTCGCCAGAGAGGTAGCGGCCCGTCTCGGCATCGACGAGCGACGCCATCGGCACGTTGCAGGCGCCGGTGATGTGGCCGGACCGGGCATAGTCCTGACGTTCGCCCCGGTACTGCTCGGGCGACAGGGCATCGACGATCACCGTGCCCGGGTCGCCAGTGGCGGCCAGCACGTCCTCCTTGGTGACGAACACCCCCGGCCGGGGACGGGCCACGAACCGGGCCGGCGCCGGCACCTCCACGGTGGTCGTGACCGCCCGGTCCTCGGCAGCCCACATGTCCCAACCGCCGTCGAGGACGGCGGCGTCGTCGAACCCGTACGCCCGCAGCATCCACCACAGGCGGGCCGCCCACATGTGCTTGTGGCTGTCGTACGAGACGGCCCGCGTGCCCTCGCCCACGCCGGCCCGCTCCATGGCTGCGGCGAAGCGCTCGGCTGGCGCCAGCATGAGCCGCACGGCTGCCGCCGGATCGGACAGGTCACCGGGAACGTCGACGTGCGCGGCCGTCGGGATGTGCCCCGCTTCCCACAGGCCGCGGCCGCTGCTCAGCTCGAAGCCGCTGCCGTCGTCGAGGTAGCGGAACACGACCCGGGCGTCGAGCACCCGCAGGTCGGGGGCGCCCAGCTCGTTCGCCAACCACTCGGTGCTGACCAGGCGCTCCATGCCAACCCCTCGCCGTCGATTCCCGCAGCCCCATCCCTTCGGGACGCCGGGACGCTAACAGCCCTCACCGAAGACGTCGCCGAGCCGGCCCTTGCGCGGGGCCGGCCCTTGGCCCGCGACGACCAGCCGTCGCCGGCGCCCGGCGAGCGAACCGAGCTGGGACCGCGTTGTCGCCGCCGGTGAGGAAGGCGCCGCCACCGCCAGGGTGAACCGCGGCCAGCCGGTGCCGGCGGAGCAGCGCCAGCCGCGACGCGTCTGTCCCGATTCGATCAGTCCCGGGCGCCGATCCGTACCAGTGGCAAGACTGGGGCGGTGATCGTCGACTGCGCCATCTACGACAAGGGGTGCCGGGTCGCCACCCGCCCGACGGTCCACTCGGCTCTCGCCGGCGCTCGGGCTTGTGGCGGGTTCGTGTGGATCGGGCTGTGCGAGCCCACTGCCGAGGAGTTCGACAGCGTCGCGTCGGCGTTCGACCTGCACCCCCTCGCCGTAGAAGACGCGATCCACGCCCATCAGCGCCCAAAGCTCGAACGCTACGGCGATAGCCTGTTCATGGTGCTCAAGCCCGTCCGCTACGTCGATCATGACGAGGTCGTCGAGGTCGGCCAGATCATGGTTTTCCTCGGAGCGGACTTCGTGGTCACGGTCAGGCACGGTCGGACGACGGGGCTGGCCGACGTCCGCCGGACGGTCGAGTCCGACATGGAGCGGATGCAGTGGGGCCCGGGTTCGGTGCTGCACGCCATCGCCGACCGCGTCGCCGACGACTACGCCGCCGTCATGCGGGGCCTCGACGACGACATCGACCAGATCGAACAACAGGTGTTCGGCGGCCCGAGCGCGGCCCATGCCGAGCGCATCTTCAAACTCAAGCGCGAGGTGCTCGATTTCCGCCGCGCCGTCGACCCCTTGGAGGCTCCTCTGGCCGAGCTGGCCGCCGGCGTGAAACCGGTCGACGAACGTTCTGCCGACTACTTCCGGGATGTGCACGACCATGTGCTGGCCGTATCGGAGCATCTTGCCGGGCTCGACGGTCTCCTCGACAGCGCTCTCAACGCCAACGTCGCCCAAGTTGGCATGCGCCAGAACGAGGACATGCGCAAGATATCGGCCTGGGTCGCGATCATCGCGACCCCGACGATGATCGCGGGGATCTACGGCATGAACTTCGACCACATGCCCGAACTCGGCTGGGCCGTCGGCTACCCGTCGGCGCTCGGCCTCATGGCCATCACCTGCTTGCTCCTGTACCGGAACTTCAAGCGCCGCGATTGGCTCTAGCGGACGCCGCCGTCGCTCAGACCGATGGCAGCAAGGAGATCGAGTGCCGCACGCTGTTCGGGCCGGCCAGCACGGGGAACTGCCGGGCGACCTTGTCGCACAGGTCGAGCAACTGGTCCTGCTTGGGCTTGCCGGCCTTGAAGGCGAAGAACTCGAACGTGGGCGCGGCGTGGGGGACCGTGTACGCGTGCCCGGCTTGCGACGCCCGCTACCTCGGCGAGCAGCGCTGCGACGAGTGCAACACATGGTGCCGCCGGCCCGGCCCCGGCGGCCTCTGCCCATGCTGCGACGAGCCAGTGGCGATCACCGACCTGCTGAACCCGGCCCAGTTCGCCAAGCCGCCGACCAAGACGCCGAACCAGAGGAAGTGACCAACCACTGCTACCTGCAGGGACGCCGCGCCCCAACCAATCCACAGGTCTTGACTATTTCTCGAGCAGCCAGCGACTTCGGCAGTCGTCTCGATCGTGATGACCAGCTCCTCGGAGCCCTCGACGACGTCCAGGACACGGAAACCGTCAAATCCCACGAGGGCCTCAGCCAGACCGGTACCGTCGCTCACGCGGGGTCTCCTCGTCGTTGCGGCCCTCAGACAGCCGTGACGGTGACGGGACCCCTGCCCAGCGCAGTGTACCCCTCCCGCGCCACCTCACCTCACCGCCGCTCCCCACTCCAACGGGAAGAGCCGGCAAGGTGCAGTTCGAGGCGGCAGTCGTTGAGGCTCATCCCTACGCCATCGAGGTCGGGGACGCCCGAGGCCATGCCGACCGCACCGAGCACGAGGGGAGCGCCGCCCGCATCCAGGAGCGGCTCGAGCAGTTCACAGAACGGGCGCATACCCGCCCCGCCCGTGACCGCAGCGTCGACCTCGACCTCGGCCTCGGATCGTGACCGGACGACGTCGGTGCCGAACCTGGTCAGCTCGACTCGAACCCGTGATCGCGGAAGCGCAGGGCGGTTGCGTTCTCGCCTACGAGGCGGACCGTCTCGTCGGGGAAACCTTCTTGGCGCGTGGCTCGGACCTCGACGGTGATCTCCATCTCGGCCCCGTCGAGGGCGTTGAGGTGGGCCAACACCTCCGTGTTGATCCGGGCCGCCTCCATCGGAAGGCGCGCCGCATCGACGACGATCGTGGCGTAGAAGCGGCGGGCGACAACCGGCGCCGGACGGCCGGCCACCAGCTCGCCCCCGGAGTGTTCCTGACTGCCGATGGCAGGGGACGTGCCCGCGTCGCTCCCGTCCGACGCGCCGCGCTCGCGAAGCTCGGCGGCATCGGCCGTTTGCTGTGCTTCGGCCAGATCAGCCCTTACCAGCAGGGTCGACCCTCGAACCGACTCCGCCATCGCCCCGGCCACCAGGCCGACGTAGCGGCCGGTCGTGGCGTCGAAGGACTCCGCCACGGCGACACCCTCGGTGGCCCAGGTGGTGCTGTTGGGTGCGACCTCGGCGGTCGCACAGAGCGTCGCCGCGTCCTTCAGCCGGTCCAGGTACAGGTAGCGGGAGTACGCATTCCAGATCTCGTCGACGGTGACGTGCCCCGTCGTCTCCCACAGCGGTGCCAAGGGCCCGATGAGCTGCGCATGGAGCAGCTCGTGCGGGTAGCGCTGGTACAGGAGCCCGTTGAACCTCAGCCGTTCGGCGGCTCGGGCGGCCAGACCGCCGGCGCCGTCAGCCTTGGTGACCTCCCACTCGATCGGCCCGGTCGACTCCGGCTGCCGAGGGACGAGCAGCCACTGGTATGAACCCGCCAAACGCAGGCCGACCGTCCGTTCGGCGTCCTCGCGTCGCTCCTGGGCCTGGGCCTGTTGGTGCGCATCGAGCCCCAGGGGGCCAGCATCACGCTCGACCGACCGCCATGCCTGGGCGTCAGCGACCGCTTGCTCGAGATCATCCATGCTGCGCTGGTCGGCGGCCAGGAACACCAGCATGTTGCGATGTTCTCTCGGCCCAGTGCCCCGGGAGTCGAGGATCGATGTCGCTTCTCTGAGCGCTACCGACTCCTCCGATCGGGCGACATGGGCGGTTTCGGGACGCAGGATCACGAGCCGGGCCGAGGCCACATCGGCTACCTCTGCCGGGCTGGATGGAGCCGGGTGGACAGCGGTGAACGGATCGATCGACCCGAGAGTGCCGGGCTGGCCCAGAAGCTCGACGATCTCGTCGCGGACGTCGTGGCGGTTGCCGGCGAGCAGGCGCTCGGCCCGGTCCCGAGCGACCCGGGTGACACCCGCCTGAGTCCCGTACCAGTAGCGGCCACCGCCCACGAAGAAGTACGTGCCTCGGTCGGCGAGCCGGTTGAGGGCGTCGGCGTAGATCGCGACCGTCTCCCCGGGCAGGGCGCAGCCGAGCCGGACTCTCGCGGCGTCGAGACCCTGGTTCGGCGTGCCCGCGAGGGGGGCAGAGCCGAGGAAGACGGTGCGCGCCACGCGACGCGCGGCCGAGTACCGGCCGAGGTTCTTTATCTCGACGTCGAGCGACCGCGGTAGCGACGTCGGCCCGTCGACGTCAGCGTCGATGATCGGCTTCCATGAGTCATCGAGGTTGCGGGTGAGCTCGGCCACGACCGTGGCGTCGCTCAGGGGCACCGTCGCAGGGAGGATGACCGGCGACTGGTCGCCCGCGGCCCACAGGGCATGGACCACCGTGGCCATGAGGCGTAGGACGCCACGCGTGCGCTGGAAGCGCTCGAGCGTCGACCAGTCTTCGTAGAGCCGGGCGAACAGCTCTGGGTGGACCGGGTACGCCTGCTTGATCCGCTCCTCGTAGGCCCGTTCCCTTGTCTCCGGCGGGAACTCGCCGGCTTGCGATCGGTAGAGCTCGCCGAAGACGCGCGCTGTCGCGTCCCGATCAGGCAGTCGCGTCGGGTCGACCGGCTGGAACAGGCGCCGCCGCACGATCTCGAAGCTCTCCTCGGCGGTGGCCGGGCGCCACGACGACTCCATCCGCCCCACGACCACCCGCAGTCGGCGCAGGGCCTCCCGGCCGCCCGCGCCGCCGACCTCGTGCTCGGAGCCGATAGGCGTCCCGTCGGGTGACTCCGACGCCGGAATGGACACCACCAGCAACGTGCCCGGAGTCGACCGGGCCGCCTCGGTCAGGGCCTGGGCGAACGTGAAGTGCGTGTCGAAGGTCCCGCCGCGCAGGGTGTCGTCGGCGTAGAGCCCTCGGGCGTACGCGACCCACTCGTCGATGAGCACAAGGCACGGTGAGAATCGCCGGAACAGGTCGCGCAGGGCGCCGCCTGGGTTGGTCCGAGTGCGGTCGGCCTCGGCGACGAGAGCGAACCCGTCGGCTCCGCCCAGCTGCCAGGCGAGCTCGCCCCAGAGGGTGCCTACCTTGGCGCCGTCGGGCTTGACGGTCTCCTGGCCCGGCCGCAGCTCCGTCCCCACGAGTACTGCCCGCCGAACCGATAGGACCGCGGTGGCACCGGTGGCCCGCACGAGATCCTGGACCTCCTGGGGGAACCGGTCGAGCGGCGTCCCGGACAGCAGGTGGTACAAGGCGATCATCGAGTGCGTCTTGCCACCGCCGAAGCTGGTCTGGAGGTCGACGACGGGCGAGCCGGAGTCGCCCGCGACGCGGCTGACGGCCTCGGCGAGCAGCCGCCGCAGCCCCTCGGTGAGGAAGGTCCGCTCGAAGAAGGCGATCGGATCGGTGTACTCGGACGATCCCTCGTCGTGGCCGGTGTCGAGATGGCCACTGGGACCTTGCGCCACCTGGTGGAGGTCGGCGGCGAACTCGGCCAGGGCGAAGCGCCCGCGGGCGACGTCGTCATGGGGCTGGATGACGTCTCGCCACGGCTTGAGGCCGGCGGCTGGCTCCGAGACCAGCACCTCGGTGGCCGGGACTGCCTTGCGGGCTTGGGCCTCGAACCGCAGGCGCATGAGATCTTCCTTCGACCGCCCGACGTCGGTGGCCTCGGAGGCGTCGACGGACACGAGCAGCCGTTCGATCGAGTCGAGGGCTCGGTAGGCATCGTCGGCCGTGAAGGCGTCGTTGTGGGCCCAGCGGTTCCGGACGTCGCGCAGCTCGAAGACGATGTTGCGGTCGGCTCGCGTCAGCTCGGCCCGGAAGGAGGCGTCCCATGCGTCGGCCATGACCCGCAGTTGCAGGGCGGGGTCGGTCAGCGCGGCCGGGCCCGGGATCGGTGGGCGGGCTGCCGATGCGAAAGCAGCGAGCCATTCCGTACCGGCACCGGGCCCCGCTCCCATGCGCCGATCGACGTAGGGGCCGAGTCCGGCCGCGAGCAGCTCGAAGGCGCGTCCGACTCGGTCTCGGTTGCTCACCGCCATGATGTGGCTCCCACGGCGAGGCGGTTGCGAGGGCGTCCGCGGCGCCACTCGTCGTCGTCGATGCGGTCGAAGCCGGCTCCCAGCAGCTTGGCGAGCCGAGGTGGACGGCCGTCGATGGCCCGCACCACGATCCCCTCGGCCAACCCGCTGCCGTAGGCGGAGGGGCCGAGTCGGGCCTCGATCTCGGCGCCCGATGATGCTCGACCCCGCCAGCGCTCAGGCGGCGTGGCGATGCCGGCCGCGGCGCACCGAGCGTTGCGTGCTTCGACCAGGACAAAGCCGTCGGTCGGTGACCAGAGATCGAGGGCTACCAGGTAGGCGGGCAGCCGGTCGTAGGCAACAGAGTGGGTGAGCAGCAGCCACTCGCCGTACAGGGCGGTGTCGCCACCCAGAAGTCCACGCAGGGCGTCGCCGTGCTCGGCGACCCACGCTCGTAATGGGCCGAGCTGCCCGGCGCGGTCGGTGGCGCCGGGGCCTGACCGCAGGGCACAGTCGAGGCGAGGGCCGTTGGGCCAGACGACGACGTTGGCGCCGTCGAGCTTCTCCTCGATGACGACCTCCCCGGCGAGGAGTGCGTCGATCGATGCCCGGTCGGCCTCGATGTCGTCGGCCGTGCCGCGTCCCGCCACCAGGTGGGCGACTCGCGGGTAGGCGGGCGGCGCCTCCATCAGGCGTAGGCCCCGAGCACGGCTTCCAGGGTCCAGATGCCGACGTCGTGGCGCTGGTACCCGGAGGTAGCCACGAACCGGTCCCGCTCCACCAGAATGGCAACGTCGCCGCCACCCATGAGGCCGTTGCCGGCCAGGTCGATGAACGTCTGGTCGGTGGAGTCACCCCCGGCGAGCGCCACCAGGAAGGCCTCGTCCCATGCCACCTGGTGCAGTTCGAACCGCCCGCCGCCCCGCACGGCTTCCAGCAAGACCTCGATCAACCGACGGGCGGCGGCGCGCCGGTCGCCGGTCTTGGCCTGGGCGATGTGGTTCCCGGTCTCCACCACGGCGGTGATGGGGATGACGAACCGCTCGCCGGCGGCAAGGCGAGCCCCGAGCTCGGCCCGCTGCGCGTCCCCGGACGCGCTCTTGCCGGGCACGTCGAGGAGCTCGCACAACACCGAGGTGTCGATGAAGGTGACCCTCATGCCGAACCCAGGATCGCTTCGAGGGCCGCGACCGCGGCCGACGAGGACGGTCTGCTACCGACCCGGAGCTTGTCGGCCTTGGCGGCGTTGCCGAGGCCGCCCATCGTGGCGACGCTCAGGTAGTTGGGCAGGTCAACGAGACGCGTCAAGGTGCTGAGACCTTCGGGGCCGCGTTGGCAGACCACCACACTCCCGTGCTCATCGCCGGTGAGCCCGTCGAGCAGGGCCGGGCTGTGCCCGGTGGCCAGCATCCGCACGCGCCGGGCGGCCACCTGCTCGCGGACCAGCGCGAGGAGATGGACGGCCTGGGAGGCGTGGAGACCGTTCTCCAGCTCCTCGATCACGACCGTGGTCTGCCCGGCAGCGTCCTCGGCGGCCAGCAGTTCGGGAGCGGTGTCGATGGTCGGCGACTGCATAAGCGCCACGAGGATTGCCAGGAAGCGCAGCGACCCGTCGCTCATCACGCGCGCTGACACCGGGTGGAGGCCACCGCCGGTCCGCTCCACCAGAGTGAGCATGACGTCGCCGAGCTCCGACTTCACCATCTGGATGTCGGCCACGTCCTGCTCGTTGAGGGCGGCCATGGCCATCCGGAGGTGGTCCTTGCTCGCCGGGAGGTCGATGAGGCTGGCTACCGCCGCCGACAGGTTCTCGGCGTCGCGCCGCAGCAGCGTGTCGGCGCTGGGGACGTACTGACGCATGAGGTGCGGCACCGGGTCGAGGACGAACACCTGCCGCAGCGCCGATCGCACCTGGGCGGCGGCAAGGTGGATCCGCTGGCCCGCCTCGGTTGCGGGGACCCTCGACAGCACCTGGCTGATCAGGAGTTGACTGGCGCGAAAGGTGATCTTCGGCGCCGGGCCCTGCTTCTGGTTGTCCCAGCGGACAGTGATGTCGCTGGAGTCGGGGTCGGGGTCGTCGGTCCACAGGACGCGATGGCCGTCGACCGCGAGGCGCTCCTCGGTGATCTGCAAGCGCGGCTCCGTCTGGACACGCAAGTCAAGCGCCACCCCCGTGCCACCCGTCCGCACGGTGCAGCCCAAGCGGAAGGCGTTGCTTCCGAACGGCGCGCAGCCGGCGGCACCGCCTCGCACCGCGGATGCGTCACGACTACCGTCGAGCGCATCGCGGAGGTCGTCGCCGTGGGCCAGCCGGGCCAGCGTCCACAGTCCCTCGAGCGCGTTGGACTTGCCGCTGCCGTTGCGGCCGACGACGAGGGTGAGCTCATCGAGCGGGAGCGCCGCGTCGCGGAAGCTCTTGTAGGCGCTGAGACGCAGCTCCTCGACGTATGAGGTGTCCATGGCGGCGTTCATGGTACGAGCGTGGGCGGCGCCACAACGGGGGCCTTCTCGGCCAGTCGGGCGATCTCGGGCCACGACGTGACGAGGGCATCGAAGTCGAGGGCGTCCTTGGCCCGACCTTTGGCGGCAGCCGCCAGCGACAGCCAGTAGCCCAGGTTCTTCGCCTCGTCCGCGTGGGCCCGGCCGAGGCGGAGCAGGTCGGCGGCGGCCTGCTCGCCTCCGCCGCCGGTCAGGCGGGCCACGAGGTGGTGGACGAGCTCCCACACCGTGAAGCGGTCGTCGCCCTCGACGGTCCAGTCCGGGTCCAGGCCGTCCCGGTTGATGAGCGTGACAATCCCGCCCCTTGAACGGACGATGCCGGCTCGGACGAGGCCGTCGAGAGATGTATTGGTCGTCTTGCACAGCTTCTCGGCCGAGTCGAAGGTGCCGTCGGTGAAGCCGTTGTCGCGGTACCAGGCCATGGCCCACCGGGTCCACGTATCGAGATCGCCTACGAACTCGTCGAGCACCTCGCCCTGCACCTGAGCGATCACCTCGAGCGCAGAACGCACCGTCATGCCCTGGCCGGTGACGGGGTCGAGCACCCGGCCGTAGCGGGAGAAGATGGCCATGCCCGGCCCCAAGGTCGCCTGACCGAGGTCGATCGACGAGATGGCCCCCTCCTGCAGCTTGCGGATGGCCCGAGGCAGTTCCGCCCGCA
Organism: Acidimicrobiia bacterium; assembly: GCA_052387955.1. Taxonomy (GTDB): domain Bacteria; phylum Actinomycetota; class Acidimicrobiia; order Acidimicrobiales; family JACDCH01; genus JBQTIQ01. The sequence goes on along the minus strand of JBQTIQ010000005.1, from coordinate 16,941 downwards.
GAATCGACCGGAATGTCGGCAGGTCGACGACCTTGGCCCCTTGCTCTTGGGGCCGGCACACCAGCACGACGTAGGACGCCAAGGCGTTGTTCCCCTGCCCGATCTGGCGGCTCGACCCGGTTGCATGGATCGGCCACGTGCCGACGATTCGCAACCCGGCCGCGAGGATGGCCGAAAGCATCGCGTCCCAAGCCGTGGAGCTGAGCCCGTCGTCGGACGACTCTTCCTGACGGTGTGCGTACACAACGAGCATGGGAAGGTCCGCCCGAGCTCCGCCGCGAAGATTGCCGAACACCTCCGTGAAGCCCTCGACGAAGTACTTCGTGGCGGCTGCCTTGCCGCCGTGGCGGTGGGGCGCCGCAATGAGCTCGTTGGCCTTCGGTGTGGCGATGGTCGCAAAGAGGTCCCGATGAACAGCGCCCAGCGCTCGACGTAGCCAAAGGTAGAAGTAGTCGGACAGATCGGCATAGCCAATCTGTCCGAAGTACGGAGGATCGGTGGCCAGCAGGAAGGGGGTGCCAACTAGCGAGCCACCGACACGGGCGTCGGACTGCATAACCCTTGCCGGCTCGGCGATCGGAAGCGCCCCGAGGCCGGAGCTCAGCGACTCAAGTTGGGCAAGCCAGCCTCCGACCGAACCACCAAATGGGTTGGTCTCGGCGAAATCCCACACCATCGGGAGGGCGTGTCGGCTGAACGCTGGCTCAGCCTTGCTTGCGACGGATCGAAGCCTCCATCGGACCTGGGTCGAGGAGCTCATGGCTAGCTTGCTGACGCAAATGCCCAGGACGGAGGTGATGGCTGCCGCTTGCGCATCGTTCCCGCCGTCGGCGCGTACCCAGTCGGCGACTTTGGCGACAGTGTCTGCGAACGCCCCAAGCGCAGCGAGCTGCCGATGGGTGTACAGGTCTGCTTGCGTCTTGAAGCCATAGAGGCCGATGTTGATAGTTGCCTTGCCAGTGAGTTCGACGTCCAGAGCGGAGTCGGGGCGGGCTACCTCTGGTGCCGTCTGGTCCGCTTGAGCAGGCTCGAGATACGCCCGGCCGGTTGGGCGGTCAACAACCGCCGCCATGAGCTGCACGCCGCCGCGCCCCTCCTGGCTCTCCTGGCGAACGTGGTTCAGGGGCATGGCCTCATGGCAAGTCAGGCAGCGGACGCTTGTCCTGGCGACGGTGCCGGCTTCATCGGGCCCGCCCGAGCCGGTGCGTACGTCGAAGCGGACCGGCTGGCCGGGGCCCTGCGGCACAGGGTCGATCCAGGTCTCGGCGCCCTTTTTCTTGGAGAGCCAGAAGGAACTGACCAGCGGAGCCACCGCTCCGCACACCGGGTTGGGGCAGGTGACGGTTCGGGCCCAGAGCCAGGCGATGACCGTGCCGCCACCGGGGGCGGGCGGGTAAAGGTGGCCGATCTCCCTCCACACCTCGTCCCGAACGCGCTCGGCGTAGTGCCGACAGTCCGCAAGAAAGCCATCGAGAGGGCCGCCGGCGACGCCCTTGAGCATGGTCGGGTCGCCGACCAAGGCAGCCCGGCCGGACATCTTCGGTACCAGTTCGGTGAGCACCCGGGTGATGAGCACGGGCACCGGGTTGAGGTCGCTGCCGGCCGCGGGAAGGCCTAGGCGCTGTGCCTCCACGAGCGTGGAGCCTCCGCCGCAGAAGGGGTCGTACACCGTGGGCAGGTCGCCGCCGGTCGCCTCCCGTATGAGTGCGTTGGCCTTGGCCAGCACCGCGTCCGAGGGAGCGCCTCCGTGGTCGGGGACGAGCTCCTTGACCACCTCCAGGAGCGCGGCCCGGCCGGCCTCGTCGCCGGGGTCGTCGACGAGGCTGGCGAACAGGAGGGCTCGCCACGCCGGCGTCGGCATGGGGGCGAACCACTTGTGGACGTTCTTGATCGTCCCGGTCTTACGGTCTTTGTCGCGGCGACAGGCGAGGCTGATCTCCTCGAGCGGCAGGGCGACTTCGACGAGCTTGGTCATGACGGCGGGCCTCCACGGCTCCAGTAGTCGCGCCAGTCGAGGAAGGCGGCAGTGGTGGCGAAGGGCAGGTGAACGGTGTCGCCGAAGGGGTGGCGGAGGTAGCGCACCTGATCCTGGTGCGGACCGTCCGGGCTGACCTGCACCAGGGCGAGCAGCCACGCGTCGGGCACGTTGAGCGCGTGCAGGATCTCGTTGCGGGTGACGATGAACGTGTCGGCCCCGGCGATGCGGCCCTTCACCTCGACGAAGCGCACCGTGCCGTCAGGGTCCTCGGAGCGGATGTCGAAACCCGGGTTGTTCCGAGCCTGCTCGGCAGGCGACCACCCGAGCGCCGCCTCGGCGTCGAGCACGGCGTCGACAGCCCGTCGTTCGACCACCGACGTGTCGATGGCCAAGGGGCTGGGCGCCGGGGTCGAGCCCACGAGTCGGGCGAGCAGGGAGCCAGGCACAACCACCGCGCCGCCGACGATCACCGGCGGCTGGGCCGCGAGCTGCTTTTCGCGCTGGAGCTCGACCAGCCGGCCCGACAGGCGGGTCGCCAGGTCGTCGGCCCGGGCCTGGGCCCGGTCCGGGTTCATCCTCGGCTGCTTGCCGGTCTCCACCTGCTCGCGTAGCTCGGCTGCCCGGTGGTCCCAGTAGGCGATCTCGCGGGTGAGCCGGTCCCGTACCGCGGCGCGAACCTTCGCCACTCTGGTCTCGACGCCGAGGCGGACCTGGATGAGGTGGTTGGGCACCGCCTCCTCGATGGCGTGGTCGAGCGCTCGGCGATCGAGGTCGGCGGCGAGCCAGGGATCAGCGAGGACCGGCGCCAGGGCAGCCAGCTCCTCCTCGGACGGCGCGCGAAGGTCGAGGTAGGGCGCGTAGCCGGCACCCGCGGCGTTGGCGTCGGGAGCCAGGCGCACGAACTCGAACCGTCGGGAGACCACTTGGCGGCCGCCGGGCACCTCGTGACCGTCGGTGACGGCGTGCTCCAGCAGGACGAGGAGCTCGGGGCGATCACCGGCGCCGTCGTCGTCGATCAGCACCGTGCCTTGACGGAGCACCGAACCGTGGCGCTCGACGGTGAGGTCGAGTGTGGCCTCGAGTAGGGGGTGGCCCGGTGCCACGAGCTCGGCCAGCGGTTTCCCGTCGACTCGCAGAAGCTTTTTGTCGAAGGTCACCCGGTGATAGGCGGGCAGCACCGGGGCGCCGACACCGATCTGACGGTCGCGCTGGCGGACGGCCTCAGGGACCCGGGTCACCTCGAACCGCCCGACCTCGCGCTCGATCATGCGCCCGCCCAGCCGGGCGAACGCGTCGGTGAACCAGGACCGCACGTAGTGCGGCTGGAGCCGGCGGGCCTCGGCCTCCGCCAGTTCCCGCCGGATCCGCTCGACATCGGCGACGGCGAGCACATCGGAGGCCAGCGCCTGCTCGGCGACCAGGTCGGACAGGCCGTCCCCCACGGTCGCGTCGACGACTTCGCTCAGCCGGGCCCGCACCTCGGGCTGATCGCCGTAGCGGATGGCCTCGATCAGGAGGTCGCGGAGCGCCCGTCCGGGAAGAGCGGCGCCGAGTACATCGAACACCTGTCCCCCGAGCGCCTTGCGCTGCTCTTCCAGCTTCTCCAGCAACCGGACGTAGACCATTCCTTCTCGGGTGCCGTCGGCGACCAGGTTCCAGAGGTGGCACACCTCGGTCTGGCCGATCCTGTGGACCCGGCCGAAGCGTTGCTCGATCCGGTTGGGGTTCCACGGCAGGTCGTAGTTGACGAGAAGGTGGGCGACCTGAAGGTTCACGCCCTCACCGGCAGCGTCGGTCGCGACCAGGATCAGGCAGTCCTTGTCCTGGGTGAACACCTCCTGGATGCGCCGGCGTTCGTCGCGGTGCACGCTGCCGTGAATGGCCACGACCGCATTGGGCCGGCCGAGGAACGTTCGCAACTTCTCGACCAAGTAGTTCAGGGTGTCCCGGTGCTCGGTGAAGATGATGAGCTTGCGCCGCTCGCCGCTGGGGTCGAGGAGCTCGGGAGCGGCGTCGAGGAGACCGACGAGCTCGTTCCATTTGCGGTCGCCTCCACCGCGCCTGACTCCTTCGGCGAGTGATTCCAGGCGGGCGACGGTGACGATCTCGGCCTCGAGCTCGGCGAGAGTCCGGGCCGACGTGACCGAGTCGACGATCTCCGCCTCCACCTCCTCGATCTCCTCTTCGTCGAGGTCCTCGAGATCATCCGCATCGAGGTCGGGCGCGGCGTCGGTGAGCCTGCGGGCGGCGGCAACGTCCGCACCTCGGGCCAGGGCCCGCTCCTCGGCCAGACGTTCCTCCAGCCGGGCTCTACGCCGTCTCAGTGACTGCCAGATGGCCTCTGGCGACGAGGCCAGCCGGCGCTGGAGGATCGTGACCGCGAAGCCGACCCGGTTGCCTCTGCGGCCGTCGCCCTCGGCGGTGAGCCGGTCGGCCCGGTTCATCTCCTCGGTGACGTAGTCCGTGACCCGGGAGTAGAGGACGGCCTCGTCGTCCGAGAGAGGGTAGGCGATCGTCGTCGCGCGTCGCTCGGGGAAGAGCGGGCGCCCGTCGAAGCGGAGCAGCTTCTCCTTCACCATCCGCCGCATCAGGTCGGAGACGTCGGCCGCCCGCACGCCATCCCGCTGGCGGCCCTCGAACCGGTCGGCGTCGAGGAGGGCCATGAAGAGCTGGAAGTCCTCCTCCTTGCCGGCGTGCGGGGTGGCCGTCACCAACAGCAAGTGCCGGGCCACCTCACCGAGCGCCTTGCCGAGCCGGTAGCGCTTCGTCTCCTTCAGCTCGTTGCCGAAGAAGTGGGCCGACATGCGGTGGGCCTCGTCCACGACGACGAGGTCCCAATCGGTGTGACGCAGTCGCTCGACGAGATCGTCGTTCCGGGCCAGATGGTCGAGCCGGGCGATGAGCATGTCGTGCTCCGCAAGTGGGTCACCCGACTTGGTGGCCTCGATCATGTCCCGGGTGAGGATCGAGAACGACAGCCCGAAGCGGTCGGCGAGCTCGTCCTGCCACTGTCCGACGAGGCCGCCCGGAGCGACGATCAGACATCGCCGGAGGTCGCCCCGGAGCAGCAGCTCCTTGATGTAGAGCCCGGCCATGATCGTCTTGCCGGCGCCGGGGTCGTCGCAGAGCGCGTAGCGCAACGGCTGGCGCGGGAGCAGCTCGCCATAGACGGCCTGGATCTGGTGGGGCAGTGGCTCGAGGAGGCTCAGGTGCACAGCCAGACAGGGGTCGAACAGATAGGCCAGCCGGATCCGGCGCGCCTCTGCCACCAGTCGAAACAGCTCTCCGTCTGCGTCGAACGACCAGGCCCGCCCCCGCAGCTCGACAGACAGCGCGGCCTCATCGGATCGGTAGACGAGCTGCTCCGCTACCTCTCCGGCCGCCGATCGGTAGGTGAGCGTGACGCACGACGACCCGTGCCACTCGGCCGCCACCACCGTCACCGGCCCATCGGCGGCAAGGCCGCGCACGACCGCGCCCGATGTCAGATCCTCGAGGACGGCCCCCATCCGAATCACCGTACAGGCGCCCTGTGACGAGGCCGGAGCCCCTACGGCTTCGGATCTCCAAGTCCCCTTTCGCCCACCTACTTGGTGCTGGTCTCAGCGCACGCGCGACAGAGATAGGGCACGCTTGTGCACTCCAGGTGGTCCGCCGACCGTCCCTCTTACCAACAAAACTAGCCGTGACCTGCACATTCGCTCGGCAGCCCCAACGGGGTTCGAACCCGTGTCTCCACCTTGAGAGGGTGGTGTCCTAGGCCGCTAGACGATGGGGCCAGGCTGCCGGCGCCGGCGAGCGGCACCGTATGTGTGGCTTCGGGCCCGTGTCCGAACGTGCGCCCGGCCCGGGACGGAGCCCGCCGATGATAGGCGGCCGGTCCCGGGGCCGGCGAACACGGTTGGGCCTCGTCCAGGGGCCCTAAGGCAGGACGAAGGTGATCGGGGCGAGGGCGGCCATGTCGAACTCGAGCACGGTCGGGCCGGACGCCTTCAGGGCGCGGGCCAGGGCGTCGCCGGCCTGTTCGGGCGACATGATCTTCTCGCCGGCGGCGCCCATGGCTTCGGCGAGCCTGACGAAGTCGGGGGTTTGGAGGTCCACGCCCACGGCCCGGCCGAGGTTGGCGTTCATCCGGGTGCGGAGGATGCCGTAGCCGCCGTCGTTGAAGACGCACAGGATCACCGGCATGGCGTGCTGTACGGCCACCACCAGCTCCTGGATGCTGGTCATGGCACCGCCGTCGCCGGCGATCACCACCACCGGGGCACCGCTGGCCATCGCCGCCCCGAGCCCGAAGGGCAAGCCGACGCCGATCGCCCGTGACACCGAGCGCAGGCTGGTGCCGGGCTCACGCACCGGGAGCAGCCGTTCGCCCCAGGCGTAGGCGGGCACCGTCGAGTCCTTGACCACGACCGCCCCCGCCGGGAGCTGAGCCGTGAACTGGTCGAGGATGGCGGCATGGTCGGGGCCGCACTCCTCCCGGAGCCGGGCCTCGGCCTGGGCCCGGACCTCGATGGCTTCGTCCCGGAACCACTTCCGAGGCGGCGGTACGTCGACCACCATCTCCTCGATCCGGGCCAACAGCGCTTCGCAGGTCGCCTTGGCGTCGCCCACCATGGCCATCTCGACCGGGAAGTGGCGGCCGATGGCGGCGGGGTCGACGTCGATCTGGAGGAGCAGGGGGAGCTGCGTGTTCCAGTGCCGCACGGCCCGGTAGTCGAGGGTGCTCCCCACCACCAGGATGTAGTCGGCCGACTCGATGAGGGCCGCCACCTCGGGCAGGTCGGGCGAGGTGCCCATGCTCAGCGGGTGGTCCTCGCTGATGGCTCCCCGGCCGCCGGCGGTGGTCAGCACCGGCGCCTGCAACCGCTCGGCCAGACGGGTGAACGCCTCGGAGGCGCCTGCTCGCACCACACCACCGCCGCCCCACATCAACAGCCGCTCTGTGCCCGCGAGCACGTCGCCGACTTCCATGATCTCCTCGAGCGACGGGACGTCGAGCGCGATCGCGGCGGGCTGGAACTCGGGCAACGGGCCGACCGAGGCGTACTGGTAGTCGATCGGGATCTCGACCGCCCCGGGCTGGGGGCGCCCGCTGAGGATGTCGTGGGCTACCGACATGATGACGTCGCCGATGTCGCCCGGCCGGCGCACGGTCTCGACCCGCCGGGCCACGGTACGCAACATGGCGGTCTGGCCAGCGGCCTCGTGCAGGGCGCCCTTGCCTTGGCCGATTAGGTGCGACGGCACTTGGGCGGTGAGCAGCAGCACCCGTGACGACGCCATCGAGGCTTCGAGGAGCCCACCCATGGTGTTGGCAGTCCCCGGGCCGGTGCTGGCCAGGGCCACGCCGAGCTTGCCCGAGCACCGGGAGAAGGCGTCGGCCGCGTGCACTGCGTTCTGTTCGTGGCGGAACAGCACCAGCTCCATGCCGGCCCGGTCGAAGGCCTCGACCATCGGCAGGTTGTGCTCGCTGGCGATCAGGAAGACTTGTTCGACGCCGAGCGCCCGCAACGCGGACGCCGCCAGGTCACCGCCGTTGGGTCCCTTGCGCCTCTGGGTAGTCATCGGTTCTCCACACGCTGGATGGTTGGTTGTCCGCCGACCATCATCGCCGACGACGCCGGGCCGCCGTCATTCCGCCCCGACCAGACCAACAAGCAACGCCGTCGTGGCCGCCAAGCCGCCGGCGACAGATTACGGGAGGCAGGAGCGAAGCGACGCCCGCAGCAGGCGGCCGCTCGGTTCAGGCGGCTTCGCCGGCGCGGGGAGCGTGGACCCGTAGCCCGGTCGCCGGCTGCGATCGTTGGGCCGCGATCGCGAACTCGTCCAGTACCGCCGCCAGGCGGGTATTCAATGCGTCGGTGTCCCTGGTCCGGCCCTGCGCCTCAGCCCATTCCAGCTGGACGGCGAGGTCGATGGCCTCGAGTTCGAGCCCATGTCCTGGTCGGTGTGAGAACGACCGGCGCTCCACTGCTCCGCGTCCATCGGGTTCCCCTCTCGCGGCCCCGTGTGCACACAGGGACTACCCGTTGAAGGGCCCGACCGAACCGGACCGGCCCTCGGCTCGGACCTCGCGCAGCACCCGGGACATGTCCAACGCCGCCCGGGCTGTGCCCCTGACGGTCCCCGTCACCTTCGAGCGTCCCGACCGGACGCCGTAGGGCACGGGCACCTCGGTGATGCGCCAGCCGGCCGCCGCCGCCCTGGTCACCATCTCGAGCGGGAACCCGGACCGACGGTCGGTGATTCGGAGGGCGAGCAAGGCCTTCCGGCCCGCGGACCGCATCGGCCCCAGATCGCTGAGCACCACGCCGGTGCACCGGCGGACCTGGGCGGCGAGGAACCGGTTGGCGAGACGAGCGTGCACCGGCCACGCCCCCTCTACCGCTTGTCGTGCCCCGAGCACCAGGTCGGACCGACCGTCGACGACAGGTCCGGTGACGGCGGGCAGATCGGCGGGATCGAGCGACGCGTCGGCATCCATGAACGCCACCACCTCGCTCGTGGCCGCCTGCAGACCGGCCCAGCAGGCCGAGCCGAACCCCCGCCGGGGCTCGGCGACGACGACAGCCCCGAGCCGTTCGGCCAGTCGGCCCGACCCGTCCGTCGACCCGTTGTCGACCACGACCGGTCGGTACCCGGACGGGAAACGGCCGAGGACCCACGGCAGTGCCGCCACCTCGTCGAGGACGGGCAGCACCACGTCGATCACGGCGGGCGACCGTACGGGGCCCAGGCGCCGCCACGGTCCCCCCATCGCGAACGAACCGGTGAACACTGAGCTGTCGGTCTGCTGCGGGTGTCGCTTCGCTCCTGGCACCGCAGACTGTCGCCGGCGCCCTGGCGACCGCGACGGCGACGCCGCTGTCGATCGAACGCCACGTGTTCGCGGCTGTGCCCACCGCGAGACCGCCGGCCCGTAAGGTCGGGCCGTGCGTGTGCTCGTGACCGGCGGGGCCGGCTTCATCGGGTCCCACATCGTCGACACGCTCGTCGCCGGCGGCCACGACGTGGTGGTGCTCGACCGTGTCGCGGTGGAACGGGACGACGTCACCGCCATCACCGGCGAACTGAACGACCCCGACGTCTGCCTCGCCGCTGCCACCGGCGCCGGCGCCGTCTGCCACCAGGCGGCCCGGGTCGGGCTCGGCGTCGACTTCGGTGACGTCGGCGGGTACGTGGCCGACAACGACGCGGGCACCGCCTCGCTGCTCCACGCCCTGCACCGTGTGCGGTTCCGGGGCCGGCTGGTGCTGGCCAGCTCGATGGTGGTGTACGGCGAAGGTCGCTACCGCTGCCCCGACCACGGCCGGGTGCGCCCCCTGCCCCGTGCCTCCGTCGACCTCGGTGCGGGACTGTTCGAGCCCCGGTGCCCGGCGTGCCGAACTGGGCTCGACTGGGAGCCGGTGTCGGAGGACGACCCCATCGATCCCCGTAACGTCTACGCCGCCACCAAGGCCCACCAGGAGCACCTCTGTGCCGCCTTCGGGCGCGAGCACGACGTGCCTGTCACCGCATTGCGGTATCACAATGTCTACGGACGGCGGATGCCCCGCGGTACCCCCTACGCCGGCGTGGCCGCCGTCTTCTGCGATGCGCTCGGGCAAGGGATCGCTCCGAGGGTCTTCGAGGACGGCGCCCAGGCCCGCGATTTCGTGCACGTAGGCGATGTCGCCCGCGCCAACCTCCTTGCCCTGACGACCGACGCCCCCTTCGACGGCGCCCTCAACGTGGCCAGCGGGCAGGCCCGCACGGTGCTCGACATGGCCGTGGCGCTGGCCGACGCCTTCGGCCCCGCAGCGCCCCGGCCGACGGTGGTCGGCGGGTACCGCCTGGGCGACGTGCGCCACGTCGTCGCCAGTCCGGAGCGGGCGGCGCAGGTGATCGGGTTCCGCGCCCGGATCGGCTTCAGCGACGGGATGCGGGAGCTGGCGGCGGCGCTGACGGTGCCGGCCGCCCCGCTCTGACCATCAGGCAGGCATGGGGAGAGGCAGGGTCACCGTGAAGCGGCAGCCGCCGGTCTCGTTGGCCACCGCGATGACCCCGGCGTGGGCCTCGACGAAGCCGCGGGCAATGGCGAGGCCCAGCCCGGCCCGGCCGTCGCCCGGGGTGCGGGCGGCGTCACCCCGGTAGGCGAGGTCGAAGACCCGGTCGAGGTCGGGGCCGGCGATGCCGCCGCACTGGTCGGCGACGGAGACGAATGCCCTGCCGTCGGCGTCGCCCACCTCCACCACCACCGATCCGCCCGGGGGGGTATGGCGGATGGCGTTGTCGAGCAGGTTGCACACCACCCGCGACATCTCCGCCGTCGACAGCTCGACGACCGGAACCGGTTGGTGCAGGCGGCCGTCGAGGCGCACGCCCTTGGCCTCCGCCACCGCGGTGGCTGACGCGAGGGCGTCGGACACCACATCGCCCAGCGACACCCGCTCGATCGTGAGCTGAAGGGCGTCGGCCTGGATCCGCGACAGCTCGAAGAGGTCGTTCACCAGGTGGGCCAGTCGGTCGACCTCGGCTTGCATGGACCGGTAGTAGCGGTGCACGGTGGCGTCGTCGGACACCACGCCGTCGTCGAGCGCCTCGACCATGGCCCGGATCCCCGACAGGGGGGTGCGCAGGTCGTGGGACACCCACGCCACCAGCTCGCGGCGCGAGCGCTCGAGCATCCGCTCGCGGTCGTGGCTGTCGCCCAGGCGCTGCTCGGCCGCCTCCATGTCGAGGGCGAGCACCAGGGCGGACAGCACACCGGCGGTACCGGCACCGACGATCACCACCAGCAGGGCGTCGAGATCGTGGCCGGACACGAACATCGCCTGCGCCGCGCTCAGGCAGCCCAGGGCCAGGGCGGCGACCGGGACCATCGCCACCACCACCGCCCGGGTGCGGTGCGAGCCGGCGAGCCGGCGCCGGGCCAGCACGCCGACGGCGGTCACCGCCAGGGCGACGCCGAAGGACAGCGCCACCAGCTGGACGACGTCGCGTCCGGGCAGTCCCCGGGCGGCCGCCAGCGCGACGGCCAGCGTCAGGCCGGCGCCCAGCACGGCCCCGGGCCACAACCTCTTCACCGGCGGCCGGCGGCGGAGCTCACGCCGGCAACCCTTCCCACCGGTAGCCGACACCCCATACGGTGCCGATCCGCGACGGGTGCGTCGGGTCGGGCTCGATCTTCTCCCGCAATCGGCGGACGTGGACGGTGACGGTGGAGGTGTCGCCGTAGCTGTAGCCCCACACGTTCTGCAGCAGGTCCTCGCGCCGGAACGCCTGCCGCGGGTGGCGCATCAGGAACGCCAGCAGCTCGAACTCGCGGGCGGTGAGGCCCACCAGCGAGCCGCCCAGCCGGGCCTCGTGGGCGGCGATGTCGACCACCAGGTCGCCGTCTCCGAGCACGGTCGGCGACCCCGGCACCGCCCCGGCCAGAGGCCCCTTGGCCCGGCGGAGCACGGCCTTGACCCGTGCCGTCAGCTCCTTGGCCGAGAACGGCTTGGCCACATAGTCGTCGGCGCCGAGCTCGAGACCGATCACCCGGTCGGCCTCCTCCCCTCGAGCGGTGAGCATGATCACCGGGACCGGGGCCAGGGCCCGCAGCCGGCGGCACACCTCGAGCCCGTCCATGCCCGGCAGCATCAGGTCGAGGACGACGAGGTCGGGGGGCGACGCCAGCGCCCGCTCGAGCGCCACTGCACCGTCGCCGACCGATTCGACCTCGAAGCCCTCGCGTTCCAGATAACGGCAGACGACCTCGGCCACGGTGGCGTCGTCGTCGACGACGAGGACGCGGGCCGGCTCGTTCAGCACGGCCCCGATGGTACGGGCGGGCACCGGGCGGCGCCGGGGTGAACAGCGTGTTCTGCACCTTGTAACCGGCTCCGGCCCGGGGCCGGGGCGGCCGCCTTCTAGCTTCGGCCCCGATGCAGGTGCTGGTGATGGCCAAGGCTCCGGAGCCGGGACGGGTCAAGACCCGGCTCTGCCCGCCGTGCGCGCCGGCCGAGGCCGCCGCCGTGGCTGCTGCCGCGCTGGCCGACACCCTCGACGCCGCGCTGGCCAGCGGCGCCGAGCGTGTGGTGCTGGCCCTCGACGGGCGGCCGGGCCCCTGGGTACCGCCGGGCGTGGTGGTCGTCGAGCAGGGCACGGGCGCGTTCGGCCAACGATTGGCGGCGGCGTGGCGCGCCGCCGGCGGGCCGGGGATCCAGATCGGCATGGACACCCCGCAGGTGGGCGCCGGCGACCTCGACGCCGCCATGGCCACCTTGGCCGGCGCCGGTGTCGACGCCGTGCTCGGGCCCGCCGCCGACGGCGGCTGGTGGTGCATCGGCCTGCACCGGGCCGACGACGCCGTCTTCGCCGGCGTGCCCTTCAACCGCTCCGACACCGGCGCCCGTCAGCGGGCCCGCATGGGCGAACTGGGGCTGAACACGGTGCTGCTCCCCACCCGACGCGACGTCGACGTCTGGGACGACGCGCTGGCGGTCGCCGCCCTCGCCCCCGCCGGCCGCTTCGCCGCCGCGGTGGGCGCCGTCGGCTGGCAGGAGGCTCGAGCCGGCGGCGTCGGCCCGGGCCGATGAGGCGACCGGCCACCGCCCCGGCGACCATCCCACCCTTCGCTGCCCCCAGGCTCCGCAGCGCCGGCGGGACCACCATCGAGCTCGACCTCGACCGCTGGCGGAGCGAGCCCGACGACGTCGAGTCGGGCCTCCTCGACGAGCTCGGCGACCCCGTGCTCGACATCGGCTGCGGCCCCGGACGGCTGGTCGCCGCCCTGGCCCAACGGGGACGCCGGGCGCTCGGTATCGACCCCGCCGCGGTGGCGGTGGCCGAGGCCCACCGGCGAGGTGCGCCGGCGCTGTGCCGTTCGGTGTTCGCGCCCCTCCCCGGAGAGGGGCGGTGGGCGGCCGCCCTGCTCCTCGACGGCAACATCGGCATCGGCGGCGACCCCGCCGCGCTGTTGCGCAGGGTGCGCCGATTGCTGGCCCCCGACGGGGTGGGACTGGTGGAGGTCGAGCCTGCGGGCCGGGCCTCGGGGCCGCTCGTGGTCCGGATCGAAACCGGCGCCGGCGCCGGCCCCTGGTTCGACTGGGCCACCGTTAGTTGCGACGACATCGACACCGTCGCCCGCGCCGCCGGCCTCCGCGCCGGCGCCGTCGAGGCCCGGGGCGGCCGGTGGTTCGCGTGGCTGCGCCAGCGCTGACGGTGAGACCGGAACGGTTGAACTTGTCCAAGGACCGTCCTAGAGTGCGATCTCGTGCACTTTGGTGCGATCTGGGCCGCGGCCCGGTCCAGGTTCGTGGCCGGCACCGTGGCGGCGTGCGTGGCCGCCGGCGGCCTCGCCGGCTGCGGCGACGACGAGCCCGGCGGCGGCGGGCAGGCATTGTCGCCGGCACCTACGAGCTCGTTCTCCGGGCCGGCGCCGACCACGACGGCACCGACCACGACCACCACGCTCGCCGACCTCGGCATCACCGTCACCGATCCCGAGACCCCCGACGACTTCCGCCGGCTGGCCGTCGAGCTCGTACGCGCCCGCAACGCCGCCTACCTCGACCCCGACCCCACCGTCATCGAACGCACCGTTGCCCGCGGCTGCACCTGTTGGGAGGCGGAGTACGGCGTGATGAACAATCTCCTCAGAGCAGGAGTGCACTGGACCAAAGCTCCCTTCGAAATCCTTGGCATCCGCTTAGATCTCGTCCAGGAACCCGACGTGTTCGTCACGATGGCCGTCAAGGTCGACGAAAAGTCCGTCGTCGACGAGGCAGGCAATCTCATCGAGCCCAGAGCGGCCGAACCCAGACCCAGTGGTCTCGAGCTTTCCTTGTTTCACGATGATGACGGCATCTGGCGTATCGGCCAGATCGCAAGCCTCGACGACTTGCGACCCGAGGTCGTCGACGCGCTAATCGCAGAGGGTCTCCCTTGAATCGAACAACGGCCCGGACCCTGCTGATAGCGGTGGTCGTGACCGGAACATTCGCTTCCCGCCCGGCAGATGCCCAGCAGCTGGACTGCGGCGGATTCGGGCAGTCAAAAGGTGGCGCTGCCACTAGCGCTCTGAGCTGCAACGGCCAAGAACCGACGATGCCGGCAGTAAGAATAGTTCGCGGCGTAGAGCGGTGGGTGCGGCTCTCGGACCAATCCGGGGCGGGCGGCTGCGGGGCGTATCCCGATGCGACCGTGCTCCGATGGAGAGTCACCGATACTGCGACGGGAGAGATTCGATCTGTCCAGCGGTGCCTCGGCGCGCAGCGCAGCACCTCTGACCCCGGCGCCGGCGCGCCGGCGCCGGAGGAGGTGTTCCGCAGCGTGCCGTTGCCGGGGACGCAGGTGTCGATGAGCCCTCCCGGGTATGGCGTCGTCGGCATCGCCACCTACTTCTGGTACGAGGATCCCGGCGTGGTGGAGGTCCCGGTGTCGGTGCGGGGGTGGACGGGCACCGCCACCGTCACCCTCGACCGCTATTCCTGGTCCGTGGGCAACGACCGTGACAGGGACGGCGCCGCCGACGTCGTCACCGGGCCCCCCGGCACCGCCGAGACGCCGTCGGCGACCTACGTCTATGACCACGACGGCCTGTACCCGGTCGTGGTCTCAGCGCATTGGAGCGGTACCTACACGGTGACCAACCCCGACGGGTTCACCGCCGTCGCCGGCCTCGACGACCAGGTCCTCACCGCCGGCACCGGCTACCCCGTCGTCGAGATCCAGGCCGTCATCGGTCCCCGCCCACCCGCATGACCCGCCACCTCCAGGCCACCCACGCCCCGGTGGCCGCCCAGATAACGATCACGACGAAGGCCAGGTTGCGGCCGTAGTCGAGGGGAAGGGCCGACGGCAGCGCCGGCCGGCGCCCGTAGCCCCGCACGAGCGGCCAGAACACGACGACCACCACCGCGGTGAGCGCCAGCGCCACCCGCACCGGGGCGCGGGCCACGACGGGCACGAAGCGGGCCGTGAGCCACCCGACGGCGATAGCGGCGGGCGCGAAGAGAGCCTCATGGACCACCCCGGCGCCCACGAACCAGACCAGCAGTTCTCGGGGGCGGGTCACGCCGGAGTTGTCGAGGACCCCCTTCAGGCCTATGGCGATGAAGACCCATCCCACCACCAGGCCGGCCCAGAAGGTGAGCCGGCGCCGGCGCCGGCGCTGGGCTGGCGACCGCCGCCGGGGCCGCGGGCCGCGGGCCGACGTCGGGCCGCCCTCGGCTGGCGCGGGCTGGACCAGCCGACACCGCCCGTCTCTTGTCGTCACGTGGCCCTCACCACGATCTCGGTCACCCATTTGGTCTGCATGACCCCCGGACGGTTGGGGCCTATGAGCCTCACCGGGTAGCCGTGGTCGAGGTGCAGGGCCTCGCCGCCGAGGCGCAGGGCCAACAGCGTGTCGCGATCGGCGGCCTGCACTTCGTTCACCTGCGACCGGGCGTAGATGCCGTTGCGCTCCAGCGAACGTATCTCGACGGCCACGTTGCCCACCTCGGCGCCGGCCGCCTCCACCAGGTCGCGCAGGGGCACACCGGCCCAGGTGCCGGTGGCGCTCCACCCTTCGACGCAGGCGATCGGCAGGACGGCCTGTCGTTGGGGACGGGCTTCGAGGTCGGCCAGTGTCAACGACAACGGTCGGGCCACGTCGCCGCTCACGACCAAGCGGTAGCCGTCGCTGCTGGCGGCTTCGATCACCCCGGCCTCGACCGCGGCCCGGTTGACGGGCACGCCCTGAGGGCCGACGTCAGGCCGGCGGGGGGCGAGGATCGACAAGCGCCGCAGGGGCCTGATGGTCTGGCCGACGGTGGCCAGTGTCACCAGGCCGGCAGCGCCGGCGGCCGTCACCAGCAAACCACGGCGGGACAGCGCCCCGGGTGTGGACGGCGCCACCGACTTGGGCCGGCGCAGGGCGGACGCCGTCGTGGCCGCCTTGGCGCCGATGTGGACGACCAGGGCGCCGATGGTGATCCACGCCACCTGGTAGTGGGCGGCGGGGAAGAAGAACGGCCACGGGTACCACAGGGAGATGTTGGCCACACCGGTGACCAGCATGAAGAGCGACCCGCAGACCAGCAGGAAGAGGCTGAGCCGCTCCAGGAAGTGCTCGAAGCTCCGCACCAGCGGCCGCTCGAAGAGGCCCGGGTACACCGTCCACAGTTTGGCCAACAGCAGCGGCACCGATGCCAGGCCGGTGGCGACATGGACCCCCTGGGTCACCCGGTAGAGCCCGGCCGGGCGGGCGGGCAGCGTGAACCAGCCCGGCGGCTGCTGGGCGAGGTGCGAGAGCAACCCGGTGAGGAAGCAGACCAGGAAGCTGACGCCGAGTGCGGACCCCAGTAGGGCGGCGGCCCGAGGGGAATGGGTCGGCTGCGCCAACGCCTTGTCGCGCTCGTCGGCGACGCGCCCCAAGACAGACTTGGCGACATCGGTGGCCCGCTGGCGCATGAGCGCACCGTAAGGGCACGTGCTGTCCCCGTCGCCGTCGTCCGCCTTACGATCCCGAGAACCCCCCGGCGGCGGCCCGGGCCGCTCGTGGCCGGCGCCTACTGTCGGCTCAGGTGAGCGGGCACGGCCGGGTCGACGGGTCTGGGGCACAGCCCCGAGGAACCCGCGACCAGCGTCTCGCCGCCGCCGGCGCCCTGGCCCTGTGGGCCGCCCTCCTGGTGGGGGCCCGGGCGTGGGGGGTGCGGGTTGCCGACCGACTTCCCGCCGTCTTCTTGGGTGCCATTCCCTTCTTCGGGCGGTGGGAGCTGCTGGTCACGTGGCGTGTGGTGGTCCCGGTGGCGGCAGCCGCGGTGGCGGTGGTCGTCCTCCCGGAGGGTTGTGACCGTTGGCGATGGCGGAGCGTCCTGGCCGCGTCGGCCGCCGCCGCCGTCGTGTGGTCCCTCGCCCTCGGCGCCGTCGACGGCGCCGCCACCCTCACCGTCTCGGTCCAGGACGACTACGGGCAGCACCGTCATCTCGGCGACGACGCCGGCGGCCCC
>JBQTIQ010000004.1:0-13231 GCA_052387955.1 Acidimicrobiia bacterium | reverse complement strand
TGTCGCTGGCGGCCTGGCGGCCGCGACAGCGGTGCTGGCCGGTCTGCTGCGGGCGTCGCTTCGCTCCTGCCTCCGCAGACTGTCGCTGGCGGCCTGGCGGCCGCGAGAGCGACGCTGGGGTAGGGCGTTCCCGAGTGCCGTCGCAGCGTGAGCCGGGCTCCAGCCCGTCAGCCGAAGGCGCTGGCGGCGGTGAGGTCGGTGATGCGGGCGTCGTCGTAGCGCAGCAGGTCGCGCAGGACGTAGTCAGCGTCCTCGTTGCGCATAGGGGCCCGCCGGTAGGCCACGGGGTCGGTACCCACGTTCAGCGGGCTGCGCACTTGGCGCACGGTCCCGAACCTCGGGTGTTCGGTTTCGACCACCATGCCCCGCGCCTCGGTCTGGGGGTCTCGCAGGGCGCCGGCGACGTCGTTGACCGGCCCGCACGGCACTCCGGCGGCGTGGAGTCGACCGATCCATTCGGCGGTGGTGGCCGCGGCGAGGGCGGCGTCGAGTTCGGCCACCGCCTCGGCCTTGTTGACCCGCCGCTGCTCGAACCCGGCGAAACGGGGGTCGTCGGCGAGGTCGGGCCGGCCCAGCTCGGTGACCAGGCGCTGCCAGAACTTGTCCTTGGGGCAGGCCACGACGATCCACCCGTCCGCCGTCGGGAAGATCTGGAACGGGACCAGAGACGGGTGCGCCGACCGCTCGGTGCGCTCGGGGGTGAAGCCCTCCGAGAGGTGCCATGTCGCCGGGTAGCTGAGCAGCGACAGCGCCGTCTCGAACAGGCTGACGTCGCAGTCCATGCCGGTGCCGTCGCGGCGGGCGGCGTGCAGCCCGGCCAGCAGTGCCATCGCTCCCACCAGCCCACCGGCGAAGTCGACCAGCGACAGCCCGGTCTTGGCTGGGGGGCCGTCGGGCTCGCCGGTCAGGCTCATCCATCCGGTGAGGCCCTGGACCACGTAGTCGTAGCCGGGCTCGGCGGCCCGGGGGCCGGTCATGCCGTAGCCGGTCAGCGAGCAGCACACGATGGCCGGGTTCAGGTGGGCCAGCTCCGCATAGGTCAGGCCGATCTTGGCCGGCACGTCGCCCCGGAGGTTGGAGTAGACGACGTCGGACACCCGCACGAGGTCGTCGAACACGGCGCGGCCTGCACACGAGGACAGGTCCAGGCTCAGGCTGCGCTTGTTGCGGTTGAACGTCTCGAAGAAGAGGCTGTCCTCGCCGTGTTGAAAGGGCGGGACATAGCGGCCGACGTCGCCGGCGGTCCGGGGGTCCTCGATCTTGATGACCTCGGCCCCGAGGTCGGCGAGATGGACGCTGCCGTAGGGGCCGGCCCCGTACTGCTCCACGGCGACGATCCGGACATCTTCGAGCGGCCGCACCGCGGGAGTGTGCCACGACCCCTCCGGCGCCGACCAAGCGACAACTTGGCTGGCTGTCAGGGGCAAGAGTGACCCCTGATCGCTGTCCTGCGGTGCGAGCGCCGGAGCGCCAGCGCAGGCGCGGTCAGGCCCCGCCTGCGTGGCCGGGGAACGCCAACCAGGTTCCCTGTTGCGGTCCTGCGGTGCGAGCGCCGGAGCGCCAGCGCAGGCGCGGTCAGGCCCGGCCTGCGTGGCCGGGGAACGCCAACAAGAAAGGCCAGACCAATGACGAGCACCCCCGAGGCCCCACTGCGTACCGAGCGCGACTGGGACGGTCGCTACTTCGAGGACTTCGAGGTGGGCGTGACCTACGACCACGTCGGCGGGCGAACTGTCGACGCCACCGACAACGCCTGGTTCACGCTGCTGACCTGCAACAACAACGAGGTGCACTACAACTCGGACTACGCCGCCGACGGGCTGTTCGGCCGTCGGCTGGTCAACTCTTGCTTCACGCTCGCCCTGGTGACGGGCCTCAGCGTTCCCGGCATCAGCCGCAACGCCGCCGCCAACCTGGGCTGGGACAAGGTCACCCTGCTGGCGCCGGTCTTCGAGGGGGACACCCTGCGCGCCTGCTCGACGGTCACCGGCCTCCGAGGATCGAAGTCCCGACCCGAGGTCGGCATCGTCACCGTGCACACCGAGGGCTACAACCAGGACGGCACCACCGTCATGACCTTCGACCGCACCGTGATGGTGTGGCGGCGGGCGGCGAAGCGCTGACCGGCGTGAAAGCCTGCGGACCGATCCGGAAGAGCCGGCGGGGTCATCACCGGCTGGAGAGGTAACTAGCCCGTTGTGACTACCTCTTGCAGGAATCGGCAGGAATCCTGCAGGAATCCGGCAGCCTCAAATGGTGCAATTCGGGAACATGGGGGTCGCCCTCCGGGCTGCTGCCCTGCAGCGCCCGACCTGGCCGGTTGAGGGGAACGGCTAGCGGCAGATCCGCTGTGCTGTGTCGGCCGTCAAGCCAACGAGTCGGCGTCCACATGGCAACGACTTCTGGGGGAAGGACGATCTGATCTATGGCTACGACGACGGTAGCCCCGGTAAGTAGGGGCACGAGGATCTTCCGGACAGTGCTGTTGATCCTGCTACTGCCCATCCTGCTCTTCTACCTACTGCCGCGGATCCTGTACCTGGTCTTCGCACCGGACGAGCTCGACAAGACGATCAAGTCGGCCGCGAACTACAACCCTCGTCTCGAGCAGATCGTCAGGGAGGAAGAGGGAACCCTCTCGGCCCTGAACACGCTCGACCAGATCGACGACGCCCTCGCCCGGGTGCGGGCCACGGTGTCCAACGTCGACCGGGAGCTGGGGACGCTCATCGACCAGGTCCGCTTCGACGTGCAGGGCGTGCTCAACGACGCCAACGCCGAGGTCGCTGACCTGCTTCCCTCCATCGTCAGGGTCGATGACGCCTTGGACACGCTCTTCGCCACCGAGCAGGCAACCGAGTCGATCGTGCTGGCCGACCGGGCCGCCATCCAGGCCGCCATCGATTCGGCGATCTTCACCGCCGGCAACGTCGACTCGGCCGCCAACGACGCCGACAGCGCCGCCAACTCGGTCGAGAACTGAGGCAACGACATGGCCGCTAACAACCCACAGTTCTTCGGACGGCCCGCCGGCCCGGTACGCACGTTGTTCGTGCTCATCCTGGTCGCCGTGCTCGCCCTCCTGTGCATCATCGTGTTCCGGCTCAACGGCCGCCTCGACACGCAGGAAAAGACCAACCAGCGCACGCTGGCGGCCGCCGAGGGCATCGTCGAGATCAACGACAAGGTGACCCAGCGCCTGGCCCAGTTGACCAACCTCACCGGCACTGCCCAGCAGGCCCTCAACGAGACCGCCGCCCTGGCCGGCCCGCTGGCCCAGCTCAAGGAAGTGGTCATCCCGGCCGCGGCGTCCATCGCCCAGGGCCGGGCCGGCGGCGAAGAGAGCCTCCGGCTGCTGACCAACGTGCGCAACGTCGCCGACGAGATCAGGACCATCACCCTGGGCCTCGTCGACTCGGCCACGATCTTCGGCCAGCAGGGCGACCAGCTGCTCGAGATCGTGCAGGGCATCGTCGACGACGTCGAGCTCGCGGTGGCGTCAGCGACCCGCATCAGCAACGCCATCCCGCTGCCCGCGAACTGACCGGGGACTGACGACATGAAAAACACGATCCGCAGAGACATCGACAAGAACCAGGTCCAGGGTTCGTCCACCAACCACCTCATCATCGAGTGGTTCAGCCGGGTGGCCTGCTTCCTCGCCATCGTCCTGCTCATCCTCACGATCATCACGATCCGGCGGGGCAAGGTGGTCCAGGACAGCGCCATCACGATCGTTGACGACTTCAAGGTCGCCAACGAGTTCTTCAACAAGCGGGCCGACTTCGGGGCCCCGACCAAGGCCCGTGAGCTCCTCCAGGAGCTGGCGGTCGTGCTCGGCAACCTCGAGCTGCAGGCGACCGAGGACGTGGGCCTTCTGGCCGCAGCCGTCCCCGACGTCCAGCGCCTGCTCGAAGCGGGCCGGGGCGACGTGGCGGTGGCCGAGTTCACCGCCGAGGTCGCTACCACGCTGACCGGGGCCGCCCGCGACCTGAACCGCATCGCCTCTAACGCCGACGTCGTGGTCGGCCGGGTCAACCGGCTCCTCGACCAAGCGGTCGACGGGGTCAAGCGCCTCAACGTCCAGCTCGCCAACATCCAGACCCAGCTGACTGTCGTGCCCGACAACCTCGGCTCGCTGCTCGGCGCCAACTGAGGCGGCCCGATGACCACCATTTCGAACGGACCTGAGCGCCGGGAGGCGTACAAGCCATGATGTTCAGACGAGCAACTTGGGCACTTATCTTCGTCGGGCTGACCGTGGTGCTGGCCGTGACGATTGGGCTCGCCCAGGGCTTCTATCCTCGGATCGAAGACCTGAAGGACCCTCTCGGCCGCCCCACCGACCTGGCCAACTCGGTCATCTTCTCGGCCAGTGAGTTCGACCGCCTGACGGGGATCATCCTCCCCGACCAGGTCGAGCTCCGGAAGAAGATCACCGTGCTGATCGGCGTCGCCAATGACCTCGACGTCCTTGTCGACACCGCCGGCCAGCTCGACGACCTCGCAGTGGAGATCAACGACGACACCGGAGGAGTCATAGGGGTCGCCAGACAGCTACCGCCCCTCATCGCCCGGGTGACCGGACGAGCCAACCAGGGCGCCAACTCGGTGACCAACCTCAACGCCGCCGTCGAGGGCGCGAACACGCAGTTCCAAGCCGTCGGTGACCAGATCCGGGCCATCCTGCCCAACCTCCAGGCGCTGGAGGGCCGGGCGTCGAACATCGCCGCCGTGCTCGCCCAGCTCGAGCAAGAGGCAGCCGCGGTCGGTCCGTTGGCCCCGGCCCTCGGGCTGCTCAACGACCTTCTCGGTCCCATCGTCAACGTCGTCGGCTGAGCCGGCTCAGGCACACAGGAGATTTGAACGATGGTGTACCTCAAGAGTTCCCTCGCCGTAGCCTTCGCCGCCACCGCCGGTGCTGTCGTCTGCGTCCTCGTCGTGACCCGTGACCTTGCTGCCACCGACAAGGTGTTCAAGGTGGGCGTGATCGAGGCCGAGAAGGTCGACGCCACCACCAAGCGGGCGTTGCGGGCTGGTGACGAGCTTCCCGCCGCTCAGGCCGCCATCGGTGTCGGCCTGCCCGAAACGATCCAGGTCATCGCCACCCTGAACAACGCCAAGGCCGTGCTGGCCACGTTGGGCGGGCAGCTGGCCTCGATCGGCGACGTACTGCAGTCGGCCGATGCCCCTCTGGCCACGACGATCGCCGGCGCTGACAACTCGGAGCTGATCGTCAACACCGCGGCTGAGCCGGCCGAGAACATCGTGTCGCAGCTGGCGGTGTCGAACCAGCGGGCCCAGGACCTGGCCCCGCTGCTCGACGAGACGCTGGCCCGGTCCCAGGGGATCGAGTCCAAGCTGCGGGTGCTGTTGCTGCTCCCAGCGAACTGACGGCGCCCCGATTTACTAGGCTGACGCATCGCAACGGCCACCGGGCTGTCCACCGCCTCTCCGGAGGCGGTGGCGCGTCAGGCCAAGCCACCCAGCGCATCCGGCCGGATGCGGTCATTGACATCAAGGAGATGAGC
The DNA here is from genome assembly GCA_052387955.1 of Acidimicrobiia bacterium. Lineage (GTDB taxonomy): Bacteria > Actinomycetota > Acidimicrobiia > Acidimicrobiales > JACDCH01 > JBQTIQ01. The sequence goes on along the minus strand of JBQTIQ010000004.1, from coordinate 7,700 downwards.
ACAAGATGGCTATGAAGTTCATGTCGGATGAATGGTGCAAGGCTTCCGCAGACGCGTGTAACGCCAGTGAGGCGATGTACGCCGGCTTCAAGGACCCCAAGAGCTTCACGAACAAGATGGAGTTCGTGACCCTCGACAAGCCGGGTCTCAAGATGCAGCAGGAGTGGAAAGAAGCCAAGATCATCGATTCCACCAACGAGGACAAGTTCCCCGAGGACGACCTGTGGCTCCGCATCGGCGCCAACGTCGCCGTCTGGCAGGAAGTTGCCTCCGGCTCCATCGAGGGCGGCAAGGCTCTCATGGCCGGCAAGATCAAGTTCCAGAAGGGCCCCATGTCGGCCGCCATCGAGAACGGTGGTGCGTTCAACAACTACCTCCGTGCTTGGGGCAACGTCGACACCGACTGGGACGTCTGATCCTCTCCAGGATCACGAGTCGGTGATGGAAAGGAAGTAAGGGGAGGGCCGGGGTGCCGCTGGACGAAGCCAGCGGAGGCCCCGGCCCCCTTTCCAGAGCCTCAGGTTGATCAGTAGGGCAGTGCCGGTGGTGACACTGGTGCAGTACCCCGGGCCTCACAGGCTCGGTTCACGCGGAGCGAGACCGGGCGCTGCTCGCGTCGGGGTTCAGAGGAGGAGAACGAGTAATGGTCTATGGCGATTACGGCACTTACGACATCGAGCTGTACGACGGGGACAACGCCAACGGCGTCTCGTCCATCCTTCAGACGCTGCTCTCGCAGAACTTCTACAACTTCCCGAGCCGGATCCTGATCGCCCGGCGGATGCCCCGTCCGGTGGCGGTCTACAGCTTCGACGCCGAGGACTCGTCGACCCTGGTGTTCGGTATGAACAAGTGCACGATCTACAACGGGATCGTGGGCCGGCCCAGCGTCATCGTGAAGGCGACGGTCGACCAGATCCTCGACGTCTCCCAGCTCAAGATGTACTTCTCCGGGCTGATCCCGCTCGGCCTGCTGGGCACAAAGCGGGGCTATGACGTCCTGTGGGAGATCGCCAAGCACAAGCTGGTGGTGAAGGGCCTCATCCTGCACCCGGTTACCGCGCTGCAGTTCATCGGCCTGGTATCGATCGTCCCCTGATCCCGCCCGTCAGCGACTGTCCGGTCCGCTGACGATCTAGTCCGGGCCTCGTTCGCAGAACCTCGGCGCCGCCATGCGCCGGGCTTAGGAGGAACCAGAAATGGCATACGGCGTCGAGCTCTACGACGGGGACAACGCCAACGGCGTGTCGTCGATCCTTCAGACTCTGCTCTCGCAGAACTTCACCAACTTCCCCGACCGCGTCGCCATCGCCCGCCGGATGCCCCGCCCGGTGGCGGTGTACAGCTTCGACGCCGAGGATGCCTCGACGCTCGTGTTCGGCGCGGACAAGTGCACCATCTACAACGGCCTGGTAGCCAAGCCGAGCGTGGTGGTGAAGGCCACGGTCGACCAGATCCTCGACGTGTCCCAGCTCAAGATGGCCGTTTCCGGCCTGCTGCCTCTCGGCTTCTTCACCAAGCGGGGCTTCGGCGTCCTGTGGGAGATCGCCAAGCACAAGCTGGTGGTCAAGGGCCTCATCAAGCACCCGTTCGTCTCGCTGCAGTTCATCGGGCTGGTCTCGATCGTTCCCTGACTCGGCGGCTGCGGCCGCACAACTGGAACTCCGCGTGCTGAAGGGCGGGCCTTGACCGGGCCCGCCCTCAGTCGTTCTCGGAAGCTGTGCCGTCAGGGCCCGACCAGCCCCCAGCGCTTGCGCACGGCACGCTCGATCGTCCCGAACAGCACGCTGTCGACGATGATGCCGATCACCAGGATGACCAGCATCGTGGCCAGAAGCCGCGGCGCGTCGAGGAGGTCGCGGGCGTTCTGGAGCGTCACCCCGATCGACAGCTGGGACGGGATCACGACCAGCAACTCTCCGGCCAACAGGCTCCGCCATGCGAACGCCCAGCCCTGTTTGGAGCCGGCCAGGAACGGCGGGAGCGACGCCGGCAGCACGACGTGCCGGAAGGCGGCCCAGCCCTTGGCCCCGAGCGCCTTGCCCGCCCGCAGCAACAGGGGTGGGACCTGGTCGGCCCCGCTGATGAGGCCGTTGGCGATCGACGGGGCGGCGCCGAGCACCACCACGAATCGGATGGCCGCTTCGGAGGGCTGGAACAACAAGATGGCGAGGGGGAACCAGGCGATCGACGGCATGGTCTGGAGCCCGGTGATGAACGAGCCGAAGGCACTGCGCAGGACCCGCACCCGAGCGATCAGGCTGCCCGTCACGACGCCGATGACGAGGGCCATCCCGAACCCGACCAGGGCACGACGGGCGGTGATCGAGATGGCCGTGCCCAGCGAGCCGTCGGCAGCCATGTCCTGCAGCTCGAGGAGGACCTTCTTGGGGCCGGGCAGGAGGTGCTCGGGCTTCCATCCCGAGGACACCACCAACTGCCACGCCAGCAGGGCAATGGCCAGCGCCGCCAGCTTGGGCCATGCCGCCGACCAGGCCCGGGCGCTACGACGCCGAGGGGGCGCGGCCGCCAGTTCCAGCCGGTCGAGGCCCGCCATCTGCTGGCGCAGCTGGTCGTCGGCTGCGGGCGTCGCCTCGCTCCTGCTCCCGGAGACTGGCGCCGGCGCCGCGGCGGCGGGGACGGGGACGGCGTCGGCCATGCTGCGGCGCTGGGAACGGTCAACGGCCATGGCGGGCCACCTCCCGGCGCAGGGTGCCGGTGATCTCGCTCGCCAGTGCGCTCACCGCCGGCGACTCGATCCGACGGGGCCGGTCGATGGGCACGGCGAGCTCGGCGACCACCCGGCCGGGCCGGCTCGAGAGCACCACGACCCGATCAGCCAGCCGGGCCGCCTCGCGGACGTTGTGGGTGACGAACACCACGGTGAGCGTGCGGTCCGACCACAGCCGCTCGAGCTCGTCGTGCAACAGGTCTCGGGTCATGGCGTCGAGGGCGCCGAAGGGCTCGTCCATGAGCAGCACGTCGGCGTCCTGAGCAAGGGCACGAGCCAGGGCTACCCGCTGGCGCATGCCGCCCGAGAGCTCGTGGGGGCGTTTGCGGCCGAAGTCGTGCAGGTGTACCAGCCGTAGCAGCTCGGCCGTGCGCCGGCGCCGTTCGGCCCGTCCCACGCCCCGCAGCCGGAAGGCCAGCTCCACGTTCCCGGCCACCGTCAGCCACGGGAACAGGGCTGCCTCCTGGAACATCAGGGCGGTGCGGCCCCGCACGGCCACCGTGCCGCGGGTCGGCTCGTCGAGCCCGGCCACGAGGTTGAGCAGCGTCGACTTGCCGCACCCGGACGCACCGACCAGGCACACCAGCTCACCGGGGCGCACCGAAAGGTCGATGCCGTCGAGAGCGGCCACGGCCCCGGCGCCGTGGCCGTAGACCTTGTCGAGGGCTCGGATCGCCACCGCTGGCACCGGCTCTGCCGGCGCCAGCGGGACCTCGTGGCGCGGGGTGGTCTGCTGGCGCCGCTGCGCCCCTGCTCCCGTAGACGCGGCCGCCTTGGGGTTGTCCATGTCGGTTGTCACGCGAGGGCTCCTGTCTTGAACGGTCCCGGGACGCCCAAGACGCTGGGCCAGCACCTGCGCTCGGCCCCGGTCGAGCCGAGCGCAGCGGGGCCCGGGCGGGCTGACTACAGACCCCTCACCGGGGGCTCGCCGGCCTCCCGGAGCACCTCGTTGACAAGGTCGAGGGCGTAGATGCCGGTGAGGTCGACCGGGTCCAGGAGGCCGACCGCCTCCGCGTCCTCGGCCGAGCGGACCAGGGATGCAGCGATGGGGTCGAGGGTGAAGGAGAGGTTCTCGAACGAGGCCTCGATCGTCTCCTCCTGGAGGGGCTTGCCGGTGAGATCGCCGATCGCCTTGTTCACGACCGTCCGTGCCCGGCCGGGATCGGCGGCGATGGCCACGATCGCATCCCGCTCGCCCTCGATGACGTGGCGGACGATCTCGGGGTGTTCCTCGAGGAACTCGGTCGCGACCACCAGGTGCGTCGTCACGAAGCGCCCCTCAGGCCACAGTGTGCGCTCGTCGACGAGGACCTTGCCCCCTCCCTCCAGGACGAGGCGAGTGGCCCAAGGCTCGGGCACCCAGGCGCCGTCGATCTGGCCCTGCTGGAGCTGCGCCAGGGAGTCGGCGTTCGCTTGGGGCCGGATGGACACGTCACCCCCGCCCGACGTATCGGCCTCGAGCCCGTTGTCCTCGAGCCAGCTGCGCAAGGCGACGTCCTGGGTCTGGCCCAGTTGTGGGGTGGCCAGCGTCTTGCCCCGGAGGTCCTCCGGGCCGTTGATGTCGGGCCGGGTGACCAGGAAGGCGCCCCCCGACGTCGAACCGGCGACGATGCGCACGTCGTGGCCTTCCGAGCGGGCGAAGGCGTTGATGGCCGGATTGGGCCCGACGAAGGTCATGTCGAGGCCGCCCGACAGCAACGACTCCATGGCTTCGGGGCCGGCGTTGAAGGTCTTGGTCTCGAGCTGGTTGTCCCCCAGCCGCTCGGCGAAGAGTCCCTCGGCCACCCCGTAGAGGGCGGGGGCGTGGGTCACGTTGGGGAAGTAGCCCAGCCTGACCGTCACCGCCTCGGCCGGCGCGCCGCTGGCGCCCGAGCTGCCGGCGGCCGTGTCCTGCGTCCTGGCCTCGTCGTTCCCGCAGCCGGCGGCGAGCACGAGAAGGCCACCGATGACGGCGGCCGAGAGCCGATTGCGCAAGCTGATGGGTGGCACGGGCGCTCCGTAAGTTTGCCTATGAATTTGCTAGAGAATGAAGTGCGACGCAACCGCCTGTCAAGGCCGGCTCCGTCTCGGCCGGCACAGCTCCAACTCGTCGGGCGGGGGCGAGCGAGGAGACGCCGGCCCGACCCCGTTCAGCAGGGCCGCGGCCGAGCCGTCGCGGTCATCCCGGCAGGGCGACCTCGCCCGGTTTCCAGGGAGCCCGGTACAGCCCCCACCGTTCGCACACGATCGGCGCCGCCGCCGCCAGGGCCACGATCAGGACGATGAGGCCGAGGCTGTACAGGTGCTGGTGCTCGAGGATGGGCGACGCCGCCGTGCCCGTTGGCATCACCTCGAGGGCGAAGGCGGCGCAGAGCACGACCGCCGACGGCCGCCAGCGGCCCATGCCGGCCGCTCCCATGAGCGCCAAGGCGGGCGCCAGGTACCAGGGCCACAACGCCGGGCCCAGGACCGCCACCGCCAACAGGGCCAAGCCGGTGGCCCGGACCGGTCCGAACCGGTCGGCCCGCCACAGCAGCCACAGGCAGATGATCCCGGCAACGGCGAGCCCGGCCAGCCGGAACCGGCCCACCACGACGTCGGAGGAGACCGGGGTACCGAGGACGTCGAGAAGACCGCTGACGGCGAACCCGGCCTGGGTCGGCAACGACAACGTTCCCATGGTGACGCCGGCGTTGCGCATGGCGCCCACCCAGCCGAAGCCGATCCCGACCACGGCACCGGAGACGGCGATGACTCCGACTCCCACCCCGAGAGCAGCGGCCGCCTCCCGCACGCGTTCGCGCCCGGTGGCCGTGGGTCCCCGCCGGCACCACGCCAGGTACACCAAGGCCGCTGCCGCTGGCACCTTCACCGCGGCGGCCAGCGCCACCAGGATGATTCCCCAACCCCATCGGCCCCGCAGGGCGAGGGCGCACCCGGCGCACAGCAGCCCGGTCATGATGGCGTCGTTGTGGCCGCCGCCCACGAGATGGAGCACCGCGATCGGGTTGGCAACGGCGAAGCTCAGTGCAATCGGCGGTGGTACCCCGTGGCGGCGGGCCAGGTCGTGCACGCCCCAGGCGGCGAGGGCCATCCCCGCCACCGCCAGCAACCGCAGGCCCCAGATCGACCACGACGGGTCATGGCCGGCGACGGTCACCACCGCCGCCGCCAGGCCCATCTGCACCGGCCCGTAGGGGTTGCCGGGCGAGTTCCGCCACACCGGGTCGGTGTGGGCCACGAAGTTCCCGCTGAGGAGCTGGTACATGCCGTCCGACGTCGGGTCGAGGCCACGGGTGACCATCTCGCCCTGGGCGGCGTAGCTGTACACATCGCTCGACAGCAGGGGCGGGCCCAGCAGGACCAGCCCGAACCACAGTGCGCTGGTCAGCAGCACCGTCCGGGTACGGGCGCGCTCGGGTGCCGAGCTGCGTTCGACCCGAACCATCAGCCCGATCCAGCCCACCGTCAGCAACGCCACCCCGGTGACGAAGGCGAGGGTCGTGAACGGACGCGTCCCGTCGTGGGGGAGCCCAGGAATCGTCAGGCGCCAGGTGCTGCGGTCGAGGCGCCATACCGGCGCGGTGACGGCGATGAGCAAGACGCCGGCGCCGCCGATCCACGGGTACGGCCCGGCCAACGCCGGCCGCTTCTGGGGCAGGTCGGTCCCGACCTGCGCGACTTCCATCCAGTCGCCTCCGGGGGAACAGGTGGCTCGACGGCGGCCCGCGGCCAGGCCAGCACCGGCACGAGCAACCAGACCAAGTATTGCTGCCCGGGTGGGGTCGGCGACAGTCGGTGGGTTGACGGCCGTTCAGGCGCCGGGGGCGGCGTCGGCCGGGGCGGTGAGCACGCTGGGAGCGTCGCTGTCACCGCTGTAGATCACGACCTCGCTGCCGTTGGGATAGAGGTCCCACAGGTAGTCCTGGTCGACGTTGCTGGTGCGTACGCAGCCATGGCTGGCCGGGTAGCCGGGCACGTTGCTGGAGCCGTGCACCGCCCAACCCTGATAGAAGAACAGGGGTCGGTAGAGCGTGCCCAAGGGCGCCTGGTGGAAGCCTTCGATGCGCCGCTCGACCACGAAGCCCCCGGTCGGCGTGATGGCAACGCCTGACACCCCGTTGTCGCGGTAGCGCTCCCCGGTGCCGGTCGACACGTTGATGATGGTGGCTGAGCCATCGCCGGCAACCGCGAACATGATCTGACGGTCGAGGTCGATCTCGATGTGTGCCCGCCCGGAGTCCCGGGCTCCGGCGCCGGTAGGGGCGAGCATCTGGGCCAGGGTGTCGGGCCCGGTGGTGCCGTCGCGACCGACGCCCTCGCTCTTCTGGAAGGCCATGACCGCCGATGCGGTGCTGTTCGAGTACACGCCATCGACCGGGCCGGGCCGATAGCCGAGGGCGGTGAGCCGCTGCTGAATGGCCACCACTTGGTCGCCTTCGTCGCCCGGGCGGACCGTCGCCGTCGACGAGATGGGCGTAAGCGTCCCGGGCAGTACGAGCGGCGGCCCCGGTGTCGTGGTCGATGTCGTGGTGGTCGGTGCCTCGGTCGTCGAGGTGGTGGACGACGACGTCGTCGACGACGACACGGCCGTGGTGGTCGTGGACCTTCCATCGTCGTCGGCGGCCGGGCCCGCGGCGGTCGTGGGTGACCCGTTGTCGTCGCCGCGGCAGGCGGCGAAGCCGACCACTCCGGCCAGGATGGCCGCCGCCACTGCGAGGCGCCGCCGTCGGACGACGTGGCGTCGTCGGACGAAGTGGTTCCCGCCGTTCATCACGTGCATTCTGACGCCGTCCATCCCAAAGCCGTTCCCTCGATGGCGGTGATTTCCCGACGAGGGGAGCTCCGGGAGTCACCGCTAACCTCGTGGGGGATGGGCCAGTTGACCGATGCGAGCACCGCAGCGCCAGCGGAGGTGCGGCTGAGCGCGGCCTGCGTGGCCGGGGAACGCCAACGATGGTCGTGGGCGATGGGCCAGTTGACCGATGCG
>JBQTIQ010000003.1:0-19215 GCA_052387955.1 Acidimicrobiia bacterium | reverse complement strand
TGAGCCGCAGGCCGCGGGCGACGGGGTCCTGCGGACGGACTGAGCCGCAGGCCGCGGGCGACGGGGTCCTGCGGACGGACTGAGCCGCAGGCCGCGGGCGACGGGGTCCTGCGGACGGACTGAGCCGCAGGCCGCGGGTGACGGTCCTGCGGACGGACTGAGCCGCAGGTCGCCGTCGCGGCCGCCAGGCCGCCGGCGACAGTCTGCGGAGGCAGGAGCGAAGCGACGCCCGCAGCAGACAGCTAGTACGGCTCCGGGGGGGCGCCGAGGAGGTCGATGACGAAGGCCACCACGAAGGCCTGGTCCCGCCAGGCGTCGTAGCGGCCCGACAGGCCGCCGTGACCGGCGCCCAATTCGGTCTTGAGCACGAGCTGTTCGGGCCGGGGGCCGGTGGCCGTCGCCCGCAGCTTGGCGACCCATTTGGCCGGTTCGTGGTAGAGGACCCGGGGATCGTTCAGGCCGGCGGTGGCGAGGATGGCCGGGTAGTCGGTGGCGTCCACGTTCTCGTAGGGGGAATAGCCCCGCATGCACCGGTAGACGTCCTCGGACTGGATGGGGTTGCCCCATTCCTCCCACTCGGTGACGGTGAGGGGTAAGGAGGGGTCGAGGATCGTGTTGAGGGCGTCCACGAACGGCACCTCGGCGACGATGGCGGCGAACTGGCGGGGAGCGAGGTTGGCGACCGCCCCCATGAGCAGGCCGCCGGCGCTGGCGCCGCGAGCGGCCAGGCGGTCGGGGGCGGTGATGCCGGCCCGGCACAGGTGCTCGGCGGCGGCGACGAAGTCCCCGAACGTGTTCGGTTTGGCCAGCAGCTTGCCGTTCTCGTACCACCGCCGGCCCCCTTCGCCCCCGCCTCGCACATGGGCGATGGCGAACACGACGCCCCGGTCGAGCAGGGGCAGCCGGGTGATCGAGAAGTAGGGATCGATGGACAGCTCGTAGCTGCCGTAGCCGTAGAGGAGGCAGGGGCGGGGGCCGACCTCGGCGATGCCCGCCACCCGTCGGACCAGCGAGATCGGGATGCGCTCGCCGTCAGGGGCGATGGCCCACTCCCGCCGCTGTTCGTAGTCGGCGCCCTCGAAGCCGCCGAGTACCGGGCTGCGCTTGAGCAGCGTGAGGCCCCGTTCGGCGAGGTCGTAGTCGTAGACGCTGGAGGGTGTGACCAGGGACTGGTACCCGAGGCGGAACGTGCCGGTGTGGTACTCGAGGTTGCTGCCGGGGGCGACCGTGTAGAGCGGTTCGGGGAACTCGATGTCCCATGCTTCGCCGCCGTCCTCGACGGGGATGACCCGCAGGCCGGTGAGGGCGTCGCGCCGGAAGTGCACCACGAGGTGGTCGGCGAAGGGTTCGACGTCGTCGAGGCGGGTGCCGACTCCCGGCGCCCACAGTTCACGCCACGACGCCCGTCCCGGCGAGTCGAGCGGGGCCGCCAGCAGGGCGAAGTCCTCGTGGCCGTCGTTGGACAGCACGAGGAACCGGTCGCCCTGGTGGTCGACGTGGTACTCGACCCCCTGGCGGCGCGGCTCGATCACCTCGAAACCGCCGTCGGGACGGTCGGCGGCCAGGACCCTCACCTCCGAGGTCAGCTTCGACTGGGTGGTCACGACCAGGTAGTGCTCGCTGCGGGTGAGCCCCACGTGCACGAAGAACCGCTCGTCGGGCTCGTCGAAGACGACCACGTCGTCGGCTGCGGCGGTGCCCAGCCGGTGACGCCATACCTGGTGGGGGCGGTTGGCGACGTCGAGGGTGACGTAGAAGAAGGTGGTGTTGTCGCCGGCCCAGGCCCCGCCGGCAGCGACGGGGGAGACTTCGTCGCCGAGCAGCTCCCCGCTCTCGAGGTCCTTGAACCGGAGGTGGTAGCGCTCGTCGCCCTCGAGGTCGACGGAGAACGCCAGCAGTCGGTGGTCGGGGCTGACGGCGGCCACCCCGAGGTCGAAGTACGGCGAGTCGCCGGCGAGGGTGTTGCCGTCGATGAGCACTTGCTCGCCGTGTTCGTCGTCGGGGCTGCTCCGCCGGCAGAGCACCGGGTACTGGGCGCCTTCGAGGGTGCGGCTCACGTACCACCACGGCCCCTTGCGGGCCGGCACCGACAGGTCGGTCTCCTGCACCCGAGCCTTGATCTCCTCGAAGAGCCGGTCGCGCAGCGGCGCCAGATGGGCGGTGGCGGCCTCGGTCCAGGCGTTCTCGGCCTCGAGGTAGGCGATCGTGTCGGGGTCGTCACGGTCGAGGAGCCAGTAGTAGTCGTCGGTCACCGACTCCCCGTGCACGGTCCGCACGTGGGGGACCTTCTTAGCGACGGGCGGCGTGCCAGGCATAGGCCAACTTTGCCAGCTGCGTTCCCCGGCCACGCAGGCCGGGCCTGGCCGCGCCTGCGCTGGCGCTCCGGCGCTCGCATTCGGCGCTCCCGACGGTCATGTCCTGCGCTCTGGGCCGATGCCGTCACCCGGCGCTTGGAATGCCGTGGCCCCTCGTCGCCGGCTAGAACGGGGCCCGTGCCCATCTACGCCCTCGATGGGGTCGAGCCCGACATCCACCCGGGCGCGTACGTGCATCCCGACGCGGTGCTGATCGGTGCGGTGGTGCTGGGCGACGGGGCATCGGTGTGGCCGGGGGCGGTCCTGCGGGCCGACGATGGCCCCATCACCGTCGGCGCCCGTACCTCGGTGCAGGACGGGTCGGTCCTGCACGTCGCCGCCGGCGTGCCCACCACCGTCGGGGCCGACTGCGTCATCGGCCACCTGGTGCACCTCGAGGGGTGCACCGTCGAGGATGGCTCGCTGGTGGGCAACGGGGCGATCGTGCTGCATCGCGCCGTCGTGGGCCGGGGCGCGGTGATCGGCGCCAACGCGGTGGTCACCGCCGGCACCGTCGTGCCGCCCGGAGCGCTGGCCCTGGGGGTCCCGGCCCAGGTGCGGGAGGGCGCCGCCGACGCCGGCATGATCGATCTGGCCAAGCAGAGCTACGTCCTGCGGGCGGCCCGGTACGCCGCCGGCCTCCGACGCCTCGATTAGGGCCTCGAACAGGCAGAAATCCAGCTGGTGGGTTGTTCCTACGCGCGTAGTGGAAATAGCCTGGTCACCGATGGCTACCACCGACCTTGGCCTGGACCTCTCCCGCTACAAGCTCGGCTGGTCCGACACCGAGGATTACGTCTTCAAGCCCAAGAAGGGCCTCAACGAGGACATCGTCCGCGAGATGTCGTGGATGAAGGGTGAGCCCGACTGGATGCGGGACTTCCGGCTGAAGTCGCTCCGGGCGTTCGAACGGCGGCCGATGCCGACCTGGGGCGGCGACATGTCCCAGATCTACCTCGACGACATCTACTACTACATCAAGCCGACCAAGTCGCAGGTCGACGAGTGGGACGAGCTCCCCGACGCCATCAAGGCCACCTACGAGAAGCTCGGGATCCCCGAGGCCGAACGCAAGTACCTGGCCGGCGTCACCGCCCAGTACGAGTCCGAGGTCGTCTTCCACCGCAACCGGGCCGACCTCGAGGCCAAGGGCGTCATCTTCTGCGACATGGACACGGCTCTGCGCGAGTACCCCGAGCTGGTCAAGCAGTACTGGGCCTCGGTCATCCCGGCCAACGACAACAAGTTCTCGGCCCTGAACTCGTCGGTGTGGAGCGGTGGCTCGTTCATCTACGTCCCCCCCGGCGTCAACGTCGACATGCCCCTGCAGGCCTACTTCCGGATCAACGCCGAGAACATGGGCCAGTTCGAGCGCACGCTGATCATCGCCGACGAGGGCAGCCAGGTGCACTACATCGAGGGCTGCTCGGCCCCGGTGTACACCACCGACTCCTTACACTCGGCCGTGGTCGAGATCATCGTGAAGCCGTCGGCCCGGGTCACGTACACGACGATCCAGAACTGGTCGAACAACGTCTTCAACTTGGTGACCAAGCGTGCCCGGGTCGAGGCCGAGGGCCACATGGAGTGGATCGACGGCAACATCGGGTCACGCCTGACCATGAAGTACCCGGCGGTGTACATGGTCGGCCCCAAGGCCTCGGGCGAAGTCCTCTCGGTCGCCTACGCCGGCCCCGGCCAGCATCAGGACGCCGGCGCCAAGATGGTCCACGCCGCCCCCGAGACCACCTCGAAGATCGTGTCCAAGTCGATCTCCAAGGACGGCGGGCGCACGTCGTACCGTGGCCTGGTGCGCATCGAGGACGACGCCTACGGTTGCAAGAGCCACGTCCAGTGCGACGCCCTGATCCTCGACGAGAACTCGGTCAGCGACACCTTCCCCTACATGGAGGTCGGCGCTCGTGATGCCGTCGTCGGCCACGAGGCCACCGTCTCGAAGATCGCCGACGAGCAGCTCTTCTACCTGATGAGCCGGGGCCTCTCCCAGGAGCAGGCCATGGGCATGATCGTCAACGGCTTCATCGAGCCCGTGACCCGCACCCTCCCCATGGAGTACGCGGTCGAGTGGAGCCGGTTGATCGAGCTCCAGATGGAGGGCTCGGTCGGCTGACTGCCGCCGGCCTCTCGAAAGCCGGGCCAGTTCTCCAGGAGAACATGAGCGAAGCAACGTTCACCGTCGATGCCGCCCGCGCCCTCCCGGGGCCGGGATGGCTCCAAGAGCGCCGGACGGCGGCGGCCGAGCGCGCCCTGGCCATGCCCCTGCCGTCCCCCGAGGAAGAGGTGTGGCGCTACAGCCGGGTGGCCGAGCTCGACCTCGACGCCTTCCGGCCCGATCCCGATCCCACCCCCGTGACGGCCATCCCCGATGCCATCCTGGCCGAGGCCGACTCGGTACCCGACCGGGCCGCGGTGGTGGTGGTGGTCAACGGCCGGATCGCCTATGTCGACGCCTCCGAGCCGGGGCTGCTGATCGGCCCCCTCAACGATCCCGACGCCTATGGCGCAGTGCTGGGCGATGAACCCCACGACGCCTTCGTGGCCCTGAACGAGGCGTTCTGCGCCGACCCGATCGTGGTGCGCATCCCCCCCGGAGCGGTGATCGACCGGCCCATCGTGGTGGTGCACTACAGCGACCGTTCGGGCCTGGCCGTGTTCCCTCGGTTGGTGGTGCAGGCCGGGGCCGACAGCCAGGCCACCGTCGTCGACATCCACACCTCCGCCCCCGGTGCCCGGGTGCTGAGCGTTCCGGTGGCGGCGATCGCCGTCGAGAGGGGCGCCCGCCTCAGCGTGCTCGGGGCCCAGGACCTCGGCCTCGACGCCTGGCACATCGCCTCGCAGGTGTCCGAGGTCGAGGCCGACGCCACCTTCCTGTCGGGGGGCGCCGGCTTCGGGGGCGACTACGCCCGCCAACGCACCGACTGCCGCCTCGTCGGGCGGGGCGCCACCGGAGACCTGATCTCGGTCTACTTCGGGGAGGGCCACCAGACGCTCGACTTCCGCACCTTCCAGGACCACGCCGCCCCGGACACCACCTCGAACCTGCTGTTCAAGGGGGCGGTCGGGGGCCGCAGCCGCAGCGTGTACACCGGGATGATCCGGGTGCGGAAGCAGGCCCGGGGGACCAATGCCTTCCAGACCAACCGCAACATCAAGCTGTCCGAGCACGCCTGGGCCGAGTCGGTCCCCAACCTCGAGATCGAGAACAACGACGTGCGCTGTAGCCACGCCTCGGCCGTCGGCCCGATCGACGACGACCAGCGCTTCTACCTCGAGAGCCGGGGCGTGCCCACACCGGTGGCCGAGCGGTTGGTCGTGACCGGCTTCTTCGACGAGGTCCTTGACCGCCTCCCGGTGCCGTCGGCGGCGGCGGCCCTGCGTCGGCTGGTGGCCGGCAAGCTCGCCCGACGAGAGGACGACGGATGAGCCGGGTCGTGGTCTGCGCGGTGGGCGACGTGCCCGCCGGCGAGGCCAAGCGGTTCGACGTCGGCGGGTACCGCATCGCGGTGGTCCACTGTGGCGAGCGGTTCCACGTCATCGATGACCGTTGCACCCACGCCGACGTGTCCCTGGCCGAGGGCGAGGTGGACTGCGCCAGCCTGCAGATCGAGTGCTGGAAGCACGGTTCGGCCTTCTCCCTGACCGACGGCAAGCCCCAGTCGTTCCCGGCCACCCGCCCAGTCCCGGTCTACCCGGTGGAGATCGTGGGCGACGACGTCGTCGTGGTCTTCCAATGAGCGAGCTCGCGAGCGAATCATCGGCACCGCGCGTTCCGCTCATCGGTAGCGGCCCGTGGTACCCGATCGAGGGCCATCGCGGACAACGAACGATCATGGGGAACCGTTGAGCGAGCTCGTGATCGAAGGGCTCCGTGCCGCGGCCGCCGGCAAGGAGATCCTCCAGGGCGTCGACCTCGTCGTCCGCAGCGGCGAGGTCCATGCCGTCATGGGGCCCAACGGCTCGGGCAAATCGACGCTGTCGCACGTGCTGCTGGGCAAGCCCGGCTACGAGGTCCTGGGCGGTCGGGTCACCCTCGACGGGGTGGACATGGCCGGCCTTGCCACCTGGGAGCGGGCCCAGGCCGGCCTGTTCCTGGCGATGCAGTACCCGATCGAGGTGCCCGGCGTGAGGATCGAAGCCGCCCTCGGGGCGGCGTTGGTAGCGGCGGGGCGTTCGACGGCCGGGCTCCGGGACACGCTGGAGGCCGAGGCCGCCCGCATCGGGCTGGAGGTGGGCCTGCTCGACCGGCCCCTCAACGTCGACCTGTCCGGAGGTGAGAAGAAGCGCAACGAGACCCTGCAGCTCGGGGTGCTCCGGCCGAGGATCGCGGTGCTCGACGAGATCGACTCGGGCCTCGACGTCGATGCCCTGCGGGCCGTCAGCCGTCGGATCGAGGCCGCCACCAACGAGGACGACCTCGGCGTGCTGGCCATCACCCACTACAGCCGCCTGCTCCACGAGCTGCGCCCCGACCGGGTCCACGTCCTGGTCCGGGGGCGGATCCAGGCATCGGGGGGGCCCGAGCTGGCGGCCCGGCTCGAGGCCGACGGCTACGCCGCCTTCGTCGGCCTGTCCGACCACGAGGAGACGATCGTGGCCCCGCCCCGCCATCCCAAGCGCCCCGCCGACGCCGACCCCTTCGCCGACCCGCTCGCCTGAAGCGCGGCGCGACCGCATTCCGATCGGCCTTTCCCGACCGGGCCGTTTTCGTCGCTTCGCGTAGTGTGTCCCGGTGGACGAGAACAAGGGAGGCCAGGTCGCAGCGATCGTGGCCGTCGTCTTCGTGCTGGTCGTCGGGTTCTTCGTGTTCCGCTCCGGCGGTTCCGGCTCCGCGGCCGGCACGGCCCCTCCGCCTGCTCCCGTGGGCCAGTTCCTCGCCGGGATGGCCAACACCGGCGTGGTGGCGCTGTACGACTCGCCGGCGGCGCCGGCGCCCTCCCTCATCCTCGACAACCCGACCTTCGAGGGCCTACCGCTCGTGTTGATGGTGCTGGCGCAGGGCCCCGAGGGCTGGCTCCAGGTCCAGTACAACCAGCGGCCGAACGGGGCCACCGCCTGGCTCCACGGCGCTGACCTCAACCTGGTCCCGGTACCCAACCGGGTCGTGATCGCGGTGGGGGGGCGTTTGCTGACCGTGTACCGCGGCACCAGCGAAGAGGTGCTGATGCAGGCCCCGGTGGCGGTGGGCACCGACGCCACCCCGACCCCGCTCGGCGGGTTCTACGTCGACGCGGCCCTACCGGTGGAGGAGCCCGGCAACGCCTACGGCCAGTTCATCCTGAGCGTGGCCGGCTTCTCCGACGTACTCACGTCGTTCGGGGGCAGTCCGGGACAGATCGCCATCCACGGCACCTACAACCCCGCCGAGGTGGGCCAGGCGGTGAGCAACGGCTGCCTACGCCTGACCAACGAGAACATCCTGTTGCTGGCGTCCATGGCTCCCCCGGGCACGCCCGTCAACATCGTGGCGTGACCGCCATGAGAGGCTCGGCCCATGACTGAGATCGATGTCCCCGCCGGCTGGGCGCTCCAGGACGGCAAGCTGCACCGTGAGTTCGTGCTCCGTGACTTCGTGGAGGCCTTCGGCTTCATGGCCAAGGTGGCGGTGCTGGCCGAGAAGGCCGACCACCACCCGGACTGGTCGAACTCGTGGAACAAGGTCGTGATCGACCTGTCCTCCCACGACGCCGGCGGCACGGTGACCGACCGGGACGTCGCGTTGGCGATGGCCATCAACGACAAGGCCGCCCCGGCCTGAGCTCAGGCCCCCACGAACGTCTCGACCGTCCATCGCTCGGAACGGGCGTCCCCCGCGGGCGTCGCGGCTGGCTTCGGCACCCGCCGGCGGGCCTGTCCCAGGAGTTCGCGCACGTCGTCCTGGCGGGCCGACTCGAACAGGGCCCGCAGGGGGTCGGGTCGTTCTCGGCTTCGTCGATGTCGGCCTCGATGTCGGCCAGCTCGTCGGGGACGGCCAGGCCCGGGCTCTCGGCGAC
Source organism: Acidimicrobiia bacterium (assembly GCA_052387955.1). Classification (GTDB taxonomy): domain Bacteria; phylum Actinomycetota; class Acidimicrobiia; order Acidimicrobiales; family JACDCH01; genus JBQTIQ01. Next base: position 10,850 of record JBQTIQ010000003.1, on the reverse strand, counting down.
CATGGCGCGGGCCGCAGGTCGGGCCTCGTCGTCGTAGCCGGCGGCCAGCAGGATGCGGGCAAGCGGCGAACGGGTCGGGCGCCGGCGCCGTCAGGGGCACAGGCGGCGAGAGCGCGTCGAGCAGCCCTCGTGCGGCCGCGCTCGACGGGTCGAGCGTGAGGGCCTGGCGGCCGGCGGCCACCGCGCCGGCCCACCCCCGACCGGGTACGCCCGCTGGCGGCTGGGGCGGCCCGCCGGCGGCGGCGCCCTGGCGGCGGTGAATGTACCGGCCGGCGCTGCCGGCGCCGGCCCGCTACGGCGTGGCCGCGTCCTCATCGAGACCCTGGGCCAGGGTGTTCCACGAAAGGGTCGCGCACTTGATCCGGACCGGGAACTTGACCACCCCGCGCAGGGCCTCGAGGTCGCCCAGGGGCACGTCGGCGACGGCAGCGTCCTCGACGGAGACGCTGTCCTCGTCGCCGTCCCCGCTGTCGAGGCTCGAGACGTGGACCGACATCATCTCCTTGAACGCCCGGGTCAGCGCTCGGATCTCGCCGAGGGAGCGTCCCTTGACCGCGGCCGACATCATCGACGCCGACGACTGGCTGATGGAACAGCCCTGGCCCGAGATCCGCACGTCGGTGACACGGTCGCCGTCGACGTCGAGGTAGACCACGATCTCGTCGCCGCACAACGGGTTGAAGCCTTCGACCCGCCGCGCCGGCGGCACCGGCAGCTCACCCCGGTTCCGGGGGTTGCGATAGTGGTCGAGGATGATCTCGCGATAGAGGTCTTCGAGACCAGGCATCGCCTACCGGTCCTCGGGCGCGAGGCCACGTCCGGAGCCGGCCGTCAACGCTGCGATCACGAGAAGAACCTAGCGGTCGTGTCGAGGGCGTCGGCGAGGGCGTCGACGTCAGCCTCGTCGTTGTAGAGGTACAGCGACGCCCGGGCGGTGGCGCCCACGCCGAGGCGGCGCATGAGCGGCTTGGCGCAATGGTGCCCGGCCCGTACGCACACGGCCTCCTGGTCGAGGACCTGGGAGATGTCGTGGGGATGGATGTCACGGAAGGCGAAGGAGAGCACGCCACCGCGCTCCGAGGGTTCGGCCGGTCCGTGGACCTGGATGTCGTCGCCGAAGCGCTCGGTGAGGGAGCGCAGGGCGTAGGCGGTGAGGGCGACCTCGTGCTGGCGGACGGCGTCGAGGCCTACTGCCCCGAGATAGTCGATGGCAGCACCGAGACCGATGACCTCGGCGATCGGTGGGGTGCCGGCTTCGAACCGCCACGGGACGTCGTTCGGGGTCCACCCGTCGAGCCTGACGTCGCGGATCATCTCGCCTCCACCGAGGAAGGCGGGCATGGCGTCGAGGATCTCCGGGCGTGCCCACAGCACGCCGACGCCGGTGGGGCCCAGCATCTTGTGGCCGGTGAAGCCGAGGAAGTCGCAGTCGAGCTCGGTGACCGACGTCGTCATGTGGGGGGCCCGCTGGGCGGCGTCGACCAGCACCAGGGCACCGGCGGCGTGGGCGGCGTCGACGATCCGGCGTACGGGCACGATCGTGCCCAGCACGTTGGACAGGGCCGTGACCGACACCAGCTTGGCCCCGTCGAGGGCCCGGTCGAGGTCGTCGAGGTCGAGGGTGTAGTCGTCGGCCATCGGCAGGTAGCGCAGCTCGATGCCCCGTTCGGCCTTGAGCATCAGCCACGGCACCAGGTTGGCGTGGTGCTCGATCTCGCTCAGCACGACCGCGTCGCCTTCGCCCAGGTTGGCCCGCGCCCACGAGTACGCCACCAGGTTGATGCCCTCGGTGACGTTCTTGGTGAACACGATCCCGCGCTCGCTCGGAGCGCCGATGAACCGGGCCACCTGGGCCCGCACGCCTTCGTAGCGGTCGGTCGCGTCAGCGGCGATCCGGTAGACGCCGCGGTGGACGTTGGCGTGGGTCGTCTCGTAGTAGCGGTCCATGGCGTCGAGCACGGCCTGGGGCTTCTGCGACGACGACGCCGAGTCGAGGTACACCAGGCGCTTGCCGGCCTGCTCCTGCTGCAGGATCGGGAAGTCCTTCTTGATGGCGGCGACATCGAGGGTGCTCACGTCGTCCTCCTCGTCGGCCGGCCGCGGTGTCCGCAAAGGGCCCCCGGTGACGTCGTCATCGGGACGCCCTGAGCGCTTCGTAGCCCTCGGCCTCCAGCCGTAGCGCGATCTCGGGACCGCCCGACTCGACGATGCGCCCGTCGAGGAGGATGTGCACGTAATCGGGCTCGAGGTACCTGAGCAGTCGCTGGTAGTGCGTGATCGCCATCACCCCGAGCTCGGGCCGGGCGCAGCGGACCTCGCTCACGCCGTTGGCGACGGTCTTGAGGGCGTCGATGTCGAGGCCGGAGTCGGTTTCGTCGAGGACCGCGAGCTCGGGCTCGAGCACGGCCAGTTGGAGGATCTCGTTGCGCTTCTTCTCGCCGCCGGAGAAGCCCTCGTTGAGGTAGCGGTCGAGGAACGACCGGTCCATCCCCAGGCGGTCCATCCACTCCATGATCGACAGGCGCAGTTCGAGTACCGAGAGGTCGAATCCCTTGCGGGCCGACAGCGCCTGGCGCAGGAAGTTCAGCACCGAGACGCCCTGGATCGTCTGGGGGTACTGGAAGGCAAGGAAGATCCCGGCTTTCCCCCGGGCCTCGATGGGCCACGCGGTGATGTCGTCGCCCTTGAAGCGGATGCGCCCGGCGGTGACCTCGTAGTCGGGGCTGCCCATGAGCGCGCCGGCCAGCGTCGACTTGCCCGAACCGTTGGGGCCCATCAGCGCGTGGAGCTCGCCGGCGCGAACGGTCAGGTCGACACCCTTGAGGATCTCGGGGCCGTTGACGGCACGGGCCCGCAGGCCCTCGATCTCGAAGAGGGGGACGTCGGGGTCTGGCCCGGGACCAACCATCGCCTCAGCCTATTGAACCGAGCCCGGTATTCGCACTACGGCCGTAGTGGTAATTGCTGTGTTGGCCAGCGTTCCCCGGCCACGCAGGCCGCTCCTGACCGCGCCGCCGCTGGCGCTCCGGCGCTCGCATCCGCTGTGGTGCTCCTGACTGCGCCTCCGTAGGCGCTCCGGCGCTCGCATCGAGACCGGCATGGTCGAGAACGCGCCGCGGGGACCGCGTCGCCCATACCGCTGAGCGCAGGGGTACGGTCGGGCTCGTGCCGCAGCAGAGGGGCCGGGACCGGTTGGGCTCGGTGACGTCCTCGCAGGGAGCGGTCGGGGCCGTCACGCTGCTCGACGGGGCCTGTTTCTGCATCAGTTCGCGCCGTGGGGACATCGTGCCGGGGGGCACCGAGGGCTTGTACCTGCTCGACACCCGGCTGCTGTCGGAGCTCGTGCTCCTGGTCGACGGCCGCCCCCCGGACCTCCTCGATGCCGTGCAGGAAGACCCGTTCGCAGCCACGTTCGTCCTGGCCTGCCTGCCCCCGGACGGTGGCGACGAAACGGCGGCACTGGTCATCGAACGCCACCGTCGGATCGGGCAGGGCATGCGCGAGGACATCGTCGTCCGCAACCTGACCGACGAAGCGACGTACTGCCGGCTCGAGCTCCACGTCGCCACCGACCTCGCCGAGGTCGGTGGGGTCCGGGCGGGCCGGGCCCGGGCCGTCCCCGACATCACCGCCACCGTGCACGCCGACGGCCTCGATCTCATCGGGGGCCGAGGTCGGCGCCGGGGCGTCCGGGTCGTCGCGCCGGGAGCCGTCGCCGGCTCCTCCGGCGTCCTTCGCTTCGAATCCATAGTGCCCGCCCGCCAGACGTGGACGGCGTGCGCCGAGGTGGTGCCGGTCATCGACGGCGAGCAGCTCGAGCCCCGCCACCGCTGTGGTCAGGCCCTCGAGCCCGGCGGCCCTTCCGAGCGGCTGGAGCGCTGGCGGCGCACGATGCCCGTGATCGAGACCGAGTCCGCCGCTCTCGATGACATGCTGAGGTGTTCGGCCGACGACTTGGGCGCGCTGCGGGTGTTCGACCCCGACGTGCCCGAACGGGTGGTGGTCGCCGCCGGCGCCCCGTGGTCGATGAGCCTGCTCGGGCGTGACGCGCTGCTCACCTCGTGGATGGCGCTGCTGGTCGACCCCGAGTTGGCCCTCGGCACCCTGGAGACGCTGGCCCGCTTCCAGGGCGCCGACGTCGACCCCCGCACCGAGGAGGAGCCGGGGCGCATCTTGCGGGAGCTGCCCTTCGGCGCCGGCGGCGCCTCCTTCGACCGCGGCCGGGTCACCTGGGGGGCGGTGGACACCACGCCCCTCTTCGTGATGCTGCTCGGGGAGCTTCGCCGGTGGGGCCTTGCCCCCGAGCCCGTCGAGCGGCTGTTGCCCCACGCCGACCGGGCGCTCGGCTGGGTTCTCGACTACGGCGACCGCGACGGCGACGGCTACGTCGAGTACCAGCGCCCGACCGACCGCGGCCGACTCCACCAGGGCTGGAAGGACGCACCGGGTGGGGTCCGGGCCGCCGATGGTTCGAGTCCGAGCCCGCCCATCGCCCTCGCCGAGGTGCAGGGCTACGTCTACGCCGCTTTCGTGGCTCGTCACCATTTCGCCCGCGAGGCAGGCGACGACGCTGGCGCCGAGGCCTGGCGGGCCCGGGCCGACGACCTTCGGAAGCGGTTCAACCGTGACTTCTGGCTGGAGCGCGACCAGTTCGTGGCCCTCGGCCTCGACAGTCAGAAGCGCCCGATCGACGCCATCTGCTCCAACGCCGGCCACTGCCTGTGGACCGGCATCCTCGACGAGGACAAGGCCGCGCTCGTCGCCCGGCGCCTGATGGCCCCGGACATGTTCACGGGCTGGGGCGTCCGGACGCTGTCCTCGTCGATGGTCGGCTACAACCCGGTCAGCTTCCAGCACGGCTCGGTATGGCCCCACGACAACGCCCTGGTGGCGGCCGGCCTGATGCGCTACGGGTTCGTGGACGATGCCCAGCGGATCGTGCTGGCGATGATCGACGCGGCCACCGCTCGAGGCGGCCGCCTGCCCGAACTGTTCGCCGGTTTCCCCCGCGACGACGTGGCCCACCCGGTGCGCTGCCCGACCTCGTGCTCGCCCCAGGCCTGGTCGGCGGCCGCCCCTCTGTCGTTCCTGCGCACGCTGCTGCGCTTCGAACCCTGGGTGCCGGCCGGGAAGCTGTGGCTGGCGCCGGTGCTGCCGCCCGAGCTCGGCCGCCTGCGCATTGAGGGCGTCCCCCTTCTCGGCGGCCGCATCACCCTGGACGTCGAGGACGAGGCGGCCAAGATCGAGGGTCTGGCCGCCGATGTCGAGCTGATCACCACCCCTCGCCTGAGCTAGTGCGCCCGCTGCGGGGGTCGCCTCGCTCCGGTCGATTCCCGATGGCCCCACCGTCCGTCTTGAGACAAGACCGGCAGGGGGCGGTCAGGGGTGGTCCCGGAGGTCCTCTTTCCAGCTGCGGAAGCGGGAGTGGCGAGCCCCGCTCGGGCCCTTCCCGTCGCCGTCCCCTCCGGGGTAGAGGCGAAAGACGTGCTGGACGGTGAGGTCGTCGGACCGGGCCACCCAGTAACGGGCGTCGCCTCCGGTCGCCGGCCCGGCCCGCCACAGCAGCCAGGGCCCGATCCGGCGTTTGAAGTGCGCTACCGGCCGGTCGTCGAGGTCATAGCCCAGGGCCAGCAGCTCGGGCGGGGCGTCGACCCAGGCGGTGGCGACGATGTTGCGGTCCCGCGTGGGTGTTGGCGGGAGGTCGTCGGTCCGGACCGGCGACAGGTCATCGGGCCGTTGGTCGTAGCGTTGCGGCCCGTCGGAGCCCATCGTCACCAGCCTCGATCGGCCCACTCCTGCAGGTGCGGCGATTCGGCGCCGATGCTGGTGTCGTCACCGTGGCCCGGCAGCACCAGAGTGCCCGCCGGCAGCGGGCGGAAAAGACGGTCCTCCAGCGAGCGGATGATGGTCGGGAAGTCGCCGCCCGGGAAGCGCGTCGCCCCAGGCCCACCGGGGAACAACGTGTCCCCGCTGAAGAGCACGGGGGCTCCTTCGATCCGGAAGCACATGGACCCGGGCGTATGGCCCGGGGTGTGGATCGTGTGGAGCCGGAGCCGGCCCACCGAGATGACGGCCTCGTCCTCGAGGAGCTCGTCGTAGGCCGGCAACATGGCCGCGTCCTCGGCGGTCACGTGCACCGAGTACCCGGCGTCGCGCAGCTCGGGCACCGCCTGGATGTGGTCCCAGTGGCCGTGGGTCTCGAGCACCAGGCGCACGTCGAGCGCCCGGCACAGATCGAGGAGACGTTCGTGCTCGTTGGCCGCGTCGACCAGGACGGCCTCGCCCGTCTCCTTGCACCGCAGCACGTACACGTTGTTGTCCATGGGGCCGACCACCACCTTGTGGATCTCGGCGCTCGAGCTACTCCAGTGCAGCGTGTCCTGGGCCATCGCCCCACTCTACGAGTGCCGGCGGCCGCTTGGCCCCGCTTGCGGGTCGGTCATGGGCCCGTCACGATCCGGGCATGGACTTCGGCTTCTCCGAGGAACAGGACGAGCTCCGGCGGTTGCTGCGGGCCTTCCTCGAGCGGCGCTCGGGCGAGGCCGAGGTCCGCCGGCTCATGGAGACAGCCGACGGCTACGACGGCGCCACCTGGGCTCAGATGGCGGACGAGCTGGGCCTCCAATCGCTGGTGGTACCGGAGCGCTTCGGGGGCCAGGGTTTCGGCTATCTCGAGCTGATCGTGGTGCTCGAGGAGATGGGCCGGGCGCTGCTGTGCGCGCCGTACTTCTCCACGGTGGTGCTGGCCACCAACGCCTTGGTGCACGCCGGCGACGAGGCGGCCATGTCCGACGTGCTCCCTGGCATCGCCGCGGGCCGGACGATGGCCACGGTCGCCTTCACCGAGGACAACGCTCGTTGGGACGAGGCCGGCGTCACGATGCCGGCCCTGCCTGCCGCCGGCGGCGGCTATCGCCTCGCGGGCACCAAGACGTTCGTGATCGACGGGCACGTTGCCGACGTGGTCGTGGTGGCCGCCCGGACCGGCGACGCCGTCAGCCTCTTCCTCGTCGACGGCGACGCCCCCGGGCTGGCCCGTACCCCGCTCACCACCATGGACCAGACCCGCAAACAGGCCCGGTTGGACTTCGACGGCGTGCCGGCCCGGCTCCTGGGCGCAGAAGGGGCGGGTTGGGCCACGCTGTCTCGGGTGCTCGACCTGGTGGCGGTGGGCTTGGCCGCCGAGCAGGTGGGAGGCGCCCAGAAGGTGTTGGAGATGGCGGTCGGCTACGCCCGGGACCGGGTGCAGTTCGGCCGTCCCATCGGCAGCTTCCAGGCCATCAAGCACAAGTGTGCGGACATGCTGCTCGAGATCGAATCGGCCCGCTCGGCGGCCTACTACGGCGCCTGGTGCGCCGCCGAGCTGAACGACGAGCTACCTCAGGTGGCATCGATGGCCAAGGCCTACTGCTCCGAGGCCTACTTCCATGCCGCGGCCGAGAACATCCAGATCCACGGTGGCATCGGCTTCACGTGGGAGCATCCCGCCCACCTGTACTTCAAGCGGGCCAAGTCCTCCGAGCTGCTCTTCGGTGACCCCACCTACCACCGCGAGCTGTTGGCCCAGCGGCTCGGCATCTAGACATGATGTACGTCGTCGTCGCCGTGGTCTTGGTGGTGCTGGTGGCCCTCGTTGCCGTGGGCCGGGAGGCGTTCACGCTCGGGGCGCAACCTCGGCAGACCGTGTTCGATCTGCAGGAAGCGGTCGACTACGTCGCCGACCGGCTGCCGGAGGAGATCACCGCGGTGTTGAGCTATGACGACGTGACCGCGGTCCTGCGCTGGCACCTGGAGTACCTGGCCGACCGCGGTGTCCCGGTGCGGCGGGACGAGAACAAAGGCGGCCCGGTCGTCGTCGAGGACGAGGAGAGCGTGGCCTGGGTACTGGGCCGGGCCGACGAGGCCGGCGTCGAGATCAGCGATGCCCAGGTGGCCACGATCCTCGAGGTCGAGCTCGGTTACTTCCGGGCCATCGGGGCGGTCGGGGGGGTCGTCCCCGAGCCGACGGCGGAGCTGGAGGACCCCGGCGGTCGAGGGGAATTGCCCGCCTGAATCGGTGACGATTGTGATTGACTATCGCTACCGAAGAAAGGAGGTGGTCCAGCTGAACGGTGAACAATGCGGGACTTCGGAGGTGGCTGGCCGCTAAGCGGCCGCTGGACCACCCGGCGAATTCCAACCAGCCGCCGCCGGCACCAGCGGCCGGGAACTCGTCCCACCCGGCACACCAAACGCCCGCCGGCACTGATTCCAGCGATCTCGTGAACGGGGAGCCCGGCCGGGCTCCCCGTTCCGCGCCCCGGCCCGGGTCGGTGAAACGGCCGAGAACTACTGTGGCCGCGGTGCAACGGCCGGCCCGCTTCGAGAACCATCGTTGGGTCGGCGACAAGCGGGACCAACGCGTCCACGACATCGATGCCTGCACCGCCCCCGAGCGCATCGAGGAGCTGATGCACGCCGGGATGTACACCGCCTTCGGGCCGGACGAGCTCGCCGAGGCCCGCAACCGGGGCTACCGCCGCTGCGACCGCTGTACCGGCGGAGCCGAGGCCGCCCGGGCCGAGAACCCGGGCTAGGCCGGGCCGGGAACGCCGGAGGTGGCAACCCGTTACCGGTTCCGGTCCGGATCGCTCAAGCTGTCGGCCCATCTCGCCATCCCGGTGCAACGAGGTGCGGCGCGCAGCCCGGGCCTGGTGATCTGTCACGGGTTCCCCGCCGCCGCCGGTGTTGCCGCCACGACCGCCGAGCCCTATGCCGAGCTCGCCGACCGCATCGCGTCGGAGCTGGGGTGGACGGTGTTGGTGCCGGCGCTGAGGGGTATCTCCGACTCCGAGGGCCAGTTCTCTTTGGGCGGCTGGCTCGCCGACACACGTTCCGCACTCGCGCATGTGGCCGGGCTGCAGGGCGTGACCGGGGTGTGGGGGGCAGGCTTCGGCACCGGGGCGGCGCTGGTCGTATGTGCCGCCGCCGCCGAGCCGTCGGTGCGCGGGGTGGCGGCCCTCGCCGCCCCGGCCGACTTCGACGACTGGGCCTCCCAGCCCCGCCGGCTCCTGGAGCATTCCCGCGACATCGGGCTGGTGACGGAGGCCGCCTTCCCCCAGTCGTTCGAGGCGTGGGCCGCTGACCTCCGCAAGATCCGGGCGGTGGAATGCGCCGTTGCCATCACCCCGCGGCCCCTGTTGGTCGTGCACGGCACCGAGGACGAGTCGGTCCCACCCTTCGACGCCCGGGTCCTGGCCGATGCCCACGGTGAGGCCGAGCTTCGCATGATCACCGGCGCCAGCCACCTGCTGCGGCACGACCCCCGGGCCATGGCCATCCTGCTGGGATGGCTCGACCGGGAGCGCGACGCAGTGGCCGCCAGCGTCCCCTGAGCGCCTGTCCCTAGGCGGCCGTCGGCCGGTGTACCGACCGGACCATCGTCATGGGGACCACCAGGTCGTCGTCGCCGTCGACCAGCCACAGGCTCTGGCGGGTGCAGGACAACAGCACGCCGTGCACGGTCCCGGCGTGGGTCTCGACGTCGACCAGCGTCCCGACGAGCGCTCGTACCTCGGCGGCGGGGCCCATGGCCCGGGTCTATCCGCCCCCGCCCCGCCGGCGGTGGATGGTCGGCCGGCCCCGGGACGCGCCCGCGCTCGCGCTTCAGTCGGCCTTGCCCTTGCCCTTCTTCTTCTGCGCCTGCTTGAACTCTCGCACCTTGGCCAGGGACCCGGCCGAGTCGATATCGGCGACCGAGCGGGGAGTGGCATCTGCGAACGGTCCGGCCGCCTGTTCCCAGCCCGGCGGGCGTACGCCGAACCGCTTGGCCAGCACCGCCGTGAAGATGCGGGCCTTGTCCCGTCCGTAGCCCGGCAGCGCTTCCAACCGGCGCAGCAGGTCGCTCCCGTCGGTGGCGTGCTCCCACACGCCGGCGGCGTTGCCCTCGTAGCCCTCGACGAGATGGCGGCACAGGGCCTGGGTGCGGCCGGCCATGGAGCCCGGGTAGCGGTGCAGCGCCGGCGGGCCCTTGAACAGGGCCGCGAACGCCTCGGGGTCGTAGCCGGCGATCGTGTCGGCGTCGAGCGCCCCGCCGAGACGTTCACGCAGCCGCCACGGCGAGATGAAGGCCCACTCCATGGGCACCTGCTGGTCGAGCATCATCGCCAGCAGCAGCGCGAGGGGCTCCGTGTTGACGAGCCGGTCGGCCTCGGGGTTGCCGGTGACGGCGAGATCTCCCTGCATAGGGCCATGATCGCATGGCACCCGATCAGCGGGAGTCGATCGCGGGCGATCGGGCACTGAGCTCCGGCGACGTGGTGGTGCCTCGATCGAACATGCGCCAACGAAGAGGTGAGCGCCTTGACTACGTCGGCATGTGCTGCCTTGGGGTCGCAGGTTCAAGGTGCAGGTCAGATGACCTTTCCTCCGAGCGGCGAGGGCCGTCTCTGCTCGTCACGGCGGTCTGTTGTCATCGGGTGAGCCAGTTGCAGAAACGGGCGGCCGACCTTGACCGGACGCGGTCACCGTTCTCCCGCCTTCCTGAAGTGCGTCCGCGGCCGCCGGTCAGTCTGTGGTTACTGATCGGTGCTCATCGCGTCCTGATCCCTGGCCACCCTCGATCCGGACAGCGGGCAGGATGTGGCCGTGTTCGGTTGGCACCAACCCGTTGTGGAGCGCGTTCAGGTCGACGTGTCCTTGGACGTCGTCGCCGAACGGCTCGCGCGCGTGGGACAGCCCGTGCTTCGGCCATGGAGATTTCGGCGCGGGAACGCTGCGGTCTGGTGGACCAGGTGGGGACACGCGAGGTTCGCCTTCCGGGCCGCTAGTGTTCCGAGTCTTGAGTTCGCAGGAATAGTGTCTGGGAGTCG
>JBQTIQ010000002.1:0-3500 GCA_052387955.1 Acidimicrobiia bacterium | reverse complement strand
CCGCCACGATCGCTTCGAGCTGCCGCCGTTCCTCGAGCAACAACACCAACGGTTCGGCCGGAGGATGAGCCATGCACAAGTGTAGACACAACCGCGCGATCAATACGCGGACACACCACTAGTGGGGGTCATTGCCCCAACCTTCGACTCTCCCGTAGCGGAGCCGTCACCGGCGGAACCGGGCGCGGATCCTGGGTCGATGTCCAACGAGCGCCATCACCGGGTGCCGTGCTCCGCCGGCCGGTCAGGCGCCGGCCATGATCGAAGCCATGTTCGCCTCGGAGAAGTAGTCGGCTGGCGACAGGGCGCCGGTGGTGAGGCTGACGAAGCCGTCCGTCGCCGCCTGGTTGCCGTGTGCGGCAGCGAGTAGCTGGATCTGCTCGCTCGGCGGTGGTGCCAGGGTGGCCAGGGTGGTGGTGAAGTCGTAGATGGGGAGCGCGTGTGCGTCGCGGGCTTCGTGGGCTGCCCGCATCGCGTCGTCGAAGGAAGCCCGGCCGCCGAATACATCGTCGAGGGCGGCGGCCGTCCGCTCGGCGTCGAGGAAGGCGTCGGGCATGCCCTGGGCGGTGATCGGGTCCTTGGTGTAGCCGGCGTCGCCGACGAGGACCCACCCGGCCCCGTACGGCTTGCGGAAGAAGTTCGGGACGGCCGCCGCGGTGAGCCGCTCGACTCGGGTTGCGCCGCGTACGCGTTCGGCGAACTCTGGGGCGAGCTCGAGCGTCATGAGGAAGTTGGCTTCAGGGTCGGTCTTGTAGGCGTCGGCCTCGGCGGAGGGCCAGCCGACGACGACGAGGGTGTGTCCGTCGTTGGTGGGGAACGCCCCCCAGCCGCGGTCGGGACGGATGTAGATCTCGAAGCCGTTGACCGGCAGATCGCGGAAGTACGTGTAGAAGCCTTGCTGGAGGACGGGCTTGGTCAGGTACTCCTCTGGCTCCACGGCGCGGGCGACCCGCGACGATCTCCCGTCGGCGCCGATCACGACGGATGCGAGTTCGGTAACGGTGACCCCGTCGGGGCCGTGGCCGCGTACGCCGCGCACGACGCCGTCGTCGACGATGACCTCGTCAACGGAGAAGCCTTGGCGCACTTCTGCTCCGGCTCGCACGGCCCCGTCCACGAGGATCTTGTCGAGCACCGTACGGCGGGGTGCGTAGCCGGTGGAGCTGCCCTCGACCGGCAGGCTCGAGCCGGTGAGGACGAGGTGCCCGAAGTCGAAGGTGTACGTCTCGATTGGTGGGCAACCGGAGGCGATCACCTCGTCCAGGAGACCCCAGCGGCGTAGCGCGGCCACGCCGGGGGCGTGGATCATGTGGGTCGAGACGGTGTCGCTGGGGAACGTGGCCTTGTCGACCAGGAGGACGCGGTGGCCGGCCTGGGCGAGGAGCATGCCGGTGGGTGAGCCGGCGCAGCGGGCGCCGACGATGATGGCGTCGTGGGTGGTGGTCATGTCGTGACCATGCGCCTTTGTGCCGCTTGCGGGATCGGGGACGTCCCCTATTCGGCGGGCGGTTCTTGGCGAACGACGTAGGCGGCGGCCTCGGCCCGGCTGCGCAGCCCGAGCTTGGCGAGCACGTTGCCGACGTGGTGCTCGACGGTCTTGCGGCTGATGTAGAGGCGCTCGGAGATCTGCGGGTTGGACAGGCCATGCCCGAGGAGCTCGAGGACTTCGGCCTCGCGTTTGCTGAGCAGGTTTCCGCTCGAGCGGGGGCTGGCGGTGCGGGCGCCGAGGGTGCGAAGGAGCGCGGCGGCCGCGTCCGCGTGGCGCGATGCGTCGAGAGTCTCGAAGGCGGCGAGGGCGGCTCGCGCTTCGGCCGTGGCTACCTCGGGCCGGTCGGCTACGAGTGCGGCGGCGAGCTCGAGCCGCGTGCGTGCTGCCTCAAAGGGGAGCTGCGCGTGCGCGAAGCCGGTGAGCGCCGCATGCAGGCATGCGAACGCGTCGCCGTCGCCGGATGCCAGGCACACGCGACCCTGCGCCAGGGCGGCGGTGGCCAGGAGGTGGGGCCGGCCATGCAGCTCAGCGCAGGTGTGCAGCTGCACCGCGACCTCACGGGCAGCCTCGGTGTCGCCAGCGGCGAGGTGGAGGTCGATCTGCAAGCTGAGGAGCGCCGCCGCGGTCACGCTCGTGCGACCGGTCTCGGCGAGCGCCCGCTCGACCACGTCGGCTGCAAGCTCGTCCTCGCCGCGGACGTGGTGCAGCGCGGCCACGGTGGGTGCGGCCTCCACCGAGCCGCGATCGACGCTGGTGAGCAGCTGCTCGGCTTCCTCGAACCGGCCCTGCCGAAGCCGGAGGTCCGCCAACCGGATGAGCGCGGCGCCGCGCTGGCCCTTGGGGCCGATCGACCAGAGGCGAACGGCATCGGTGAGCGCCGTGTCGGCTTCGGGCCAGCGCCCCGCCGCGGTGAGTAGCCCGCCGTAGTGGGTCCGGCAGAAGGCCGACACATCGGGGATCTGGCGGCGGGCAGCGATCGATTCGCCGACCCGGATCCACTCGTCGGCCCGCCCGACGTCGTGAGCGTGCTCGCATGCCGAGAAGAGCTGGCAGAACACCTCGGCGAGGATCAGGAAGTCATCGACCTCGCGACCGCAGATGCCGGCGAGTGCCTCATCGAGGTGGACCATGCCCTCGTCCACGCGGTCGTCGTGGACGAGCGTGGCGCCGAGGTAGGCGAGAGCGTCGAGCTCGAGGTCGCGGGCGCCGTAGCGGCGGGCGATCTCCACCGCGGCGCGGAAGTGCACCTCTCGCTCCGCGGCGGGGCCGGCGAACATGTCCTTGAACTGTTCGACCCAGCCGGCCTCGGCAGTCTCCTCGGTGCCTTCAAGCACGGTCTGGGCCCGGGAGATCCACCCGCCCATGACGGCGCGGTCGCCGCGGATCATCCCGTGCAGGTAGCCGAGCGTGCCGGCGATCCGGGAGGCGCCGGTGGGGTCGTCGCTGTCGCGGAACGCCCTGTAGGCCCGTTCGAACGCGTCGATGGCGGCGTCGTGGTCGTGGTCGAGGTAGGCCGCCGCCGCCAGACCTGCGAGCACGGTCCCACTCTCGTCGACCTCGAGCGCGCGGCCGAACGCGGTCCGGGCGGCGGCGTGGTCACCTTCACGCAACGCCGACCGGCCGGTAGCGATGAGCTCGAGGACCGACTCTTCCGCCACTACGTCAGTCTGACGGTTCGACGTCGCCCACGTCGCCGTTCGACCTGGCGAACCTCACGAGGCCTGGGCGAGCGGTTGGGGCACGGGCAGCTCGGTGGTGACGTCGTGCGGTGGCGTGTTCCGCAAGGACGTGTTCCCCACGCACCAGCGCGGGCCAGCTTGAAGGCTCGCCTGCGGTTCGCCGTCGTGGTTGCCTGTCCTGCGTCATGGCGTCGGACCAGGGCGCGCTAGTGGTGTGTCCGCGTATTGATCGCGCGGTTGTGTCTACACTTGTGCATGGCTCATCCTCCGGCCGAACCGTTGGTGTTGTTGCTCGAGGAACGGCGGCAGCTCGAAGCGATCGTGGCGGCGCC
>JBQTIQ010000001.1:0-42751 GCA_052387955.1 Acidimicrobiia bacterium | reverse complement strand
CCGTTTCCTGACCGAGCGGCTCGGCCCGGCCCTGGCCCGGACGCTCGGCCCTGAGCCGGTCGGCATGCCCGAGGTCATCGGGATGGAGGTTGCCCGCGCCTACGCGGCGTGACCTGCCGCGCTGGTGTGGACGTCAGCTGTGGCCAGGAGGAAAGGTCCGGGCCAGCTCGCTAGAGGTGGGCCGACGACGCCGGCGGGCCACCGGCGGCAAGAGGTCGACGATGGCCTCTGTGCCGGCGACGAGGGCTTCGCCGCCGTCGAGGTCGAAGGCCTTCCTGACCATCGCGGGCGTTCGCGGGCGGACGATCGTCGACGCACCCCACGAGGCGCGATGCCCTGATTCAGCGAGCAGCCGCATCCCGGTCTCGCGCTAGATGGGTGCCGCGTCTGTCCAGATTGAGTGCCCGCTCACGGATGTCCGGTTCAGCCGATGCGTACACGATCGACTGCATCCGAACCGAATCGGGCCCGGGCTCGGTCCGATCGCCCTTGGTTGGTTGCATCCCTCCCGATGCGGCGGTGACCCCATCCCGGGATGCTCGACGAGCTGGCACGCGGCCTCCACCTCTCCGGTGGGTTCAGCAGGCGCCCACAGACAGAGGACCCCATGAACACGAACATGTCTCCCACTCCGACTGGAGCGATGCGATGAGGAAGACCTTCGGCGTGGCCACCGTCGCCGCGGCCTCGCCGGAACCGCCATCCGGAATGTCCGCACCCGGCCGAACGCGCATGAGGAAGACCATCGGCGCCGCCGTCGCTGCGGCTGCCGTCGCATCCGCCGTCGTGACCGGCGTCGCGCCGGAACCGGCCGGTGCGCAGGTGGGCGGCGCCTGCGTACCGGAGTTCGCCAGCGGCCCCGACGGCTATCGCTTCGCCCGCTGCTTCGTGCCCGACTTCGACCAGCGTCGCGACGACCTCATGGGCGGCGGGCGGAGCCACTGCATGCCGACATCGGCATCGGACTGGCTGGTCTATCTCATCCGACGCGGTGCCACCGATGTGCAGCCCGGACCTGACTGGGGTTCGGACCACGCCGACATCTCGACGATCATCGGCGCCGTCGGGAACAGGATGAGCACCGACACCACACCCGTCACCGGCGGGACCAACTACGACGACGCCGTCGCCGGCCTCATCAGCTGGTTCGACTCCAGCTACGACGGCCGCGGGGGCGACTACTTCACCGTCCACCAGAACCATGGCTACGTCAGCACGCCCACGGGGGGTGGCATCGGCGTCCGGCGCGTGCGCCCCACCGCCGAGGACCTCGCCGAGCAGGGCGCCGCCGGGTCCCTGGTCATCGCCACGATGGGTTGGTACGTGCAGGAGGGCGGTGGGTATGTGCGCAACGGCGGCCACGCCGTCGCCCTCACCACCGCCCGGCCGGCAACCTTCTTCGAAGGCACTCCCGGCGACTACATCCTCGGCTTCAACGACCCGTCCGACGACGACGGCAACCCGGCCGCGCAGGGCCCGGAGGTGACCGACCCGGCGCTCGCCGCGGCCACGCCGACCGACATCACCGTCGGCCCCGTGACCGCTCGCATGGACAAGCTGTTCGGTGACGGCTACAGCGCTGGCTGGCTCGAAGGCATGGTCGTGATCACGCCGAAGTTCGGGCTGTTCCCCGACCCCGAGGGGGGCCGGCTGCAGCTGCGCCGAGCCCTCCCCCTCGACCAGTGGCCGAGCGAAGTCTCCTCCGAGCCGCTCGACGGCAAGGTCGTCGACCTCGCCCTCCGCCCGTCGGGCGTGCGCCACACCGCCCTGCTCGAGGACGGTCGGGTGCTGGCCGTCGACCAGGTCACTGGCGAGACGAGCACCATCGGCACGTTCCCGGCCGCGACCGGCATCGTCATCGACGACCGACTTCGCACCGCGCTCATCGACAGCGACGGCCGCATCACCGTCCTCGACCGCCACGGCAACCCGGCCCTGTCCCTCGACCTCCCGGGCGCCGCCGGCCTCGCCTACAGCCCCCGCCTCGAATCGCTCGTGACCTACGACGGCGCCGCCCAGCAGCTGCTCGTGGTCGACGAAGACGAGAACGGCGGCGAGCCCGAAGTCCGACGGCTCGACCTCGGCCCGGCCGCCCCCGCTGTCGCTGACCTCTCCATCGACCCGAGCTCGGGCATCGTGGGGCTGCTGGAGCCGGGGACCGGACGCCTCATGCGCATCCGCATCACCGAGGGTCGGTTCGTCACCGTCGACGACCGTCGCCTCGGCGACGGCTCGCCGCTCGAAGGCCTCGTGGCCGACGCCACCGGTTCCTGGTACAGCACGCGCGACGGGCACATCGTCGCCTTCGACGCCGACGGCGACGAGCTTCCCGACAACCCCTTCGCCGGCCAGCGCAGTACCCCTGACTTCGCGATCTTCCAGCCGATCGACATCGGCGAGGCACCGGAGGGACCGCACGTCATGCCCGAGGACGCGCCGCACGACGGCGTCGTCCTCAGCGCCGATCCCGAGGCCGCGACCCGGGCGATAGGCGAGCGCCACGACGTGGTCCTGCACCTCACGGATCAGGAAGGCACACCGCTTGGCGGTCACGTGGTCCACTACGAGATCACCGGCGCCAACCCGGCGGCGGGAAGCACGACGACCGACGGCGCCGGCGTCGCCACGGTCAACTGGTCGGGCACCGCGCCCGGGATCGACCGGCTACACGCGTTGGCTCAGCCAGACGGAAGGATCGTCGCCGAGGTCACCTGGACGACACCGGCTCCGGTGGCGACCGCGCTGTCGCTCTCGGCGTCGGCGAACCCTGCGATCGCCGGCCGTTCGGTCACGCTGACCGCGACAGTTCGGACGGAGGGTGCCGGCGGGCCGACGCCCGAGGGGACGGTCACCTTCACCGAGGACGGCGTGGCGCTCGGACCACCGGTCGAGGTCGGCGCCGACGGGCGGGCCCGCCTCACGACCTCGTGGCCGACGTCGGGCCGGCACCTCGTGGAGGCCGGGTTCGAACCTGCGGCAGGTACCCATCTGCTGCCGTCGAAGGCGTCCCTCGAGGTCCGGGTTCGCTGCCACCTGCTCGACGTGGCCTGCCTGCTCCGCGGCCTCATCGGAGGTCGGCCGTGAGCGCCCGGGCGAGGAGGACCATCGGTTGGGCCGCCGTCGTCGTCGCCTTCCTGGTGGCCGCCTGCGGCGACGAGCCGGCGGCCGACCGGGCGACACCGGCCACCGACCGCACCGAAGCGACCACCGCGACCCAGGCCACCGCGGCGGATGCCGCCGACAGCCCCTGTGGGATCACCCTCGCCGAGGTGGAAGCCCAGCTGCCAGGCACCAGGGTCACCGAGAACGCCACGCCGGACCCGGCTCGCTGCAACTTCACCTGGGACGACGGCGGGCCTCGTGGGCTCGACGTCGCCGTGGTCCCTGGTGGGCGGGCCGGGTTCACGGTGCCCTCCGGCTTCCAGCCGACGGAAGGCTACGGCGACGAGGCGTACCGGTCGACGAGCGAGGACCGCGCCAGCGCCGTCGCCCTGCTGGGTGACGACCTGTACGCCGCCGACGTCGCCGGCGACGACGGCGGCCACGAGCTCATCGCCCTCGCCCTCACGTTCCTGCAGCTGTCACTGCCCTGACTGGGGAGATCGGCGACAGACCACCCGACGGGCGCCGACGCCGGTGGCCATGGGCTGCGTGCTGGTGGCGGCGAGGCTGGCGGTCGCGAGTTGGGTGAAGTCGCCCCACTCGGCGAGGGCGATGACCCCGAAGCTCCCGATGACCGCCGTGGCGGCCATCGAAGGGATAGCCGTCTCGATGTTGATTCGTCGGGGTCAGCGCGGGCGGCCCGGAGGAGCGTGATGGCTCCGACGGTGAACAGCGCTGCGACGGCGAGCTTGACGACCGGGTCGGTTAGCCGGCTAAGGATGTTTCCTGCGGCGACGGGGATAGTGACGCGGATGGCGATGGCGCTGGTAGCACCGAGCCAGACGTGGGCGGGGCGCTGGTAGCGGGTGACGGGGACGATGGTGGCGATCATCGTCTTGTCGGGGAGCTCGGCTGGGAAGATGGTGACGAACTACTGGAGGATCGTGGTGGCGGACGACAGGACCGGCGAGGCGTCGGCTACGCCGGGGCGACGAGCTCGTCTTCGACGAGGTCGGTTCCGGCCCGTCCGGAGGCGACGAGGCGGGCGTAGTGGCCGTCGGCGTCGGCGAGCTCTTCGTGGCTGCCGTCCTCGATCACCTGGCCGTGATCGATGACGAGGATGCGGTCGGCCATACGGATGGTCTGGAGGCGGTGGGCGATGATGATGGTGGTGCGCCCGGCGGCGGCGCGGGCCATCCCGTCCTGCACGGCGGCTTCGGTGGCGAGGTCGAGGTTGGCGGTGGCCTCGTCGAGGACGAGGATCGAGGGTCGGACGAGCTCGGCTCGGGCGAGGCAGATGAGCTGGCGTTCGCCGGCGGAGAGCGAGCGGCCGCGCCGGTTGACGATGGTGCGGTAGCCGCGGGGGAGGCCGGCGACGACGTCGTGGGCCCCGACCCGTCTGGCGGCTCGTTTGATGTCGAGCTCGGTGGCGTCGGGCCGTCCGTAGGCGATGTTGTCGCGGATGGAACCGGCGAAGAGGAGGGGTTCCTGGGGGACGTAGCCGAGCTGGCGCCGGTAGGCGGCGAGCTCGAGGTGGGGAAGCGGCATGCCGTCGACGCTGACGACGCCGGCGGTCGGGTCGTAGAAGCGGGTAACGAGCTTCGCGAGGGTGGACTTGCCGGCGCCGGTGGCGCCGACCAGGGCGACGCGTTGGCCGGCGGGGATGTGGACATCGATGCCTCTGAGCACCTCCGGCGCGTCGTCGCGGTAGGCGAAGCGGACGCCGTGGAGGCGGATGTCGCCGCGGAGGTTTGGCACTGGGCGTGGCTGGTCGGCTTCCGGGGTGCCTGACGGCGTGTCGAGAAGCTCGGTGATCCGCTCGAGCGACTCGCGGGCTGCGAGCCAGTGGTCGAAAGTCTGTGAGAGCTGTTGGATCGGGCTGAAGAACTGGTCGAGGTAGAGGACGAACGCGATGAGCACACCAGCGGTGAGGTCGCCGTCGGCGACCCGTGGCGCGCCGACCGCGAAGACGATGACCTTGGCGGCGAGCGAGAGCCATTGGACGAAGGTGAAGAAGAGCGCGGAGAGGCGGAGCGATCGAAGGCGGGCTGCCCGGTACTGCTCGCAGAGATCGTCGAACCTGGCGCCGAGGGCGTCCTCGGCCCGGAGCGCCTGGCTGATGCGGACGCCGTTGAGACCCTCGGACATGTCGGCGTAGACAGCGGCGATGCGCCGGCGGGCGAGGGAGTAGGTGTTCCGGGAGCGACGCTGGAAGGCGACGGTGGCGATCGCCGCCGGTGGGACGAGGACGGCGACGGCGACGGCGAGGCCCGGCGCCAGCACTGTCATGGCGATCGCGAGCCCGAGGGACGTCACGATCCCGGCAGCACCGACGACGATCCCCTGCTGGAACAGACTCGAGAGCGACTCGACGTCGGCGGTCATGCGGGCGAAGATCCGACCGCTCATCTCCCGTTCGTAGTACTCGAGCGAGAGCCGCTGGAGGTGGGCGAAGCTGCGGAGGCGGAGGGCGAGGATGAGCCGCTCGGAGGTGCGGGTGGTCTGCACCGTCATCGCCCACGTGTTCGCCCATCCGGCGACGGCGACGGCGGTGAGGCCGACGAGGGCGAGCAGCACCGGGACGTAGTCGGCGTTGGCGACCCCGTCGTCGACGCCGTGGCGGATGAAGAGCGGCCCGACGATGGCGATGAGCGTGTCGACGACGACGAAGCCGAGGCCGAGGCCGAGGCCGATCGCGTAGGGCCGGAGGAACCTGCCGAGCCCGAACCGACCGTCGCGCTCCGGTGCGGTCTCGCGGGCCACGTCCACGGCGGGGTCGTCGCGGAGCGGCGGGAGCGCGCCGACGGCCGCGAGGAGCTCCGGGGTGGCCTCCATGAGGCCGGCGTTCGTGATGGTCTTGTTGAAGCCATCCACCGCCCCGCCACCAGATGACGTCGAGGCCACCGCCGCCGTCGAGGATCGGGCGAGTTGGGCGTGTTCGAGGGACCCGGCGCCTTCAATGTCCTCCAGTGCCGGCCAGGCGCGCCTGTCGACGTCGGTCGCGGGCCCGTTGCGGTTGCCGTTGGCGGGCAGGTCGTCGGCTGGCTGCCGGTCGGTCGCGAGGTGGTCGCCCTCGAGGAGACGCTGGTAGGCCGGGCAGGTCGAGAGCAGGTGGTCGTGGTCGCCGTCGGCGACGACGTGGCCGTCGGCGAGGACCACCACGCGGTCGGAAAGCGCGAGGGTGGATCGTCGGTGGGCGAGGAGGATAACGGTGCGCCCAGCGAGGACCTCCTCGAGTCGGTGGTGTATCCGTGCCTCGGTGGCCGCATCCACCGAGGAGGTGGCGTCGTCGAGGATGAGGATGTCGGGGTCGGTGAGCAACGTACGGGCCAGGGCGATGCGCTGGCGCTGCCCGCCCGAGAGCGAGAGGCCGTCTTCGCCGACGGGGGTGTCGAGCCCGGCCGGGAGCCGGTCGACAAACTCGGCGGCGCTGGCAATCTCAAGGACGGCGCGGAGCTCGGTGTCGGCCGCGTCGGGCCGGGCGAGGAGGAGGTTCTCGCGGATGCTACGGGAGAACAGGAAGGTGTCCTCGAACACCAGCCCGATGGCGCGCCGCAGCGATGCCAGTGTCACGCCGGCGACGTCGTGGCCGTCGAGCCGTACGACGCCGGTGTCGGGGTCGTGGAAGCGGGCCACCAGGTGGGCGATGGTGGACTTGCCCGAGCCGGACGCGCCGACAAGCGCCACCCGCTCACCGGCTTCGATGGTGAGCGAGCACGACTGGAGGACCGGGTCGGCGGCACCGGGGTAGCTGAAGGTGACGTCTTCGAGGGTGACCCGGCCGCCTCCCCTCGGCATGTCGACCGCAGCGGACGCGGTGGTGATGGTCGGGGTCAGGTCGAGCAGGGCGAGGACCCGGGCCGCCCCGGTGCGTGCTTGTTGGGCGGTGATCACGACCCCTGAGAGCATGCGGGTCGGCCCGACGAGCTGGACCAGGTAGCTCGAGAAGGCGAGGAAGGTGCCGAGCGTGATCCGGCCCTCGATCGCCAGCCAGCCGCCGAGGGCGAGCACCCCGACCTGCCCGACGGCCGGCACCATACGGAGCGCGGCGGTGTACCTCCCGGTGATGCGCGCCGTCCGCAGCCGCGAGGCGAAGAGCTGGTCGGACAGGGCCGTGAGCCGCCCGACTTCGCGCTGCTCCTGGCCAAAGGCCTTGACCACCCGCACGCCGCTGACGGCGTCGTCGATGCTGCCCGCCAGAGTGGCCTGTGCCTGCTGGTCGGCCCACGTGGCGGGGAACACGCGCCGGCGGAACCCGGCGGCGACGATCCCGAAGACCGGGAGGAGCACGAGGACGACGGTTGCGAGCGCCGGGGAGAGCACGACCATCACCACGACGGCGACGGCGAGCTGCATCGCGTTGCCGACGATGATGTTCCACTGATTGAGGAAGTTGCCGACAAGGGTGACGTCGGCGGTGGCCCTCGTCATCAGCTCGCCCAGGCCGAGCCGATCGTGGGCCGCGAGGTCAAGGCGCTGGGCGTGGTGGTGGATCGCCCGCCGGAGGTCGTGCTGCACCTCGAGCGCGAACCGGCCGCCGAGGAAGCGGCGGGCAAAGGTCGCGACGAAGTGGACGGCACCGAGAGCGACGACGGCGGCGGCCCACGGCGCGAGCGGCTCGGTGCCGAGGACGACGTCGTCGATGATGATCTTCTGGAGCAGCGGGACGACGCCGAAGGCCACCTGCCCGACGACGGAGGAGGCGACGGCACCAGCGAGGATCCCCGTGTGGGCGCGGAGGAACGGGCGGACTCTCCGGCGGGCAGCAGGTTGTCGACCAGATGACGTCCCGGGCGTTGCAGCTCGATCAACGGGTCGGCGATGGCCGTCACGCGGCCAGGCTTCGGCGCGCCTGGATCGCCATGGCGCTGGCGCAGGAGACCGACGTCCTGATAGGTAGGAAGTTGTTCCCGATCACGTCGGCGAGGAGGAGCAGCACCGACGACCTTCCTCGACCTCGCCCACCAGCGCGAGGTGATCGACCTCATCACCCGCCTCAACGCCGGCGGCAAGACGGTCGTCATGGTCCTCCACGACATCAACGAGGCAGCAAGCGCCAGCCACCACGTCGTCACCATGAAGGACGGCCGCATCCGGCGTTACGGCCCGCCCGAAGAGGTCGTCGAGGAGGCGCTGCTGGCCGAGCTCTACGGCGTGGCCTGCGACGTCTTCACCCACCCGCACGACGGCCACCCCATCTGCGTTCCCCAGAGCGCCGAGCGAGACTGGTGCGAACGGACGTCAACCGCTGACGCCCAGCCGGTGCTGGCCGGCGTCAGCATCCGCGGCCTGCGGACCGGCTACGGCCGCGGCGCCGTGGTCAGCGACGACCTCGAGACCGACCTTCCGGCCGGCACCATCACCTCGATCATCGGGCCCAACGGGTGCGGCAAGTCGACCCTGCTGCGAACCGGGGCACGGCTCCTGGGCGCCATGGGCGGCAGCTTCGTCATCGACGACATCGACGTCACCCAAGGCTCACGCCGATCCCTGGCTCGCCGCCTCGCCACGGTCATGCAGGGCCCCGACACCCCACCGGGTTCCTGGTCGAAGACCTGGTCGCCGCCGGCCGCATGCCCCACCAGGCCTTCCACCGCCAGTGGTCCCGCCGCGACGCGGCTGCCATCACCGCGGCCATGGAACGCTGCGGGGTGGCGGACCTCCGCTACCGGGACGTCGGATCGCTCTCCGGCGGCCAACGGCAACGGGCCTGGATCGCCATGGCCCTCGCCCAGGACACGCCCTACCTCTTCCTCGACGAGCCCACCACGTTCCTCGACATCGGCTACCAGGTCGAGGTCCTTGACCTCGTCAGCCGGCTGAACCGCGACGAGGGGCGGACGGTAGTGATGATCCTGCACGACCTCAACCTGGCCGCCCGCTACTCCGACCACGTGGTCGCCATGAAGGACGGGCGCATCGTCACGAGCGGGCCACCCTCGGCCGTGGTCACCCGAGACACCGTGCGCGACGTCTTCGCTGTCGACAGCCATCTGCAATCCGACGCCCGCACCGGTCGACCGCTGCTCATCACCGGCCGTGACGAACGGAACGGCACGACAGCCCCATCGGCGGAGACGCTCACCCTCAGCGCCACCGCAGCCGGATGAGGCAATCGTCGATCAAACGCCGACCGGCCGACATCCGCCCGCGTGGCTCCCGACGCCACCTACTCCGCCGCTGCCTACGGCTCTTTGCCCCCTACCGATGGCGCTTCGCGGTGCTCCTCCTCCTGCTCTCGGCCGTCACTACATCTGACCTCGTCGCCGTCCGCCTCCTCGGTGCGATGGTCGACGAGATCACCACCGGCTCACCCGACGCGCTCAGCTCCCTCTTCGTGGTCTTCGCCGGCATCGTCGTCGCGTCCGCGCTCCTCGGCTTCGCCCAGGCCTACGTCAACGAGAGCGTCGGCCAGACCGTCGTGCAGCGCCTTCGGGCCGACCTCCACGACCACCTACAGCGGCTCCCGGTCAGCTTCTTCACCCGCAACCGAACCGGTGAAGTGCTCTCCCGGATCCTCACCGACGTCAACGCCGTCCAGGCCGCAGTCACCGGGACCTTCACCGAACTGCTCGCCAGCTTGCTGGCCATCGCCGTCGCGTTCGTCCTCATGGCCAGCCTCGACTGGCAGATGGCGCTGGTCACCTTCTGCGTGCTGCCCCTCTGGGTCTACCCGACGGTGCGCGTGGGCCGCCGCATGCGCACCCTCAAGGGGGAATGGCACGAGGAATCGGCCAACATGCACGCCCAGCTCGACGAGACCCTCTCGGTGTCCGGCTCCATGGTCGTGCGGGCCTTCGGCCGCCACGAGCACGAGGCGCGGCGCTTCGGCGTCAGCAACGACCGCATGCGCGAGCTGGCGCTCCGCCACCTCATCGCCGGCCGCTGGTTCAGCATGGGGACCTCGCTCTTCGGGGCGATGATCCCTGGCGTCATCTACTGGTACGGGGGCCAGGTCGTGCTCGACCGAGGCAGCCTCAGCACCGGTGACGTCGTGGCCTTCGCCATGCTCGCCCAGAAGGTGTTCGGGCCATTCGCCACGTTGGCGAAGCTCAACACCACGCTGCTCTCCTCCGCTGCCCTCTTCGAGCGGATCTTCGACTACCTCGACCTTCCTGTCGAGATCGACGACCGCCCCGACGCCCGCACCCTCGACGCACCCCGCGGCGAACTCGAGTTCGACGACGTCCACTTCGGCTACGAAACCGACGGCGAGCAGGCCCTCCACGGCATCTCCTTCCAAGCCATCCCCGGGTCGATGGTCGCGCTCGTCGGGCCGTCCGGAGCCGGCAAGACCACCATCACCTACCTCGCCCAACGGTTCTACGACCCACAGCACGGCGCCGTGCGACTCGACGGCCACGACCTCCGGGATCTGACCCTCGCCTCGGTGGCAGCGACAGTCGGCTCGGTCATGCAGGAGACCTACCTGTTCCATACCACCCTCGGAGCGAACATCCGTTACGGCCGGCTCGATGCCACCGAAGACGAGATCCGAGCCGCGGCGAGCTCCGCCGGGCTCTCCCGACTCCTCGATGCCCTCCCCGACGGGCTCGACACCGTCGTCGGCGAACGAGGCTTCCGGCTCGCCGGCGGGGAGAAGCAACGGGTCGCCATCGCCCGGGCGATCCTGAAGGACCCTGCCGTGCTCCTCCTCGACGAGGCCACCTCGTCACTCGACACGCTGCTCGAACGCGAGATCCAAGGAGCAACCGACGAGCTCGCCCGCGACCGCACCACCGTCGTGATCGCCCACAGGCTCTCGACAGTCATCCGAGCCGACCTCATCCTCGTACTCGACGGCGGCCGCATCGTCGAGCGCGGAAAGCACAACGAGCTCCTCGCGGAAGGCGGGCTCTACGCATCGCTGTACCTGGAGCAGTTCGCCCACGATGCCGACACCGATCCGCCGGTCGGCGCTACTAGAGGCCGCTAGATGCCGTCCGACCCTCTGCACCCCCCCGGCGACTGGACCACATTGACTGCGCTCTGCCAGCCGGGAGCCCTGGAGCAGATCGCAGCCGACCTCCGCACCGAGCTCGGGCGACGCGACGTCGCCGCGTCCTACCTGAGCGCGCGCCTCACGAGGCCAGTCGTGGCGCGCACGGTCGCCGCCATCGTCCTCGACGACCGATGCCCCGACCCCCATCCCAGTACCACCTTCGTGCACCGAAAGCAGACAGCGTTCGACGACGTCGCGTTCACCAGCCACCGAGTCGCCGTCCTCGCCGGTGATCCCGCGGCAGGCGAGCCCGACAGCATCACCGTCGCAGACCGCCTCGAGCTCGCCCACTGGTGGGCCACCCGCCTCGTAGCGACGCTGGCGCCACTGCTGAACGCCGCCCGCGCCTGCCTCACTATCAGCCGCCGCAACCAATGGGGAGCCGTCGCCGCCCGGGTCGGATCAAGCTCCATCGCCGCCGACCGCATCAGAGACGGCAACGGCTCCGCCGGCTGGGATCGAGCAACCGAGCTGCTCGACGCCCTCGACGGCTGCGCCCCGGTGCCGATCGAGCGCCCCACACCGCTCGCCATCGGTTGGGCCGGCGCCACCATCGTCCACGCCATGAAGGGCACGTGCTGCCTCAAGTGGCACACCAAGCCAGAGGCCCACCGCCCCACCGGCGAGGGCTACTGCACGACCTGCCCCCTCGTCGACCCCGCCTGCCACCTCAAGCGGTTGCGCACGAAGCTGAAGGCCTCCTGCGAACCCCAACCTCCCGGCGACCCGGGACCACCGAAGGAAGGGCGCGAACCGCGATGAACATCGGCTACCTCCACCCTGGGATGATGGGCGCCTCACTGGCCACCGAGAGCACCCACGGCGGCTGGTGGGTCGCCGAAGGGCGTTCGCCGGCCACGCGCCAGCGGGCCCTCACCGCTGGCCTCTCCGACGCTGGCTCCCTCGAAGCGCTCTCGGGGCGCGCCGACGTCATCGTGTCGGTCTGCCCACCCGGCGAGGCCCTCACTGTCGCTGCCACCGTCGCCGCCACCGGCTTCGACGGCATCTACGCCGATCTCAACGCCACCTCTCCGACCACCGCCCGCGAGATCAGCCGGCGCTTCGCCCGCTTCGTCGACGGCGGCATCATCGGACCACCGGTCAGCGCGACAGGCACCACCCGCCTGTACCTCTGCGGGTCCGAAGCCGACGCCGTCGCCGCCATTTGGAAGGACTCGTTCCTCGACGTGCACACCGTGTCGGGCGGCCCGGGCGCAGCCTCCGCGCTCAAGGTCTGCTACGCCGGATGGACCAAGGTCAGCAACGCCCTCCTCCTCAACGTGCGAGCCGCCGCCGCTGCCGAAGGGGTCGAGGACGACCTGCTCGCCGAGTGGGCGATCTCCCAGCCCGACCTCGCAGCGCGCTCCGAGCGAGTGGCCGCCGGCAACGCCGCCAAGGCCTGGCGGTTCGTCGGCGAAATGAACCAGATCGGCGACACCTTCGCCAGCCACGGCCTCCCTGACGGCTTCGCACGCGCCGCCGCCGACGTCTACGGTCGAATGGCCCCCCTCCGTGACGCCGACGAACCCGATGTCCGCGACATAGTCATGAACCTCCTCGAGACCTGAATCTCGCGTCTCAGACCCGGATGGGCGTGACGAACGACGCGGCGATGCCGCGCTGATGTAGGGACCGCTGGAAGGCATCGTGCGCGTGGTGGTCGGTGGCTGTGCGCCAGGCATCCAGGCGCGAGCGCCCGGTAGAAGGCGCCGCATCCCGTCAGCCGGGTCGAGGTGTTGACGGGAGGGGACCTCTCCGCTAAATATGACTTACCCAATCGGGATTACCGACTATGACGCTGCTACCTCGCTCCTGTTGACGCCGCCGAACTCCGTTCGTCCTGTCGTCCGTCACATAGGAGCCCCCCGCAATGTCGATCGTCACCAGGTCCCGTTCCCTGCGCCCCATCGCTGTCGAGCCGCTCGACGCCGCCCTCGTCCTCGACATCGCCACCGGCCTGGCACGGGCTCGGACGCTATGGGAGAGCCGGGCCCGTCACGACGGACCGGTGCGCCACGCCGTCCGCGTGCTGGCCCAGGACCGCTACGAGGTCTGGCTCATCGGCTGGCCGGAGCGTGACCGCACGATGGCGCACGACCATGGCGACTCGATCGGCGCGCTCGCCGTCGTCGACGGTGGTCTGGTCGAGCGCACCGGGGCCGGCGACGCCGTTCGCCGCCGCCTCGGCCCCGGCGATCGCGTGTTCCTTCCCGCCGGGCTCGTGCACGACGTGGGCACGCTCGACGGTCCCGCTACCAGCATCCACGTGTACTCGCCGCCGCTGTCGACGATGACCTTCTATGAGGACGGAACGGGCCTACCCGATCACATCCTCGACGTCGTCGAGGAAGCCCAGGTCCAGGTTTGGGAGGCGTCAGAGCATGAGGCAGACGGACTTGAGCTCGGTGTAGGCGTCGAGGGCCTCCTTGCCCATCTCCCGGCCCCAGCCCGATTCCTTGTAGCCCCCGAAGGGCATCGAGGCGTCGAAGGCCTGGTAGCAGTTGACCCACACGGTGCCCACCTTGAGGAGGTGGGCCATGCGGTGGGCCCGGCTGACGTCGCGGGTCCACACGCCGGCCGACAGCCCGAAACGGGTGTCGTTGGCAACCGCCGCGATCTCCTCGAGCGTGCTGAACGGCGACGCCACCACCACCGGCCCGAAGATCTCCTCCCGGGCGATGCGGGTGTCGGGGCCGGCATCGGTCACCACCGTCGGCTGCACGAAGTAGCCGACGTCGCCGACCCGGTCCCCGCCGGTCCTGAACGTCGCCCCCTCGGCCCGGCTGGCATCGAGGTAGCCCGAGACCCGGTCGAGCTGATCGAGGGAGATGAGCGGGCCCACCTCGGTGTCGGGCTCGAGCCCGTCGCCGATCTTCATGTTGGAGGCGATGGCGGCCACCCCATCGACCACCTCTTCGAAGAGGCTCTCGTGCACGAACAGCCGTGAGCCGGTGGTGCACACCTCGCCCTGGTTGAAGAACGCCGCTGCCGCCGCGCCCGGCACCGCGGCGTCGAGATCGGCGTCGGGGAAGATGATCACCGGCGACTTGCCGCCGAGTTCCAGGGTGACCTTCTTCAGGTTGCCGATAGCGGCCTGGACGATCAGCTTGCCGACCTCGACCGAACCGGTGAAGGCAATCTTGTCGACGTCGGGATGGGCGGCGAGGGCGGCGCCGGCCGTCTCCCCCAAGCCGGGCACGATGTTGACCACGCCGGGCGGGAAGCCGGCCTCGGCGATGAGCTCGGCCAGCCGCAGCGTGCTGAGCGGCGTCTGCTCGGCCGGCTTGAGGACCGCACAGTTGCCGGTGGCGAGGGCCGGTCCCAGTTTCAGGGCCGCCATGACGAGGGGGTAGTTCCAGGGGACGATCTGGCCGACGACCCCGATCGGTTCCCGACGGGTGTAGGCCAGGTAGTCGGCGTCGGGGGTGTAAGGCACGCCGAGGGTGAGGGTGTCGCCGGTCTGCTTGCCGACCCAGCCGGCGTTGTACTGGATGTGCCCGGCGGTCAGCGGGACGTCGACGTAGGTGGCCATCATGAGCGGCTTGCCGTTGTCGAGGGACTCGAGCAAGGCCAGTTCGTCGGTGTGCTGGCGGATCAGGTCGGCCAGGCGCCACATCAGCTGGGCGCGATCGGAGGGCGAGAACTTCGACCACAGCCCGTCGAGGGCGGCGCGAGCGGCGCGCACCGCCCGGTCGATGTCTTCGGCACCGCCCTCGGCCACCTCGGCCAGGATCTGGCCGTTGGCCGGGTTCTCGGTCTGGAAGACCTTCCCGTCGGCAGCATCGACGAACTCGTTGTTGATGAACAACTTGGTCGGCGACAGAGCGACCCGCGGGTCCAGGGTGGTCGTCATCGTGCCTCTCCTCTGGTCGTAGCCCCCTACGACCGATGTTGACGCGCTGACCGGTGGGTGGTCAGCCGGTTCTCCGGTCGAGCCCAGAGACGGACGCGGAATGGCGCCGCCGGTGGATCGACCACCGGTGCCCGACATGATTGCCGACGGTCGCGATCCTGGCAATGGACCGCCCGACGGCCGGCGTCCCGGAACCCGGACCTCACCGCGGTGGGTGGCGCATCTCTCGTTCGGCCCACCGGCGCAGGTCTGCCTTGCGTACCTTGCCCGAAGCGGTCATCGGCAGCTCGTCCACGATGCGGACGTAGCGGGGCACCTTGAAGTGGGCGAGCCGGCCGCGGCACCAGTCCCTCAGGGCGTCCTCGTCGGCCGTCGCCCCCGGCCCCAGGCGAGCCCAGGCGAAGACCTCCTCGCCCAGGGCGGCGTCGGCGACGCCGACGACATGGGCCTCCAGCACCTCGGGGTGCCCGGCCAGGACCTCCTCGACCTCGGTGGCGGCCACGTTCTCGCCACCCCGGATGATCATGTCCTTCAGGCGGCCCACGATCGACACGTAGCCCTCCTCGTCCATGACCGCGAGGTCCCCGGTGTGCAACCACCGGGCTTCGTCGATGGCGGTGGCGGTGGCCGCCGGGTCGTCCCAGTAGCCCCGCATGACGAGGTAGCCGCGCACGCACAGCTCGCCCGGCGCCCCGATCGGCTGGGCCCGACCGGTGGCCGGGTCGACGATCTGCGCCTCGGTGTGGGGCAGGGGACGCCCGATGGTCGACGCTCGCTTCGGCCCCGGGTCGCCGACCGCGGTGTGCACGCTGGCGGGCGAGCTCTCGGTCATGCCGAAGCCGATCTGGAGGTCCGGGAGGTGCAGTTCGTCGACGATGCGCCGGAACAGGCTCGGCAGCGCCGGGGCGCCGCCGACGATGCCCGACCGAAGCGAGCTCAGGTCGGTGGCGGCCCGGTCGGGGTGCCCGAGCAGGGCGAGGTACATGGTCGGCACGCCCAGCATGGCCGTGCACCGCTCGTCGGCCAGGGCCCTCAGCACCGCGCCGGCGTCGAAGGCCTCCGACGGCAACACGATGGTGGCGCCCAGGGCGGTGGCGGCGAGCCCGCCCACGGTGGCCCCGAAGATGTGGAAGAACCCGGCCGGCACGCACACCCGCTCCGCGCCCGGCGCCCAGCCCAGCGTCGGCGGGACCACCAGGGCGTTGTTGACCAGGTTGTGATGGGTGAGCGCGGCGCCCTTGGGCCGCCCGGTCGTCCCGCTGGTGTACTGGATGCAGGCCAGGTCGTCGAACCCGACCGCCTCCCGGCGGGCCGCCAGCTCCGCCTCGGTTGCCGCCGTCCCGGCAGCCAGTTCGTCCCACTGGGGCGACCCGAAGTACACGGTGGCCCGCAGCTTCGGGGCCATCGGTGCGGCTGCGGCGACCAGTTCCCGGTAGTCGGAGGTGCGGAACGCCGGAGTCGCCAGCAGCACCTCGGCGCCGGCGTGGCCCAGCACGTAGGCCAGCTCGTCGGCGCGGTAGGCCGGGTTCACCGCCACCAGGACCGCGCCGATCGCAGCCACCGCGTGCTGTGCCATCACCCACTCGGGGCGGTTGGGCGACATGACCGCGACCCGGTCGCCGGGCTCGACACCGAGGCCGATGAGGCCCCGAGCGAGACCGTTGACCCGCAGGGCGAGCTCCTCCCAGGTCAGTCGAGCGCCGTGGGCGACGCTGACCAGGCCCTCCTGGGCCGGCCACCGGGCCACGGTCCCGGCCAACAGGTCAGCGAGCGTCTTGGCGACGAGGGGCGCGCCCGGGCGCCCGTGGGCGTAGCTGAGCCGCGGGGTCTCGCTCATCGGCGACCGTCCGGGACAGTGCTCAGAACCGGGCCACCTCGCGGGCGGTGCGGACGATCGCGTCACGGTTGGGGAGCCATGCCTTCTCGAGGCTGGGGGCGTAGGGCGCGGGCGTGAACGGGGCCCCCACCCGGGCCACCGGCGCGTCCAGGTACCCGAACCCCTCGCCCGCCGCCAGTGCCGCCAGTTCGGCGCCGATGCCGAAGTCGGTGACGGCCTCGTGGGCGACGACGAGACGGCCGGTGCGCTCCAGGCTGGCGAGCACCGTCGCCCGGTCGAGGGGCGACACCGTGCGCAGGTCGATGACCTCGGCCTCGATACCTTCGGCGGCCAGGTCCTCGGCTGCCGCCAGGCACTCGTGGACCATGCGGCTCACGCTGACCACGGTGAGGTCGCGGCCCCGGCGGGCGACCCGAGCCTGGCCCAGGGGCACGAAATGGTCGGGCGGCGGTCGTCGGCCCTCGAGCCCGTACGTGAGCCGGTTCTCGATGAACACCACCGGGTTGGGGTCGGCGATCGCCGCCCGCAGCATGCCGTAGGCGTCCTCGGGGGTGGAGGGGAGGGCGACCGTCAGTCCCGGTATGTGGGCGACCAACGCCTCCAGGCTCTGCGAGTGCTGGCTGCCCGACGACCGACCGGCGCCGAACTGGGTCCGGACCACCAGCGCCATCTCGGCCCGACCGCCGGTCATGAAGCACAGCTTGGCCGCCTGGTTCAGGAGCTGGTCGAAACAGACGCCCAGGAAGTCGGCGTACATGATCTCGACCACCGGCCGTAGCCCGGCCATGGCGGCACCGACGGCCAGGCCGAGGACGGCCGACTCGGAGATCGGGGTATCGCGGACCCGGCCCGGGTAGCGCTCGGCCAGGCCCCGGGTGATACCGAACACGTTGCCCCCGGCGGCCACGTCGATGCCGGCGAGGAAGACGCGCTCGTCGTCGGCCAGCGCCTGGGCCAGCGCCTCGCCGACCGCGTCCATCAGCCGGTACCGGTCCTTCGGCGGCACCGGTCGCTCTGGCCCCGTCCCGGCGGGCCATGCCGTCAACGCCGTCCGGTCGCGGTAGACGAAGTCGGTCAGCGTCGCCGGGTCGGGCGCGGCTGCGCTCGCGGCCGCGTCGGTGGCGGCGTCGAGGCTCTGCCCGACTTCGGCTTCGACCTGCTCGAGCTCCTCGGCGTCGAAACCCATCTCCTCCAGCCGGCCACGGGCCTTGGCCAGGGGGTCGCGGGCCCGCTGGCGGTCCCGCTCACCCGGGTCGCGGTAGCGCTCGGGGTCGCCGACGTAGTGGCCGGCCCACCGTTCGGTGTCGGCCTCGACCAGGAACGGTCCCGCACCCCGGCGGGCCCCCTCGACCAGGGTCGCCATGAGCGCGGCCACTTCGACGACGTCGGTGCCGTCGACGGCGTGGCCCTCGATGCCGTAGCCAGCGGCCCGCTCTATCGGCGCCACCGGTTGTACCAGGCCTTCGGGGCTGAACTCGGAGTAGTGGTTGTTCTCGCACACGAACACCACCGGAAGGCGCCACAGGGCGGCGAGGTTCACCGCCTCGTGGAAGTACCCCTGGCCGGTGGCGCCGTCACCGAAGAAGGCGACCGCCACCCGGTCACGGGCATGGAGCACGCCGGCGAAGGCGGCGCCGACGGCAATGGGCAGGCCGGCGCCGACGATCCCGTTGGCCCCGTACACGCCGAGCCCCGGGTCGGCGATGTGCATCGATCCGCCCCGGCCCCGGCAGGTCCCGGTGTCCTTGCCCATCAGCTCGGCGAGCATCGGGCCGGCGCCCATGCCCTTGGCCAGGCAATGGCCGTGGCCCCGGTGGGTGCTGGTGATCACGTCGTCGGTGCGAAGGGGCCAGCAGGCGCCCACGGCGGAGGCCTCCTGCCCCAGCGACAGGTGCAGGAAGCCGGGCACCAGCGAATCCCGGTACAAGATGGCGGCCCGCTCCTCGAAGCGGCGGATGAGCACCATGCGCCGGTAGGCCTCCAACAGTGCGGCCGGCTCGGCCAGGGGACCGTGCCCGGTGAGGGCCAGAGGGACGGTCATCGCCGGCGACGGTGGCCACAGGATGGGCAGCGCGCCGCGCCCCCTCTGGGAGCATCGGCAGCGCCGCGGCGGGCGGTCACGGCGATGGCGCCGTCATAGCAGGCTGCGCAGCTCGCGCTTGAGGATCTTGCCCGACGGGTTGCGGGGCAACGATTCGACGAAGGTGACCTCCTTGGGCGCCTTGAACGATGCCAGGCGGGCTCGGCAGTGGCTGAGCAGCTCGTCGGCGGCGACGGTGTGGCCCGGCCGGCGCACGACGAAGGCGACCGGGACCTCGCCCCAGCGTTCATGGGCCTTGCCGATGACCGCGGCCTCGAGCACCGCGGGGTGCTCGTACAGCACCCGTTCGACCTCGGGGCTGGCGATGTTCTCGCCGCCCGAGATGATCATGTCCTTGAGGCGGTCGACGATGTAGAGGTAGCCGTCGGCATCGAGGTAGCCGACATCGCCGGTGTGGAACCAGCCGCCGGCGAAGGCGGTCGCGGTGGCCTCGTCGTTCTTCCAGTAGCCGGAGAACACCTTCGGGCCCCGCAGCACGATCTCACCGGAGGTCCCGGCCGGGAGCGGGCGGTTGTCCGGGCCCCAGATGTCGACCTCGACGTGCAGGACGGGCGTGCCCACGCTCCCGAGACGGTCGAGCAGTTGGCCCTTGTCCAGGTACGTGTCGCCGCCGACGGTCTCGGTCAGGCCGTAGGCGTCGGCGAACCAGGCGCTGGGGAACGCCTGGTGCAGCCGCTCGATCAGTGGTAACGGCATCTTCTCGCCACCGTCGATGATGACCCTCATCGACGACAGGTCGAAGGAGGCGATCCCCGGCACCTCGAGGATGGCGTTGATCATGGCCGGGGCCAGCCAGACCGTGGTGGCGCGGTGGTCCTGGATAGCGGCCAGCGTGGCGGCGGCGTCGAAGCGGCGTTCGATGACCAGGCTCGCGCCGGCGTACACCAGGGTCGTCGCGGTCAGGTCGAGTGCGCCCACGTGGTAGAGCGGCCCCACGCAGAGCCCGACGTCCTGGCCCCAGAAGCCGAGCTCCACGATGTGGGCGAGGTTCTTCCACATCAGGTTCTCGTGGGTGATCATGACGCCCTTGGGCCTGCTCGTCGTGCCCGACGTGTACATCAGCCGGTGGAGGTCGCGGCCCTGGTTGCGCCGGGGCACGAGCGGCGGCCCGGCCCGCAGCTGGTCGATCGGCCGGTGCCCGGCGCCGGCGGGGACCGACACGCCGACACGCGACGGCGGCGCGCCCTCGACCTTGCCCACCGCCGCGGCCGCCAGCGCGTCGCAGTCGCCGTCGAAGCAGAGCACTTCGGCGCCGGAGTGCTCGAGGATGTAGGCAACCTCGTCGGCGGCAAGGCGCCAGTTGATCGGCATGGCGATCGCCCCGCAGGCGTTGGCGGCGAAGGCGATCTCGAGACACTCGATGTGGTTGTGCATGAGGAGGGCGACGATGCCCCCCGGCCCGACGCCCATGTCGGCCAGGCCGGTCGCCAGGCGGCAGGAGCGGTCCCACATCTGGCCGTAGGTGACCTGTTCCCCGGTGGCCGTGGCGGTGGCCAGGAGCCGGTCGGGCCACACCGCGGCGTGGTGGCCGAGCACCCCGACCCAGTCGACGCCACCACCGTTCATCGGTCCCTCCTATCAGTCGTGGGCCGGCACGGCATTCACCGGGGGTCGACCAGGATCTTGCCGGCGGCGGGTGCCGTCGGGGTCGTGCCCAGGAGCACCCCGGGGGCGTCGGCCAGGGCCACCACCGTCGGCGCGAGCACGGCGGCATCGATCGCCCCCCTGGCCATCAGCGCGAGCACACGGGGCAGGTCCCAGCAGTAACCGAGGGCACCGATCACCTCGCGCTCGCCCAGCACGAGGTCACGAGGCGCCATGACGGCCGAGCCTGAGCCGATCCCGGCCACCACCAACCGTCCGCCCCTGCGGGTACACCGCAAGGCTTCGGCCACGACGGGCGGGCTCCCGGTGCAGTCGAACACGACGTGGGCACCGTCGGGGAACAACGGGCGGGACGCCGAGCGGAGGTCGTCGTGGGGCTCCGGGACCAGCACCCCGTCGACGTCGAGACGGTGGCGGGCGCCGTCGGCCCTCGCCGCCGACGTGTCGGCGACGACGACGCGGGCGGCGCCGGCAAGTCGGGCGAAGAGGGCCACCGCGGCGCCGATCGGGCCGCAACCGACGACGAGGACGTCATCGCCGGTCCGCAGCCCGCCGCGGCCGACCGCGTGCAGCCCCACCGAGAGGGGCTCGGCCAACGCCGCCAGGTCGTCGTCGACGGCGTCGGGGACCGGGGCCAGGCCGGCCGCCGGCACTCGTACCAGCGGGGCCAGGCCGCCGTTGGACACCAAGCCCACCGCGCCGCCCCACCGGCACAGGTGGTAGCGGCCCTCGCGGCACCATGCGCACCGGTCGCAGCGCCAGCAGGGATCGACTGCCACCCTGGTCCCGACGGCTACGGCGCCGGTCCCGCTGTCGGCGTCGGCCACGACCCCCAGGATCTCGTGGCCGAGGACCAGGGGCGGCGCCTCACCGGTGAGTGGGTGCGGCTTGGCCCGTAGGAGCTCGGGCCCCGAGCGGCACTCGTGGAAGTCGGTGCCGCACAGCCCGCAGAGGGTGACCTCGACGATGGCCTGCCCGTCGCCGCGCCGCTCGGGCATCTCCACGTCGCCCAGTCGCACCTCCTCCCGACCGAACCAGACGACGCCCTTCATCCTTCGATCTCCCCGACGGCGGCCCGGCGCGAACCTTACGCGTCCGGCCACGGCCGCCGCCGAACCCTGCAAGCTGAGGCTCAGGTCCGTGTGAGTGCGATGCCTGGCGCAGTGCCTCGACGACCGGCCCTCCGCGGCCTCGTCAGTCGAGCTCGGCGAGGATCTCGCCGATGATCTTGGTCGCCTCGTGGGCCGGCAACGGTTCGCCGCCCTCGGCCTCGGCCACCTCGGAAGCGAAATCCTCCACCGAGTGGACGCCGCTGACCAGGACATGACGCAGGGCCTCGGCGCTGGCTTCGGGATCGTCGAGGTCGGCGACTGCCGGCGCGACGGCATGGTCCGAGGACTCGGCCACGGCGTGGACGAGGGCCATGGCCTCGTGGCGACCGGTGGCGGTCGACACCGCCGGGCCTCGGCCCGGGTTCTGCTGGAGGTCCCATTCGGCCAGCGCCTCGTCGTAGCCGCCCTCGCCGGGATGCAGCACCCTCGTCGTCGGCTCGGCCGGTACGACGACGGCGTCGTCGGCGTCGACCTCGTCATCGCCCCTGGGGGCACGGTCGGCTGCGACCGGGACCACGAGCGTGCCGTCGTTGTTGCGGGTGATCTCCATGGCGGATGACGCTCCTTGATCGAAACGGCGCCGGGCGGCGCCGACCTCTTCCCCTACCCGCTTCGGCGATCCGCTAGATCTGCTCGGTCCCGAGAAACGCTTGACGTTGTGACAAGTTGCGGGACCGAGCAGGTGCCGACCGAGCGACCGCCAGGGAGCCGGGCGGCGATGGGGGCCGGGGAGGCGCAGCTCCCCAGCTGGGTGCCCCGGGGGCCGGTCAGTCGAGGACCGGCAACTCGACCAGGGGCCGAGACGGCACGTGTACCCATCCCTCGACGATCGCGGCGGCGCGCTCGGCGGCGGACGGTTGATGGGTGGCGCCGCGCTTCGAGGCGACGGCGACGAGGGCACAGACGAGCGCGTCGAGGACATGGTCCGAGGCCAGGCAACGCTCTCGGACGGGTCCCAGGTCGAGCCACCGGCCCAGTGCTGCGGCCATCGCCTCGACGATGGCGGCGCGGGCCCGGGAGGCGGCGCCCGGGTCGTCCCGCTGCTTGTAGTGACGGCACTCGATCCCCCAGGCCGCAAACGCAGCCGCCGGGTACGTCTCGACCAGCCGGTCGCTGCCATCGCGGCGGGCGGCGCCGGCCCACGCCTCCTCGGCCCAGCGCTGTTGGAGCAGGGCGCACCTCATCGCCACCGAACCGAGGCGGTCGGCCGAGACCGACAGGGGTGAGCGGATCCCGAGCCGCCGGACGGCACGATCGGTGTCGCGATGGGTCAGCGTCGAGCGGTCGATCGTCCCTGGCCAACGCTCGAACCGGGCGTGAGCCGACACCGCCTCGACGAAGGCGACCGGCCACCCGAGGGGCGAGTCGACGCCGACCACATCGGCGCTCCGGGCCGCCAGGACCAGCATGTCGTCGTCGGCCGGTCCTGGTACCTCCGTTGCCCGCCACCGGCCAGACGACACCGGCCCCACGATCACCACCCCGGTGGTGGCGGCTCCCGCGGCGAGATCGATCCCGACGGCGTGCACCGCTCGAGCCTGCCAGCCCGGGAACCGGGCGGTCCCTCGCGTCAGTTCTTTCCGTGGGGCTGCGCCCCACACCCATCGCCGCCGGGCGAGCTGGCGCTCGCTCCGTCAGCCTGAAGCGCTCGTTGCGCTCCCACTTCAGAGGGCGCCGGCGCTGCTCCCGCCGGCCACCGCCGGCCGGCGCAGGAAGGTACCCCGACGGGGCCACAGCGCCGCCGACGCGCACAGGACCACGGCCACGGTGTAGGCCACCCAGCGGGTCGTCCCGAGCCCGGTCCAGTTCGAGAGCTCCCGGACGTTGGTCAGGAGCAGCAATCCTCCTGCACCCACGCCCAGCGCCCGTGACGCCATGTGGCGTACGGCCCAGGCGGCGATGGGAGCGGCGATCACGCCGCCGATCATCAGGGCCAGGAACTCGCCGCCGTTGACCCCGGCCCGCCCC
Source organism: Acidimicrobiia bacterium (assembly GCA_052387955.1). Taxonomy (GTDB): domain Bacteria; phylum Actinomycetota; class Acidimicrobiia; order Acidimicrobiales; family JACDCH01; genus JBQTIQ01. Next base: position 19,171 of record JBQTIQ010000001.1, on the reverse strand, counting down.
AGCGAGGCCAGCAGCGAGCCCGAGGCGACCAGGGCCACCGCCACCTCGGCGGTGTTGGCCGACCCGATGGCGATGCGCGGCTCGAGACCGTCGCGATGCAACAGGACCGGTGTCACCACCGGCCCCCACGCCCCGATCAGCCCGTTGGTCACGCCGCCCACCAAGGCGGCGGCGCCGATCCCCCGACGATTGAAGTCCGGGCCGCCGATGGGCTCGGGTCCCCCTGCCGCCGGCCCCGAGGACGGCGACGGCGCCCGGCTGAAGCGGACCAGGATCCGCACGCCCACCACCAGCAGCATCACCGCGAGGTAGGGCCGCACCTGGTCGCCATCGACGTTGGCCAGGATCGTGACGCCGACGACGGAACCGATGCACCCGGGCCCGGCGAGCTGGAGGACCAGTCGACGGTCGATGTTGCCCATCCGCCAGTGCGCAGCACCGCTGGCCGCCCCCGTCGCGACCTTGGCCAGGTTGACCGTGGTCGACACCGCCGCCGGCGCCAGCCCGGCGCTCAGGAGGATCGTCGAAGAGGTCGGCCCGAAGCCCATCCCCAGCACACCGTCGACGAGCGAGGCGGCGAAGCCGGCGAACGCCACGAGGAACAGCAGCACCATGACCTCTATTCCTATCAAACTTGTCGACTTTGTGCAGCGGCCACGACGAACGGGGAACCCGTAGGCTGCCGGCCGCCCTCGGAGATCTCTCGGGCGCCGGGGCGGACCCGACGCAAACCGGACTGGGACGTGGGCGAGGTGAGGGTGCTCGGCTTTCTCGACTTCACGCCGGTGGTCAGCATCGACCTCGGGCCGCTGTCGATCTCGCCGCACGGCATCGGCACCGGGCTCGGCATCGCGGCCGGCATCGTCGTGTTGCTGCCCGCCACCCGACGTCAGGGGATCGACGACGAGCTGACGTTCCGGTTGCTCACCCGGGCGATCGTGGCGGCCATGATCGGCGCTCGCCTGGCCTACGTCGTGAACCACGCCGGCGACTATCTCGACGACCCCCTGCGGGTGCTGCGGCTCTGGGAAGGAGGGTTCTCGCTGCTCGGCGGGATCGCGGCGGCGCTGTTGGCGATCCTGCCCGAGATGCGCCGGCACGGTCTCGACTCCTGGGCCGTGATCGACGCGGCCGCCCCCGGCCTCGCCCTCGGCATCGCCGTGGGCCGGGTCGGTGACCTGGTGGTGGCCGATCACCTGGGCAAGCCGACCGACTTCTTCCTCGGCTTCCGCTGCCCCGATGCCGACACCGCGTCGCCCTGCATCGCCCCCGTCGGCCAGGCCGTTCACCAGCCGGCGCTCTACGACCTCGTCTCGGCCCTGGCCCTGTTCGGGTTCCTGATGTGGTTCCGGCGCCGGAGGCCGGCGGTGGGCACGGTGTTCCTGGCCTTTCTCACCTGGTACGGCAGCGGCCGTTTCATCGAGGACTTCTTCCGGATCGACGACGACCGGGGCTTCGGCCTCAGCGCCAGCCAATGGGCGGTGCTGGCCGCGGTCGTCGTCGCCGTCGGCCTGCTGGCGACCGGCCGGCGGCCTCGACTCCGGGCCCCGGCGCCGAAGGTCGCGCCCGAAGACTGACCCAGGGCGAGGTGGCCCCAACTCGACCGGTTGACGTTCACCGGCGCGAGCGCCGGAGCGCCCAGCGCAGACGCGGCCGCGCCCGGCCTGCGTGGCCCGGAAGGCCGGTATCTGCGACGGGCGGGCCAGACTGGGCCCATGACGGGCCATCGCCCAGGCCCCGGAGGCTGACGTGTGGTGCGGGCGCTGCCGGCGCCACCACGATCCGGGCGCTCACCTCTCCGGGGCCGGCGGAGACGACCCAGATCTCGCGGCGCTGACCCGGGCGGTGGAGTCCGCTCCTCGGGATCCCGCCCGCTGGGCCGCCAGGGGCCGCGCCCACGCCCAGGCCGGCGACTTCCGATCGGCGGTGAGCGACCTCACCCGGGCCGTCGAGCTCGACGGGACGATGGCTGCGGCGTGGTCGGCGCGGGGCCGGAGCCACGCGGTGATCGGTGACTACCCGGCGGCGATCGCCGATCTGACCCAAGCCATCGAGCTCGGGGATGGCGCGCCGTCCACCTTTGCCGCCCGAGGCAACGCCTTCGCCGCCACCTTCGACTTCCGGGCCGCCCTCGAGGACCTCGACCGGGCCATCCAGCTCGACCCCGACCTGGGCCTGGCCTACGCGGCCCGGGGCGAGGTCCGGGTCCTGCGCCGGGACTTCGCCGCCGCCATCGCCGACCTCGACCGGGCCATCGAGCTGTCGCCCGAATCGCCCCCGGGGTACGCCGCCCGGGCCGGCGCCTACGCCGCCGCCGGCGACTTCGGATCGGCCATCGCCGACCTCGACCAGGTGGTCGCCCTCGACTCGTCCTACGCCCGCGGCTACGCCGCCCGTGGTCGTGCCTATCGCAAGTCGGGCGAGGTCGAGCGCGGCTTCGCCGACCTCGACCGGGCCATCGAGCTCGATCCCGACCTGGCCGGCGGGTACGCATTCCGCGGTGAGGCCCGACTGCTTACCGGCGATTACACCGCCGCCATCGGCGACCTCACCCGGGCGATCGGCCTCGACCGGGGCCATCCGTGGGCATGGCTCCAGATCGGCCTCGCTTTCTGGCTCTCCGGCGACGACCAGCGCGCCGACGCCGTGTTCGGGGAGCTGGCCTCCCGTCCCCTGGCCTCGGCCGATACTGCTGGCTTCGTCGCCGCGTGGCACCGGCGCCGGGGCCGGGGCGAGCTCGCCGCCGCGGTGGCCGAGCAAGCGCTGGCCCTACCGGTCACCGACGAGTGGGACGAGCTCGGCCGCTACCTGGCCACCGTGGTGCTCGGCCGGAGACAGGAGGCCGCCGAGCGGGCGACCGTCGTGCTGTCGTCGCACCCTGACCTCGGCCCGCTGGTGGACGCCGACTTCCCTGCCGCCGGCTCCGGCTGAGCCTTCGTCCTCACTGCTGGTCGACGCAGTCCTGCTCGTGCCGGCCCGGCGGCGCGAAGGTCTGTGGGCACTCGCACAACTGCATCGATCGCTCCGCTCGCTCAGTTGCCGCGAGCCTTGAGGGTGCCCGCCCCGGGGGGATAGCCGCCCGCACGGAACGTACGCGAGCGGGCCGAGGACGGGCGGCGGCGAGCTACGGCGCCGGTGGGGCAGGAGCGGTCTCGGCCGGCGGCGTCTCGGCGGGGGGCGTCGCCGGCGGGGCATCGCTCAGCTGGTCGGTGGCGGCGACGGCGATGTCGGCGGCGAGACGCGCCTCGTTGATCTCGGCCCGAGGCTCACCGTCAGGGCCGAACGTGATCGTCACCCCGATCCGGGTGAGGTTGGTCTGGATCCCGGTCTTCTCGAGCACGTACTGGCTGAAGTCCCCGGTGACGACGCACTGCGCCGAGGTCACCTTCTCCGGCACCAGCTCGGGTGGGCACTCGACATCGTCGACCTCGACACCCTCCGAGTTGTTGAGCGTGTGCTTGATGCGCGCTTCGATGCTGTCGTCGGTCGAACACCCGGCGGCTGCCGCCATCAGAACCGCACCAACCACGGCGGCCGTGAGTCGTCGCAACGGACCTCCTCGATCGTTGTCCTCAGCCGTTCTAGCAGGCGGTCCCGGCCGGGGGTTCGCCGGTGCCGACTCCGACGACCGTGGTGGTGGTCGCGCCCGGGACGGTAGTCGTCGTGACCAGGTCGTCGGGCGTCGTCGTCGTGGACGAGGTGGCCCGCCCGCCCCGCCCCGGTGTCGTCGAACGTCCCGGCGTCGAGGTCGACGAGGTGGTGGGTTCGGTGGTCGTGGTCGTCGTCGCCCTGGCGGTGGAGGTAGTCGTCGAGCCCGTAACCGCCTCAGCCGGCCGCGCCCGCTCCATGATCGTGGTGAAGTCCGAGCCCATCGTCAGCACGACGTGGTCGGGTCTGAGGCTGTCGTCGATCTCCAGCTCGGCCGTCGACGTGAGGTGACGGGCCAGCACGTCGGCCGCCGGCTCCGATCCTGGTGCGAAGCGGATGGTGGTGTCCTCGGCCAGAGCCGGTACGGGGTTGCCGGCGATCCCGGGAACGAAGCCGACCTCGGCCAGGGCGTCACGGGCCAGGAGAGCTCGGCCCTCGACGCCGGTCCCGTTGAGCACGTCGACGGTGATCTCCCGTTCGGGCAGGGCCTCGGCGGGCTGGTCACGGAACACGTCGAGGATGGGACGGGCCTCCCGCTCGTCCAGCTCCAGGATCGACGCTCCCCCCGGGCCGACGGCGGGGTCCACCGGCAACGAGTACGTCTCGATCAGGTTGTCGCCCAGGCCCTTGATCCGCTGCACCAGCCGGAAGAGATCGCCGCGGTCGAGGCTGCGGTCGAGCGTGATGCTCTCGACGGCGACGTCGAGCAGTTCGGTGAACGTCGACAGGTCGGTGAGGTTCATGCCCAACGCCTTGCCCATGAGCCGGCGCACGAAGAACTGCTGGCGTTCGATGCGGCCCAGGTCGCCCCGCCCGTCCTCGCGCCACCGGCCGTCGTCGTCCTGGTACTCGAGGTAGCGCGACCGAGCGAAGGCGAGCGCCTGTTCGTCTCGGAGGTTGACGCAGCCGGTCTGGTTGATCTCGAGGAAGCTGTGGGTGTCGCGCAGCTGGTGCGGCAAGTAGACCGGCACGCCGCCGAGGGCATTGACCAGGTTCTTGAACCCGTTGAAGTCGACTTCGATGTAGTTGTGGATGTCGATGCCGAAGTCCTGGCGGATGGTGTCGATCAGCACCTGGCGCCCGTAGCCATAGGCGGCGTTGATCCGGTCCGATCCCGACCGGCCGGCGATCGGGACGTAGAGGTCGCGCGGGAACGACAACATCTGCATCGAGGTGTCAGCGGGATCGACCCGCATCACGATGATGGTGTCGGACCGCCGCCCGCCGCTGAGCGGGTCCGACACCAGGTCTTCGGCAGTCCGCTCGTCGGACCCGATGATCAGATAGTTTCGGGCGTGATCGGTCGACTGCACCTCGTCGAGCACCACGTCGGCCCGGGCGAACGTCCCCGTCTTCCAGTAGACGTAGGCAACGGCGGTGGCGACAGCGACGCAGGCGATCGTGACCAGTGCCCCGAGAGCGATACCGAGGCGCTGGGGCCAACTGCGGCGCAAACGCGAACGGACGCGGTGACGCGGGGCCATGACGGGCGGGCACCCTAGCTGCGTTTGCTGGCGTTCCCCGGCCACGCAGGCGCAGCCGCGCCGGCGCCGGCGCTCCGGCGCTCGCATCGGTGCAGACCCGCCGGCCCGTCACAGCAGCCCGGCAGGTGACTACCTAGAGTTCCCGGGAGATGACCGTCACCGACGAGACCGCCACGCCGGCCCGCGCCTCGCGATGGACGGCACAGTGGAAGGAGCTGTACGAGGAGGTCATCGACACCGGGCTGTGCACCGGTTGTGCCGGCTGCGTGGTGGTGTGCCCCCACGACGTCATCGGTTACGACCACGGGTCGACAGCCGCCGTCGTCGGCGCCGAGCACGCCGGCTACACGCCGTACCACCTCGAAGCCGAACTCGGCCCGACCGACTGCGGCCACGGCCAGAAGGGCTGCACGTCGTGCACCCGGGCCTGTCCCCGGTTCCGGTCGTGGGAGCCCGAGGCCGACGAGCACCTCTTCGCCCGCGCCCGCCGGCCCGACGAGGTGTCGGGCATCTACCAGGACATCCTGCTCACGCGGGCGTCCGACGACATGGTCCACCGCATGGGCCAGGACGGCGGGCTGGTCTCGGCCATGCTCGTGTGGCTGCTCGACCACGACTACATCGACGGTGCCCTCGTCTCGTACCTCGACGGAGAGGCCGGCGACTGGAAGGCAGTCCCCGGGGTGGCGACGAACCGCGACGAGGTGCTCGCCGCTGCCGGCAGCCGCTACACGTACTCCGCCAACACGCTGGCCATGAAGGAGGCCGGCGAGCGGGGCCTGTCGAAGCTGGCCCTGGTGGGCATGTCGTGCCAGTCGTCGAGCCCGCCCGTGATGTGGCACCGCAAGGTGGGCAAGGCGTCGAAACCGATCCTGTTCAACATCGGGCTGCTGTGCTCGAAGACGTTCGACGACGCCATCTTCGAGGAGCTGTTCGAGGCCAAGTACGGCCTGCGCAAGCAGGACATGGTCAAGATGAACATCAAGGGCGTGTTCCAGATCTGGATGCGCGACGGCGCCTATCACGAGATCAGCCTCAAGGAGTGCCATGCCTGGACCCGCCAGGGCTGTGAGCACTGCCCCGACTTCGCCGCCGAGCACGCCGACGTGTCCACCGGCGGCATCGGCAAGGACAACGACTGGACCCTGACCATCGTCCGCACCGACCTCGGTCGCGAGGTCATCGAGCGCATGGTTACCGACGGATCGCTGATCGCCCGCCCGGGCGACGAGGACCCCGGTGCCATCGCCCTGATGCACAAGTTGTCCAGGAAGAGCCGCCAGCGGTGGCCGGCGGCGGCGGTCGACTTCCCCCGCAACCCGGTCTAACCGGCGACACCCGGCCGCCACACCGGGACGGGCCCTCTCACTGGCCGAACGGTCGGTCGCGATCGGCAGCGGGCTCGGTGGTGTCGATCTCGGCCTCGGGCTCCCGGGTGGTGGGGGGCGCGCCCGGCGCCGGCGGGTTGGCCGGCCGGGATGCGCAGTCGGCCACGATGCGCAGGACCTCGTCGGGGATGGCGTTGCGGTCGGCGACCAGCTTCTCGTCCATCTCCCGGTAGCGCTCGAAGGGGATCGTGCGCCGGATCTCGTCGTAGGCGCATCGGCACGTCCGCTGCTGGTTGGCGTCGTCGGACGGGTTGCAGGCCCGCAGGTAGATGGCCTCCGTGCCCTCGCCGTAGCCGCTCGCCGAACCGCTTCTGCAGCCGGCACCCACGAGCAGGGCTGCCGCGGCCGCGACCAGGAGGGGCCAGGGGCGGCGCGGACCGGTCGCGGACATGAGCCGGAGACACTACCGAGAGGGTGCTGCCGCCTCGCCGTCGCCCAGCACGCGGGCGCGGACGAACACGGCATCGAGCATGGCCTCGGTCAGGACCCCGGTGAAGGTGTTCTGCTGGCTGACGTGATAGGAGCCCAGCAGCGTGGTGCCGTCGGGCAGGGCCACCTCGGCCCCATGAGCGAACGCCGGCCGGGGACGAAGCCCATGGTGTGTGCACACCGCGTCCCAACCGAACTTGCCCAGTGCCACGGTCACCCGCACCCGGTCGAGCAGCGCCAGCTCGCGCTCGAAGAAGGGGCGGCAGGCGTCGCGCTCGGCCGGTTCGGGCTTGTTGGCCGGAGGCGCGCATTTCACCGCCGCGGTGATGTAGCAGCCGGTCAAGGCCAAGCCGTCGCCACGATGGGTGCTGGTGGGTTGGCTGGCGTAGCCGTTGCGGTACAGGGACGCGAACAGGAAGTCCCCGGACCGGTCCCCGGTGAACCCGCGGCCGGTGCGGTTGGCACCGTGGGCGGCCGGCGCCAGGCCCACGATCAACAAGGTGGCGCCCGGGTCGCCGAAGCCGGGCACGGGGCGGCCCCAGTAGTCCCAGTCCCGGAAGCGGGCCACTTTGGTCGCGGCCACCTCTTCCCGCCACGCCACCAGACGGGGGCACGCCCGGCAGCCGATCACCTCCTCGTCGAGCGCGGCCAGCGTCTCCGTCATCGAGCCCCTGTGTAGCGGGTGGGGCTGCGCCCCACACCCGTCGCCGCCCGGGTGGCGTCGCGCCGACGGCAGGACATCAGGCACCAGATAGGTTGGGCGGGACATGGCCCCCCGAAGCGCCGCCCGCCCGGCGCGGCCCAAACCGCCGGCACCGACGCTGGTCCTGCTCGTCAGGCATGGGCAGACCCCGACCACCGGCCATACCCTTCCCGGCCGGGCAGCTGGCCTCGACCTCGCGGACGAGGGCAGGGCCCAGGCCGAGCGGGTGGCGGCCCGGATCGCTCCCTTCGGCGACAAGGTGGCGGCGGTCTACTCGTCGCCCCTGGAGCGCACCCGCCAGACCGCCGCCCCCATCGCCAAGGCCCTGAAGCAGCGTGTGAAGGTCGACCGCGGCCTGTTCGAGTGCGACTTCGGCGAGTGGACCGGCCACGAGCTCAAGGCTCTGTCCAAGCTCCCCGAATGGACGACGGTGCAGAGCTTCCCGAGCGGGTTCCGCTTCCCGGGAGGCGAGTCGTTCACCGACATGCAGGCCCGGATCACCTCTGCCATCGCCGGGATGGTGAGGGCACATCCCGGTGCCACCGTGGTGGCGGTGTCCCACGCCGACCCGATCAAGGCCGTCGCCGCCGCCGCCCTCGGCACCCACCTCGACTTGTTCCAGCGCATCGTCGTGTCGCCGTGCTCGGTGACGGCGATCCTCTACGGCCACAGCGGCCCCACGGTGCTGTGCGTCAATTCGAGCGACCGTGACCTCACCGCCCTGGCTCCGTCGTGAGCACGTGGTCAACGCGATGAACGCGTCGTTCGATCTTCCCGAGCCGATGGTGTTCACCGCCGGCACGGTCGGCGACCCTGGCGAGCGGGTGTTCTACCTACAGGCCCAGGGCGACGGCCATGTCGTCACGCTCAAGTGCGAGAAACAACAGGTGGGAGCGCTCGCCGACTACCTCGACGGGCTGCTCGCCGACCTGCCGACACCCGAGCCGGCCGCAGTTCCGACGCTGCTCGAACTGGTATCGCCGGTCATCGCCGAGTGGGCCGTCGGGACCCTGGCAGTGGCATGGGACGAGACCGCCGACCGGATGCTCCTGGTCGCCGAGGAGCTGTTGGCCGAAGAAGAGGTACAAGCCGGTGAGCAGCCCGCCCAGGCCCGGTTCCGGCTCACCCGCGCTCAGGTCGCGGCCTTCGTCGCCCATGCCCGGGCCGTGGTCGCCGGCGGCAGGCCGCCGTGCCGGTTCTGCGGCCGGCCAGTCGATCCCGGGGGCCATCCGTGCCCCAGGATGAACTGACCCAGCACCCCCTGGACCTGCTGCGCCAGGGCGAGGTGACGGTGAAGGGGCGGATGCCGTGGAGCTCGAACGGCACCTTCCTGGTCGAGGTGGGCGCCGGCGGACTACGCACGTTGGCGGTCTACAAGCCGGTGAAAGCAGAACGGCCGCTATGGGACTTCCCGCCCGGCCTGCACCGTCGGGAGCTGGCGTCCTACCTGCTCTCCGAGGTACTGGGGTGGGGCATCGTGCCGCCGACGATCGTGCGCCACGACGACCTGCCCCTGGGCGAGGGCTCGCTGCAGGCCTTCGTGCCCGCCGACTTCGCCCAGCACTACTTCACCCTGTTCGATGCCGACGACGGCCGTTTCCACCCCCAGCTCCGGCGGATCTGCGCCTTCGACATCCTGGCCAACCAGACCGACCGCAAGAGCGGTCACTGCCTCCTGGACGAAAACGGCCGGATCTTCGCCATCGACAACGGGCTCAGCTTCCACGCCGAGTTCAAGCTGCGCACCGTGATCTGGGAGTTCGCCACCGAGCCCGTCCCCGACGACGTGCTCACCGACATCGGCAGCCTTGTCCGTTCCGGGCTACCAGGGCCGTTGGCCGACCTGCTCGACCCCTTCGAGCGCGACGCCCTGCTGGCTCGCGCCCAGGCGCTCCTCGACGAGCGCCGCTTCCCCCTCGATCACACCGGGTCCCGCTATCCCTGGCCGATGGTTTGAAGGTGCACCCGGGCTGATCAGGTGCGGGCCTGGAGGGCCTCGATCAGCTTGGGCACGACCTTGTGCACGTCGCCCACGATGCCGAGGTCGGACACCGAGAAGATCGGCGCCTCCGGGTCCTTGTTCACCGCGATGATCGTCTTCGAGCCCTTCATCCCCACCATGTGCTGGGTGGCTCCGGAGATGCCCAGGGCGATGTAGACGTCGGGCTTGACGACCTTGCCGGTCTGGCCGACCTGGTGCGAGTAGGGCACCCAGCCGGCGTCGACGATGGCCCGCGACGCCCCCGGTGCACCCTTCAGCAGCCGGGCCAACTGGGCCACCATCTCGTACTTGCCGGCCTCGCCGAGCCCCCGCCCCCCCGAGACCACCACTGCGGCCTCGTCCAGCTTGGGCCCGGTCGCCTCTTCGACATGGCGGTTGGTCACCCGGGCGGTGCCGGCGGCACCGACGTCGGGGACCGGGGCCTCGACCACGGCGGCAGCCGGGCCACCGACCTCCTCGGCCGGGAACGACTTGGGCCGCACCACCACCAGGTGAGGGGGCCCGGCCGTCAGCCGGGTGCGGACGATCCGGGTGCCGCCGAAGATCGGCGTGGAGGCGACCACCCCGCCCTCGGCGGCCTCGACGGCGTCGCAGTTGGTGAGCAGGGCCCGGTCGAGGGCCACCGACAGGCGGGCGGCTACGTCCCGGCCGTCGTACGTCGTCCCGAAGAGCACCAGGCCGGGGCCGTCGCCAGCCTCGATGACGGCAGCCATAGCGGCCGCCAGGTGCACCCCGGGCAGGCCGCCACCGAGGTCGCCGGTGCCGTAGACCGTCGTGGCGCCGTGGGCGCCGAGCGTCCCGGCGATGGCGTCGGCGTCACCGCCGGCGTAGAAGCACTCGACCGAAGAGCCGAGTTCGCGGGCCTTGGCCAGCAGTTCCAGCGTGATCGTGGCGACCTTGCCGTCGCTGGCTTCGGCGTGGACCCAAACCTTGTCGAGGGCCATGGTCTAGACCACCTTCAGGTTCTCGAGGTACGCCACGATCTTGGCGAAGCCCTCGCCGTCGTCTTCGATGATCTCGCCGGCGGCCCGCTCTTCGGCGTCGTCCACGGCGACGATCTCCTGGCCGGCGCCCGCCCACCCCACGGTGGCGGAGTCGATGCCCAGGTCGGCCACCGACAGCTGCTCGAGCGGCTTCTTCTTGGCCGCCATGATCCCCTTGAACGAGGGGTAGCGGGGCTCGACCACACCCGCCGTCACCGACACCACCGCCGGCAGGGGGCACTCGACCTCGTCGTAGCCGGCCTCGGTCTGACGTTGGACCTTGACCGTGGGCCCGTCGATCTCGACCTTCTTGGCGAACGTCACGCTCGGGCGGCCGAGCAGAGCGGCGATCTGTTCGGGCACTGTCCCGGTGTAGCCGTCGGTCGACTCGGTCGCGGCCAGCACGAGGTCGTAGTCCCCTCGGCCGATGACCGCGGCCAGGACCTTGGCGGTGTCGAGCGCCCCGGCGCCGGCCAGGGCCTCGTCGCTGACCAGCACGGCGCCGTCGGCTCCCATGGCGAGGGCCTGGCGCAGTCCCGAGGTCTCGTTGTTGGGGGCCATCGACACCAGCGTCACCTCTCCCCCCCCGGCGGCGGCGACCAGCTGGAGCGCCATCTCGACCCCGTAGGAATCGGACTCGTCGAGGATCAGCTTTCCCTCGCGCTTGAGCGTGTGGTCCGGGTCGAGCTCGCCCGGCTCGGCCGGGTCAGGGATCTGCTTGGCGCACACCGCGATCTTCATCGAGTCCGATAGTGCCATCGCCGCCGGGGCGCACCCAACTCTGGCCGCGTACCACTCGGCCTGGCCCTGTCGCCTCTCGGGGTCGCTACGATCCCGCCTCGGTGGCCCGGCTGATGCTCCTCGTGAACCCGTATGCGTCCTCGGTGACGCCCCGGGGCCGGGTGGTCGTGCAGCGGGCACTGAAGGCCGACCACGACGTCACCGTCGTGCACACCGCACATCGCGACGACGCCACCGACATCGCCCGACGGGCGGCCGACGACGGCTTCGAGACGGTCGTGGTCCTCGGCGGCGACGGCACCCTCAACGAAACGGCCAACGGGCTCGCCGGCACCGACACCGCCCTCGCCGCGCTCCCCGGTGGGTCCACGAACGTCTTCGCCCGCACCCTCGGGCTACCCAACGACCCGCTGCGGGCGGTGGCCCACGTGCTGGAAGCGCTGGGCGCCGACCGCGTTGCGACGGTCGGCCTGGGTTCGGTCAACGACCGCCTCTTCCTCTTCCATGTCGGCATCGGCTACGACGCCGCCGTCGTGGAACAGGTCGAGCGCCGGGGCTCGCTCAAGCGCCACATCGGGCACCCACTCTTCATCTGGTCCTCGGTGGCGACCTGGTTCCGCCACTACGACCACAGCCGCAGCCGGTTCTCGGTCACCGGAGACGGCGGGCTGTCGCTGGACGACGGCGTTTTCGCCGTCTGCCTCAACTCGAACCCGTACACGTTCCTCGGGCCTCGGGCCTTCAACGTGGTCCCCGATGCGACCCTGGAAACGCCCCTCGCGCTGGTGACGCTGCGATCGCTGAAGCTGCCGACGATCCTCGGCGTCGCCGCCGCCGCCCTCGGCGGCCGGGACGGGCTGAAGACGGGCGCCAACGTCGACGTGCGCCGCGATCTCGACCACGTCGTGGTCGACGGTCACGGGCCGTTCCCGTACCAGGTCGACGGCGACTACCTCGGTGAGGTCGACCGGCTCGAGTTCGGGCACCGTCCACAGGCCTTGCGGGTGGTGATGCCGGGCCCGGCTCTGTCCACCGACACCGAGTCGCGCCCCGAGCCCGACAGCGCGAACGGGTTGGCCCCGGCCGAGGCGCCGATAGCCTGACACCGTCTGGTGAGGGCCCGGTGGCCTCTCACCAGGCTGTTGACGGCCCTTCGAAGTTTCGGAGTATGAAACTTCCCCTTGCCGGGCAGCCATCAACTTGTTACGCTGCCGCTACTTCCTAGCTTGCTGTTTGTTGCGAGAGCGGCGGCATGTGAATGTAGTCACGAGATGTCGTCACCCTGAAGGCCGTGGAGGACCTGGTGGCTCTTTCCTTCTCCGTAGAGCCGATCATCGACGAGCGCGACGATTGGCGCGACCACGCCGCGTGCCGGGACACCAACCCCGACCTCTTCTTCCCGGTCGGCACGACCGGCCCGGCCATCGAGCAGATCGAGCAGGCCAAGGCCGTCTGTCGCCAGTGTGAGTCGCAGTCGCCGTGCCTCGAGTTCGCCCTCTCGACCAACCAGGACTCCGGCGTGTGGGGCGGTGCCAGCGAAGAGGAACGGCGCAAGCTCCGCAAGGCCTGGCTCGCTCGGCACCGCCGAGCATCCTGAGACCTCTCACCCGCCCCGGCTGAGCGTCCGACCTTCCCGCCCGGTCCCTCACGGGACCAGCCTTGTCGCGTCACCCACCCGTAACGAGCCGTCATACGGTCCGACCGAGCGGCACCGTCAGGGTGACGATCGTCCCCGGTCGAGGCGCGGGGCCCTGGCCCCGGCGGATCGATATGTCACCGGCCAGCTCGGAGCTCACCAGCGTCCGCACGATGGACAGGCCGAGGCCGGTGGAGTCCTCGATGTTGAACCCGTCGGGTACGCCGGTGCCGTCGTCGATGACCCTCACCTCGAGTGTCTGTTCGGAACGGCCCAGGCAGACGAGCACGGTGCCGCCAGCCAGGCCCTGACCGTCGGGATAGCCGTGGTCGAGGGCGTTCTGGAGCAACTCGTTGAGCACCACCGCCAGCGGCGTGGCCACCTGTGCCGGCAGGCTGCCGGCGTCACCTTCGACCTCGCAGCGGACCGGCCGCTCCGAGGAGTACATCGCCTCTTCGACCATGCGGGCCACCGGGCGCACGATGTCGAGGAAGGCGACGTCCTCACCCGCCTCCCGGGACAGGATCTCGTGCACCATGGCGATCGAGCGCACCCGGCGAACCGACTCCTCGATGGCGGCTTTGGCCTCGGGCGACTCGAGCCGACGGCCCTGCAGGCGCAGCAGCGACGAGATGGTCTGAAGGTTGTTCTTCACCCGGTGATGGATCTCCTGGATGGTGGCGTCCTTGGAGATCAGGAGACGGTCGCGCCGGCGGAGCTCGGAGATGTCCCGCAGCAGCACCACCGCCCCCGACACCTCGTGCTGTTCGAGCAGCGGGACGCAGCGCAGCAGCACGACGACCTCGGGGCCGTACTCGATCTCCTCGATGACGGGGCCGGGCTGATTGAACGCAGCATCGACCGGTGACTCGTCGAGGCCGAGCTCGCTGAGGCGCATGCCCTCGGTGTTGGCGTGCACGCTGAGCCGGTGCAAGGCGGAGACCGCGTTGGGAGACGTGAACGACACCCGACGCTGACGGTCGAGGAGGATGACGCCGTCGCCGACGCGGGGGCCTTCTTCGGGCTCGAGGGCGCCGGTCGGGTATGGGTACTCGCCGGCCGAGATCATGCGGGCGAAGCGATTGAAGATCTCGACGTAGGTCTTCTCGAGCTCGCCCGGCTGGCGGCCGACCGACGGCGTCGACTCGCGGGTCAGAACGCCGATGACCTCACCCTCGAAGCGCACCGGGATCCCCAGCACCCGCACCCGTTCCTTGAGCGGCGAGATGCTGACCTCCCCCTCGATGATCTCGCCCCGGCGGAACGTGCGGGCGACGATGGGGCGATCGTCGGCCGACACCGAGGCGCCGACCCAGTCACGGGTGTACACCGTCTGGCTGGTCGCCGGGCGGACATGACCCAGCACCGTGAAGGAGTCACCGTCCGGCTCGGGGGCGAACAGCAACAGGTCGGCGAAGCAGAAGTCGGAGAGCAGCCCCCACGACCCGACGAGGCGCTGCAGGTGCCCGATGCGAGCGAGGTCGAGGCCGGTGCGATGCCGCGCCAGCTCTGCGAGGGAGACCACGGGCCGACACTAACGAGCCGACACCGACGAACGGCTCGGCTGGGCCGAGTGTGGGCCCCTCAGGCTCGGGACAGCTCTTCCTCGGTCACGACCCATTTGGTGAGACAGGTGGGGCAGTGCTGGAGCATCTCGCGACGGAGGGGGTCGATGTAGTCGAGGTAGCCGGTGCGGCCACAGTCGGGGCACGGGGTCGGGAACCCGAACTCCATCCGTCGGGGGGCCGGCTTGTCCCGGAGGTCGATCACCGGCGGCGGCGTCAGCTTGCGGTCCTGACGGCGAGGGAACGCACCCATGTTGGCCTCCATGGATATTCACCGTTCGTGGCGGTAGCGCCCACTCTATGCCCCTATCCACCCCTTGACCAGGTCTGTGACCTCGTAGGCCGGCGGCGAGGTCGCGGTACCGCCGACGGATCGGCGCGAAACGGGACAAGCCGGCGAAGGCGCCACCGCCGGGGGTCCCGGCGCTACATCCAGAGTTGGTCGCCCAGCTCCAGGAGCCCGGCCAGGTCGTAGATGTCGCTCTCGAAGTAGGGGACGGACACCACGATTTCAGGTGCACCCACCAGCTCGGCCCGGGTCTCGGCCTCACGTTTGGCCACGACCTGGAAGTTGAGGAAGCTCTCGCCTACCTCGTGCAACACCCGTTCGAGCTGGGGCCGCGGCCCGAGGGACGGGTCGAGGGCGGCCGCCACCGGAGCGGTCGACGAGCACAGGGCCTTGGCTGCCAGCGTGGCCTTGGGGCCGAGGAGGTACTGCGGCAGGACCTTGTTGAGTACGACCGCACCGAGATGCAGGTTCCGCTTGGCCAGTTCCTCGATGAAGTACTCGGCTTCGCGGATCGGGGCCGACTCGAGCGTCGACACCACCACGAAGGTGGTCCGCCGCTCCTCCAGCACCCGCGACACCGCTCGGGCACGTTCGACGAACCCGTCGTACATCGACTGGAAGAGCAGGAAGAACTCGGCGATGTCCTCGAGGAACTGGGTGCCGAGGATCCGGTCGGCGATCGTGTAGAAGGGACGGGAGGCGGCGTTGAGCATGCGGCTCCGGGCCGGCACGGTGAGCCACCGCAGGAACCGGCTGGAGAAGAACTCGGCCATGCGGGCCGGCGCCTCGAGGAAGTCGATGGCATTGCGGGTTGGGGGGGTGTCGACCACGATCAGGTCGTAGCGGCCCGAGGTGTGGATCTCGTACAGGCGTTCCATGGCGATGTAGTCATGGCTCTGGACGAAGCGGGTCATCAGGCTCTTGTAGAGCGGGTTGGCCAGGATGGCGTCGCGCGTCTCCTCGTCGGCATGCCGGCGTACGAGGTCGTCCCAGGACTGCTTGGTGTCGAGCATGGCCGCCCACAGCTCACCCCTGGGCTCGACGTCGGCCGCCTTGAACAACTCGGCCGGGACACGGGTCTCGACGTTGCCGAACTGCTCCATGCCGAGGGCGTTGGCCAGGCGCCGGGCCGGGTCGACGGTGAGGACCAGGACCTTCCCGCCGAGGTGTACGGCCGCCTCCGCCGCCGCCGCGGCTGCCGTGGTCGTCTTGCCGACACCCCCGGAGCCGCAGTGGATCACGATCTCCTTGGCCGCCAGGAGCTGCTCGAGGCTCGCCGGCCGGTCGCGGTTGGCCACGGTCAGTGCCCTGGGCCGGCCGGCGGCGACAGCGCGACACTCATCAGAACCCCAGCTCCTCGCTCAGCGCGTCGGCGACGAGCTGGGTGGCCCGCATACCGTGATGGCGGGAGAAGAGCTCGGGGACGTAGAGCATCTCGGTGCCGGACGCGAGGCCTTCCCGCAGGCGGTTGAGGTGGCCGGCCCGGGTGCGGCGAAGGGTCACGGCCAGGTGCGCCGCCTCCAGCACCGGCTGCACCGACCCCTTTCCCACCGCGGCGGCGAGGGCGGGGCCGATGGCGGGGTGGTTGAGGCGTTCGAAGACCTCTTCCTCGCTGCGCCCGAACAGCTCGGGCAGAACACGGTTCACGACCACCGCGGCCAGCTCGACGTTGGTCTCGGCGTCGATCCTGGCTGCCAGTTCGATGGTCTCGTTCACCGGCATCTCCTCGGGGGCGGCCACGACCACGGCTCCCGTCTGGCGGGGGTCGCCGAGGATGTCGAGCATCCAGCCGGTCTGCTCACGGACGAGGCCCACCTTGACCAGGTCGCGTATGGCCTGGGGAGCAGCCAGCTGGGCGACGGCGTGACCGGTAGCCGCTCCGTCCACCACCACCAGGTCGTAGTTGCGCTCGCGGACCTCCCACAGGAACTTGCCGATGATCAGCACTTCCTTGACACCCGGGGCCGCCTGGGCCACGAAGTCGAAGGTGCGGGCCAACGAGCCGATGCGGGCCAGTCCGGGGATCTTGAGATGAAGGCGCAGGTACTCCTTGAGGGACTCCTCGGTCTGCATCGACATCGCCCACAGCTGAGGGCTGATCTCTCGGGCCTGGAACGTGGTGGCCGGGACCTGGAAGAAGTCGGCCAGGTTGCCCTTGGCGTCGACCTCGCCGACCAACGTGCGACGGCCCTGTTGGGACGCCAGCAAGGCCAGGCCGGCCGCCACCGAGGTCTTGCCCACGCCGCCCTTACCGGTGACGAACAGCAGCCGCCGGTCGAGAAGCGGGACCTTCACGCCGGCCCGCCCGAGGCGCGAGCGCCAGCTCGCCCGGTGGCGATGGGTGTGGGGCGCAGCCCCACGGGAATACCGTCACGCCCGAGGCCTCCCGGAGCGGCCGGCACCCTCGACTACGTCCCGAAGCCGATGCGGCCCTTGTCGGCGTCGCTGCCGAGCTCGACGTAGGCCACCTTCTCGACGCTCACGCCGATCTGGCGTCCCCGGCGATCGGTGAGCCACAGCACGCCGCCGTCGGCCATGGCGGCGTCGACCGCGGCCTTCACTGCAGCGGGATCGGCGTCGTCGGCGAGTTCGATCTCGAGCTCCCGGGCGGTGTAGGTGATCCCGATCCGGACGTCCACTCGTGCTCCTCTAGCTCGTGAGGCGGCCATCGTAGGTCGGGCCCCTCGGCAGCCTTAAACCCGGTCGCCGGCGATCGGGCCCCGGCACCGCCGGCCTGCGGAGGACGCCCGTCGGCGTCGAGGGCGCTCACGCGCCCTAGGGTGACGACGATGCGATCCGCGGGCCACGGCGGCGGCAACGGGGACGATTCGCACGACGTCGATGCCATCCGCCGAAGGGTGGTCAACGTCGTAGGCCATGCCTTGCGGACGCCGGTCACCACGTTGTGCGGGATGGCCGACGCCCTCACCCACGCCACCGAGCCCGAGTTGCGGGAGCAGCTCAGCGCCGCTGTGCAACGCAAGGGACGGCTGGTCGAGCGCCTGCTCGACGACCTGCTCATCGCCGCCGGCGTCACCACCGCGCTGCCGGTGGGCGAGGCGGCCGATGTCGAACTGAGCGACGCGGTGTGGGCGGCGTGGCGGGGGCTGTCTTCGGACCGGGAGCTGTTCGTCGCCGGCGAGCAGGGGGTGGTGGCCCGAGGTCAGCCGGCGGCCGTGGACCGGGCCCTGTCGGCCATCCTCGACAACGCGGTCAAGTACGGGACCGGGCCGGTGACGGTCGAGCTCCGGGCGGTGCCGCCGATGGCGAAGGTGGCGGTTTCCTCGGGCGGTGGCCGCCGCCCGACGCCGGTGGAGGTCGAGCTGGCCTTCGAGCTCTTCGACCGGGGGAGCACGCGGTGATGGCCGCCCCCGGGCTGGGCATCGGGCTGCCGGTGGCGCGGTCGCTGGCCCGCCAGCAGGGCGGCGAGGTCTCCGTCCGGCTCGACAGCGACGACTTCATCGCCGAGCTGGAGCTCCCCCACGCATGAGCGTGTCGTCGGCGTTCCCCGGCCACGCAGGCCGCCCGCGGCCGCGCCTGCGCTGGCGCTCCGGCGCTCGCATCGGTGATGTCCTCTCATGGGCGAAGTCGTGAGCGAATCAGCCAGCAAGGTGCGTTTCGTTCATCGGTTGCCGCGCGGGCGACGGCCAACGCGCCGACGCCGGCGCGAGACGGGCAACGGGGAGCGATGAGCGACCGCCGGGTTCCCCCACGGGCCGAGGGGCGCCGGTCGAAGCGGACCACTGGCGGCGGGGCGGGCGATCCCATCCGTGGGCCCGAGGCCCATGTCCGGGTCGTCATCGCCGACGACGAACCCGACGTACGGCTGCTGTTGCGGGTGCAGCTGGAACGCGAGGGCTTCGTCGTCACGGGCGAGGCCGCCGACGGGATCGAGGCCATCGAGGTGTGCGGTTGGGTGGACGTCGACGCCGTGGTGCTCGACCTGCTGATGCCAGGCATGACCGGCTTCGAGGCCATCCCCCGGCTCCGCCGGGCGCAACCGGACCTGGCCATCGTGGCCTACACCGCGGTGGCCGGCGACTACGTCCGCCGCGAGATGGCCCGCCTGGCCGTGCCGCTGGTGCTCAAGAGCGGCGACATCGCCCCCCTGGCGGCGGCGCTGCGCCGTTCCGTCGAAGCTGCACGCGGGAGCGAAGCGAGCGAGTAGGGGCGGGACTCATGTAAGGGACATCGGCACTGTGGGTCCACCACGGGGTCGGGGTCCCAGGGTTGCATGGTCATCCCGGCTGGTCCGGGGGGTGGCGTCGAGTTCGACTCTGGGGGAGGTCCGTGAGGGCTTTAG